>JAYVUK010000054.1:0-24474 GCA_043787975.1 Bacteroidota bacterium
CCGCCATTTCTGTCTTATGAATTTCAAGGTTTGTCATTCCGAACGAAGTGAGGAATCTCGGATTAACTTAACGCTCAAATAAAATTAAAACGGTTTCTATGAAATCAGTTTTTTCTCCAACAAATATTCCGCAATCTGTACAGCGTTGGTAGCGGCGCCTTTGCGGAGGTTATCGGAAACAACCCAAAGATTTAATGTGTTCGGTTGTGATTCGTCTCTTCGTATTCTTCCAATAAAAACGTCATCTTTTCCTTCGGCATGAATCGGCATCGGATAGATAAATTTTGAAATGTCATCAACTAGAACGATTCCTTTTTCCGCAGCAAGAATTCTTCTTACATCATCCAGGTCAAAATCTTTTTCAAACTCCACATTTACCGATTCGCTGTGTCCGCCTTTCACCGGAACTCTTACAGTTGTCGCCGTCACACGAATGGAATCATCGCGAAGAATCTTGCGTGTCTCATTCACCATTTTCATTTCTTCTTTCGTGTAACCGTTGTCGAGAAAAACATCGATCTGTGGAATCACGTTCAAATCAATCACATGCTTGTAAGCCATTTCGGCCTCACCCAAACCCTCTCCAAAGGAGAGGGCTTCAGTGTCTGCTAACATTTTAAATACAGCTTTTTTTCGTTCATTCATCAACTGGTCAACCGCTTTTTTTCCGGTGCCGCTCACGCTTTGATAGGTAGAAACAACAATCCGTTTGATCTTGTATTTTTTATGGAGAGGATTCAGCGCCATTACCATTTGTATGGTCGAGCAGTTTGGATTGGCGATAATTTTATCTTCACGCGTCAGTATATCAGCATTAATTTCAGGGACAATTAATTTTTTGGTTGGATCCATTCGCCATGCGGAAGAATTATCAATCACGACACATCCGGCTTCTGCAAATTTTGGAGCAAGTTCGAGCGATGTATTTCCTCCTGCAGAAAATAGTGCGATTTGTGGATGTAATCCAATAGCCGTTTGCCAACTTTGAACTTTAAACTTTGAACCTTTAAATGTGACTTCTTTCCCGACAGATTTTTCCGTGGCAACGGGAATTAATTCAGTGACAGGAAAATTCCGTTCTTCCAATACTTTCAGCATCATTCCGCCTACAAGGCCGGTGGCTCCAACGACAGCTATTTTCATATGCAATATTGTTCAGGTTTAAATTCAGAATCAAGAACTAAGAGTCAAGAGGCAGGAAAACCAGTCGTTCTTTCCGGCCTTCATTCGTACAACTTGTCCCGATCTTTTATCGGGATTCGTACCAATTCGTAATTCGCAGCTTTTGTTTACTTTTAGACGCATCAAATGTATGAAGTGAAATGAAAAAAAATCTTTTGATATTACTTTTTATTCTACCGCTGTTTGTTCATGCCCAGTTGACAGACAATTTCAGCGACGGTGATTTTACGAATAATCCTACGTGGAGCGGCGATGCGTCCCAGTTCATAGTCAATGCGTCGCAGCAATTACAATTGCAGAGCTCGGGAACGGCAGTTTCTTCTTTGTCGGTTGCAAGTAGTCTTACTTCCTTAGACAGCACGGAGTGGCATTTTTATATACGGATGAGTTTTTCTCCTTCGTCAGCAAATTACGGACGTGTATATCTTGTTTCCGATCAAAGCAACCTGGAGGGTTCGCTCAACGGTTATTATCTTCAGTTCGGTGAATCACTTTCAAATGATGCTGTCGAATTGTTCAGCCAGGCAGGATTGGTATCGACATCCGTTTGCCGGGGAACAAATGCACAGATTGCCAATGCATTTACGCTTGGCGTTCGCGTCACGCGTGATGCAACGGGGCTTTGGAACCTGTTTGTGGATGCAGCAGGTGGAACAAATTATACGTTCGAAGCATCCGGAACAAACACAGCATTTAATTCATCTTCTTTTTTTGGTGTGCTATGTTCATATACAAGCAGCAATGCAACTAGTTTTTATTTTGATGACTTTTTTATCGGACACCTTGTGCCGGATGTTATTTCTCCGGTAATTTCAAGTCTTGCCGTTATTGATTCTTTACATCTCGATGTAAAATTTTCTGAGCCTATCGAACAAACTTCTGCCGAAACGAATATCAATTATTCTGTAAACAATGGCGTCGGAAACCCCTCAACTGCTTCAAGAGATGTATCCGATCTTTCATTGGTGCATCTAACATTTGCGACAGCATTTACCGGCAATGTTCAAAGTGTGATTACCATAAGCAATGTTGCTGATGTCTCCTCAAATGTAATTCAGGCTAATTCAACGGCAGTCTTCTATTATATCACACAAGTCCCGGCGCCCGGCGATGTAGTTATCAATGAAGTATTGTTTCATGCTCAGAGCGGAGGAAGTGAGTTTGTGGAATTGTACAATGCTTCAACCAAGGTGCTCGATTTGAAAGATATATTTTTATTCGATGGGTTAACCAATCCGCTGTATACAATTTCAGCAACAAATCGTGTCTTTCTTCCGGGTGATTATATGGCGATCACAAAAAGCGTTGCGAATATTGAAGCCAATTATACAGTTCTGTATCCGAATGCTTTGGTACAAGTTGCCAGTATGCCGACGTATACAGATGCTACAGACAGTGTCATGATTGCCACGTCATCAAACCAAGTTCTTGATAGACTTAATTATTCCGAAAGCTGGCAATTGCCATTGCTCAACTCCACTACCGGAGTTTCCCTTGAACGATTAAATCCTGCTCGCCCGACACAAGATCAAAGCAACTGGCACAGTGCTGCAGAAAGTGCGGGCTTTGCAACGCCTGGTTACAAAAATTCTGAGTACGATGATTCACAGGGAAACGGTGATGAAATTTCTATTGACCCTAAAATATTTTCTCCGGATAATGACGGACACAACGATGTAGTGGATGTAATTTATCATTTCGAAAATCCGGGAAATGTTGCGAATGTCAGCGTCTATGATGCGAAAGGAAGATTGATCCGCAAGCTCGTTAATAATGAGTTGATCGGTAATGACGGAAGTTTCGTTTGGGACGGAATTACAGATTCAAAAGACAAAGCCCGAGTCGGCATGTACATTTTTTATATTCAAGTGTACGATATAAAAGGTGACACAAAAAATTACAAAAAGACCTGTGTGTTGGCTTCCAAATTATAATAACAAAATGGTTATATGTTGAATGACTAAATGGTTATTAAACATAGAGCCATTTAGCCATATGACAATTTAATCATTCGGCTATTCAACATTTATAATGTCAGAAAACCATTCTTCTATCAATTCCTCAAAAGCTCCGGAACCGGTTGGCTTGTATCCTCATGCTCGAAAAGTGGGTAACTTATTGTTTCTTTCAGGTGTTGGCCCAAGAGAAAGAGGAACAAAAAAGATTCCGGGAGTTGAGTTGAATGAGAAAGGTGAAATCATCAGTTATGACATCGAAGCGCAATGTCATTCTGTTTTTAAGAATGTGAAAGCAATTCTTGAAGATGCCGGTTCATCCTGGGATAAAATAGTTGATGTCACCGTTTTTCTCACCAACATGAAGGATGATTTTCCGAAGTACAATAAATTGTGGGCCGACTATTTTAAAGACAATCCACCTTGTCGCACAACTTTTGAAATTAACTGTCTGCCAACACCGATTGCGATCGAGTTGAAAGTGATGGCTACGATTGTATAATTTTCCGGATGACAAACAGGATTGATTCTGCAAGCAACCTGTTCACCTGTTGTTTGAGCAGAAGGTAAGGCAGGAAACTATTCTAGCGCGAGACATCGTCTGCTCTGCAGTGGCGTAGTTCACGTAACATTAATTTTTCCATTAAAGGATGGCTGTCATTTTAAATATTTCACCCGATGGTGTAATGACAGCAGTGTATCATTTGCGCAAAAAATTATAACTCAACACAGAAGATAATCTCACTGATTTTATCCTGAATTTGAAATAAGACCATTTTGTTTACCTCGTGTACATGCTTATGAGCTTTATGTACACCGCATGTCCACCTGTAAAATTTGTTTATCGCTATAGCATGGATGTAGTTTTAACTCCGATAAATAATCAATTACAAACAATTCTAACATCACAGTATTATGAAAAAAAACAAACTAATTTTTGCAACAGCATTGCTGATTGCATTAGCAACGAATGTAAAATCGCAAACATGGACAAAACACGGCACGGGACTGTCTTCCCCTTCTGGTGTTTGCGTGTTTGACATCTCCGCGCCAACGCCAATGTCTGCTTGGGGAATTTTTGCAGTATTCGGTGCAGGTGTTTGTGGTGGTCCTGCTCCATATTATACCCGAACCATAAATAGTAACACTTGGGTGAGTGGGTTAATTGCTGAATTACCTACTGATGTAGTGCCATTCTGTATTTCTGCAATTGATGCAAACCATGCCTGGATTGCAACAGGAAATTATGCAGCCAGTACGGATGGGTATATCTACAACACCACAAATGGTGGAAGCACATGGCAGTTACAGCCGTCGGCCAATTCTCCTGATATAAAAAGATTTGTTCATTTTTTTACACCAACGGAAGGTGTGGCTGTTGGTGACTCTTCCGTATTTGTTACAACCGATGGTGGTGCCAATTGGATTGCCAACGGTGGATTGCCAATAGGCTCTTCAATTGGGGGCCTCACTCGCACAATATTTTTGTTCAATTCCTATGAAGTAGTGGGCAACACCATTTGGCTGGGTGACAGTTATGGGAATTTCTTCAGGAGCACAGACATGGGATATACATGGATACTGTTGCCCCAGTCAATTTCCCCAAGTGGTATAAAAGGTATTGCTTTTCGTGACCAAAATTATGGTATTGCTGTAGCTTCGTCATATATTTCCGGTAGTAGTAGTGGTGGTGGTGGTTATGCGGATTCAAGCGTGTACACTACGGATGGTGGTATGTCATGGCTACCCATGCCAATCAATTTCAGTACGGAATATGTCGATAATGCTCTGGCCAAATATGATGTGGGTTTTGTGCCGGGTACCGCCAATACTTTTGTTGTTACAAGTGAATACGATACTTCCTATGCAGCATTCTCTGCAATTACGTTAGATGGTGGTGTTACCTGGGCTTTGATTGACTCCACCGAACAACATACCGTTTGCACTTTTACGGGCCCAAACAGTGGTTACACAGGCGGCTACATTCCCAATTTTACTCAAGGTATTTATAAACTAACAGGTGTGCTTCCAACAGCCATAACTGAAAACACAATTACTAATAATGAAATGCTTTTATATCCAAATCCTGCAAGTGAAGAAATAAATCTTGTCCTTGATGAAAAAAAGGCAACTAAAAATGTGGTGGTTAAAATAATTGACTACGAAGGAAAAACAATCATAAAAGAATCTACAACTATCCATGATGGAAAATTAAAAATGAATGTAAGCCAACTGCCTCATGGTATTTATTTGTTCCGGATTCAATCTGAAAACAGCACCAGTAATTTTATAGACCAAACAATTAAATTTTCAAAGTCATGAAAAAAAACCTGCCAATTTAAGGTATCGCTTCGCTTGGAAGCAAATCCAACAATAGAAAACCTGGTACAGCTTAACAATCTTAATGACGGATTTTATAACATTGAGCTAATCACAAAAGATAAAAAGGAAAGTCATAGTTTTATATACCCAGATAGTGGTTTTTGAAAATAGAAAACACACCGGTAAAGGTTTCTGAAAAGGGATTTTTTACCGGTTTTTTTATTCACAATACAACACCCGGTACCGTTTCTAAAGCCAGTTCAAAAAAATGAAATAATATTTTCGTCAGCCTTGTTTCGCTATCATAGAAAATTGCTGACTAAACATTCTTCAACTCCTTCATAGAAACGTTGGTAAATTCTGCCCAAGGCAAAACAGTTAAGTGAAACGACTGCATTTGGTAGATTCAGGGATTATTAAACGTGTTGTTGACAAGGTATTTTCATTTGAGCGAACAAATGTTGTAATGGCTTATGTAGAAACAGGCCGTGCAAAGGTAGAGGTTGTTGTGAAGGTGAAATAATTGCCAAGTTGACAATCGTTATCTGCAACTGCACATTGCACACGTTCATTCATCATACCAGTGGCATTTCGCACTTTACAAAGCCATAGCCGTAATTTAAAAAATGGAAGTCAAAGGAGTATAAATAGAAAATACATTTACCGAAAATCAAAACAATTTCTACAAACAATTAAAAACAAAAAAATGAAAAAACAATTTACACTACTCCTGATGCTTATTGCACCGCAAATAAATTTTGTGTTTGCCCAACCAACATGGAATCAAAAAACTGATTTCACAAGCTGTAGTTATGATGGAGTATGTTTTTCAATTAATAATGAAATCTATTATGGATTAGGAATCATTTGTACAGGTAGCGAAACACACAACTTCAGTAAATTTAATACTGCAACCAATACCTGGTCATCCATTGCAACCTTTCCGGGACAAACAAGACGAAAAGCTTCAGCTTTTTCCATCAATGGAAAAGGGTATGTATGTTTAGGATATTCCAATGGTTCTGAATTGCAGGATTTGTGGGAGTATGATCCTGTTGCAAACACATGGACAGCCAAAGCAAATTTTGCAGGTGTTGCAAGAGGTTCTGCAGTAGCTGATGTTGTAAATGGGAAAGCGTATGTTGGAACAGGTTTTTCACCGATGAATGGTTACCCGATGGACTGGTGGGAATACAATCCAGCAACAAATTTATGGACTGCAAAAGCAACCATGCCCGGAATCGCATTATATGAGTCACACACTTTTGCAATTGGTGATACCGTTTATGTTGTTGGAGGGGCTGGTGGTAATCTGGTATTGGAACACAATGAATTTTGGGCTTACTCCACTACAGCTAATACATGGACTCAGAAGTTAGATTTCCCAGGAGGCACTCCGCGTTGGTATGCTACTACTTTTAGTTTAAGTGGAAAAGGTTATTGCGGATACGGACTTGTAGGAATTAATTATGTAAGTGATTTTTATTCCTACAACCCTGCAAGCGGAGAGTGGATTTCCGTTCCATCAAACGGACTTAATTTACTTTTCAATGGCGGCGGCGGCGGTGTAGCCACTGCAAATGCAGGTTATTGCATTGCAGGAACCGCTTACAATGCACAACCTGCTACTACTGATTTATGGGAATTTATCCCTGCTTCTGCAACAGGAATTTATGAAGAAACCAATAATTCCAATTCTACACTACAAATTATTCCAAATCCTGCAAAAGACATTGTTGTAATCAACTCTTCTTCAACAGGAAATTTTGCCGTGATAAATACATTGGGGCAAACCATCATAAATATTCAACTTACAAACAATGAAAATAAAATTCTTAATGTAAGTAAATTAAACGGTGGAACTTACTTTCTACAATCATCTGACTATCCTTTAATCAATAAGCGATTCACAATCATAAAATAAAAAAGCCAAAACAATTTCTACAAACAATTAAAAACAAAAAAATGAAAAAATATTTTACATTAATTCTGATGCTTATTGCATCGCAGGTAAATTTTGTGTTTGCACAAAACACATGGACAGGAAAAACACCACTACCAATTGCTGAATTACAAAGCGCAGCAGGGTTTTCCATTGGAACAAAAGGATATGTTGTAACAGGAATTGACGGAGGCGGCCTTGGCTCTGTTAAATTGTGGGAGTATGACCAAGCTACAAATACTTGGACTTCTAAAGCTGATTTCCCCGGAGCAACAAGATATTTTGCGGTTGCATTTGCAATTGGTAACAAAGGATATGTTGGAACAGGAACTAAAGTTTCAACAGGTGCACAATCAGATGATTTTTGGGAGTGGGACCAAGCCACCGACACATGGACACAAAAGCAAAATTTTGCCGGAACGCCACGAAAATTTTGTGCTGCATTTGCGTTGAACGGCAAAGGATACATTGGTTCAGGTTGGGATAACACAATGGCGTTGAAAAAAGATTTTTATGAATACGACCCTGCCACAAACGCATGGACAGCAAAAGCAAACTTACCAACAGATAGATATGCAGGAGGAGGATTTGCCATTGGTAATAAAGGATATATCTGTTCAGGAGGGGACGGCTCAGGCGTTGTTTTTCCTAACGACCTTCAGGAATACGACCCAACATTAAATACATGGACAGCAAAAGCAAGTTTACCTGCTTCAGGAAGTGTTATGGGTGCAGGAAGAAATTTAGCGTTCGCTTTTTCAATTGGCACCAAAGGTTTTATTGGCACGGGAACGTATATTAATTCAAGTATGCCTCTTTATTGCCAGGACTTTTGGGAGTATGACCAACCGACAAATGCCTGGACACAACGAACAAATTTTCCGGGAGGCAATCGCCAATATACTTTTGGTTTTTCAATCGGCAATAAAGGCTATGCCGGTTCGGGTGAGCAAGTTGGAAATTATTTTAATGATTTGTGGGAGTGGGGTTCAACACCAACAGGTATCAATGAAGGCAACTTGTCTCAAATTTCACTCTCTATCTATCCGAATCCTTCAAATGACGTTCTTACCATCATGGTTCCGCTTGGAGGAGAATATTCTATTTACAACACATTTGGGCAAACGGTTTCAAAACTTAAATTGAAGAAGAATGAAAAATATATCTTTGACCCGAAAGAGTTAAGCTCCGGAACTTACATTCTGAAATCAGCCGACAATTATTTGCTCAATAAAAAGTTTAACATCATAAAATAAAGACAAACAATCAAGTTATCATTAACAGCTTAGTTGTTCAATGGCTATTGATTGGTGTAATTAATAGCCATTGTCAATTTTAATATGAGTGTAACCGAGAATTGAGTACACACCACAAACCCGGGACAGACGCCGGCGTATCTTCTATTTTGTGGAAGCTAAAAATGTTTTGTCAATGAAAAATATTTCCTCACTCCTGTTTTTAACAATCTTGTGTTTAACAACAAGCAATCTTGTTTTTTCACAAGCGACCTTTTCGGATTATTTTAAACAGGGAGAAACCGCCTTCACTAACTCCGACTTTGAAAAGTCAACCCTGTTTTTTCAACGTGCAATTTCGGCTTTCGGTGGCAAAGATGACAGCATTCAGTTGGGAGAAAGCTATCTCCACATGGGAATGATTTACGGTAAGCTGGAGGATTACACTTCCTCGGAGAAATATGTTGTGCACGCTAAACAGATATTTGAAAAGCTAAAGAATGATTCAATGCTGATCAGAACGTATAATCTGCTCGGAAATCTTTTGGCCGTTAATCATAAAACCGATGAAGCATTAAAAACCTATAACAATAGTTTACGGTTAGCAATTGCATCCGGTTTGCTCGAAAGGCAAGGTTCCATCTTAAATAATATAGGAGTACTTTACTACAATCAAAAAAAATATCATGAGGCAATTCAGCAATACGAAAAGGGCTTCATCATTGCTGCTCAAATAAAGAGTAAATACGGAATGTCCTTGTCACTCATCAATACAGGAATTAGTTATCAAGGCTTAGGTAATCCGGGAAAGGCGATTGCGTATATTAAAGAAGGAATTGAAAAAGCAAAAGAAATAAACGATTTGTATCAACTTCAAATTGGTTACGAGCAAATTTCAAACGCATATTTCAGCACCGGAAATTTTAAAGAGGCATATAATTATTTAAACCTGTTTACGATGGTGAAAGATTCAATCAGTTCCATTGAAATCCATAAACAAATTACAGCCCAGGAAGCAAAATTTCAATCACAACAAAAGGAATTGGAAATCGCAAAATTGAAAACAGAAAAACAAAAAAATGAAATCGGCGCGTTGGAATCAGAAAATAAAATAAAATCATTACAGTATACCTTAGGTATAATTTTTTCAATCTTTCTTGTGATAATTATTGTTTCAGTTTTGTTTTATAAGCAGTATAAGAACAAAGTAAAACTCACTGTTAATCTGGAACAAAGTAAAAATGATTTAGAACGAAAAAATAGTGACCTAAGCTCTTCGCTGTTGCTCAATGATAAATTACAGAGTGCCTTGAGGCAGGACTTGGATAATTACAAACAACTTGCTTACCGGAAACAAATGAACCCACATTTTATTTTTAACTCACTAAATGCAATTCAAAATTATATTCTTACGAATAATAAACTTGAAGCAAATTATTATTTGGGCGAATTATCCACTTTGATAAGAAGAATATTAGAAAATTCAGAGAAGGATGTTGTTTCCTTAAAAGAGGAATTGTTGGTTAGCGAAACGTATATTAAGCTGGAACAAAAAAGGTTTGTGGGAAAATTCAATTACACACTTGAATGTGATGAAGAAATTGAAGCTTCAAAAATTAAAATTCCTCCGTTGTTGCTACAACCCTTTATTGAAAATGCAATATGGCATGGGTTGTTACACAAGCCGGAAAATGCTTTGTTGCAAATTGGCATTTCAAAAACTACTGGTGGCGAAATTTTAATTTCAATAAAAGACAACGGTGTAGGAAGAAATTCGAAGAATGGAAATGTTTTCAGCGAAGCAAAAATGGAATCGATGGGAATTAACCTTACGTTGAACAGAATTAACTTGAGCAATTGCATTACTGAAGATAAAATCATTTTGAAAATAAAAGATTTGTTTGACAACAATCAGAAGCCAGGAGGAACCGAAGTATTGATAACACTCCAACAACAATTAGAGCATGAGTCAATCGCTTAGAGCTATAATTATTGATGATGAAAAAAATGCAATCAGTGCATTAAAAATTATCATTGAAGAATTTGCACAGAACATTGAAATTGTCGGAACAGCCTCATCGGCGAAGGAAGGAATTCAATTAATAAAAACGGCAACTCCTGATGTTGCATTTCTTGATATTCAAATGCCCCACATGACAGGCATTGAACTTTTGGACTCCATTGAAGGAGAAAGAAATTTTGAAATAGTTTTTCTAACAGCATTCAACAACTATGCACAAGAAGCATTTAAGTTAAATGCGTTTTGCTACCTTCTTAAACCAATCAATATTCCTGATTTTCTATCAGTAGTAAATAAATTATCTGCAAAAAGAAATGGCGTTGATGATGTCACCCACTTTCAAAATTTAAAGAAGGCATTCAGCAATAAAATAAGTATTCCATCTTCAACAGGCATTGAGTTCATCACCATCTCCGACATTGTTCGCATTGAAGCAGACGGCAGTTATGTTACAGTGCATTTAATAAATAAAAAGCAACTGATATTTTCCAAAAACTTAAAAGCGATGGAAGAACTTCTCTATAGAAATTCATTTTTCAGAGCACACAAATCACATCTTATCAATGTTGATTACATTCAAAGGTTCATTTCTTTCAAGGACGGAGGAACAATAACAATGATCGATGGTTCAGAAATTGATTTATCACGAACACATAAAGAGGAGTTTGTTTCTATGTATAAATTTTAATCTGTCAATTGACAGGACGAAAGCCCACCCACAAAAAACACGTCCTTAAGACCCCGCAAGACCATATTGCGAACCAACGTTTTAAGCGAGTATTTTTTCCTCCTTCCCGAGAATAATTCTTTCCCACCCATCCTTAAAAAGAAATTCAATTAAATTTTGGTGTTCGTCTGTAAAGGGATCTTTTCACGGACCGGCGATGAATGCAATTATCGTCTTATTGGCTTCACTGACCCTTTATTTCTTGTTTGAAAAATAAGTCAACATTTATTTTGATCCACACCAAAACACAAGGCAACGCTTTTAGAGAATATGGAACAACCCAATCGTTTCTCCATGACCGTGGGAATAGATCAGTAGGCGAGAGACAGGTAAGTACAAAAACAAGAACCAGAAGGAAGACATCCAAATTTTTTCTTGATTCAGAAAAAAACCAGATCGCAGCTCCTGTAACAGCGATGACGAATGTGGGAGACTCTCCGCGATGATTGAAAATAACGATCCAAAGAAGAAGGGAAGAAAAAAAGGAAATACGAAAATCGTATTCTTTGTATCGCTTTATGAATAGCAATGGAGTCATCAGAATCAGCAGACCTGAAAGCACGACGATATTTTTATTGTCTACCGAAAACCAGGAATGCAAAATTCCAAAAACAGAAATACCATAGTTGATGGAGTTGTCTAGTGCAATAATGTGGTACCATCCTTTGTATTGCATCATCAATAAGTCCCAGCTTGTAAAAAGCAGGGGAATGAAGGTGAAAAGGACTGCCCAGAGAATAGAATACAGGATGAATTTTATTTTATCGGGATAAAAAAGCGCCAGCACAACAGCAGCGATTCCGAATATTTTTATGTAGGCGCTGAAGACGATAAAAAGAGAAGCGAGCAATACATTTTTCTTTTCAAACTGTACCAACGATAAGACAAGAAGGCCCGCAATCAGTCCGTTGCTTTGGGCGTTCTGCAAACTCGTCAGCAGTTCTACCAGGATAAACCACAACATAAAAATTTTGCCTTTCTTTTTTAGAAAAGGTAAAAAATAAATTCCGCAAAAAAGAGCAAGCGTATTTATTAAATTCCAGGTGATCAAGCCGGGTAAGTCGGGAACCCAGTTAAATGGCGCCATCAGCACCGCAAATCCCGGACTGTATTTATAGAGATCAAAATATTCCGGTTCATGACTTATGTACATATCAACTCCTTCCACCAAATGAGGAAATGACTGTCGGAAAATGAGGTAGTTGTTGTACTTTGAAAATGCATCAGTTGGCTTGCTTTTCAGGTATTGCCCGATACTGGCTGCCATGGTGATGATCATGTAAATTACAAGCAAGAACTTGTAATCTGTAACAAATAATGGGATTCTCTTCTTCAACATATCAGCAAATGGGTTGTAAATAAACAAAAAACAATTTTGTTAATTGTCGCAATCCTGCTTTAGCTAATGGCTCAGTCTGAATTATATTTAGATTCCTCGCTTCGCTCGGAATGACCTTGAATAGATAGATAATAGGCGGGCTTAAGCCCGCCCCTCAACTGTAATTCGCATTGTCATTCCGAGCGAAGCGAGGAATCATTATTCAGACTGTGCTACTGCCGCACTTAGAATCACTCAGGTTTCTCAGGTGATTTTATTTACTTTTGCTGACCTTTTTCGAGAGGCGTGCATTATGGGTAAATACAGTGAATATAAACAGCTTGATTTGAGCTCTATCGGCAAAGAAGAATTGCAGCGATGGGACGAAGAGAAGATTTTTGAGCAAAGTATCACCAGTCGCGAAGGCAAGCCGGCATTTACATTTTATGAAGGTCCGCCATCAGCGAATGGATTGCCTGGAATTCACCATGTGATGTCACGCGCGATCAAGGATATTTTCTGTCGATACAAAACACTGAAAGGTTTCCAGGTAAAACGCAAAGGCGGCTGGGACACGCATGGATTACCGATTGAGATAAGTGTGGAAAAAACGCTTGGCATTCGCAAAGAAGATATCGGCAAAAAAATTTCTGTTGAAGATTACAACAAAGCCTGTCGTAAAGAGGTGATGAAATATAAAAACGTGTGGGATGATCTCACGCGCAAGATGGGTTATTGGGTGGACCTCGAACATCCGTATATCACGTTTGAAAATAATTACATCGAAAGTGTGTGGTCACTGTTGAAGAAATTGTACAACGGAGACAATCCTTCCAAACAAAAATTGCTGTACAAAGGATACACGATTCAACCCTATTCACCGGCTGCAGGAACAGGATTGAGTTCACATGAGTTGAACCAACCCGGAACGTATAAGGATGTGAGGGATACGACGGTCGTAGCCCAGTTCAAAGTACGAAGTTCAAAGTTGCCTGAACTGGAAGGCGATGTTTTCTTTTTAGCATGGACGACAACTCCTTGGACGCTTCCCTCGAATACTGCGCTCGCTGTCGGAAAAGATATTTCATATGTCGCAGTAAAAACATTTAATCAGTACACACACAAGCTGATCACGGTTATTCTTGCAAAAGATTTGTCAGGAAAATATTTTCCCGAGAAAAATGCTGAGTTAAAGTTGGAAGATTACAAAGAAGGCGACAAGCAAATTCCATTTCAGGTGTTACAAGAATTTCAGGGAAAAGACCTGGAAGGAATTCATTATGATCAGTTGCTTCCTTATGTAAACCCGACTGATGGTAATGCTTTCAAGGTTGTATTGGGAGATTTTGTTACGACTGAAGACGGAACAGGAATTGTTCACATCGCACCAAGTTTTGGTGCTGATGATTTTCGTACTGCAAAACAAAACGGTCTGGGTTCGCTGACACTTGTCGACAAGAGAGGAAAATTTGTTTCTGAAGTTACAGACTTCGCAGATGAGTTTGTGAAAGAACAATACTTAACCGAAGAAGAAAAGGAAACGGAGAGAAAGAAACAAGGTGGAGAAAAATATTTATCAGTCGATGAACGAATTTCCATCAAGCTGAAAAAAGAAAACAAGGCATTCAAAGTAGAGAAGTACGAACACAGTTATCCGCATTGCTGGAGAACAGATAAACCAATCTTATATTATCCGTTAGACAGCTGGTTTATTAAAACAACAGCGGTGAAAGATCGTCTCATCGAACTAAATAAAACCATCAACTGGAAACCGGAATCAACGGGTACAGGGCGTTTCGGAAACTGGCTGGAGAATCTGGTTGACTGGAATTTATCGCGCAGCCGTTATTGGGGAATTCCGCTTCCGATATGGAGGACAGAAGATGGCAGCGAAGAAATCTGCATCGGTTCCATCGAAGAATTAAAAAAGGAAATCGCGAAATCCATCACAGCCGGATTCATGGATCCAAAACATCTCGAGCATGTGGATGCTTCCAAACCGGATTTTGATTTACATCGTCCGTATGTGGATGACATCATACTCGTTTCTCCTTCAGGGAAAAAGATGATACGTGAAACTGATCTGATTGATGTGTGGTTCGACAGCGGTGCGATGCCTTACGCGCAATGGCATTACCCGTTTGAAAATGTGGAGGAGTTTAAGAAGAACTATCCTGCAGATTTTATTGCGGAAGGTGTCGATCAAACACGCGGATGGTTTTTTACACTTCACACCATTGCTGTGATGCTGTTTGATTCGGTTGCGTTTAAAAATGTTGTCAGCAACGGATTGGTGCTCGACAAAAACGGAAACAAAATGTCGAAGCGTCTTGGCAATGCTGCGGATCCGTTTGAGACGATTGAAAAATATGGAGCCGATGCAACGCGTTGGTATTTGATCAGCAATGCACAACCGTGGGACAACCTGAAGTTTAACATGGAAGGAATCGGTGAAGTACAACGTAAATTTTTCGGAACACTTTACAATACCTATTCTTTCTTCGCGCTCTATGCAAACATTGACAAATTCAATTATTCGGAAAAAGAAATTCCGGTTGGCGAACGTCCCGAAATTGATCGCTGGATTTTATCAGAATTAAATTCGCTCATCAAATTTGTGGATGAATGTTATGCAGATTACGAACCGACCAAATCCACACGCGCCATCCAGGATTTTGCAATGGAACATTTGAGCAACTGGTATGTTCGCTTATGCAGAAGAAGATTCTGGAAAGGAGATTATACGAACGATAAAATTGCAGCGTATCAAACCCTTTATACCTGTCTTGAAAGCATAGCAGTAATGATGTCTCCCGTGGCACCATTTTATGCCGATCGTTTATTCACAGATTTAAATTCTATTTCCAAACGACACCATGTTTCATCCGTCCATCTCGCAAATTTTCCAACAAGTGCTGAAAAGTTGATTGATAAACTTCTTGAAGAAAGAATGGAGCTTGCGCAAAAAATTTCTTCGATGGTGTTGTCGTTGCGCAAAAAAGTGAACATCCGTGTTCGTCAGCCGCTTAATAAAATTTTGATTCCGGTGCTGGACGAAAAATTTCAGACGAAAGTCGAGTCCATTAAAGATTTAATTCTTGCTGAAGTGAATGTAAAACAGATCGAATACATCTCTGACACGTCAGGAATTTTGGTGAAGAAGATCAAACCGAATTTTAAAGTTCTTGGAAAAAAGGTAGGCGCCTTGATGAAAGATGTTGCGTCTGCCATTTCGAATTTAAAGCAGGATGATATTGCAACGTTTGAGCGTGATGGAAAGCTTGATCTGATGATCATCAATCAGCCGGTGACCTTGCAATTGGAAGATGTTGAAATCCTTTCGGAAGATATCCCGGGATGGGAAGTGGCAAGTGATGGCAACCTCACGATTGCCCTGGATATCAATATTAATGAAAAACTGAAGGAAGAAGGAATCGCCCGCGAATTCATAAATCGCATCCAAAATTTGCGAAAAGACAAGGGTTTTGAAGTGACCGATAAAATCGACCTGGAGGTGCTGAATGGCTCTGCCATAGAGGCTTCCATATTAAATAATAAAATCTATATTTGCGCGGAAATTTTGGCAACCTCACTTGAATTTGTTGACTCGCTAAACGATAAAGATGCCGTCAATATTGAGGTTGACGAGGATTTAAAAACAACCATTTCAATCAAAAAAAATAAAGCTTCATTGGTGAATTAGTTTCTGAATTCATTGATAAAGCAAGATCACGATTCAATCAAATATTTTTTGCTCATGAAAAAAGCCAGCAAACCAAAGGGAAAAGTAAAGTCAAAAGGAAAACCGGTAAAAAAATCATCTGTTAAAAAAAAGGTGAGTAAAAAAATTGCTGTGAAAGCGAAACCGGCAAAATCAAAAGCGAAACCAAAAGTTGTTGCGAAGGCAAAACCGAAAGCAAAGGTGAAACCCGTAAAAGTTAAATCGAAAGCAAAACCAGTAGTCAAAGTAAAACCAACGGTTGAGAAAAAAGTAGTCGTTGTAAAAACGAAACCGGAAATCACGGAGTCGAAAAGAGTTGGCTTAAAAAGAGAAGTGCCAATAAAAGTGATTCCTCCATCGTTATACAAGCCCGCAATTAATACAGTAGGTAAAATGCCATACAATAAAGACGAAGGAAGAAAAATTATTCGCCCGAAGGCAGCCAAAGTTGACCCGAACAAGACACGTTATTCTGATAAGGAACTCGAAGAGTTCAGGGCTATTATTCTGAAGAAGGTTGAAGACGCAAAGAAAGAATTGACAAACCTTCAGGCACAATTGACAAGTTCAAATGATCATGGTACGGATGATACGGCCAATACATTCAAAATGCTTGAAGATGGTTCAGACAGTTTGGCGAAAGAAGAAGCCGGACAGTTGGCAAGCCGTCAGCGGAAGTTCATTGATCAATTGGAAAATGCGCTCGTGCGAATCGAAAATAAAACCTACGGCATTTGCCGTGTTACAGGAACATTGATTCCGAAAGAACGGTTGCGTGCTGTTCCGCATACTACGCAAAGCATCGAAGCAAAGCTGAATCAATACAGAGACTAATAATTTTAGATTGTAGATTATAAATTTTAAATTGTAGTCACAACATTTATAATTTAAAATTTATAATTTAAAATTGCCTTTGAAGCGCTCCCTCATAATTATTTTTCTCATTCTGCTAATTGACCAGGTTTTCAAAATCTGGATCAAGACGCACATGTATCTCGGCCAGGAGTTTCATGTGATTGGCAATTGGTTTCTCATTCACTTTACAGAGAATAACGGAATGGCTTTCGGGCTGGAGTTTGGCGGATCGTTCGGAAAATTATTGCTGAGCGTATTTCGCATCGCTCTCGTCATTGGCATCGGATGGTATTTGTTTCATCTCATTAAAATCAAATCTCCTACAGGTCTTGTTGTTTGCTTCTCACTCATCTTTGCAGGCGCTATCGGAAATATCATCGACAGTGTTTTTTACGGAATGATTTTTTCTGAAAGCAATGCCGGCATTGCTCAAGTTTTTCCCGCTGAAGGAGGATATTCTAAATTGTTTCACGGCAGGGTAGTGGACATGCTTTACTTCCCTCTTTTCGATGGACGATTTCCGCAATGGATGCCGATCTGGGGCGGAGAAAACTTTTCATTCTTTCGTGAAGTGTTCAACATTGCAGATTCTTCCATTACCGTTGGTGTTGCTTCACTGCTGATTTTTCAGAAGAAGTTTTATAAACATCATGAGCCTTCACAGCACGATGCAACGACATTGCCTGCAACAGAAGAACAACCGGTTCCCGGTTCTGCTGTATCCGACGATTTGTAACCACTCTAATGAATCGAATTTGGGGCAAGTCATTCTGGAAGAATCTTTTTTGAAAATTGTCTGACCGTTTATTTATAACAAGATGCCTCCGGCATGACTCAAGGAATTTTTCTTTACATGTCGAAGTTTATTTACTTTTGAATGGTAAATAAATCTGTTATGAAAAAAGTCCTCGTCCTGCTTGCAATTCAATTTTCAATTTTCAATCTGCAATTTTCAATTGCTCAGCAGGCAGATTCAGTTATGCTAAAGAAAATTTACAACGAGGAAATGCTCAATGGTAAAGCGTATTCCTGGTTGTACGATCTCACAACAAAAATTGGAGGACGTTGTAGCGGTTCACCCGAAGCAGCAAAAGCTGTGGAGTGGGCAAAGAAGACGATGCTGGAAGCGGGAGCAGATTCTGTGTGGCTGCAGGCAGTATGGGTGCCGCATTGGGTGCGCGGAGAAAAGGAAACCGGAAAAATTATTGATGCAAAAGGAAATGAACAGGTTGTTCCGGTTACTGCATTGGGAATGTCGATTGCTACACCCAAAGAAGGAATCAAAGCAACGATCATCGAAGTGCATGATTTTGATGAGTTGAAAAAATTAGGGCCAGAAAAAATCAAAGGCAAAATTGTTTTTTACAACCATCCGTTCGACCAGACTTTTGTGAACACGTTTGATGCATACAGTGAAGCAGGAAAGTACCGTCACATCGGGGCTAGCGAAGCATCGCGTTATGGAGCTGTTGCTTCCATCGTTCGTAGCATGTCATCCTCCAACAATGATTTTCCGCATACAGGAGCACAAGGCTACAATGATTCGCTTCCGAAAATTCCCTGTGCTGCCATCAGTACCAACGGAGCAAATCTTCTCAGCAGGATTTTGAAAGCAGATGCCAATACAAAATTTTTTCTCAAACAAAGTTGCCAGCTGCTCGATAGTGTATTGTCATATAATGTGGTCGGAGAAATAAAAGGTACTGAACATCCGGAAGAAATTATTGTGGTGGGCGGACATCTTGATTCCTGGGAAACCGGCAAAGGTGCAAACGATGATGGGTCGGGAGTTGTGCAATCCATCGAAGTGTTGCGGGTTTTTAAAGCGCTTGGAATAAAACCAAAGCGGACTGTTCGCACTGTTGCTTTCATGAACGAAGAAAACGGTCTGAAAGGTGGAAGAAAATATGCTGAGTTAGCAGAGAAGAATCACGAGAAACATATCGCTGCCATTGAAAGTGATGCCGGAGGATTTTCACCACAGGGTTTCGGGTTGAATATGAAAGACGAGATGAAAGGGAAAATTCTTCGTTGGAAAAATCTTTTTATTCCGTATGAAATCTGGAACTGGGAAGGTGACGGTGACGGAGCTGACATTTCTCCCATGACAAGAACAGGTAAAGTTCCGGGTATCGGTTTAATCGTTGACTCACAACGTTATTTTGAAATACATCATGCTGCTACCGATGTTATCGAAAATGTAAACAAGCGTGAGCTGCATTTGGGCGCAGCTGCGATGAGCTCGCTGATTTATTTGTTGAGTGTTTACGGTTTTTGATCGAAGTTTAATAATTTATTGTAAAAGATGTTTCCATATCAATGGGTTTGTCATTAATTGATCCGGGGATACATTTAGGCATTGATTTGATTACTCGAAGAGCTTCTTCATTAATTTCTTTATAATGTGATCCAACAAGAATTTGTGGGCGCACTCCTTTTCCAGATTTTGTAATGATTACACTAATATGCATTTGTCCGTGAACCGAAGAGTATGCGAGGGGTGTATGAAAATTTTTGTTTATGAATTCATTAAATGTAGAATTTCCTCCGGGAAAAGCCGGATAACTTTTTGAGATGGAAGATTTCGTTAATGTATCTTCTTTAAAGAATTCAGAAGCTATAGTGTCTTCTCCCAAAATAATTAATCCATTGCAAAATCTATCAATTAATTTCAATGCTTCCAGGTCTTTATTAAAGGCTCCAATGCTCCAGTCATTACAAGCGGATTGTAAATTATTTAATTTATAATAACATATCCCACGATTGTAATGAGCATCTAAATCCAATGAATCCTTCAGAATAGCTTTGTTTAAGGAATTTATGGCTTCTGAAAATTTTCCATCATTAAGTAATTTTACTCCCTCGTTATATGAATAATTATAGTTCTTAAAATAAATTTTCTTTTTGTATTTATAATTTAAAATTGGAAAAATATATTTAACAGAAACCGAATTTTTATTTTTCGTAGCAGGACTCCAATGGGGCATTAAATTAACAAGCTTTAAAGCTTCGTTTCTCAAAGGCGTTCCTGTAAAAGTTAATACTTCCGGATCTTTTATTTCACCTTTTGAGGTTATAGTAAATTCAACAAACACTCTTTTATTAAAAGTATTGTTCACCATAATCTGATCTGAAGCATGTGAGGAAAAGAAATTATAGAGTGAATCAATACCTCCAATAAATTCCGGAGGCGTATCACATATTTCGTCTACGGAATTTAACGACCGGCTTTCAGAAGGCACCACATAACCATTGCTTTTAAATTTTTCAGCGTTATCGGTTAAAGATTTATCACATTGAAATTTGTAAAAGTTCAAACTATCTGGAATTGAATCATCTGTGAAATAAAAAAAGTATCTCCAATCTCTGCATGCATTATATACATCACCCAAATGATAGAAGGTGGCACTTCTTCTTAGAACAGCTGAAATATCAAGCGGATTAGCGACTATTGCTTTATTTAAATTTCTTAATGCAGAATGGTAATCTTTATTCTCAAAATCATCACAAGCTGTTTGATACGTTATCCCATGCACGGACTTTTCAATTAACAATGAAATATAATTATTAATTAGATCGGTACGATTACCCCACGACAGTTTTTCAATTAATTTTGGATGAAGGTTGTCTGCTTTTGGAGTCGTGTCTCTACTAAAATAAATACCTTCAGTCAATGAAAAAACAAGTTCAGGCAACGTTACTATGACATTCATGTTATTCCCATTATGCTTTCCGGGCTTCCATTTTGGAAATTTTTGTAACGATTCCGAAACAGCTTCATCACAACCAAACCCAATTCCTTCAATAATTCTTACACTTACTATGGTTCCAGAAAAATCAACAAGGCATTTTACCTTCATTCGACCCTCAACCCTTGCATTTCTTGCTTTGTCAGGATAGCAAATGTATTTTTCTAAAGACCGGTTTAACGAATCAATTCCTCCAGGGAAAATTGGCATTATTTCAACCGACTCATAAATAAGAGATGAATCAGACAACACTGTGGTTTCACTCTTTAATTGAGCGCTACAAAAAAGTGAATATCCAATCAGCAAAAAAGTCAGAATTTTTTTTTTTCATATAATTCATAATCACTAAATATTAAACAAAAGAAGCAAATGATTTTGGATTCTTCAAAATCAAAAATTCCTTCCACCTTTGCAGCAATGACAATTCATCTTGAAAATATTCTTTCCTCACTTCCCGACAAGCCCGGCGTTTATCAGTATTATGATAAAGAAGGAAAGATATTGTATGTCGGAAAAGCGAAGTCGCTGAAGAAGCGCGTCAGTAGCTACTTTCAGAAGGACCGGTATGAAAGCGGAAAGACTGCGGTGTTGGTTGCAAAGATTGCAGACATCAAAACGATTGTGGTCGACACGGAGATGGATGCGTTATTGCTGGAAAATAATCTGATCAAAAAATACCAGCCGCGTTACAATGTCAATCTTAAAGACGATAAAACGTATCCGTGGATTTGCATTAAGAAGGAACGTTTTCCACGCGTTTTTTATACACGAAAATTAATTCGTGATGGTTCAGAATACTTCGGACCATATACTTCAGTTAAGATGATCATCACAATGCTTGAGCTCATTACTCAACTTTACAAACTTCGCAATTGTAGTTTGAATTTATCGGAAGAAAATATTGCTGCTAAAAAATTCAAAGTGTGCCTTGAATATCACATTGGGAATTGTAAAGGTCCGTGTGAAGGACTGCAAACTTTTGAAGACTACGAACAAACGATTAAAGAAATCAGGTTGATATTGAAAGGTAACATCAGCATGGTGATTAATCATCTGAAAGAAATGATGCAACGATTTTCAACGGATATGAAATTTGAAGATGCCCATCTTGTGAAAGAAAAATTGGAGTTGCTCGAAAAGTTCAGAAGTAAATCGATTGTGGTAAATCCAACTATTCATAACGTGGATGTATTCAGTATAATTACGGAGGAAGATGCGGCGTATGTGAATTTTCTTAAGGTGATAAATGGTTCTATTATACAGGGACACACCATTGAGATGAAAAAGAAGTTGGATGAAACGCCCGAAGAATTGTTGGAGCTTGCCATCGTTGACTTGCGTACACGTTTTCAAAGTGATGCAAAAGAAATTCTTGTTCCGTTTGATTTGCAGTTAGAAGATGAGACACTGACATTCACTGTTCCTAAAATCGGGGACAAAAAACATTTGCTGATGCTCTCAGAAAAGAATGTCCACAATTACATTCGTGAAAAGGAGCTCCAGTTTGAAAAACAAAATCCAGAAAACCGAACGATGAAGTTGTTAGAGCAAATGAAAAAGGATTTGCGCTTGAAGGAATTACCACGGCACATTGAATGTTTTGACAACTCGAATTTCCAGGGAGCATATCCTGTTGCGGCGATGAGTGTTTTTAAAAACGGCAAACCAAGCAAAAAAGATTACCGCCACTTCAATATCAAAACCGTTGAAGGCCCAGATGATTTTGCTTCCATGGAGGAAGTGGTTTTCAGAAGATATAAACGAATGCTTGATGAAGCACAGGAATTACCGCAACTCATCGTGATAGATGGTGGCAAAGGACAATTGAGTTCAGCCATGAACAGTTTGGAAAAATTGGGATTGACAGGAAAGATTGCTGTGATCGGTATTGCAAAAAGATTAGAAGAGATTTATTATCCCGGAGATTCCGTTCCGCTTTACATTGATAAGAAAAGCCAAACGCTTCATATCATCCAGCAATTGCGTGATGAAGTTCATCGTTTTGGAATCACGCATCACAGAAAGAGAAGGAGTAAGGGAGTTGTGAAGACAGAACTTTCTGACATTAAAGGCATCGGAGAAAAAACTGCGGAAGAATTATTGAAGCATTTTAAATCCGTGAAAAGAATTAAGGAAGCAAAGCCGGAAGAGATAGAATCGGTAATTGGAAAAGCAAAAGGAGAATTAGTTTTTATGTTTTTTAACAAGTAGTATAAAAATAATTCAAGTTGCATTAGATTTTTAGATTCCTCACTTCCTTCGGAATGACAATTCCAGAGGCGAGGAAAATGACGTGCTTAAGCCCGCCCTCATAGGTCTTCAAAGCTTGTCATTCCGAACGAAGTGAGGAATCCATTAAAGCGCAGCAAGAAAGAAAAAAGAATTATAGTAAATGTCTTCGAAGCAATAATTACTTCATCTGGTCACTCAGCCATTTCATTTCTATCCGCGGAGAAATTTTTTCATACAAGATGCGATAGACAGCTTGCATGATCGGCATTTCGACTTTGTACTTTTTGTTCAGTTCATAAATGCATTTGGTAGCATAGTATCCTTCTGCAATCATATTCATTTCAAGTTGCGCAACTTTTACGGAATATCCTTTGCCGATCATGGTTCCAAAAAGTCGGTTACGGGAAAACTGAGAATAGGATGTAACAAGCAAATCACCGAGGTACGCAGAATCATTGATGTCGCGGCTAATTGGATGCACAGCATCAACAAACCGTTTTATTTCCTGGATGGCATTTGAAACCAATACTGCCTGGAAGTTATCTCCGAATCCGACACCATGACAGATGCCGCTTGCAATTGCGATTACATTTTTCAAAACGGCTGAATATTCTGTTCCGTAAATATCGTCACTTACCGTTGTTTTGATGTAACGGCAGTTCATGAAACCCGCAAGCAATGAAGCGTTAGCACTATCGGTACAAGAGAGAGTCAGATAGGAAAGTCGTTCCATCGCCACTTCTTCAGCATGACACGGTCCGGTGATCACACCGATTTTATTGATCGGCACATTGTATTTCTGCTGAATAAATTCTCCGACAATGAGCAGTTCGTCAGGGACAATTCCTTTAATGGCAGAAAAAATTATTTTTCCGGAAAACTCTTCGGACTTAATTTTTTCTAAGGTTGATTTGAGAAATGCTGATGGAACAGCGAGAATAATAATGTCAGAATCTTTGATGGAAGAAGCAAGGTCGTTATTCACCAAAACCTTTTCAGAATTGATCTCGACATCACTCAGGTAATTCGGGTTGTGATGATATTTTTTTACAAACTCAACAGTTTCTTCGCTCCGAACCCACCAAAAAATTTTATCCACATTGTTCGACAGGATCTTCACGAGCGCTGTTGCCCAGCTTCCGCCGCCGATAATTGCTATTTTAGGTTTATTCATAATTCTTAAAAGTTGGCAATTTGCAGTCGGCAGTTTGCAAAC
>JAYVUK010000055.1:0-4071 GCA_043787975.1 Bacteroidota bacterium
GTTTGCAAACTGCCGACTGCAAATTGCCAACTTATTTCAAAATGTAATGTCCTTTTCAACGATATCCTTTCCTCTCTGTACCTTAACTCGGGTAGTTTCTCCTTTTGAAAATTTTCCGAGTGCTTTCATGTAACTTGTCATGTCTGTGACTTTGTGTTCGCCTAATTGAATCACCACATCACCTTTCAGCAAACCGGCTTTGGATGCAGGTCTTCCATCACTCACTCCGTCAATGCGCATGCCTTCTCCTTCAAAAGCATAATCAGGAATTACTCCGAGCGTTACTTTAAAACGAGGAGCATCATCATTACTATCGTCTTTTGTTTTGATGAAATTTATTTTTCCGGAATTATTGAGTCGGTCAATTGTGGTGAGAATAATTTTGATGATGGAAACTTCTCCTTCGTAATTGATGAGCGGTTCATCGTCACTTGGTTTGTGATAATCGGAATGTGTGCCGCTGAAAAAATGAAGCACAGGAATGCTGTCGAGATAAAAGGAAGTATGATCAGATGGACCGACTCCGGATTCCGTTTTTTTAATTTTAATTCCTTCCATCACAGAATCAAGTGCAGCTTTCCATGATGACGATGTTCCTGTTCCGTACACGATCAATGTTCTTCCTCCTGATGAATCCGTTTTCAACCGCCCGACCATATCCATGTTGATCATATAATTCACATGCTTCAGTTCAATGGTCGGATGTTTCACAAAATAGTTAGAGCCAAGCAATCCTTTTTCTTCTCCACTGAAAGAAATGAACAGGTAATTATTTTTTTTATCGTTCGAATTTTTCAGTCTTCGCGCAATTTCGAGTAACGCTGCAGTTCCACTTGCATTGTCATCGGCACCGTTGTGAATTGCCGGCGCTCCGCGATACAATGAACTTTCTCCACCGTAACCGAGGTGATCGTAATGTGCGCCAATCACAACAGTGTTTGCTGCTTTGTTATCAATGAAGCCGATTACGTTGTGTCCTTTCTTTTCGATCTTTTGAATGTCGACACCAACGGTGCAATTGGTAACTACGCTGTCTTTCAAAATCTTTGCAGCATTGCCGCTGACAAAAATGACAGGAATGGTTAGCGAAGTAAACTTGCGTGTAAAATCCGCTTTCGGATCTGCGACTGCTGTATCGGAGTTGATGAAAATGACTGCCGTCGCACCTTTGGTAATTGCATACTGAACACGTTGCTGCAAATCATAATCACCAAATTTCCCGTGCGGATTATCTCCGTCAGGAGAAGAGGATTCAATTAAAAATATTTTTTTGGTGAGATTAATTTTTCCGCTGTAATCATCACGCTTGAGTGTGGGTGCATAAATTCCGAAGCCGACACGTGTAATGTATCCCGTGACAATTCCATTTCCTGAATATTGCAGTGGAAAAAAATCAGTGTTGATTTTGTACGAACGTGCGTTCACATACAACTGTGTTTTGGTACCGAACGTAGCGCCTTCTGTAAACGGAAATTCCTGGAGAAATTTCTGTTCGCCTTTTGGCTTCAAACCGATTTCTTTGAATTGAGAAATCAGGTAATTGTAAGAAAGCTCTTCACCTTTTGTTCCGGTTTCCCGACCTTCAAAGGCATCGGAAGCCAATGTTGAAATGTGTTTTTTAAGATCAGTTTTTAATTGATCATCGTTGAGAGGAAGATGTTGGGTTGAACTGCATGAAAGGAAAAAAAGAATAAGAAATGAAGCATAGGGAACAAACCTGGTTTTGTAAAACATGGTCATTGAATTTTGTGCAAAGTAAGAAAATCTTTAAAAAAATTGCATAATTAATATTTAATAGCGTAATTTACGCTACATAAAGTACGCTACATAAAATCCGCAATCTTCATGATTGATAATCCATTTCCTGTCATAGGCTATGAACGTCCTGAATATTTCTGCGATCGTGAAAAAGAAACTCAAACGATTATCAGGTACATAGAGAACAAGAGAAACATCATGCTGTTTGCCAACAGGAAGATTGGCAAAACAGGTTTGATACAACATGTATTTCACCTGCTTTCAAAAAAGAAAAATACGGCTGTAATTTATCTTGACATTATGGCAACAAGCAATTTAAAGGAATTTGTTACGGCATTTGCCGGATCAGTCATTGGAAAATTGGATGCAAAAGCAATTCAGTTGGCGCAAAAGGCAACAAAAATAATTGCTTTGCTTCGTCCGAAAATAACATACGATACGTTGACCGGTGAGCCGGAAATCTCAATAGATATTGCATCAGAAAAGGAAGCCATTCATACATTGGAAGAGGTGTTTAAATACCTAAAGGAACATTCCCGGAAGATGAAAATAATTATTGCTATTGATGAATTTCAGCAAGTGCTTGAATACCCTGAAAAAAATACGGAGGCGTTGTTACGATCAAAGATTCAATTTTTGCCGAATGTTTCATTTATTTTTTCAGGAAGCCAAAAACATTTATTGATGGAAATGTTTACGGATTCAAGACGCCCGTTTTATCAAAGTACAGATCTCATGGAATTGAATAAAATTAGTCCGGCTATTTACGCATCCTTTATTAAAACTCATTTTAAAAAGGGAGATAAAAAAATTTCGGATGAAGACATTCATTACATACTGGACTGGACTGGGATGGTAACATTTTATGTTCAATCCGTTTGTAACAGGTTATATTATCGTCCTGAAAAAAACCTTTCAATCGGTTTGATCAAAGAAGTTCTTTTCGAAATTATCAAGGAGCGGGAAGCTGGCTTTTTTAATTATCGTTCCTTGCTTGCACATCAGCAGTGGAATCTTTTAGTTGCCATGGCAAAAGAAAACGGAGTAAAGGAGCCGAGCGGAGCTGATTTTATTCACAAATACAGGCTGGGAGCCAATAGCTCTGTAAGAACCGCTCTCAAAGCACTGCTTGAACGGGAAATGATAGTACAGGAAGACGGAAAGTATTTTGTGGATGATGTTTTCTTTGCAAGGTGGTTGGAAAGATTATAAATAACTTTCGGATACTTAAAGACCACACTTAGCGGAACAGGAAAAAATAAAAAGCAAAAGTGTCAACGAAGACAAGAACCGGATTGAGCGTTTCATTTCCGAATGAATTATTGACGCAAGATACATAACTGGAAAAGAGCATTTCCAATCTAGCAATTAAGCAAATTCAAAAAAATTCTATAATACACTTCCTGTGCAACTTAGTCTTTCGGAAGGCATAGCATCAGGCAGACTATGCTGTGTCGCATGTTCAAATAATGAGAGTAACTGATAGTACCTCATTTTGGTCATTCTTTATCGGTAGATACCTTTCTCCAATAAAATTTGCAGAGATTTGCAATCCATGACGCTTCCGGTTTTATTTTTTTATGGTTTTGCATTTCTCGGATTGACGCATTCCATTATTTTTTCCGTTTTGGCAACCAGGAAAAAGCGTACGGCTGATCTTTTGATTTCACTTTACCTGCTTGCTCAATCACTCATCATTGTAGAGTATGTGTTTTTTTGGTCAGGGTTATATAAAGAGTACCATTACTTTAATCAAAAGAATTCCTCGAAGCTCTGCTTCGGGGTTGGGTGGGGGTCACTAATGTAAGCGTTATATTTGCCTTATGAGTGAACATATTCATAAGCGTCATAATAAGAATTTGTTGTTGTATCATTTGGTTTGCCCAATAAAGTATCGGAGAAGTATTTTGTCTGATGAGGTTGAAAGGAGTTTGGTAGGAGTTTGCAAAAATATAGAGAGCAGATTTGAAATAATATTTATTGAAATTGGAGCGGATGAAAACCACGTTCATTTTTTGATACAAAGTGTCCCTATGATGTCGGTAAAAGAAATAGCTCAAGTAGTAAAAAGTATCACAGCAAAAGAACTTTTTCGACTTCACCCTGAAGTCAAAAGTCAATTGTGGGGTGGACAATTTTGGACGAGCGGTTATTATGTTAATACGGTAGGACAATATGCGAATGAGGAAACAATTCAAAGGTATATCAATGAGCAAGGCAATGAAAAAACGGAATACAAAAAAATTCATAGTGGTCAATTAAGTTTATTCGAGTAACAAGATACCTCGAAGCTCTGCTTCGGGGTTATTCATT
>JAYVUK010000056.1:0-3761 GCA_043787975.1 Bacteroidota bacterium
TATTTAAGTTTTGGTATACCTAAATACGTTGCTCGCAATTTGCCCGGTGGCGCTTTATAACATTTTTTTCAACTGAATTTTAAACAGTTTCTTAATAATTTTTACTTTCATTTCTTTTCACTGAATCGTTTTTAGTTTACATTCGCAGAAAGAAAAACTCCGGTGAAAGTTGATCAGCACATCAGTGAACTATTGTTTGACCACGATTGCGTAATTGTTCCTTCGTTCGGAGGATTTCTTGCATCGTACAACCATGCACAGATTCATACTTCACAGCACACGTTTTATCCTCCATCCAAAAAGATTGCTTTTAATATTTTCCTGAAACAAAATGACGGGCTGCTTGCCAATCACATTTCGGGTCATGAAAAAATAACCTACAACGAAGCGCTACACCGGCTTGATCGCCAGGTAAATCAATGGCTGAAAGAACTGGAGCAAGGCAACAGACTCATGATTGACCGGATCGGAACATTTTATTTGAATTCCGAAAAAAATCTTCAGTTTGATCCGGTGAAGAACATAAATTATTTGCGAGATGCGTTTGGTTTCAGCACTGTTCAGTATTTGCCTGTACAGAGAGAAGATTACCAGGAACGTGTAGAAAAGCAAATAAAGCGAATCGGTTCCAGTCGTCCTTCAGAAAGACAAGAGAAGCCAACGGTTGCATTTTCAAAAAAGAACAGGAAGAAAGTATTCACCATGCTGATTATTTCAGGAACCCTCCTGTGGTTTTCATTTAATCTATACCTCATCGCTCCGCATCGGCCCGATTTAAGTTCGCTCAACCCGTTCGAGTCAAAGAACAAGAGTGAAGTTGCCAAAAAAGAAGTTGCACCTGTTTATCAAACACCCGCTGTTTCCGAACCCAAAGTTGAAACAGCAACTGGAGCAAAATCTACTCCTGATCCAATAACTGAAACAGCATCTGTTTCAACCAAGACTACAGAAACAGTTCCGGTAGTTGCTGTTCAACCTCCTGTTACTTCAAACGAAAATCAAAAATATTTTATCATTGGAGGTGCATTTCAAATCCAGGAAAATGCTGAAGCATTTGTAAAAACATTGCAGGCTGAGGGATTTACAAATGCCCGTATTCTTGATTCTCCAAAACATTTAAAAATGGTTTGCTTTAAAGGATTTTCGGCTCGCGCAGAAGCGGTAAAAGAATTGGACAGCCTGAAGGAACGTAACAAAAACGGCTGGATTTACAGCAAGTAATGCGTTTAATTCAGCAATGAGTTTCTGGTTCGGAGTTCGGAGACACAGTTGGATCGCATTCTTTTCTCCAAACTCCGAACTAATTTACTACCGACTTATAAGAAACTGTTTAAAATTTATCTGAAAATTTTTTTATGCGTCTTTTTGGCTGCGACTTCGTCAGCGTTTCTTGCCGTAGTTAGTTCCACTATGGCTGCGAAACGTTTCCTTGTCTCGCTCAAAAATATGCGATAAAAATTCTTACCATATAAATTTAAACAGTTTCTAAGATTCACTCACTTTATTCTTTTATTTTTGCCAATTAGTTAATGGTCACACCTGACTCTTTACAAGAACAATGAGCGGACAACGATTGGGAATGCTGCAGAAGATGCAGCAAAAATTATCTCCACAGCAAATTCAATTGATGAAATTGCTGCAAATACCTGTGTCATCACTGGAACAACGCATCAAAGAAGAAATCCAGGAAAATCCTGCGCTCGAAGAAGGACCTGAGACCGAAGAAGAAGAGGATGCGAACGAAGAGGATGAAATAGTATCTGACGAAGAAGAAATCACTGAAACCGAAGAAGACATCAGCCTCGATGAATATTTGGATGAAGATGAAATTCCCGATTACAAAACATCCGTCAACAACACTTCTCCTGACCAGGAGCGAAGGGAAATTCCGCTGACTACAGCAGGCAGTTTCCAGGATCAATTGCTTGCGCAACTTTATCAATGCAATCTTGACGACCGTCAGTATCATATTGCTGAACAATTGATCGGAAGCATTGATGATGACGGTTACCTGCGGAGAGATCTGAATGCGATTGTTGATGATCTTCTGTTTTCTCAAAACATTACGACCACTGCTGAGGAACTTGAAAAAATTTTGAAGAGCATTCAGTCACTCGATCCGCCGGGAATCGGTGCACGCAATTTACAGGAGTGTTTGCTGCTTCAGTTGGAAAGAAAAAACCAGGAGCGTGCCTCTGTCGTGCTTGCTAAAAAAATTCTTACGGATTACATGGAAGAATTCTCACGAAAACATTATGAAAAAATTATTCGTGAGATGAACATCAGCGAGGAAGAATTGAAAACCGGGATGACTGAAATTCTCAAACTGAATCCGCGCCCGGGAAGTACAGCAAGTGACGGACAGAAATCCATTCAGCACATCATTCCTGATTTCCTGATGACCAACAACGATGGCGTACTCGAACTTACACTCAATTCACGCAATGCGCCTGAACTTAAGATCAGCCGCGATTACAAGGAGATGATCCAGCATTACAGCAAGGATAAAAAGAAAACAAAAAGTGACCGTGAAGCCATTCAATTTGTGAAACAGAAGCTTGACGCAGCCAAATGGTTTATTGATGCGCTGAAACAACGGCAACATACGTTGCTTGAAACCATGCGTTCAATCATGGAATATCAATACGAGTTTTTTCTTGAAGGTGATCAGCGGAAGCTGAAGAAGATGGTGCTTCGTGACATTGCTGAAAAAGTGAACATGGACATTTCAACGGTGTCGCGTGTTGCAAACAGCAAATATGTTCAGACACATTTCGGTACGTATCTTTTGAAAAGTTTTTTCTCTGAAGGATTACAAACCGAAAGCGGGGAAGAGGTTTCAAGCAAAGAAGTAAAACAAATTCTCACCGATTGCATTTCAGCCGAAGATAAAAGGCATCCTGTAACCGATGATGCGCTGACAAAAATCCTGAACGAAAAAGGATACAACATTGCGCGAAGAACAGTTGCGAAATACAGGGAAATGCTCAACATCCCGGTTGCACGGTTGCGGAAAGAACTTTAGCAGGAAATCATTCTCACTAACCACCGATCATTGAATAACCGATTCGCACAATTTCTTTCAATTGTTTTGCATCCCGTTCTGATGCCAACGTATGCGTTGGTCATTATTTTTCAACTGAACACATACATTTCTTACACGACACCGCCGCAGGAGAAAATCGCTGTGTACCTGGTGATTGTTTTTAATACGCTCATTATGCCGGTCGTGATTTCGTATTTGCTTGTTTCCCGTGGTTACATCAAATCATTTGAAATGCAAAAACGCCAGGAACGCATCATTCCGTTTATTTGCAATGTTGTGTTCATGGCAGTTGCTTATTTCATGCTTCGGAAACTTGCTCTTCCTGCCATCTTTTATTTGCTGTTACTCGGTGCTGCTGCTTCCGTGACGGTAGCGATCTTCATCAACCTGAAATGGAAAATAAGTATTCACATGATTGGCATCGGAGGCATTTCAGGAGCACTTTTCGGAATGTCGACTTTTTTATCCGTGGATTTAAGAATTCCTTTTCTTATTTCACTGTTTGTTGCCGGAGCGCTTGGTACAGCGCGTCTTTCGCGCAATGCGCATCATCCGTTGGAAATCTATTCCGGATTTTTTGTCGGATTTCTTTGTGAGTATTTTTTGCTGAGTATTTAAAAAAAGGTAATGAGGCCAAAAATAGTTGGTGGATTTGATAAATAGATTTTGTATTGTTCAACCGGATGATTGAAGAGGAATCAAGCTCTGCGGAAGC
>JAYVUK010000057.1:0-6097 GCA_043787975.1 Bacteroidota bacterium
CTTGCTACGGTTTATATTGCTGCTGCTGTAGAAGAATCTAAAAAATCTGAAATTTCAAATACAACAATAAATTTAAAAGTAACTAAATAAAAATAAAATTAAAGGAGGAAAAATTATGGATAGTAACACTCTTATTGCAGTAGCTTCAATAGCAATTGCAGGACTTACCACAGGCATTGGTTGTATAGCACCGGCATTAAGCCAGGGACGCGCAGTGTCATCAGCACTTAGCTCGCTTGCACAACAGCCCGATGCAGCGCCAACTATTACACGTACACTTTTCGTGGGCTTGGCAATGATTGAATCAATGGCGATTTATGCATTCGTGGTTTCAATGATTCTCATTTTCGCCAACCCGTTTTGGAATAACATCATTGCGAAATAAAAAATAGAAATGCAGATAAACTGGTTTACTGTTATTGCGCAGGTAATTAACTTCCTCATTTTGGTTTGGCTGTTGAAACGCTACCTCTATAAACCGATTCTGAAAGCGGTTGACGAGCGCGAAAAAAAAATTGCAGCACAACTTGAAGATGCAGAAGCAAAAAAGGATGAAGCAAAAAAAGAGCGGGATGATTTTCAAAAAAAGAATAAAGATTTTGACGGGCAGCGCAATGACATGATGAGTAAAGTTGTTGAGGAGGCAAAAACCGAACGCCAACATCTTCTTGAAGAAGCGCGGAAAGAATATGCTGCTTTGCGAATAAAATTAGATGAAGCAATGAAAGAGGAGCAGCAGAATTTACATAATGAAATCACTGATAGAATACAGAAAGAAGTTTTTGTTATTTCAGGGAAAACACTTTCCGACCTTGCATCTTTTAGCCTGGAAGAACAGATAGTAAAAGTATTCCTGGAACGATTACGTAATTTGAGCGAAGAAGAAAAAAAACAGATGAACGCTGCATTCAAATCATCTTTCAACGCTGTCATTGTACGAAGTGCATTTGATTTGGCATTGCCTCAACAATCAGATATTGAAAAAACCGTGAGGGAAAATTTTAATGATGAAACACAATTTCAATTTGAAACCGCTCCTTCAATAGTCAGTGGTATTGAGATTTCCGCTAACGGATATAAATTGGAATGGAGTATTAAAAAATACCTCTCTTCAATTGAGAACATCATAAGCGATACGATTAAAGAAAAAACAAAAGCAAAAAAAGAAAATAAAGAATATGTCGCATAGTAATCTGAACACAGTTATTGATAATGCATTCACCCAATTAAGTCGCGGACACGATAAGTACCTGCCTGAACTTAAAATGCGAGAGGTGGGGACAGTGATGAGTGTGTCTGCCGGAATAGCAAGAGTTTCAGGACTGCCGGGTGTTGGCTTCGAAGAACTCTTAAAGTTTCCGGGCGATTTGTCAGGCATTGCATTCAACATTGATGAAAATGAAATTGGTGTTATTCTGCTTGGTGATGATTCTTTATTGCGGACAGGTGATGAAGTGGAACGCACCGGTCGTGTAATGGATATTCCGGTTGGCAATGAAATGATAGGTCGCGTGATAAATCCTTTGGGAGAACCGCAGGACAACAAAGGCTCAGTTTCATTTAGTCAGCGATTACCGATTGAACGACCTGCCCCTTCTATCATGAGCCGTGCTCCAGTTACTGTGCCTTTGCAGACAGGAATAAAAGTCATTGATGCTCTTATTCCTATCGGTCGCGGTCAGCGGGAATTAATTTTGGGTGACAGGCAAATCGGAAAAACGGCAATTGCAATTGATACCATACTTAATCAGCGAGACAAAAATGTAATTTGTATTTACTGTGCCATTGGTCAGCGTGCATCTTCAGTTGCAAAAGTTATTGCCCGGCTTACTGAAAAAAATGCAATGGATTATACCATTGTAGTTGTAACTGAAGGCAACAATCCTCCCGGGTTACAATACATAGCACCATACTCAGCGACCAGCATTGCAGAATATTTTATGGAGAAGGGAAATGACGTGTTGATTATTTATGACGACCTTACTCATCATGCCCGTGCATATCGTGAGCTTTCTTTATTGCTGAGAAGACCACCTGGACGGGAAGCATTTCCCGGAGACATTTTCTACATTCACTCACGTTTGTTGGAACGAGCCACTCATTTAAGTAAGGAACTTGGAGGAGGTTCGCTCACTGCATTGCCCATTGCCGAAACGGAAGCTCAAAACCTTTCTGCTTATATTCCTACTAATTTAATTTCTATCACTGACGGACAAATTTATCTTTCACCAAAACTATTTGAATTAGGAATTTTGCCTGCCATTGATGTTGGTCAATCAGTTTCACGTGTTGGCGGTAAAGCGCAGTTGCCTGCCTACAGAGCGGTAACCGGAAATCTGAAACTTGCCTATTCCCAGTTTGAAGAATTGGAAACCTTTGCGCGTTTTGGAACCCGGCTTGACGTACACACCCGTAAAATAATTGAACATGGAAAACGAATTCGCGCCTGCCTCAAGCAACCTGAATTTCATCCCATGTCTGCTGATGAACAGATTATAGTCTTACTCGCATTAACTGCCAATTTATTTGATGCTGTACCTGTTGATAAAATGCGCGATGCTGAAAATGCGGTTTGCAAATCAACGTCAAAACTGCCTCAAGAAATTCTGCAAAAAATATTTTCTTCTGATAAGTTAAATGATGCTGACCATAAGGTGATTTTAAAAAATGCGGAAGATGCTCTCATTTCATTTCGACCTGAACATATATAAAAAATAAACTGCGATTATCCATGAGTGATACGTTAGAAAGTTTGCACAGAAGAATTGTTGGAGCAAAACAACTCGAATCCGTTGTCCGCACCATGAAAGCTATGGCTGCTTCTAATATTGTACAATATGAAACTGCTGTCAGTTCGCTTGCGGATTATTACAGCAATGTATCGCTTGGCATCATCACTTATTTTAATCAGAAAAAAATGGAGCAGGTTGCAGAAGAGCAAAGAGGAAAGGATGAGCAAATAACCGGTGCAATTGTTTTTTGCTCAGACCAGGGATTAGTAGGTCAGTTCAACGAAAAGATTTCAGATTTTGTCATCGGCTCACTGAAAGATTTACCCGGTAAAAAAGAAGTGTGGACTGTTGGCGAACGTGTTCAGTTGTATCTTTCAGATGCAGGACTCGCTGTTAAAAAAATATTTCCTGTTCCAAATTCTGTTACCGCTATCACTTCGCTCGTCACGCAAATTCTTTTAGCGGTATTAGAGAGTCGTGAGAATAATAAAATTAATGAGTTGTATATTTTTCATAATCATCCGAAAAACGGAGCAGGTTATGAACCGGTTATTCAACGGCTGCTGCCATTGGATAAAAACTGGAGACAAGATTTAGCCAAACTTCGCTGGCCCACTAAAAATTTACCGCAAATTGTTGGCAGCAGCAAGGCCACTTTAACCGCGCTTATGCGGGAATTTTTTTTTGTATCTATCTATCGGGCATGTGCCGAATCTTTAGCAAGTGAAAATGCAAGTCGTCTTGCAGCCATGCAGCGCGCTGAAAAAAAAATTAATGAAATAGTTGGTGACCTCCGGCAGACATTCAACCGGGTTCGCCAGAGCGCTATTGATGAAGAGTTGTTTGATATAGTTGCAGGTTTCGAGGCGCTGAAAGAAGAGCAGAGCTTACACATAAATTCATTATTTAAAAATGTTTGAATTGGCTATGAAATTTATCTGCAAAATATTTCTGACGAAAATCAAATTTAACTTTGTTAAATGTCATGAAACAACCTTACAAGAATCAACATTTTTGTTTTTGTAAATATTAATGAGTTAAAAATATAATAAATAGCAGTATGAAAAAAATTCGGGTTGCAATCAATGGATACGGAGTAATCGGAAAACGCATTGCGGATGCAGTTGCTTTGCAGGACGACATGGAAGTAATTGGTATTAGTGATGTTGTTTCCGATTGGCGTATCAAATCAGGAATTATAAATGAGTATCCTGTTTTTGCTTCTGATAATATTTCTTTTGAAAAAATGAAAGCATCAGGCATCGAATTATTTGGTACGTTGGATGAGCTATTGAAAAATGTTGATGTGATATGTGATGCAACTCCCAAAAAAATTGCAGCAGTGAATTTTGAAAAATATAAAAATGCAGGAGTGAAATCAATTTTTCAAGGAGGCGAAAAACATGCTCTCACCGGGCATTCATTTGTAGCGCAGGCAAACTATGCAAGCGCGATTGCCAGAGATTCAACAAGAGTGGTTTCGTGCAACACCACAAGCATCATCCGAATTATAGGTGCATTGCGCGAATCAGGATTATTTAAAAAAGGACATGGCGTTTTGGTTCGCAGAGCAACCGACCCATGGGAATCTGACCACACCGGAATCATGAATACTCTTGTTCCTGAAACAACAATTCCATCGCACCAGGGACCCGATGCGCAAACAGTTATTCCCGGACTTGAAATCACAACAGTTGCATTGGTTGCTGCGCAAACTACCAGTCATTTTCACAGTTGGTTTGTTGAACTCACCCGTCCATCTTCAAAAGAAGAAATACTTTCTCTCTTTGAAAAAACTCCGAGAGTAATTTTTCTCAGGGAAAGCGATGGCTTGATTGCATTAAATCACACCATCGAACTGATGAGTGATTTGCAAAGACCACGCGGTGATATGTGGGAAGTGGGTTTGTGGGTGGATAGTTTGACAGTGAAGGACAATGAACTGTATTTTAATTACCAAGTGTACAATCAAGCAATCGTGGTGCCCGAAACCATTGATGCCATAAGAGCTTTGACTGGTATTGAAAAAGACGCAATGGTCTCAATCAACAAAACAAATAATTCGATGGGAATCATGAGCGGAGAAATATTTAAAAACATAAAAAGAGAAAAACTTCAATACGGTTTATATTAAACTATGAAAAATAAATTTAAAACAATTTCAGTGATGACTTCGGGAGGCGATGCACCGGGAATGAATGCCGCCATCCGTGCTGTGGTACGAACTGCTGTTGTAAATAAAATAGAAGTGCTTGCCATCAACGGAGGATATGAAGGAATGATTGACGGAAATTTTACAGAGATGAATGCAGAGTCAGTCAGTAATATTATTCAGAAAGGAGGAACTATTATTCACACCTCACGAAGCCAGCGATTCAGGAAACCGCAATGGAGAAAAGTGGCGTATGAGCAATTGAAAAAAAATAATATTAACGGAGTTATCATCATTGGCGGCAATGGCTCGTTCGCAGGAGCGGCAGCTTTCACCTCTGAATTCAACATTCCTTTTCTTGGCATACCAAAAACAATTGATAACGATGTGTTCGGAACGGATTATGCAATTGGTTTTGATACAGCCATCAATACTGCCCTTGATGCTTTAGATAAAATACGGGACACCGCCAATTCTCATCACCGTTTATTTTTTGTGGAAGTGATGGGTCGTGACCTTGGTTTTATTGCGCTGAATTGCGGAATTGCTGCAGGCGCTGAAGCCATTCTTGTTCCTGAAGTAAAAACAAATATGAATGACCTGCTTGATTTGCTGAAGAAAGGTTGGGAAAGAAAAAAGAGTTCGATGATTGTTGTAGTTGCAGAAGGAGCGGTGAATGGCGGTGTGATAAAAATTGCAGAGCAGGTGAAAAAGAAATTCAACCATTATGATATTCGCGTAAGCATTCTCGGACATATTCAGAGAGGCGGCAATCCAAGTTGCTTTGACAGAGTGCTGGCAAGCCGTTTAGGAAATCATTCAATACATGCGTTGCTGAAAGGGAAAAGGAATGTAGTGATTGGCATGAAGAATAATCAAATCAGTTATGCTCCGTTTGATAAGGCATCCTCATTTAAACATGCAGTTGACAAAACACTGCTACAGATGGCAAACGAACTAACTAAATGAATATATTTATAAAAAATAAAAAATATATTTAACTTGTGAGTACTTCATTTCAAAATAAAAAAGAAGTAAAGTTATGATTGAAAAAACAATTTCCTGGTGCATCCATCATCGTTTCATAGTTGTTGTTATTGCAATTATCATTTCCATTTATGGAACTGTTAAGTTACTCAACACACCTGTTGATGCAATTCCTGACCTCTCTGTAAACCAGGTAATCGTTTTCACCGAATGGATGGGACGCAAT
>JAYVUK010000058.1:0-20659 GCA_043787975.1 Bacteroidota bacterium
CGTTGTGTTAATGCAGAAGCAGCAACAGATTTAACTGCTTTCGAGCTTGTTTTGCTACGCAAAAGTTTGGATGCTGTGGTGCCAACTTTTTTAGATGTCTTTTCGTTCTTAGCCATTATGTTTTTATTTCTACAAAGATAATTATTGATATGGTTTAAACGATATTTCTTATACGAAAAGCCGGTGACTAATTTGGTATCATGGTATCGTTTCCTTAGGGAATTGATACGGTGATACTGACCGTCAGGCAGGGCGCGGTGGGAAAGGCAGGGGTGTGAATGAACGAGTACCAAATTCAAAATAAGCAGACGAGTTCATGAACACGCCTGCCGTGCGGTGCCGAAACTTGTGAGCTGAACGAATGAACGTCCTGACGAACGAAACGAAATGCCGTCCCGCTACATTAAAAATAAAAAGAGTGCGGATCGGCATTGAGTGTAGAGAGGAAGAAAGTGAATGAGTGAAGCGAACAGGTTGCAGGCACAGGGCGTGGGAGGGCTTTCAACTGTCCGAACGTCAGCCGGGATAAGAGAAGCACAGAAAAAAATAAACTATACCAGGCACTTCAACGTGCGTAGTGAAAGACAAGGGTGACGGCTGATGGCTGTAAAAGAATTGGCTGGGTGCAGTTGGTGGATTGTCCCGATGCGGGGAGGGTGCTGCTGTAAATTTGCGAAGCCACAGCAGCACGAAGCGGTGGCAAATCGGGTCAAGCCGCCGACTGCACGGAGCGGTGGCATTCTTTTACAGCCATTAGACGGCACTCTTGTGTGGGGTGCTGAAACTTATTTAAAAGACAAAAATTCCATTAAAAAATAAACAGAAGATTTTTGACTTTTAAATAGGTTGCAAGCACGGGCATGTGATACTTTGTCCAGTTTATTTTTTTCTGCTCCGCTAAAGGGTTGGGTGGGTGTTGGGACGACTGCTTGCTACGGAGCGGTGCGAGGGCGTGCGTCCGGCTGCGCGGCTATTTTACATAATGTGCTTATAGGTACAAAGGCATTAGAGATTTTCACCAAGGATCGCCTTTGCTCCTATAAGATCACATTATGTAAATTAGCTTAGGGAAATTTTTAAAAACATTTACTACGCATTACTGCTAAAAGATATTTGGTAGTAAATGTTTTTAAAAATGTGTGAGAGAGTGGGGAGCGTGTGTTTTGTCTATCCGATCAAGAAGGAAATTCGCATATATGCGGTGAGGAAAAAGTAAAGTTCAATTTATCTTTGGGAAAAATATTATTTATTGCGATTGAGTCAAGACAGTCCTCCAAAATTTGGAGGATTTTTCATTTTACTAATCTGGAAGTGTAATTTCAAAAATTTAAGTTTGGTCAGTTTTATTAATTGCAACTACTGTTTTTGCAATGCTTGTTAAGTCATCAATTATTTTTTGAGACTCAGTTTTTCTTTTTCCTTCATATTCTTTATTATGCAAATAAACATGATAAAAGCAAAACGCCCAAGGTGATAAAACCAATATTAATGTAAATGTTATTATAATAAAAGCAATCCAATAAGTAGGAATTAAAACCGCTATATCTGAAAAATAGATTAAATAAAAATCTTGAATAATTATAGCAATTAATCCTAATATTAAAAACATTTTCCATTTTCTAAAATTTTTCCATAGCAACGGGATTAATGGGAATATGGAGAATATAAATAATACCCACCGAATAGCACTCCCGTTGAATTTTAACAATCCCATTACTATGAATAAAAGGTAGGGAGCCAGCGTTAATATAGACGCCATTATGTAGCATATAATAGCACCAAGTGGCGTAATATATATATTTGTTTGTGGCTGCCTTTTAATTAGGCAATAATAAGTCAAAATAAGAAAGTCCATTGAAAGAACTGGAGCAAATACTTGTTGGTGGCTGTTTTGTTCACAATAAAAATGGCAATACGAAGAAATGATTATTAAATTTATTAAAACCAATCCAATAAATAAACATACCGCTTTGAATCTTGCTCCTAAATCTTTGAATTCTTTTTTAGATGTGTTAGATAAATTAGCCCATTCTCCTTTTATTAATTCATTATATCTTTTTTTTAATATTCCTTTTCTCCTTCTGTACAGCATTAGTTTTGCTTGTACGTCTCCGGATTTTTTTATTGGCGATGAAATATTCCCAACCACATCTTTATCAATGGGTTTTACACTCTTTTCTATTTCATCTTCCTTTTCCGACTGTAACTTCTTTAATTTATCATTTATTTCTTTTTCAGAATCTTTAAAAAAACCTGATTCAAAAAATGTAAATAATAAATCATCCTTGGTTCCAAAAAGTAGGCTTGAGACCGCAAGGACAACGAACAAATGAATAAAGTCGTGTAAATTCATATCAAAAAAAAACCACACTGTTTATATAAGTGTGGGTACGCAAATATATTAAATTAACCTTACGGTCTTAATTATTATTCAATTGGTTTACATTCTTTAAAATGTGAATCAAATATTTTATTCAAATATGTAGTAACAGGCTCATTGTTAAAAGAAAATGTTGCATTATGAGATTTTGAATCGTATTCAACTCTAAATAAACTTGGATCGCCTGTTGCAAAGTGAATTAACTCATTATCAACTTCTGAGTTTTGATCTTTAGGACGCGCAGATGCTATTTCTGTCTTAAATTCGGGAGAAGCAATTCTAAAATCCACTTTCCTATCCAATTCATTTGTACTCTTTGATTCGTCATGTTTACTTTTTAAAAAGGTAAACAATTGTTTTTGCATGTCTGGTTTTTTCTCAATTATAACTTTCAAACGGGTACCCGGCCTTTGTAAAAAAGTTTGAAGACTATTCAGGAAAGTATTATCACAATCTACGCATTCAGATATAGTACCATCCATATCATTAGCAAAGATTCTTATTTCGTTAGTTGCATGATTGAAAATTGTAGACATCACAGCATTCGCCTTCTGAGGCCCATCATTGGATAAGGTATCAGAACTTTTCTTTGATGCTAATTCATTTAGGTCTGCCCTAAATAATTTTAATTCCTGAGTTGTCATAAATTAGTTGCCCCGTAATACAAAATGAATGACATCTGTTTTTAATCTCTGTAAAGGATGATATTATTACTGCGCTGTATTTCTTGTCCTCGTATGAGTTTTCAACACTTATTTGTTCAATTGCTGTAGGGAAAAATTGATTGCAAATATTGCAAAAAATTGTAATTAATCAAACAAAGGTACAATTTAATTTAGTTGATTTTCACTTAATTAACTTAGTTTATAACTTTTTCGCTAACCTTTGTAGACCCATACCGTTGAAGTGGCCTTCTGTATTGGAAATTGACCTTAATTGCAGGAATTGAGCTATGACTCACTTTTATCCATTTCCTTCTTTACCTGGGCAGCAAATTTCTCGGCTTCGCTCTCTTTTATCAAAGTGACTTTGACTTTGGTTTTTCCCTTTACAGTCAGAGCTTCTTTAATCAGACTTTGAATTTTGTGGTCTGTTTTTGGAGTTGTGGTTAAAAAAAACAAATGCAAATTTTCGTTTGTTGATTCAAGTTGTCTTAATACCCCGCTCCAACGATAAATTTTATTCTTAATTGATTCTTCTCTCTTTAAATCCAATGACAAACTTTGATAGCAATGCCAATCACCATTCTTCCATGCTTTGTCAAAGTCAATTACGTCTGTGTGTGTTTTAACAGAATGCTTTTTTAATTTCTTAGTGAGGCCGTATTTTTCAAAATGATTTTTGTAATACTTCTTCCACGCATAGTTGTCATTGTGTTGTGATGAAATAGGTTCTTCTGTATACCTGTCAACAATTCTGTTGAACATATCTTCAAAAGCTTTTTCAAAGTCAATGTCAATTGCTCTTTTAACTTCTGTGCAAACTAAAGCGCTGTCATCTTGAGGTAAAACTTTTTTTGTAATCGAATCAACACTTTCAAAATGTTTTTCTGTTTGTGTTCCTTTTGATGTAATTAGAAAATCATTTATTTCTTTTTCAAAGTGCTTCAAACTTGTAATCAGGAAATGTCCTTTCACATCAGTGAAAAAATTTGAAATGCGACTGTACTTATTTACAACTCGGCATTTGAGAAAAAGAGATTTCGGGTCGTAAAAAACGAGACCCACATTCACGAACTCACCAGTGACGCGGTCGTGAATGTACCGGACGATTTGATACTGATAGTTAATCATTGTAATCTCGCTTGAATTTGTTGTATGAACTCTTCCTTGTGTTCTATTATTGTGCGGAGCGTTGCTTTTATCTTTTGAAATTCTTCGGACATCCAGGCGGCAGGAATAATTTGTTGCAGCTTATTCCAAAAGTCATTATTGAGAACTTGTAACCTTTCAACGAAATTACTGAAATTTTGTTCACGTCCGCGCAAGATAGGGAATAAATACTGGTTCCTAATCCACTCCATGTGCCGGTCTAAAATCAGCCATGGTTGAGGGTTTGGTAGGATTTCCAGAGCGAAACCGAATGCCAGCTCATGGTCGAAAATAAGGATATTTTCACCATCCGTGTTCATGTTCGGTTTCAGGTGTGTCCTGTCAGAATTTGAGATAAATAAGTCGAATGCAAAAAGGTCAACGGCTTTCTGATGCAAGCCCTCTGAGAACTTTTGACCTGTAACAAATTGTTGGTATGCCTTCATGTACTTTGAGCCGTAATTGTATCCTATGCTTCGACTTGCCATACCAAAGGCATCGTTGCCTCTCAATGATTCAACAAACTCATCGGTGATATTAATTACGGCAGGTTCGGGAACAAGGAAATTCATTTCATTTGCAATGCAGCTTGCTATCAATTCTCTTGCACATGCTTGCGGGTACATTCTTTCCGCACCCAAATATTTTACAACGTAATCTGATTTCTCGCCAGTCTGTTCACAAACGCCTCGAACAACCTGGGGTTTATTCGCCCCGGTATCAAAAACTTTCCCGCCTGCTAATGCAACGATTGAAGGCAAAAAATAATCAGGGTTAGTAATTTTTAGCATTCTTGTTTAATTGGCTCCGGGGAACTCGTTCAGCTCAGATTCAAACTCTGATAGTGATGATGCAAGTATCTCAAAAGGATTTGTATTGCTGTCTTTTGTTTTGTCAATCAGTTTTGAAAGACCTTCATACCACCCCTCCCGGATGAATTGCTTTTTTAATTCCTGTATGTGTTCTGTTATTTCTTTGTCTTCCGAAGTAAAGCTTAGTAAAAATTCAGAAGCTATTTTTCTAAGATTCTCAACCCGTATTTTTACTTGTGAAAATTCTTCTTCATTAACCGATAGAGGAGTTTTTACTTCATCAACGTAGTCTACATAGAACCCATCCTGCCTGTATAAATCAGCTTTAGAGAACCAGGCAATTTCGCCAATGATATTTTTTATTTTCTCCTGAACGTAACTCATTAGTTGCTTTTGAACATTTTTATCATCAGGTTTTAGCTTCAGAATTTCTTTGTGATCTTTTCTTATTCTTTTAATAAAAACCATGAAATCCTGAATGAAAATATTAAATACTGAGAGTATAATCGCAAGAAAATATCTAAGCTGATGATTCTCGAATAAATTTTTTATACCTCTTACTCTTGATCGAAATTCAAATCCATTCCCGTCCAAATAAAGGACAACTGCTTTCATTGTTTCTTCCAATGAAATAATCAAATGCGATGTTGCACTTCCGAAAGAACCACTATTTGATAATGTGATTGCATCATTAAATTTGGAATCAGCATTTGCCAAATACTGCTTATAGACTATCAAGCATTCTTCCTTAGACAGAGTCATTATGTTTTTGTTTCCGCCTTTCCGTTTCATCGTATTAAATCCTTTCTTTATTTACTCTCTGTTGTTTTTATGTATTGCGAAATTATACCCTTGAAGCCACTATTCTTTAGAACTTTATCATGGGGTATTAATACATATTTCCAGGGCTTGCCTCCGTATTCGCCTGTGAACTCTGTTGCATAGTTACAATATTTTATTGCTGCTTGTGCTTTCGCTTGTATTTCTGAAACGTCCACGGCATTAGCGGCTTTTGTTTCAATCATATAAATACAATCAGCGGTTTCTGCAATAAAGTCGGGTTCGTATCTTTTACTGTTTTGATGCCAGTAGATTCGGAACTGTTCAGGTGCCGGTCTTAACCACTTTAATACGTCTTTGTCATTTTCTAAAATGTATGAGAACGTTTGCTCTGTGCGGCTATCGAACTTGTATTCAAAGTGACAACTTTTTTCAAACCCTCTGAAAATGAATTTTGGTACTTGAACGGCAGGGAAATTTTCATCCCGGTAATCTTTATGACCTGCATTTTTCAAAGTTGTAAAATTCCATTCTTCTATTTTAGTAAATGATTTTACATTCGGTTTTTTGTATTCAGGTTCGTGTAATTTAAAGTGCTGCATCATCTGCGTGTAAACTCTGTTTGCGATCAGACTTCTCCATTGAAACATTAGTTTACGAATATCTTCCCCGTCTTTTAAATTACTTTCTAATTCTGTGACGGCTTGCTTTGCTAATTTGTGCAATAAGTCAGCGTTGGTGTCATAATCTATCTCTGAATAGTTTATGAGTTCTGAAATCAGCAATTTAACAGGGCTGCCAAAATTTACTCCACTCTTTACTTCAATTACATCGTAGCTTTTATCCTTTAATCCTATTCTTACAATTTCATCATTCAACTGCTCGTAGGAAAAATCTTTACTGTCTAAGTCGAAGTCTTCAAAACTTGCAGTCACGTCTCCCTGTACTAAATCCATTCGCGGAATTTGAATGATGTTCTTTTTGAAGTCAGCAACTAATTTTTCGTACATCCCGGCTGCTTCTTCTGCAATTTGTTGGGCAAATACATTTAACTGCCCCGAACTTAATTCTTTTTGCACCGCTGCCATTACCTGTTCTTTGACTTCCGGTTTAATCAAGTCATCAACCTTTTTTACCTGTGAGTTGGTGTTGAAAAACGGAATAACATTGACAAGTATCTTTTTTGCATCAACAACATTCTGTTGTTTCTGTTTCTGAGTTGCATCCTGAATTTTGTTTACCACTTCTTGTTCTTTCAGTAAGTTCTCGGTAAAGGTGTTTTGTACAGTAACTACTTCAACTCTTTCCTTCAACTGACTTTCATCTATTTCAACAAATTTCAGCTTGTTTAAAATTGAGTTCGGGTCTTGGGCTGCTGCAATAACACGGTTGAAATTGTCGTGTGCTACAATGGTGAGCTTATCTACTTTTTCATTTCCGGTTCTTTCGCCATTGAATGGTAAACGTAACCCTCTGCCGATTGTCTGCTCAACTAAAACAGAAGCATTGGCAGCTCTTAATGGAACTATTGTATAAAGGTTGGTAACATCCCATCCTTCTTTGAGCATGTTTACATGAATTACAATTTCAATTTCGTTGTCCTCTTGTTCCAATGAAATAAATTGTTGTTCTATCAATTCTTCGTTTCGGGTGGTGCTGTCTATTTGCAATACTTTTTCTGCAAATGCACCTTCATAAAAGTCTACCGAGGTAATCAAATCATACACTGCTTTGGCATGTGTAGTGTCCTTGCACACAACCAAAATAAATGGCTTCACTAATTTTTTACCTGAGTTTAAAGCAAATAGTTTTAATTCTTGCTTTGTGTCCTCGTGGATGCTTACTGCATCTTCCAATTTTATCTTTTCAATTTCGTCTTCGCTTCTTCCTTGCGGGTTGAAATCCTTTCTTGTGGCTATTGTTGGGTTCTTGACATACAAGCCATCTGTGAGCGCCTGAGCCAAACTGTATTCATACACCACATTTCTAAACTGATTACTTTTTTCATCAATCGGTGTAGCCGTTAGTTCAATTCCTAATACCGGCTTTAGTTCATTGATTGCTTCTTTACTTTTATCAGCATGGTACCGGTGGGCTTCGTCCATTAGAATAACCAGGTCGTTTAAGTTGCTGAGGTAATTCCAATAACTCTGTCCCAAGTATTCTGATAGACGTTTAATTCTTGGTGCAAGATTTCTATCCCCTTCCTTAACAGGTTTGGTCTCTCTTGCAAATTTCGCAACATTGAAAATGTTGATATGAATTTCTGTTTCACTGAAAAGCGAACTGACCTGATTGTAATTGTCTCCGGTAATAATTACAGGTTTGTTATGTACAAAATCTGCAATCCCGTTGAACACGTATTTCGGATTGCTACTATTGCCGAAGTCTTCTCTTAGCTTGTTGTAGATGGTTAAGTTAGGAGCCAGCACAAAGAAATTTCTTATTCCTTTTGTGAGATACAAGTACGCCACACAGGCACCCATCAACCTTGTTTTTCCTACACCAGTTGCAATGCTGAAACATATTGAAGGAAACTCTCTTTCAAAATCAGAACAGGTCGGATAAAGTGCTTGTACTTTGGACAACTCTGCCGCTAAGTCAATTTCTTTATTTAGTTCCAATTCATCAGCAAGTTGAACAAGAATGTCTAATGCTTCCTGTAATGGTTTGCGGAGTGACAAGCGTTGCTTAATATTTTCGGCTGTTTGGTTCATTGCTGATTCTATCTGCTGAATTAAAATAAAGAAGATTGACTTTTATCGGGTGCCTTTTTCTTTTTGGGCTTTAATTTTTTGTCGTCAATTGCTTCTGAAGGGTTGTCTTCAGTTATTTCCTGATCTTCATCGTGTGGCATGTTTACAATATTGAATGAATAATCATCTTTGCCATATTCGCATCTGCCTAACAACATTTGCGGAATTTTTTTAATCGTTATATTACTATGTCTGTTTGCACATTGCTTTGAAAAACTTTTGCAGCATATCAGTAAACTTTCACCGGGCCGCATTTCATCATGCAGCTTATCTAATATTTCTACAGTAATAAATTGAGTAGTGGTAAATATGAAATCTTTTTCGCTGCTTAATCCTTGTTTCCAATAACTGCTTTCATCTGGTGAATAACGGAAACCCTCTTGCTTTGCCATTGCCGCTGCCAGCATGTTCGGGTTGTATGTCGGATTAATAATTTCACCGCCGTATTTATCTTTTTGTATTAATGAAGGAGCGAGTGTGTAAAATTTAAAACCTCCACCGCCTTTCCAATCTACCGCTTCGGTTATTCCTCCACTATCTTCTCCTTTTACAACTTGCAGTAAGCGTGGAAGGCAATGCGTTGTTGCATGTTCTCCTAATTCAATACCTATCCATTTTCTTTTTAATTTATGTGCAACCGCTGATGTCGTACCGCTGCCTAAAAAACTATCGAGAACAATATCATTTTCCTTTGAAGCTAAAAATAATATTCTTTCAATCAATCTTTCAGGTTTGGGCGTTGCGAAAGTTGTTTCCCCAAATGCCTTTACTTCCTTTTTTGCTTCTTGATTATCACCAACTTCGTCTCTTACCCAAATCGTTTTGACAGTAACACCATCTTTGACTTCAGAAAGGTATCTTTTTAATTGTGGAGCACCTGTCCCGTCTTTTCCAAAATAAAAGCGATTTTCATCCAAATATCTTTTAGCTGTTTCAGCGTTAAAGCGAAAGCAACTTCCCTTTGGTGGAAAGTATTCTTTACCAGTATTAGGGTTAACAATTGCAAACACTCCGCTCTTTGAAAATGATTTTACTAAGACATTATCAGAACGCCACAAACCTCTTCCGTCTTGGTCATCATATTTATAATAAGAGTTTTGCTTGTCACCGCGAGGCAACAAATTGGGTCGCCATATATCTTTTCTTTTCGCGTAAACTAATATGTGGTCATGGCTATCTGAAAGCCATTTCGCATCGTTTGAAGGAGAGTATTTTTTTTCCCAAATAACATTGCTTATGAAATTTTGTCTGCCAAATACTTCATCGCACATAACTTTTAAATAATGGCTTTCATCATCATCAATACTTATCCAGATACTACCATCATCTTTTAGTAAACTTCTTAAAATGTCTAATCGCGGTTTCATTAAATTAAGCCATTGTGAATGTTCAATGCCATCATCATAATGTTCAAAGGCATTACCGGTGTTATAAGGAGGATCTATGTAAATACATTTGATTTGTCCAGTAAAGTTTTGTTCAAGAGCTTTCAATGCAAGTAAATTATCTCCATGGATGAGCATGTTTTCGCTTTTACTGTCGCCAAAACTTTTTGCGGGGTCTTCAATTAAAATACGCGGCTCGAGCTTTGGTTCATTGCCTTTGCCGATCCAGGTGAGTTCGAGTTTTTGGAGTTGCTTACTCATAATTAATCACAATCTACTTCTTTTATACTGTTCTATTTGCACTGAAATAACTTTGTAAAGTTTATTTATAGGTAAAAGCTTAATAAATAGCTCCTCATCAAGAATCATTTCGGTAACCAATTCCTTTTTTTCATCGCCCTTTGCTATATGCTGTAATTGGGGTTGATTAATCTTATTTTGAATATCAGCGTACGCTATTTGCCCATTCTTATAGAATAATGGAGTTCCATTATTCTCTGTAAAAAAAGAAAAATTCTCGTCCCTGTCATTTGCTAAAAACTCATTGAGCAGAATTGTATCATCAGGCAGGAAATATTTAAATCGGTATCTTATCGGAGTATAGGTCTGGGAAATAACCTGCGATAAATTGTAAACATTAAAATCTCTCTTTAAGAAGTCATTTTTACCGACCAATAAATTATCTTTAATAAATCCTGCCTGCTTACTTAACACGAATCCTAAAGAAAAAACATTGAATAGGTTTACAAAACATATCAGCCCTAAATCTTCTGAATCGAAAAGAATTAAATAATGATTATTGTTTTCAAAGTCAATAAGGTGATCAAAAGGTTGTAATATTTGTTTATTCATACCGTCACCGATCATTGTGACTTTATTATTCAATGCGTCAAAATCAGCATCGAAAAGAATTTTAGATATTTCAATTGCTATTGGATCATTAAAGTATGCAGGCAATTGATCAACGGCAAACTCATAAGCAATTTTTAAAATAGCCAATTTAAAATCGCGCACATCAATCTTTAATAAAATGTGAACCCAAGGTTCTTCAATTTTTTTATGAAGAATCTCGCTTTTTATTTTTTCTTTAGGAATCCCGTTTCGCTTTAGAAATTTATCGAGTATCTCGTCTGCTTTTAATGCGTCTTGTTTGTCGAGTACAATGGTAAACTTATCAGTTACCTCCTGACCAGGAATAATCTTAGGTATAAGTTTGATATTATATTTACCTTCTTCATCAAGAATTACATGAAGTTTCTGTTCCGGATCATTCTTTAGGGTATGGGTTCCTGAAAAAGGATTTGGAACTGTTCTTGATTTTCCTTTTATCCCATATAAATCTCTTTGAAACTCTATGAATTTATGATTTGTTAGCTTATTGTCAATCAGCTTCCCCATTTTGCTATTACAATCAACACACACTGTGTAAATATGATAAAACCCGTCTATGGAATCGGGAATAACGTGTTCGTCATTAAACTCTTCTTTATTCTCTCTACAAATAATACAAATTTTCATTTCTAATGCGATAAGATAATCTCAAATTACGTTCCAGCGTATGGTGAAAAGTTCGCCTTCCGCTGTTTGTTGTTTTAGTCGTTGCTCTATTTCATCCAACAAATTGTCTTTGCGTTTTTCAATATCGTCTTCATTCTGATATTGGTTGTATCGTTTGTCGGCTAATTTTTTTTCAAGGTCTTTAATGATGCGTTGTTCTTTTACTTTCTGTTCAAGGTTTAGCAGTTTTCTTGCTTCTGTTTTCCGAGTTTTGATTTCTTTATCGAGTTCTTTTATTTCAAACTTGATACTGTTGCGAACATCTTCACTCCACTTTTCTAACTTATCCACTTCTTCATCAAAGAAGGCATGATTGCGTTGGCGGTTTTCTTCGATGATGTCTATTTGCTGTGAGTGGTAGTTTTCGTTAAACCGTTCGCGCAATTCTCCAGGTGCAGTGAAAGGTGTTGTAACCGTTTTTGCTTCAAGAGAAAATAACCGCTGGCATTGGCCGGGTTGTAACGCATTTCCATCATCGTCAAAGCCGGCAAATAAAACATGGTCTTCCATTTCAAAACTTGAAATAGAGATTTGTTTTGCCTGTAACCAACCCTGTTTGCCTTTCAGGGGTTCAAGAATAGAAATTATTTTACCACTGTTCGTGAAATCAAAAACCAATTCCTGAACGGGCAAATTTTCTTTTTTGCATTCAGTAATTACACTTTGAGCAAGCGGATGACCAACCCTATAGATATTTTCATTTGCAGCAGGCGGCTCTACTTCAAGTTTTTCGCCAATGTGTTTCTTGCCGATCTTGTAAGGACCCGGATGAATTGGTTCGCCAGTGAACGGATTCTTATTGAGGTAAAAACTATTTTCGGAATGGTCGAAGTTGGCAAAGGGTTCTAAGTAATATTTGGTTATTTGCCATAACCAATTTTCAAACTTGCTGAGATAATCGCTGCTTTGTTGTAAATTAATTTTTAGTTTTTCATGTACCTCTTCATCAAAATTCTCTAACAGTTTTTTTCGCGTAATGTCTAAGCCCTGTTCAATTTCAGGTTCCATTTCCTTTTGGAGAAAATCAAAGGCAAGTTGTATCGCTTCGGTGGTTCTGCAAGTCTGATAAATTTTTACAATACGTTTTTCAAAATCAACTCCGCTTTCAATTACTCCCAGCACTTCATCACTTGCACCAAAAACACCATTAAACAACTGGAATTTTTCATCCAACAATTGATATACCCGTTGGTCGGCAGCATTGGTGTTGTTTAGAAAGTTTACCACTACCACATCAAATTTTTGACCGTACCGGTGACATCTTCCAATTCGCTGTTCAATCCTTTGGGGATTCCAGGGTAAATCATAATTCACAACGAGAGAGCAGAATTGTAAATTGATTCCTTCCGCTGCCGCTTCGGTTGCAATCATTATGGTTGCTGTATCGCGGAAATAGTCTACCAATGCAGCTCTCTTGTCTGCCGTTCTTGATCCTGTTATCCTGTCTGTCCCTTCGTGTGTTTTAAGCCATGCTTGATAAATCTGATTGCTCTTTGGGTCGTTGTTGCTTCCATTGAACAAAACGATTTCATCCTTGTATCCTCTTGCTTCGAGATTGTTTTTGAGATATTCCTGTGTGCGTGTGCTCTCAGTAAAGATGATTGCTTTGCGATTAGCTTTTAGTTCAGTCAGTTTTTGAAATCCTTTTTTCAGTGCGGTGAATAAAACTTCTCCTTTGGAATTTACACTAATAGACTTAGCTAATTTCTTAAACTCATTCAGTGCTTCAATTTCCTGTTTGATTTCTAAAATTTCGTCGGCTGTATAAATCCGGTCTTCTTTGGAGACTTCTTCTCCTTCTTCCTCATCTACCCATTCTTCCTGCTGTTCTTCATAAGTTTCATAATGCGCGGTAAAAACCTCATCTACATTTTGTGTTGCCTCTTGTTTTGTAATTGTCTTTTCTAACTTGTCAGCCAAGCCCTGCAATGTGCCGGAAATAGCATAGGTAGAAGATGCCAATAGCTTCCGAAGTATTAACGTCATCAATGTCCGCTGACCTGGTGGCAGGGCATATAAGTTTGGTCTTTGGAGGTATTCCGAAACCAAGTTGTAAAGTTGCTGTTCGTCTTCACGCGGAGTAAATTCCTGTAAGATGCAAGTGCGTTTCGTGTAGCTGATGTATTCTAATACCTGTCTCCTGAGCGTCCGCTTGCAAACTGGCTCCAATCTTCTCTTTAATTCATCGTAATTTTTTTCTTCTGAAATTTTCGTGTATTGCGTTTTAAAACTCTTTAAATCACCAAAGGCATATTCGTCAATGATGCTTACCAAGCCGTACAACTCCAATAAAGAGTTTTGTAAAGGTGTAGCGGTCAGCAAAATTTTAGGTGCATGTGCAACGGCTTCCTTAATTGCTTTCGCAATTTTATTTGTTGGCTTGTACACGTTACGTAAGCGATGCGCTTCATCAATTACAACCAAGTCCCATTCTATTTTACTTACATAGATCGCTTTGCTTTTTATAAAGTGGTAAGAACATATGACGATTTTTTCTTCTTGCTGGAAGGGATTGAAATTCGCTTTTTGCAGCTCCTCGTTAAAAGATTTTGCTTCAAGAATTATGGATGGAAGGAAAAATTTATCTGCAATTTCCTGGTTCCATTGTTTGCGTAGGTTAGCTGGAGCAATGATTAAAATTTTGCGTTTGCGTTCAGCCCACTTTTGCGAAATAACAATTCCGGCTTCGATAGTCTTTCCTAATCCGACTTCATCAGCAAGTACAGCACCTTTGGAAAGAGGTGATTTAAAGGCAAATAATGCAGCGTCAACCTGATGCGGGTTTAAATCTACCTGTGCATCGGAAAGGGAAGCCGTGAACTTTTCCAAGCTATTGGAAGAGTAGCGTTTGGTTAGTTCGTAAGCAAAGTATTTAGCGTGGTATGGAGTAAGCTGCATCCAATCTATCTTATTTGCGCCAAAAGTAACAAATGAAGGGATGATTGGACGCATTTTGTTGATTTGGTTGCAGATGGTATCATGGTATCATCCGCTTAGGGAAATGATACCGTGATACTAAAATGGGAGCGATTCGTCCGCCGCCTTTGGGTTTTCGATGATAGCTCCCATACCGTTGAGTTTCCAGTGCTTAGTTTCTTCGTCCTGAACAATGATTTCGAGGTCTTTCATTGCACGGTGGTCGCGCTTCGCGGATGCCGGGGCTTTGCCGGTGATGTTTTCGTAGCGTTCACAAAATACTTTGTAGGAAATGGTTTCAGTGCCGAAAATTTCATCTGCAAGGTTTACGAGTTTAGAGATTTTCGTGTCTTTGTTTTTGCCACCGTCAAGGTTTATCGAAGCGGTTGACAGCCGTTCGGAGGTGTTCGTGAAAATGAAATTCTCCTCACTGAAGGCAAGCACCCATGAATTTTCCTTGTACTCGCGGGGGCAATAATTCCCTTTCACAACGGTTAGGTATTTTTTGTCGCTCTCTCCTTGTGTAAGTTGCCATGCGAAACGGACCTTCTGTGTCAGACCTCCGCCACCCATGATATTTTTCTGATGCGGGGTTTCGTTATACGAGCTTTTGTTGATATGATGGACGAACAGAATGAAGCATTTGTGTTTCTTGGCGAAGTAGTCGAAGTAGCGAACATTTTTTCGCATCTGATTTGTATTGTTGGTATCAGTACCCTGAAATATGTCTCCGAAGGAATCTACAATCACAAGGTCACATGGGTTTGCCGTAAGATGCTGGTCGAGTGCTAAAAGAATTTCTTCGTGTGAAAGCGTGTCGGCAAAAATGAAGGCAAGATTTTCTGTTTCACTTTGACTTAATCCTTTTAGCTGCTGCCGGAGCAGGAAGGATGAGTTGTGAGAATCATCTTCCGTTGCAATATATAATGCGCGTTTGTGTTTGAGTGTAAGTGCCTTGTCAAGAAAATTTGATAACCCGCAAGCAACGGTGATGCAGAGTTGCCGGGCAAACTGGCTCTTGCCTGTGTCGGGCGCACCTGCTAAAACACCAGTTCCAACGGCAGGAAGCAATGGTTCTAATAGGTAGCGGTTTTCTTCTACATCAATTTTGAGCAGGTCAATTGAATTGATGACATGTTGCGTTACATTAAAGTCAGGGTCAATGTTGGCATTCGGGAAGTTGGTTTTAAAGAATTTGTCAAGGTTGTTTTTTGTATTGTCCCTTCGGTCACCATAACCAGCTTCATATAACTGTTTCGATGCTGTAGAAAAATCGTTGTTACACTCTAACACAGCGTACACCGCATAGGGAAGATATGCTTTCTGGATTTCAAACTCTGTTGAAGTGGAAAAAACTGTGAACCAGTTTTTGTCCCGGTCGAAATTTGCTGATTGTGTTGCCTTCGTGTTACCCGGACGTTTGAGAAATGTTTTTGTGCCTTTGGTGTAGGCGGTTGTCCAGCCGTGTTTTTCAAGCAAGCCGATAACATCGCCTCTCTTGTTGTAATCGTTAAAGGGAGAAAGCCCAGTGAAATTCGATTCCTGTTTGAATTTTGGCGGAACAAATTCTTTCGGGCATTGATCGAAGCTACGGGCAACACTCAGCAATATCTCCCGATCTTCCGGTGTTATCTCAACAATACTTTCAATGTTTCCCTGAATGATTTCATATCCCTGTGTAGGAGTGAATACAAAGTATCCTCCTTCACCTCTTGTCTCAAATAGAACTTTTTGTTTTTCGTGCGTGTTTTTTTGTTGTTCTTCATCCGTAGCGGGTCGGGATGCTAATTTTAAATTGCCATCGACAACCGTACAGCGGTAAATGAAATGATGTCCGCCACTCGTGGTTTTCTGAATGAGGAGTTTGTCATATAATTCGGGCGCTTGCTCATTGAGACTTGAAACAAACTCATCGTGCATTGTACCCGTGAGGTCGTATTTTAAATCTTCATCAAGAGCTTCCAGGTTTCCCGAAACACTACCTGCAATGATTGCAACCCCAAACGTGTTTTTTGAAAACATGTCCGTGATCTGAAACGCATCGGGAATGTTTTCCTGAAATGGTTTCCATGAAATCACATTCGGTTTCTTGTCGTACTTGACGGGAATGATTGATAAACCACAAGCCGCAAGTTTGTTTGCGGCTTCCAGAATTAAATATGGGTTGTGCTTTTCGTTATCTTTGCTCTGCATAAATTGAAAATTTTTAATGCAGGCAGTTATTGCAACCTTCACCGTTGCAGAAACTGCCTGTTTTTATTGGAGCAAACTGATTTGTGAGCGCATCAGGGCGCGAACAAACAGTTTGCGGAAAGGATGATTTTATTTTGCAAAGCTTTTGTTGTAGTGACTCTCTATAAATTCTGAAATGTCTTTCTGAGTGTAGTAAAGTTTACTGCCTACCTGACTGAAGGATATTAGTCCATCGGTCCGCCAACTTTGTAGTGTGCGCCTTGACACTTTTAAAAGTTTTAGTGCATCGGCATTGTCGTAGATGACGTTTTCAGGATTTGACTGCTTGCCGGTGATTTTTTGATTGAGTAAATCGAGGCGCTCGATAAGTGCCTGATACTCTTTTTCGGTGAACTGGAAATATTGCATTGTTAACGGATTTTAATTTACGATGCAATAATGCAGCTACCTATCCCTACTTACGCATAGGATGGATAAGATTGGATAAAGAGGGAAAATTATTGGTTGTAATGATCTGAGATATACCGGACGGCTTTTGTTCTCATCTTTTTACTGGTAAAAGTGTCACCTAATTTGGCGGAAAGTTCAAGACCGATTTTGTCTCCTATTAATTTGCAAAGGGAATGAATGTTTTGCTCAGGTAAAATACTTTTCTCAATGGATGCTTCCACAATTCCACGCAGTGCGCTTTTCTTTCGTTCGCTGATGTTTGGCTTACCGTTTAATGTGAAGTTCAATCCTTCAAGCATGTTTAAAATGAAAGTACGGTTTTTCTCAGAGAGTAGTGTGTCGAAAGATAGCTTGGATTCAGAGAGTGCCGGGGTTTTAATTCCGTTCGGCAAAGCAGGATTAAATTTGATGTGGCTGGTCTCACGAACAAAATCGGCTTCGATTTCCAAAAATTCTTTGAACAATTTATCAAACCTAAATTCTTTCAAGCTGAAATCCCTTGACTTTACTAACTCTTTTATCCGGATTTCCCGGTGCCTGAGTTCCTTTAAACGACTTTGCAGATAAAGAATTTTGTTAGTGGATTCAGATTCATTTAAAAATCCTTCAAGACGATTCAATGACTTATCAAATACGCTTACCAGGGCTTCTTTACTATTTTGAAAATGCACTTCCATCGGTAACGAATAGGAGTGAAAATGATTCATAAAGTCATCCATTGACTTTCGGACTTCACCATGCAACTCTTTATCCAAAACCATTTGGTTGGTCAAATGCATGATGTCAAGATACTGCGCATTTGAATCCGGGAAGTCCATCTTATGGGTATCAAATTCACATGCATAAATCTGAACAACCGCCCATAATAATTCATGAATCGTAATTGCTTCTTTTATGAGAGAGGATTCTTCTTCGATTTTGTTACCGAAAAATGATTCTGTTACAAAAATTTCTTTCAATATAGTATCATTGTCTTTTGCTTCTTCGCCAATACGAATTGAAATAAAAATGCTTTTCGATTCAAATGCATTAAATTGTTTCCGGTATACCTCAAACTGCTCGTGTAAGTATGTTTTTATTTTTTGCTTTGAGGTATTTGGTTTTTCGACAAAATCATTTAGCTCTTTTTTAAGTTCTTCAACTTTTTCAGCAGCATCGATTTTTAATTTTGCATACAGCTTATCCCAATCAATTTCATTTACCGGTTGTTGAACCGGTTGTCCGGCAATTACGGAATCAAACCACTCAGAAACTTTTTGGACGGTAAAAAAAATAGTTGCCTCAGTACCCGCAAACGATTTAGAATTTTTCTTGATCTTTCCTACGACTGGATTTAAATAGTTTGGAAAAATATATTTCCAGTTTATTTTATGAGACATATAAAGATTAAAGCAATCAGTTAGGATTTCATCATTTAATGCCTCTAACGATTGATCCTGAAAAATAAATAATCCAGCAAGAGCTTTTCTTATTTCTGCCACACTTGCATTTTCCAGTTCGAGTTGGTTTTCAATTTTTTCTTTTTCTGAATGAATAAAATTCAACGGATCAGGAACAACAAGACAATGCTTTTGAATTTTTTTAATAAGTTTTATGGATTCTTGGGTAATGATCCTGACTAAAATCTCGGTTTGCCAGCGTCTAATTTTATAATAATCGTCTCGGGGAACATTATAGTTGGTGTCGAAGTTTGCAAAATAGGGATCAATTTTTCCAGCTATAAAATCGGAATAAGAATAAGCGGGGATTTTATCGCTGAGATCATACTTCTGCTTATTGACCAGTTGATCATAATGACCAATATAAACTGACTCGCTTACTTGTTCCGATTCATCGGTGTTAAGAATAAAAGTCCGGCTTGCAAATTGATCGAGCAGCCAATCATCAGAAGAATGATTTTGAATATAGAAAGGGTACTCACTACTATCAGTAATTTTGTCAAGTCTCACGGATTCTTCAATGACAAGTTTCAACTGGTCGAAATGATTGAGCGATTTGATTTTGTTTTCAATGTTTGTGGTAAAATCATTTTTAGCGCGTTCAATGGATTTTGAACACAGGTCCTTCAAGTGATTTTTTACAATGTTGTTTATTGGCTTCATCAGTCACAACGGGCAATTTTGATCTTTCTACCGATTGCGCTAAAATACTGCTTATTTTACACAAATAGATCATTCGTACAAGAGAAACAAGCTTCAATTATTAACAAAAGGTTGAAAAAAATCCCGCCATATATGCGGGATTTTATATGCGACTTTATTTGAAAATTTAATTAAAAACTTCCATTGCTTTATCTAACTCCTCGTTCACGATCTTTGCATAACCCTGAGTGACTTTGATATTTGCATGACCCATTAACTTACTCACGTATTCGATTCTCATTCCTTTCATCAGCGCACGGGTTGCCCAAGTGTGCCGACTTGTATGAAAATGAATGTGCTTAGTTAACTCTAACGTGTCCTCGAAGTCTTTCAAATCGCTGTTGGTGTATGCGGTGGCTGAAGAAATGGCGCGGAATAAAACCCGCTTGTCTGAATAATCAATTTCATTTTTAAGGATGGGAAAAATAAAATGACCTGACTCACTTTCTTCGCTTTTGTATTTCTCTAAAATTTCGAGCGACTTTGATGGTAGCTTTATGGAAATGGTGCTTCCGGTTTTTTGTGTTTGAAGGATTATTTTTTCACCATCGAAATTTTTCCACCTCAGTTTTAGAATGTCGGAAATGCGTAAACCTCCTGTGTAAGCTGCGAAAATGTACATGTTCCGGTGGTGGTCTTTTCTGCTGCCGGGTTGCAATTCGAGTAACTCCAATGAACTTAGTTCATCTTCGGTTAAATATTCCTTGGTGACGTTTTCCCATTTCAGTTTGAAACGTAGAAAGGGATTTTTATCATAGGGAAATATTTCTTCGTTGATGGCTGCATTGATGAGCTTCCTGAAAACTTTAAGATTTGAATGAATGGTGTTTATCTTATTGCCTAACTCGGAACGCAAATAGATTTCGTAATTCTTCAACCAGAAAACAGTGACTTCATCAAATAGCAAATCATGACCTTTCAAATATTTTTTCAGCTTGCCGTGTACTGATTTCGCTTTGTCGAGTGATCCCATCTGACCGTTGCTTTCTAACTCGATTAAATAACGGTCAAAATATTTGATGAAACTTTCTGACTTCTTCCCCATGATCTGTTCTTTGATTTTCACGGGTGAAATGGTTTTGCTTTCGGTTTCGAGTTTGAGGGCTACTCCCTGGGCTTCTGCTACCTTCTGCGCAATGAATGCATTTATACGTCCGGCATTGGGATGTGATTTTCTTACTCGTTTGTTTTCTTCGTCCCATAGTTCGGGCTTGATGCGGTAATCGAGGAAGACAAATTTTGCCTTCCGGTCTTTTATTAATCGAATGCACAACGGTGCTTCGCCTGCTGAATTTATTTTAGATGTTCGGAGAATTATTTTTATGCTTGCCATTGGGATTTACATTTGATAGTTGAGCAGTGATTAAAAGAATGTTGTGCATTGGGTACAACAATGGGTACAACATTTGTCACTTTTGCTTGCGTTCACTTGCTTTTAGACGCAAAGATAAAGTGACTTAATCTACTGACTATCAGAT
>JAYVUK010000059.1:0-9465 GCA_043787975.1 Bacteroidota bacterium
CCAAACAACTGGCTGTCAATATTTTGATCCTACTGAATGCCCAAAATTTACTTAAAACTTAGCACAACAAGAACTGTGCGTTATCAGCAATACCTAATATTATGGGAAAAGTTTATAGATGTCTTTACGATGAATTACACGAGCAAATTGAACTTTATCTCCTTCCACAAAAATCCCAATACGATAGTCTCCTATCCTGACACGATAAGCTGATTTGTGTCCGGATAATTTCTTTACGCTAGGTATTTCTGAAATTTTTTTCGCTGATTCTACTCTGAGAATGGTACGCTGAATAGTTTGCTTAATAGCCGCAACCCTAATTTCAGAAAGATCACGACTAAATTCCGATAAAAATTCAACTTGCATCAGGAAGCAAGCTTTTTCATAATTGAGTCTCGAGAAACTTTTTTAGAACGATCCACCTTCTTCATCAAAATAGACATTCCAAAATCTTCAATTTCTTCTTCAGTCAATTCATGAGCAGAAACCTTCAGCTTTTTTAAAAGACCCGACAAAAATTTAAATTCGTCCGTATCTTTGGGGGTGATAATTATTGATTTCATAATCGAATTAAATAGAAAGCGAAGATAGAAAAAAAACAGGCATTGCTGCCAACAACAAAATTGCCGCCATCCTCCTTAGGAGAATAAGTTTTATTTTTACTTAAAAAAAATAGCTTCATAGAATTAATAAATCCAGGAAATAATTATCATGGCAACCATCAAAAAATCACAGCAAAAAATCAAAGCATGTCTTTGGTTTGACAGAAATGCAGAAGAAGCAGTAAAGTTTTACACCACCGTTTTCAAAAACTCCAAAAAAGGAAAGACATCTTATTACGGAGATGGTTCATTCCTGCCAAAAGGAACGGTGCTTACAGTTGCCTTTCAACTGGAAGGACAGGATTTTCTTGCGCTCAACGGAGGTACGATTTTTAAATTTACGGAAGCTGTTTCTTTTGTTGTGGATTGCAAAACACAAAAGGAAGTTGATTATTACTGGGAGAAATTATCTAAGGGAGGAGAGAAGTCGCAATGTGGCTGGCTCAAGGACAAGTTTGGCGTTTCATGGCAAGTAGTTCCTTCCATGATTAATGAATGGATGACGGATAAGAATCCGGAAAAATCTGATCGAGTGATGGAGGCGATTTTGAAAATGAGAAAACTGGATATTAAAATTTTGAAGCAGGCACACAGTGGCACAAAGAAATGATAACAAAAGTCCGATTTCTCTTTGCGGTCTTTGCGCCTTGGCGTGAAATTATTTGTCGCGCAAAGGCGCAAAGTTCGCCAAGAAAAAAAGAGATTCTGCTAAAATACCAGCAGGAAGAAAACCTGATCCTTTTCTGATTACATTTACAGCTAGAAAAGTTTACTGCGTTTTATCTTTACAAAAGCACCGAAAAATTCCTCTGTGCAAATTCATTTACTCTATGAAAATTATTCTCACTGCGATTATCGCGTTGATTTCGTTCAGCGCCACTGCTCAAACCATTGTATCGCCTGATTCAGCAAAGTATAATATTGGTTCACTTGCTACTATCTGTGGAAAAGTCGGAGGCACGCATGCCACCAAAGGCGGAAAGGTTTTCCTGAATTTTGGAAACCCGTTTCCTGACCAGTCGTTCACGGCAATTTTCCAGGATTCTCTTTTCACTGATGCAACCTTTTCCGCTGAATCACTGAAAGGGAAAAATGTGTGCGTGATCGGAAAGATTGTCGATTACAAAGGCAAACCTGAGATTCATATCAAATCCAAGGAGCAATTGCGTTTGCAATAAGCTGAAAAAAATCAGCGTGGTTGGTACATACCTTTGGAGATGGATGTTTTCATCAACTCCTCAAATTCTTTTTGTTTGTAAATAGAATATTCGATGGAATATTTTTCCTTTTTCAGCTCCTGAATCATCACCTGAATTTTTTGTGTGCGTATCGGAACTTCCGGATAAAAAAATAATCCGCTTAACAGGTTGTATGCAAAAGCAAACGCTACGATTCTTAAATATTTTTTCCCTTCCCTGTATGATGTATTCTCCGCAACCAGCGCAATGGCCAGAATGATGGCGTAGATGGAGAATGTTCCGTATCGTACCTGAAGCGCATACTGTCCGCCCGGATTAATTCCGCTGCGAAACGGAGCCGCGCTTATTGCAGAAACCACCAACAAAGCAAGCATCATAAAGATGACATGCGAAGAAGAATCCCATTTTTTCAAAACCGCAATTAAAAAAATTATCAGTACAAAAACTCCGGTAATAACGGGAAGATGCATAGTAAATAAAAACTGGAACGCTGAACCTAATAAAGCAGGAATAAAAAACAGCACGTTCATCGCATTAAAACTCATTCCGAAAAACACGACAAAGGATTTCCTGTCAATGAAATTGAAAAGAAGGATTGACAAAAACAAAACCGACCAAACCAACACATCATGTTTACGATTTTGTCTCCACAAGTAAATAATCGACAACGGAAATATCCAAATTCCATTTCCAAATGTGAGTTCTGCTGCTACAGCAAATAGGATTGACAAAAATAATTTTCCGTTTCCTTTTTTCTCAAGAAAAGAAAACGACAACATAGCGAAGAACAACACTCCGTTGTAACACAGTCCGGAAAGCCCACAGAAAATATTGTTAAACGCCTGGAACTGGAAAGCAAGCAAGCTGAAAGCGAGAACGTATGGAAGACGTAACGAAGATTTTTGAAGAAATTTTCTCAGCAAAAGGAAATGAAAGGAGATCAGCAGAACAGCATCGAACCAAACGAGGTATTGAAAATTAATTTCATGAAACAGTTTCCATATCGTCAGCAAAAACAATCGCGGAACCGTTTGGCGTGATTCCCAGAACGGAGCAACCAGTAATTTTAATTTTTCCTGAATCGATTTTGCATCTGTGTACTGATTCATGAATTCAAGAACAGCTCCCTGATCATCATAGATTGGATAGTTCCACGAATTCTTTACGAGGTAAAAAAGATAATGAACGACCAAAAGAAAAAGAGCTGAGTAACAAAACTTTCGTTGGCTAATTTTTCCTGATCGATGTAGAAAAAAAATAAAACATAAAATGCCCGAATAAATAAGAAGAGTTGAAACATATCCCAGCCCTATCGCCCAATACATTTCATTGAAATGTGATGACAAAATCTGATTCATCAAACGAACGATGGAATAGCTTGCCTCTCCGTTGTACAAGCCAAAACCGGTTGTAAGTAATACTACAGAAAGTAAAAGCGAAATCCGCTTGCCTGGCAGTTTGTTAAACATTGCAACGAGTTTGGATAAAAAACTTCAGCACTTTTTTATTTTAAAAACTCAATAATAACTCATGAAGTGGCAAGATAAATAAATTTTCCGCCTTCTTCCTTAGTAGAATCACTCCGGAAATAGCTTTCATTTTGCAGTGATAAGTGTAAGATTTCTAATAAAAACGTCTCAACAAGAAATAGTCATGTTAGTTTAATAATGAGTGTTTCTATTCATGAAAAAGAAAAAGAGTCGCTTACATCTTCATTACGGAACTTCTCAGAAAACGAGGACACGACAACGATTAAAACTCGTTGCCGCTTCAAGTCTTTTTCTGTCAGTTGTAATTTTTGGAATTGCTTTCATCTATTCTAACTTAGGAAGCAGCAAAAAGACCTATGCAATTGCTATCAATTATTCCTGGGTGGGCAGCATCAGCACTGACTGGAACAATAACCTGAATTGGCTGCCACTCGGAATTCCCGGCTCCGGAGATAACGTGACTATTGGAGTTGCACTTTCAAACAATCCTGTACTCAGCACAACTACCTCTGTAAATAATCTTACGATCAACAACAACGGAATACTCAATCTCAACGGCTTTCCGTTAACGGCTGCAGGAACAACAACTACAAACAGCGGGGGAACCATTGACATCAAAGGAAGCACGCTTACACTGAATGGAAACGCTGCATTCAATGGTGGAACGTTGTCGAACACAGGTACTGGCGGTTCTGTAACTGCACTTGGAACAACTACCACATTTGGTAATGCAACGGGCGGCCCAACTGTCAACACTGACATCAGCGCGACCAGCGCAACGATTACTTTCCGGAACACAACATTTAATAGCACGACAACGCTTGAGAAAAATGCCGGTGGTAACGATGCAAGCATTGGGAACAACACATTCAACGGAACAACTATCATAAAAAACAGCAGCACATCCGGCTATTTTTTACTGGCAAATACAACAAAAGATATTTTCAACGGAGATGTAACGTTCACCAATACGCAAACAAATATCATCTATCCTGCTTACAGCGATGTTACAGGAACGCAATTCAACGGGAACATCACGTTGAACAACACAAGCACAGGCTCCATCAGGTTTTGTCAGAACACAGGGAAAGCAACACTTGCAACCGGAAAAACAATTGCTATTGGTTCAGGAGGTTATGCAGCAGGATTGTTATACATTAAAAATTTTACACAAGCCGGAAGCGCAGCACAATCCATGTCTGTAACGTCAGGAACAGCAGCGTTGTATTTGCAGAGTGGATCAACATTCAACGGAAATGTCAGTTTCATATTTCCTCAGTTGTACCTGAACGGAACCACGTTTGCAGGCACGGCCTACTTTGAAAAAAATGGCGCAACGACTAACAACAGCACAGGCGGAAATATTTTTAACGGAGTAACAAGTTTTGTAAACAGTTCAAGTGCACAATTTCTTTTAGGAAACGGAACAGCAGATCTTTTTAACTCTGATGTCACGTTTAACAATACCGGGAACAGCACACTATACCTCGCTTACAACGGAGTCGGAAACCAGTTCAACGGAAACGTAACTCTGAACAATACAGGAGGAGCAGCTTCTGCGATGTACCTGAACAACACAGGAAGCACAACTTACAATGGGAATATTGTGATGAACTGTACATCAGGAACAGGAATTTATTTTGGTTCTTCAACAGGGACGGCAGTGTTAGCGATAGACAAAACCCTTTCCATCGGTAGTGCAGGATTTTCATCCGGAATTTTGCAACTCAGAAATTTTACACAAACAGGAACAGCGGCTCAATCATTTCCTCTCACAGGAACAACGACCATTAAATTCGGTCCTGCTTCAAACTTCGGTGGTGATGTCACATCAACAAGTGCTGCATTATTTTTAAATGGCTGTACCTTCGGAGGGAATGCAACATTTCTAAAAACAGGAACCACCAACGATCAAAGCACCGGGAACAACACATTCAACGACACAACAAGTTTTACCAATACAGGAAGCGGTTACATCATGCTGTCACAAACCACGCGTGATATTTTCAACAGCGATGTTTCATTTACCAATACAGGAACCGGACTTATTCATGCAGCTTACAACGATGCAACCGGAACGCAGTTCAACGGAAACATCACCGTAAACAGTACAGCAGGAACAGGTATTCAATTTGGAGCGGGCACAGGAACTTCAACACTCGCTGCCGGAAAAACAATCAGCATTGGAAGCGTAGGATTTTCGTCAGGAACTTTACTGCTAAGGAATTTCACGCAACCCGGAGCAACTGCACATTCTTTTCCATTGACAGGAACAGCAGGAATTACATTCGGTCCGGGATCTTCTTTCGGTGGCGATGTTACATCAACAAGCTCTGCTTTGTCATTGAACGGATGTACATTCAGCGGAACAACAAACTTCACCAAGACAGGTTCAACAACAGAAAACAGCATCGGTGGCAATACATTTTCAGGAGTATCTACATTTACAAATAGCGGAAACGGTGTTTTGCTAATGGGAAATACAAACCCGGACATTTTCAATGCTGATGCGACTTTCAACAACACAGGAACAAATCATATTTATTTAGCGAACGCTTCGGCAGGCAACCAATTCAATGGCAACGTAACTCTAAATAATATCGGAAGCGGAACCAACAATTACATTCTCGTCGGTGACGGTACGGCAGCTTCCACAACCGTGTTCAACGGAAACGTAACTGCGAATAATACAGGAACCGCAACCAACGGTTTGATACGTTTCAACATGCGCGGAACAAGCGCCTTTAACGGAAATATCATTGTAAACAGTACGGCAGGAACAAGCAATTCATATGGTGTTTATTTCAGTTACCCGGGTTATGCAGGCTCAGCAACACTGGCAGCAACAAAAACAGTAACCATAGGCTCATCAGGTTTTTCAAAAGGAACACTTTATTTTGGAAACTTCACACAGCTCGGAACATTCGATCATTCGTTTCCACTTACAGGAACTTCAGTCATGACATTCGGAAGTGGTTCTACATTTAACGGAAATGTGACATCAACAAGTGCCGGATTATTTTTCAACGGAACAATTTTTAACGGAACAGTTACCGCCACTAAAAATGGAACAACCAACGATCAAAGTACAGGCAACAATACATTCAATGGTGTAACAAGTATTACTGACAACGGAACAGGATACATTCTTTTATCAAGCACAACACGCGACATCTTCAACAGCGATGTAACGTTTACAAATACCGGAACAAGTCTTATTTACGCAGGATACAATGATGCGACCGGAACACAGTTCAACGGAAACATTGTGGTAAACAGCACAGCAGGAACAGGAATTCAGTTTGGTGCAAACACAGGAACTGTTTCTTTGGCAACGGCTAAAACGATTTCGATTGGAAGTCAGGGATTTTCTTCCGGGACTCTTGCGATGAGAAACTTCACACAAAGTGGCAACGGATCGCAGGCTCTTGCATTGACAGGTACATCCACGGTAACACTCGGGCCAAATTCCACTTTCAACGGAAGTGTAAATTTTACCGCTCCGCAACTTCTTTTACACGGAACAACTTTTAATGATGTTGCCACACTTGAAAAAACAGGTGCTTCAAACAACAATGGTAACGGAGGAAATACTTTCAACGGGGTCACGCTTCTTAAGAATAGCGGATCTGGAACCTTGCTTACTGCCTTAACTACAGGTGATACATACAATGCAGATGTTACTTTTACAAACACAGGAACAAGTTACATTCGTGTTGCTTACGTAGGAACATCTGCTTTCAACGGTAACGTTCTTCTCAACAGCACAAGCGGAACCGGTGTTGCATTTTGTGAGAGCACAGGAATTGCAACACTCTCATCCACAAAGACAGTGAGTATCGGAAGTTCAGGGTTTTCATCCGGAACATTGATCATGAGAGATTTTGTCCAGGTTGGCTCTAATCCAATTTCATTTAATCTTTCCGGAACAGCAACAATTCAATTCGGTCCGGCTGCTACAATCAATGGTGATGTTACTGTAACAGGCGCTGCAGTATTGCTGAACGGTTGCACCTTCAACGGAAATGCAACATTCACAAAAACCGGAAGCACTAGTGACCAGGGAACAGGCAACAACACTTTCAACGGGACTACAAGTTTCACAAACAACGGAACAGGATATCTGATGCTTGCGCAAACAACGCGCGATATCTTTAACGGTGACGTAACATTCACAAATACCAACTCCAGCATTATCTATCCTGGATACAACGATGCCTCCAACAGCACGCAGTTCAACGGAAACATTTTCGTTACCAACACAGGAACAGGTTCTATCCGTTTCGGTCAGAACACAGGATCAGTAACACTTGCAAGTGGGAAAACGATTTCAATCGGAGCATCCGGTTTTGCCAGTGGAGATTTATACCTGAGAAAATTTACACAAACAGGAAACACAGCACAAACAATTAACTTAACATCCGGAACTGCAGCACTGTATTTACAAACGGGAAGCGTGTTTAATGGCAATGTAAATTTTACACTCCCGCAAATTTATCTGAATGGAAGTACATTCAACGGAACTACAACCATTGAAAAGAGCGGAGCAACGAACAACACAGGAACAGGCCCCAATGTTTTTAATGGTGTCACAACAATTAAGAACAGCGGAACCGGAATTTTATATCTTGCAAATACAACTGCGGATGACTTCAACAACAATGTAACATTCATTCAAACCGGAACAGGAGTTTTGTATCCTGCATATAGTACCAACTCAACATTTGCCGGAGACATTTCCACAACAGGAACAGCAGCGGCAATTACTTTCGGTTCTTCCACAGGAACAGTTACACTCGATGGAAGTTCACCACAGAACATTAGCGGAAGTACAAGCTTCCCTCCTGTTATTCGAAGATTAGCGATGAACAACGGAACAAACGGATTAACGCTGAATGTGCCTGTTACAGTCAACTCAACATTGACTTTGACAAACGGAAACATCACAACTTCGTCAGTGAATCTTCTTACGTTAGCAACAAGTGTAACTGTGAGTGGAGTGTCGGATGCAAGTTTTATTAATGGTCCGGTGAGAAAAGTCGGCAACCAGGCATTTACATTTCCCGTCGGGAAAAATAATTCCTATCGCCCCATTTCTATCTCTGCTCCTGCTGCTGCAGCCGATCATTTCACGGCAGAATATTTTAATGCAGATCCGATTACTAATTACAACACAGCAAGTCACGATCCTACTCTTGACCACATGAGTCGTTGTGAATACTGGGCATTGAATAGAACCAACGGTGCATCCAACGTAAACGTCACTATGAGTTGGAATACTCCGGCAAGTTGCGGAGTAAATATTCTTGCCGACATGAGAGTCGGACGTTGGGATGCTGTACTCCTGAAGTGGAAAGACCTCGGTAACGGTGGAACAACAGGAAATGCAACAACAGGAACGGTCGTCACAACTTCTCCGTCAACATCTTTTGGCACGTTCGCACACGGATCTTCTTCTTCAGGAAATTCACTTCCTATTACACTCTCTGCTTTTGATGTTCAGCTGGTGGAAGAAATAGCAAACGTGACCTGGACCACTGCAAGTGAAATCAACAACGATTACTTTACGATTCAACGAAGTGGTGACGGACTCGTGTATGATGACATTGGAAAAGTACGCGGAGCCGGAACAACAACAACAGAACACAGTTATTCGCTGGATGATCCTGCGCCATTAAAAGGAACTTCGTTTTACCGTCTTAAGCAAACCGATTATGACGGACATTTCAAAATCTTTGATCCTGTATCACTTGATTACAAAGGAAGCAACATGGAGTACCGTGTGATTTCGGTTGGACCGAATCCTTTTTCGAGCAGTATTAAGGTTGATTATTATTGTCCTGCAGATGCCAGCCTTACTTTTATTTTAACACGATTAGATGGAAGCGTTGCATTCACCGATCGCGTGAGCGCTTCGCCCGGAGTTGGAGTTTATTCTGCTGAACAACTCTCAGATTTTTCCGCCGGTGTTTACATTCTGAAAGTGTTGAGAGAGGAAGATGTTCTTGACACGAGGAAGTTGGTGAAGCATTGATCTTTTGAGAAAGTGAGAAAGTGCGCGGGTGAGAAAGTGAGAGAGTGTAAAGTGCCTGAAACGCCGCACCAGTAGGCGATCTATCTTTTAACAACTGTCATTTCGAACCCGGCTTCAACGGATGAGAAATCTGCTTTTTT
>JAYVUK010000060.1:0-47734 GCA_043787975.1 Bacteroidota bacterium
AACTAAACGGAGGAATTATTTCAGGAGCGACTGCATCATCTTATTCTGCAAATGTTGCAGGAAGTTACACATGTGTTGTTACCAACGGTTGTGGTAATGCAACATCAAATACAATCAGTGTCATTCAAGGGCCTGCAATTCCTTCAACTCCTTCACAAATTTCCGGAGTCGTTCATCCATGTCCGGGGAACAACGGTGTTGTATATTCTATTTCTTCGGTGAGCGGCGCCACTTCCTATCATTGGACGGTTCCTGTAACCGCCACAGTTGCAAGCGGACAGGGTACCACAAGCATTGCAGTGAACTTTTCTTCAACTTTTGCAAGCGGTACCATCTCAGTTACTGCCGGTAATAGTTGTGGCAATAGCGGACCGAGAAATAAATCCGTTGCCAAAGTTCCTTCCTGCGCAGCTCCTGTAATCCTTGTGTATAATAACAGGAATATGGATTCAGATGATGTGCCTGGTGAAAATATATTTAACGCAGAAGTTTTTCCAAATCCAAGCAGTAATTATTTTACGGTTAAAATAACTTCGCCGGAGGCAAGCAAATGTCTTTTTGTAATTCGGGATATTCTCGGAAGAGAGATGGAGAGAAAAGAAAATGTCAGTGTGGATGAGAGTATAAATTTTGGCTATCATCTTGTCAGTGGAATTTATTTTGTAGAAATAATTCAGGGTGACTCGAAGAAGGTAGTACGGATTGTTAAAAGTGAATAAGCAACATCGAATGGATTCTAAATAAAAAAATCCCTCTGCAATTGCAAAGGGATTTTTAGTTTCCGCTAACCCATATATTTTATGAGTATTATTCTTTAATCGGGTTTGCTAATTTGCGGATGATGGATTCATCCATTTTCACAAACCATAACATTCTTTTGTTGCCGGTATTTGAAGCATTGAATGCTTCATAAAGTTCAGTAACTTTCTTCACTTTCTTTCTGAACTCTTCCGGTTTGATGGCAGCTTTCAGCATTTTGATAAAGATCGAAGCCGGCTCAAATAAAGTTTCGTCTTCAGCAGTTTGTCTTTTGATACTTTGTATCAACTGTGCGCAGAGTCCGTCTTCTCCCATCATGGCATAATTGAGTGCCTGGAAAAGTTTGCATTCCACATCAGAGAAAAGAAATTTTTTCAACGACATATCATTGCGAAGCGAGTTGATTGTTTTTGCGGCACCGTTGTAATCCCCTTCGTAGAATTTCCCGATGGCGATAAATTTTTTGAAGGTGATGAAAGGATAAGGTTCTTCGCTGTTCACATCAAAACAACTTTCCAATTCTTTATTCAGGTTCGTTAGGTTGCTCACATCTCCGTTCGTAAGGAAGCGCTCCAATTTTGAATTCAGGAATTGGATCGTATGGAAACTGAAGATTGGTTTTTGTGCGATATCAGGAACCTGTGCATCAATCTGGTGATAATAATGATCGGCACGAACGGTGTTTCCTGTACGTTGATAATATTCAAAGTATAAGAAATCAACCACAAAGCGTATGCTTTGATAGAAGGTATCCATTTCATACGTCTCAAAGTGTTTTTTGATTTGCTGAAGAATGGAATCAATTTCTATTTCTAATGATTTCAGATTTTCCGCCCGTGATGTGAGTGTGCACATGGAATAGATACGAACGATGTTATGCAACACGAACAAACGGTGTCCATGGTACAATTCAGAAATATTGGTAAGCTCACGCAACACAGTCTTCATACTTTCGAGATCGCGTTCATCGCGTGAAAGCAAATACATACCGGTACGTTTCGTGAATTCAAAAAATAAATCTTCCGCTTTTACAACGGAGAGAGAATAGGCAACGTGCTTGTTATATTCTTTTTCATAAAAATCAAAATCGCCGTTGTACATACTTAAGCGTGCAAGCGCTTTATAGATAACGATCAATTCATTTGACAGGTCATATTCGATGAGTTGTTTTTCTAAGTTTTTCAAAGCGCGAATGGAAACATCGCGGTCATTTCCGAACAACATGGCAGGAACCATCGCTACTTTTTCCTTCAAAACACTGATTGGATTGTCAGCGTTGTTTGAAAGGTATTGAGCAATTCTCTCATTCAACCTCGATTTAAGAGTATAGTATGCGCTTGCATTTACTCCTAACACTTCCATCATTTTATTCTCGTCATAATTCTCGGTTCGGGCAGCTTCAAGAACAACGTATGGTTTGTTGTTTTTTCTTCCGGCTACAGCTGAAAGAAGTTCCTGGTACTCTTTTTCATTTAATTTCTTGATTGTTTTGTTCAATGTTTCCATTTTGAATGAATGAGGATTTTAGACTTGATAAGGTTTGTGTGAGTGTTGAATTTATTGATGTCTAACGATGAACGGAGTCCATTAGATTCACTCCCTGCGAATTTTTCCATCCTTTTTATAATCAGTTTTCTTACATGAACAGTATTGAAGTTAACGGTTGAATGGGTCGTTTTTTTTTACCTAAAGGATGTTTTTTTCATTTACATCCTACACTTTTTGCCTTCGAATCATGGAAACCTTACAGATGTAAGAGCGGAGCGTTATTGTAAAAACTTCACCGCTATGAAATGGTATAATTGATTCAAAACTCATAAAATAATTCAAATGAAAACTCAACTTACTAAATCAATTTCAGGGCTCCAGGGCAGTGACGTGTTCCAGACCTTAAAAATTAAGGCATCGTCACATCGCTTATTCATGTATGCATTGCAACTGGTAATCCTCTTTGTACTGGTGTTTGCAACCGTAAGCACATTTGCACAAACTCCGGCTCCTGTTGCAGCAAAAGCTACTACGGTGGATGGCAAGCTTGAATTTGTGAAACAACAAATTGTTTACAATACAGGAAAGGTTTATTTCAACTGGGTTGTAAAAGCAAATTCATCGGATTGCCTGTATGTGATCGAACGTTCACCTGACGGAAATGAATATGAACCTGTCGGTTTAAAAGAAGGTATTGGTTCACCGCTTGAACTGTTATATAGCTGGGTGGATGCAAAACCGGTTACCGGAACAGCATTCTATAGGATCAAACAAATTGATAACGATGGAAAGTTGGTTGCGGAAGCAGCTCCAAGAATGATTTCTATTATTGAAACCAATCCATTGTTTATCGAGAAAGGTAGTAGAATGGTCTCCACTAAATAAGTAGGAGATCATTCACTATAACTACTCATTACGGGGAGTAAACACAATCAATTTTACATGGATACCATTTCGCAAATTTGTAAGAAGTTAAGGGCAACATTGATTATAGTTCATATAATCGGGTTGTTCTTATTTTCAGAGACGATACAGGCTTCACCGAATGCTTCGTTTACTGCAAATCAAACTTCCGGCTGTGCACCTTTAAACGTACAGTTTACAAGTACATCAACGGGTGCAGTATCCTATTTTTGGGATTTGGGAAACCTCAATACGTCTACGCTTGCAAATCCCAGCAACCTGTATGTAACTCCCGGAAATTATACCATTACATTGATTGTAACGGATGCAAGTGGAAATACCGACACGGCTGTTTATGTTAACTATATACATGCGATAGGAAATCCGCATGCCGATTTCAGTTCCAATAGTACGTCATCGTGTATCGGGAATAATCTTTTCTCCTTTACGAATTCTTCAACAGGAGGCTTTACGTATGTCTGGGATTTTGGAGACGGTACAACGTCTACGCTTCCGAATCCGACGCATCACTATAACATCTCAGGAACATTTACGGTAACACTCCTTGCAACAAATTCGTTCGGATGCCAGGATGTTAAAATCAGGAACCTTTACATCACTGTTTTTCCAAAGCCGGATGCAACCATCACTGCAGCTACCACCTCCAGTTGTGATTCCAATACCATTTTTAGTTTCAATTCACTGGGCCCCGGAATCGTTTCATGGTTCTGGACATTCGGAGACGGAGCTACTTCCAACCAGCAGAATCCTTCGCATGCATACAGTTCAGCGGGAACCTATTCGGTATCCTTAATTGCTGTAAACGGAAATGGTTGTATTGACACCGTTGATGCACCAACCATCATTCATGTCGGAACAACTCAATGGGCAAGTTTCACGGCTACACCCGACAGCGGATGTGCACCCTTAACAGTTACTTTTAATAACACCAATGCAAACGTGGCAAGTTGTGTATGGAATTTCGGTGACAACACCACTTCCTCCGCATTAGCGCCAACACATATCTATAACATTCCCGGATTTTATACTGTTTCGCTGGTTGTTACAACAACCGACGGATGTATTGATTCTGTTCAGTACACGAACATGATACAGGCCGGACTTCAACCTACTGTGAACTTCGTCAATTCGAACGGAACAGGTTGCGTACCGTTCAACGTTCAGTTCGGAAACACATCTTCCAATTTTGTAAACTGTGAGTGGAGCTTTGGTGACGGAGCAGTTTCTACCCAAACCAATCCTTCACATACCTATACTACGAATGGAATTTATACGGTGACACTGACGTGTTGGGGACCGACAGGCTGCGTGAAAAGTAGGACACGTTCAAGCATTATCAATGTTTCTTCAGGACATGCACTTTTTATTGCGAACCCACGAAGCGGTTGTCCGCCATTGACTGTTAATTTTACAAACGGTTCGTATGGTAATCAACTTTCTTATCATTGGATCTTTGGTGATGGAGCAACTTCGAATGCACAAGCTCCAACTCATATCTATACAACTGCCGGTATTTTTGACGTGACACTTATTGTAACCGATTCATTGGGTTGCACAGATACACTTGTAAAGCCGGCTTACATCACTACCGTTGATCTTGTTGCCGGTTATGTTGCTCCTCCTCCAACAATTGGTTGCGCTCCGCTTACCACACAATTCAATGACGGTACCATTGGTACAACATCCTGGTTATGGGATTTTGGTGATGGTACCACATCTACCTTGCAGAATCCTTCTCATACCTATACGACTCCCGGTATATATACTGTTTCACTCACATCAACAGGAGCCGGAGGAGCTTGCACACAGGTCATCAACAACTTCAGCACATTCGATGTGCGGGGAGGTTATGCAGGATTCATTCACTTTGATTCGCCTTGTCCTCCCTACGTGACCACATTTACAGACACTTCTTTAAATGCAGTTTCATGGCTTTGGAATTTTGGAGACGGGACAACTTCAACTTCACAAAATCCTAATCACAACTATACAGACCCGGGTTACTACAGTGTTTCATTGACGATTACAACTGCTGATGGTTGTACCTATACAACACAACAGAATAACATTTACTTCGCTCCGTTTGGTGCGAACTTTTATGGAATTAATCAAGGAACCACATTTCCAATGGATGTCGACTTTTTCGCCAACTCCGTTGGAGCAACAGGATGGCTTTGGAATTTCGGAGACAGCACAACATCCACGCTGCAAAATCCTGTGCATACGTACCCGGTTTTTGGAAACTATGCTGTTACACTTCAGATTACAAATGATGTGTGCACATTATTTTATGCGCCACCTCCTTTTAACTTTGGTACTCCCGATACAACTCCCGTTGCAACCGGTGACACAACTGCAATTCATGTTCAACATGGATGCAGGCCGTTTACCATGTCATTCTCAAATGTAGTTGCAGGTTCGGTGCAGTGGTACTGGGATTTCGGAGACGGAGATACTTCAGCGCTTCAATTTCCTATTCACACGTACGATACAACAGGAGTATTTACAGTAACACTTACAACACATGATTCTTTTGGAAATATTTCTGTGCTTACCATGGATAGCGTAATCAACGTAGATGGGCCGCAGGCAGCATTTACGTTTAATACCACTCTGAATTGTAATACCACGACTATCCAATTTACAGACGCTTCAACAGGAGGTGTGAATAGCTGGCTTTGGGATTACTATGACGGGACTACAGACACCACACAAAATACGATACATATATATCCGGATGTTTTACCCAATCACATCATCACATTCACGGTGACGGATACGATGGGTTGCTCCAGTTCAATTTCTACGAGCATATTTGCGAATCCTCCAAGCCCGGTATCGGCAAATGAATCTGAAGTATGCGGGCAGGATACAATCTATTTCAGCACTACTCTTTTGAATTCCGTTTCATACCTGTGGAATTTTGGTGACAGCACAACGTCTACGCAGGTGAATCCGTCACACCCTTTTTTAGCAGAAGGAATTTATTATGCAACCTTAACAGTTACGGATAGTTCCGGGTGTACACAAACATTCGGAGTGTTTCCCGGCATTCATGTAAGTATTCCGGTTGTAAATTTCAGTACGGTTGGTTCAAGACATGGATGCAATAAGCTGAGAGTGGATTTCATCAACCTCTCTTCAACAGATGCCGATGCGTACTTCTGGGATTTCGGAGACGGATATACATCGACCAGTCAAACGCCATCTCATATCTATTATGCAGCCGGAAGTTTCAATGTTACACTGACTATATACAGGGGAAATTGTGTGTCAACACTTCCTATGCCAAATTACATTGTGATTGATACGGCACATGCTGATTTTAATTTTATAACCGATGGAATTTGTGTGCCGATTACAGCGACATTCACAGACCTTAGTGTAAATCCTGTAGCGTGGTCATGGGCGTTCGGTAACGGAACTACTTCAACGATTCAAAATCCGACCTCTTCCTATTCAGATTCGACCGGTTTAATAAAATTAGTGATTACAGATATCCATGGATGTAAAGATTCAGTCGAACTGGGACCAATTACTCCTCTCTCGGCACATTTTACTGTAGATAGCGATTCAGGATGCGCTCCTTTTTCGGTTCAGTTTTCAAGTGATACATCGCTGGCACAAGCCTGGTTTTGGAATTTCGGAGATGGTTTTACATCTACTTCGCAATCTCCTTTGCATCTCTATCAAACTCCCGGAAACTATAGTGTAACACTTATTGTTACTTCCGATCCAATCTTTCATTGTTCAGACACGATTGTAATGCCGAATTTAATTAATGCGTTACACATTGTGACTGACTTTACAACAAACGACCGATCAGGCTGTGCGCCTTACTTAGTCAACTTCACAAATAATTCAGTTGATGCGAATACCTATTTATGGGATTTCGGTGACAGCACCACGTCCACCAATCAAAATCCTTCCCATATTTATAATCACCCGGGAATATATACGGTTACACTGATCTCATCGAGTACACACGGTTGTTCTGATACACTCGTGAGACAACAATACATTCATGTACTTGGTCCTGTTACCAATTTCACAGCGTCTGCATTTTCCGGTTGCAATCCATTCAATGTCACATTCACTGACTTGTCGCAGGATGCATTGGATTGGAGCTGGACATTCGGAGACGGTTACGCATCTACGCAACAAAGCCCTGTACATTTATTCCAGGATACAGGATCATTCATTGTTGCCCTGGTGACACACGATACTTCCGGTTGTTCTTCTTATTATCAATTACCGCAACCGATCGTTGTTCATGCTGTTCCGGTTGCATCATTCAACACAACTGACACGCTCGGTTGTCAGCCGTTTACCGCTGACTTTTCGAATGCATCACTATATAGTGACTCATACTATTGGGATTTCGGAGATGGTGATTCATCTTCCAGTACAAATCCTTCTCATGTTTATACCGTGCCGGGAACGTATCATGTCAACCTAATATCACTAAACCAATTCGGATGCTCGGATACATTTTTATTGCCGCAGCCGGTGATCGTGCATCAAACTCCACAACCGGCATTTACCGTTGATACAAGCCAGGGTTGTTCTACCTTGTATGTAAACTTCCAGAATCTATCTGAAAATCTCAGTGAGCCAACCTACCTGTGGGACTTTGGAAATGGAACTACCTCTACGCTGGCGAATCCTCCTGCACAGTTTCCTGATCCGGGATTCTATAATATTTCTTTGACCGTTACCAATTCAAGTGGCTGCACCAACTCGGTCATGTACCCGGCATATATACATGTGTTCGATACGTTGCCTCCGGCTATAACAAATATACTAAGCGTTTCGGTTACCTCGAATACAACCGTTGAGATCAAATGGGAAAATAATCCTGCGATTGATCTTGGAGCTTATAAATTGTACCGGTTAAATCCTTTGACTGGTGTATATGAGAATATATATACCATCTATAATCCGAACAATACCGTATTCACGTTGGATCCATCGTATGTGGATTCAGGATTGAATACACTTCACCAGACGTATACGTATAAATTACAAACGCTGGATGTTTGCGGTTATACCATCGGGCTTGACGAGTTAACGGCTCACACAACCATTAACGTGACTTCTCAACGCGTAGGAAATTCAATCCAGGTGTGGTGGAATTCCTATGGAGGATGTCCTGTGAACACGTATCAAATTTATCGTTCATATCCGGGCAGTACTCCTGTGTTACTTGCTACCGTTCCGTCAACACAAATGCATTACCTCGATTCCATTTATGAATGTCCGTATCCGTATTCATACAGAATCACAGCAACAGATTTATGTGGCCGACCTTATATTTCAAACAGCGATACGTCCGTAACAGAACCTGTCAACTTCCTGGCAAATCAAATTGTTGATGTCGTCAGGTCCACCGTTGTGAACAATGAAACGGTACTTACAGAATGGCTGTCGCCAGTTGTTCACCCGGAAAAAGTTGCGCAGTATGATATTTATCGTTCCACCGACAATATTAATTTCTCGTATCTCTCCTCTGTTCCGAATGTGCAAACGAATTATATGGATGACGATGTGAATGTCCAGTTCTATCATTACTTCTATAAAATAAAAGTGATCAATACCTGCAGCATCAACGAAGACCCGAGTTTGAATACCTCTACCATTTTATTGAATGGTGAGATGCTGGAAGACCGTTCCGTTCATTTGCAATGGTCGCCTTACGAGGGATGGGAACTGGGAGTTGATTACTACATCATTGAAAAATTGGATGGAAGCGGTGAGTGGCATTTCCTGAAACAAGTGGATGGCACAACAACGCATTACGATTACCAGGAATAACCAAAAAGAATCAGACGAAGATTATGACCATCGTATTTATTACTGTTTATATTTACAATTATTTTACAAAGTTCAGGTACTTCAAAGTTCTGGAAGCAACAACGTATAGGTTTATTGAGGAAGCGCACCATGCAAAGAGTTTTTTGAATTGCCGCATTAAATTAGTGATGAAACGTTCAAAGAAGCAATTGATTTTTGATGAACTTTGGATTGAAGACCGCCTCTACAAAATTAAAATTACAGACCTGGAAAATCAATTAGTGGAAAATGATTTCAATGAGAAACAAGTGCTTTATATTGATGTTGAATCAGAAATAAAATATTCAGAATATCAACTGTTTCCTGCTGAAGATTTAAGTTCTAAAATTTTTCTTGGTTACCAGGTTGGAAACAAAAGAAAGTACTTTCCGGTCTTCAGATCTTTTACTGAGTTGCAGCAGCTTGCGGTTGCATAGAGAATTACTATCTTCCTCTTAACGGTTTGCATTTTATTAGTAGTTTCGCTACTGGTGAAATAAGCAATGAAACCGATCTATATTTTCTACTTACTTTTTTTTTACATCCTCCTTCAGTTCTGCTGGTGGTCAGTCCTGTTGGTGCAATTGAACAACGAAGTGTATGAACACCGGATTGAAAATGTGCATTTAAAGTACCCTGCTTCCGGTCAGCAACTCGCGGAAGAAAAAAAACTGGAACGTAAATTACATGAACGCTGGTGGATGGTGATTGGTGAAGGAAGTGTTTTTGTAGTTTTACTTATGTTTGGAAGCATTCAAACGCTTCGTTCGTTTCGCAAGGAGATGTTTCTCGCCCGTCAACAGAAAAATTTTCTTTTGTCGGTTACGCATGAATTCAAATCTCCGCTCGCTTCGATAAAATTGTATTTGCAGACTTTATTAAAACATGATTTTGAAAAAGAGAAAAAAGAATCTTTCATTAACAATGCAATTGCCGACACAGATCGCCTGAATAACCTCGTTGAAAATGCATTGCTTGCAAACATGATTGATCACACCGGTTATTCTTTCAATAAAGAAGAAGTGAATTTAACTGCCTTGGTTAGACTGCTGATCCAAAAATTTCAGGCCGTTCCCGATTTGAAAAGTAAAATTGAAACCGACCTCGAAGACGGAATTCTTTTTGACGCGGATAAAGCCGCATTCGGTATCATGTTAAACAACCTTTTAGAAAACGCTTTGAAGTACGCTCCCGAAAAATCATTGATCAATGTGGAACTCCGGAAATCAAATGGTAAAATCATCTTGAGTATAAGCGATGAAGGAGCCGGCATTCCGGATAATGAAAGATCGCACATATTCGAAAAATTTTATCGCATTGGAAACGAAGAAACACGGAGTACGAAAGGAACCGGGCTGGGATTGTATATTGTAAAATACATTGTTGAACATCATGACGGAAAAATTTCAGTGAAAAATAACTCACCGAAAGGCTCTGTCTTCGAAATCGTTTTCAGTTGAGTTGTAGGATTTCACTAGAATTATATTTAAAAATTAGCCGCAGATTCGCAGATTTTTGAAAGAGGGCGATCTTCCTTTTTTAATCTGTAAATCTGGGGCAAAAAAAAATTATGTCAGAAAAAAAAGTGGTTTTAATTATCATGGATGGCTGGGGCGAAGGACCAAAGACAGACGCTAACGCCATCTTCAAAGCGCATACTCCTTTTATCGATTCGTTGTACAAGGACTATCCTCATTCACAATTATTCACTTCAGGTGAAAATGTCGGATTGCCGGACGGCCAGATGGGGAATTCTGAAGTCGGACATCTAAACATCGGTGCAGGAAGAATTGTTTACCAGGATTTGGTAAAAATAAATCTTGCGATCAAGGACAATTCGTTTCATAACAATCCTGTCATCCAACAAACATTCGATTACGTGAAGCAGAAAAATAAAAAACTACACCTGATCGGATTGGTTTCAGATGGTGGAGTTCACTCACACATCAACCATCTGAAAGCACTTTGTGATGTTGCCAAGGAACGTTCATGCGACCATGTTTTCATTCATGCATTTACGGATGGAAGAGACACCGATCCAAAAAGCGGAATTGGTTTTCTGAAAGAATTACAAACGCATTTAAAAACATCTTCCGGAAAAATCGCTTCTGTTGTTGGTCGTTATTATGCGATGGATCGTGATAAACGCTGGGAACGTGTGAAGCTCGCTTATGATTTGTTAGTACATGGAATTGGAGAAAAATCAAAAAACTGTATTGAAGCGATTCATAAAAGTTACGATGAAAATGTAACAGACGAATTCATCAAACCAATTGTTATGGTGAATGAAAATAATGAGCCGTTAGCGAAGATCGAAGACGGTGATGCAGTTATTTGTTTTAACTTTCGTACGGATCGATGTCGTGAAATTACACAAGCGCTCACGCAACAGAATTATCCTGAACAAAACATGCATACGCTCGATCTTCATTACGTGACGATGCGGAATTATGACGACACGTTTAAACATGTCCATGTGATTTTTGAAAAGGACAACCTCACCATGACGCTTGGTGAAGTACTTGCCAATGCAGGAAAAAAACAAATCCGGATTTCTGAAACTGAAAAATATCCACACGTTACTTTTTTCTTTTCAGGAGGAAGAGAAGAACCGTTCGCGAATGAAAAAAGAATTATGATTCCTTCACCCAAAGTTGCAACGTATGATTTGAAACCGGAGATGAGTGCGGTGGAGGTGACGGATGCAATTGTTGATTGCCTCACCCCCGGCCCCTCTCCAAAGGAGAGGGGAGATGCTCCGGATTTTGTTTGTCTTAATTTTGCAAATGCTGACATGGTCGGACATTCCGGAGTTTTTAATGCTGTAGTGAAAGCGGTTGAAATGGTTGATGCCTGTGTGAAACGAGCAGTGGAAGCAGGTTTTAAAAACGGGTATTCATTCCTGATCACAGCCGATCATGGCAATGCAGATTACCTTGTGAATGCGGATGGAACTCCGAATACAGCGCATACAACCAATCCTGTTCCTTTGTTTTTGGTTGACAACGATTACAAAAAAATATCGGATGGAAGATTATGTGATCTTGCGCCAACGATTTTAAAGATGATGAACCTGGGAATTCCGAAGGAAATGACGGGAAAGGTATTGGTTTAAAGTTCAAAGTTTTTAGTTCAAAGTTAAGGGCTGCTGGTTGTTGATTTGCCAGGTAATCTAAACGGATATAAATTTTATCTTTGCTTCCATACTAAGAACTTTGAACTAAAAACTTTAAACTAACTATGGAACAGACACTCGATTTTATTAAGACCAACGAAAAAAGATTTTTGGATGAGCTTTTTGATTTGCTGCGCATCCCTTCAATAAGTGCTGACAGCAAGTATCAGAAAGACCTGGTTCGCACGGCAGAATTTATCAAAGATAAATTGCTTGCTGCAGGTGCCGACAAAGTTGAAATCTGTCCGACTTCAGGACATCCGATTGTGTACGGAGAAAAAATAATTGATCCGAAATTACCAACGGTGATTGTGTACGGTCATTATGATGTGCAACCTGTTGATCCGCTCAACCTGTGGGATTCGCCGCCATTTGAACCGGTTGTGAAAGACGGAAAAATTTACGCACGTGGTTCATGCGATGACAAAGGACAAGTGTTCATGCACATCAAAGCATTTGAGAGCATGATGAAAACGAATTCACTTTCCTGCAACGTTCGTTTTATGATTGAAGGAGAAGAAGAAGTTGGATCAGCTCATCTAGGTGACTGGATTCGTGAAAATAAAAGTCGCTTGAAAGGTGATGTGATTTTGATTTCTGACACAAGCATCATCGCCAATGACGTTCCTTCCATTGAAGTTGGTTTGCGTGGTTTGAGTTATGTGGAAGTTGAAGTGACCGGTCCGAATCGTGATTTGCATTCAGGAGTGTATGGTGGAGCGGTTGGGAATCCTATCCAGATTTTGTGTGAGATGATTGCTTCCATGAAAGACAAAAATAATCACATCACGATTCCGGGATTTTATGATGACGTTGTTGAGTTGACAAAAGATGAAAGAGCAGAGTTGAATAAAACTCCGTTTGATCTGAATGATTATAAAAAAGATCTTCATGTGGATGATGTGGTTGGTGAAGCCGGATTTACAACGCTTGAGCGAACAGGCATTCGTCCTACTTTTGAACTGAATGGAATTTGGGGCGGTTATACCGGTGAAGGAGCAAAAACAGTTTTGCCTACAAAAGCATTTGCAAAAATCAGCATGCGATTGGTTCCGAATCAAAGCTCAGACAAGATCACGGAATTATTTATGAAACATTTCAAGAGCGTTGCTCCAAAGTCTGTGAAGGTAAATGTAAGTGTTCATCATGGCGGAGAACCTGTTGTGACTCCGACTGATTCCATTGCCTTCAAAGCTGCCAGCATGGCGATTGAACAAACATTCGGTAAAAAACCAATCCCAACCCGCGGTGGTGGCAGCATTCCGATTGTGGCATTGTTTGAAAAGGAACTGGGATTAAAATCGGTGTTGATGGGATTTGGTCTTGACTCGGATAATATTCATTCGCCAAATGAACATTACGGAATTTTTAATTTCATGAAAGGCATTGAAACCATTCCTGTCTTCTTCAAAAATTTTGCTGAGTTGAGTAAAAAATAATCGTTGCTTAAATTTTCAACCATGTTGATTGCCGGTTCAGAATATTGGAAAAAAATTATTTCCGGTTTTGTATTGATAATTCTCATCAGTTTCCTTTTTGTATCCTGTCACCATGATATAGAAGTTGTTGCACCAAGCAATGAAGCAATTCCTGATCGCACGATAGAAGATGTGACCATCAGCAATTATGTAAACAAAGTTTATATTTCTGTGCTTGGACGCGAAGCTGACAGTTCTGAAAAGCAATTTGGATTTGATTTGTTGCGTCAACATAATCTTTCAGATTCAAGTCGATCACAGTTCCTGGATTCGATTTTTTATAAACCCGAATACAAAGTTCATCTGTATGATTTGGCGCGAGTCGATTTGCTAAACAACCTGGATACAGCAGATATCATCAACCAGATTTTCCTTTATAATTTTGTACTGACAGACTCAGCATACCTTCTCTACTGGCCGCTGATACATATGGAAATAACAAGGCTGGATTCGCTCGAAACAATTCCCTTCGATCTTCAACACAGCATTATTGACGTTGAAGAAATGCATCGGAGATGTGTCAATAATTATTTTTATGACCAGATCAACATGGGAACGGAAAATTTTGTGGTGTCTGTATTCCAGCATTTTCTTATGCGTTACCCGACAGCCAGTGAATTGGCGCAATCAGAACAGATGGTAAATGGTTTTCCTGCAAACTTATTTTTACAATCCGGTCAGAATAAAGATGATTTCATTGCTATCTTTTTTTCGTCGAGCGATTACTATGAAGGATTGATACGGCTGCTTTACCAGCGATTTCTTTTTCGCTCTCCAACGTCTGTTGAAATGAGTAATGCAACAGTCAGCTTTATTCAAACGCATAATTATATACGGATGCAAAAAAATATTCTCTCAACGAATGAATACATCGGAATACATTAAGCTGTTTAAGATGAAAACAAAAATTGCGTTTGCGATTTTATTTTTGATTGCATTGGCTTCCTGCAAAAAGGAGAAGGCATACCTCTATGACGTGAATGATGTAGCGGTGGAACAGCCGGGCGGTGACAAAGGAAATGTAAAGTCAACGACAGAATTTGTTTCTATTGCGTACAGTGATCTGTTCAACACCACGATTCCGAATGATACGTTGGTTGCACTTAATGCTGCTTATACAGCCTTCGGAGACAAGAAACTGATTGAAGACAGGATCATCCGTCATTTCCTGAATTCTCCGAATGTACAGATACCAACAGATTCGCTGATGCGTGTAGATGTTCCCGCATTTGTGGGAAATACATACAGGAAATTTTTGAATCGTGATCCGAATGAGTTTGAAAAATATTTTATCTCGAATATTATCCAGGGCAACACGAATATAACTCCGGTGTTGGTTTATTATGCGATGATGACTTCGAATGAGTACAGGTATTATTGAAAATATGAAATACGAAGGGAAAATAATTTGATAATTGGCTGATTTGATAATTTGAGAATGAAGGAACATGAATTAGCTTACTTAGACCCGTGCTTCAGCATGAGGAATCTAAAATAAAGCGAGTAACATGAGTGGCTTTAGCCACTTCACATAAAGACAGATATTCTTAAAGACAGAAAGATGAAATCAGAAAATGGAAATCGAGAAATTAATCGATGTTATTATTTTAAATCGGTGTAATCCATGCAACGAAGAGAGTTCATAAAAAAGACCGGTTTTGCAACTGCAGGTGCATTTACAATTCCGTACATTCTTCCTTCGGGAAGGTTGTTTGCTGCCAGTGGCATTCGGAGAGTGGATCATGTTGTATTTTGCCTTTTTGCAGGAGGAGTACGAAACACGGAGTCCGTTCAAAAAGGCGAAGGTAACCTGATGCCGAATATATTGACTGGTACTGAATCCATCGCTGCTGATATTGCAGGCTCCATGGATATTCTTCCTGCATCACCTTTAGGAGGAGCAAGGCTCCAGCAATTTGGAACCTTGTTTAAAAATTTTAAATACGCTGTTGGACCAACAGGTCATTTCAATGGGCATACCTGTGCTGTTACAGGTCAGTACACAAACACGGATCTCAATTTTAAAGATCATCCAAAGGCACCGACCGTTTTTGAGTATTACAGGAAATATAATTCACCTGCTCAAACGGCTCTCAAGTCATGGTGGGTTTCAAATACACTGGGACCTTATCCTGCTTTGAACTACAGCTCGTACCCGGGTTATGGCGCTGCTTTCGGAGCTAACTTCATTGCTCCGACATTCCTGATCAGCAACCAGGGTTATGATTCACTTGGAAATCTCCGGACATTCTCAAGCCAGGAAGAAGCTGCTATAAATAACATGCGGACGTTCCTTGATCACAATTTTAGTCACAACTTTGTGGATGGTGATGCCGGAGTTACCAATACGGAAGCTGACACGCAAATTCTGCAGGCATTCATCAGTGACCTGTTGAATAATTTTCATAGCGGTTTGTATAATGATCCGTGGGGAGCAGGAAGTGCGATGAACAATGACATGATGAATATTTTCTTCGCAGAAAAAATCATTCAGCAATTTCAACCGGAGTTGTTGGTGGTGAATATGCAGGATGTGGATGTCTGTCACTTTAACTTCACACAATATTGTAACAACCTTCGCAAAGCAGATTATTCGGTAGCGCATCTGTGGAACACCATTCAAAATACGCCGGGCATGATGAACAATACAGTGATGATTGTCGCGCCTGAACACGGAAGAAATCACGATGGCAATTCAACCATTGACACCAATGGACGACCTGCCTTGGATCATACCGCATCCATTGATCTTTCGGGAGATCAGACAGCACGGGATATTTTTTGTCTGGTCGTGGGACCTGATAATATTGTTCAACAAAATAATGTGGTCAATTCTCAAAGCGGAGAAAGTGTTGAAGTAATTCCACTCGTAGCCAACATGCTTGGTTTCGATTCGCAAATTCCTTCAGGGATGTTGAAGGCGTATGCAGATTGTGGTATTCAGGCAGCAATTATTTAATCGAATGAGATTAGTAAGAAAAAATATTCAATTGATTTTTGCAGGCATGATTGCAACCATGCTTGCATTCAACAGTTGCACAAAAGAAGATACTGCTCCGCTGAATCCATACGATGATGTAAATTATAATCCTGATTCAGTTGCTCAGTCGAACCCTGATCCGAATTCAATTGTCGGGTTGCACAAAAATATTTTTTCTCCACGATGCGCTATGCCCGGCTGTCATGACGGAACATTTGAACCGGACTATAGAACTGTACGGTCCACTTATTCAACGTTGGTGTATCAGCCTGTGAACAGGTCGACAGTGGATTCCATCAATTTCTTTTCACTGCGCGTAATTCCATTTGATGTTTCTCATTCATTATTACACGAACGCTTAACGACTCCGACAAATAATTTTATGCCTTCCAATGGTAGCGGTGGCGGCAGGTTGTCAGCGGAAGAGATTCAACATATTGATAACTGGATTTCAAACGGTGCAAAAGATGAAAACGGAATTATTCCTGTAGCTCCTAATCTTCCTCCTGTCTTCAACGGGTTTCTTGCTGCCGATTCTGCGTTGCATCGCATTGATACGATACGTGTGGGAGGAATTTCTTATAACCCGATTATTGTTCATTCCAACCAGACTATTTTAATTGTGCCGTTGGTAACAGACGACAGCACGGCCATTCTGAATCTCCAGGTAAATCGTTTAAAGCTGTCTCTTGATATGGATGATTTCTCAGCTGCCCTGTCTGTGAACGCTGTTTACTATTCAGCAGGCAACGCATGGGTAGCGACTTTCCCGGCTGCTTACCCGTCAGGAACCATAGTGTATTTCAGGTATTATGTGAATGACGGAAACCATGTGAATGATTCTGAATTTCCAAGAAGTGATATGCCGGTCTATTATAAAACGTACGCTTCCTTTTATGTTCAGTAAGTGATGAAGAAAATTCTTAATAAATATTTTTTGCTGATGTGTGCGCTTGCATTTTTATACGCATGCAAGAAGGACAAAAAAGTGTACAGTGAGGTTCCTGAAATAGCGCTTGTCAGTATTTCATCCACATCTGTTGCGGAAGGTGAGCCCGTAACATTTGTCATTTCGTATGTGGACGGTGACGGTGATCTTGGAGAGAATACAGCGAACGTTTACAATCTTTTTCTAACGGATACCCGTGTGAATGTGACTTACAAATACCGGATCAAACAACTGGCTCCTGATAATGCTTCTATTATTATAAAAGGAAACCTGGATGTATTGCTAAACAGTACAGCCATCACGGATAGCAGCAATTCGCAAACGGTTATCTATACCATATACTGTGTTGACAGAGGAGGACATCAGAGTAACACGATCACGTGTAGTCCGGTTATCATTCATCGTTAATTTTTCATTTCTGTTTCAGTAGAACACGGATTTTTAAGATGGTCATGATTCATTAAGATTATTATCATTGTAAACCATGATAATCATAAGAATCTGCGTTCTGTTTTTTGTTCCTTTATTAATACTGGTTATGCATCGCGATATGTAACTGGTAATCTAAATTCAGACACCAGCTTTTTTTTTGTTGATGAGGTAAACCCCAAGGAGAATAACAACCAATCCGAAGAGATGCATGATTCCAAGATGTTCTCCAAAGCCGATTCCCCAGAGGATGGCGACAAAGGGAATGAGATATGTCACGGATGATGCGAACAAAGCACTCGAAATTTTTATCAGCTTATTAAAAAAAACGGTCGAGATCGCCGTGCTGAAAATGGCAAGTGTTAACACAGCGAGTAAGCAATAACCTGAACCTTCAACGGATTGTGTCCTAGTAACAAAATCTGTTGTGAAAAGATAAATGGTGGACGGTATTCCTGCAAACATCAATGCAAAACCCGTGATGAGAATCGCATCCACATGAAGGAGCTTATGCCGGAGAACATTTACACTGAATGCATAACATACAGTAGCTAACACAACATAAAAAGAATACTCAACATTGTTGACGGCAATTCCTTTTGACCTGGCAAGCACAATCATCATTGCACCGACAAGACCAATCAACACACCTGAAATTCTGTTTCCTGAAAGTTGCGTTCCAAAAAATATCAACCCGATGATCAAGGTGAATAACGGAGTAAGTGAATTTAAGATTCCTGCAAGTCCGCTGTCAATGCGCGTTTCTGAGAGTGGAAAAAGAAAAGCAGGAATTCCGTTTCCTAAAAATCCTGAAACGGCAATAAACTTCCACGATGCTTTGTCAATTTTTTTAAAACTTTTAAACACAAAGGGAAATAAAACAACAAACGAAACCAACATCCGGATGGCACCAACCTGGTCCCAGGAATATATTTCCAATCCCTTTTTCATGAGGATGAACGAGCTTCCCCAGACAATGGCGAGGATTGAAATGAGAATAAATTGATATGTTTTATTATTAGTGCTCATATCTTTAATCTATCCGCTAGTGAAATCTCAAATTATCAAATTAACAAATCATCGAATTCTTTTCTTCTCCTGGAACGCTCCCTTATACTCTGGATCTTCTTTCTTGCGTTGAGAATCAATTTCGCGAAGGATCACTTGCTGTTCTTCGAACAGTGTTTCTTCAACTTTAACTTCAGGAGGCAATGGCTGAACCGGAATTTTTTGTCCGATCAGTTTCTGAATTTTTTTAACATGGTATTCATCCGCTGCATTGCAGAAGGTAATCGAATCACCTTTTCTAAAGGCGCGACCTGTTCTCCCGATGCGATGAATGTAATCTTCATACACCAACGGTACATCAAAATTGATCACATGGCTTACATCCGTAACATCAATGCCGCGTGCTGCAACATCTGTTGTAATTAAAATCCTGATTACTCCTTCCCGGAACGCTTTGAAAGCATTGATACGTGTATTCTGGTCTTTGTTTCCATGAATCACCCTTACATTTTCTTCTCCGTGTTTACGACTTAAATATTTAAAAATGTTGGTCGCATTATTTTTTGTCTTACAGAAGACAATCACACGGTTAAATTTTTCATCGGTAAGAAAATATTCCAGGAGATTAATTTTTGTTTTCAGATTCGGGACAGGATACACCACCTGGCTGATGCCTTTAGCGGTTCTAAGTTCCGGCGCGATGTGTACCATCATCGGCATGTCAAGAAAATTATCCGCGACTGCTTTTACATTGTCAGACATGGTTGCCGAGAATAAAATATTCTGGCGCTTGCGCGGAATAATATCGAGGATGCCGTTGATTTGTTTTTTAAAACCCATGTCCAGCAATCGTTCTGCTTCATCCATCACAATCATCTTTAATTGTTTTAAAATGAGATGACTGGAAAAATAAAGTTCAAGCAATCTTCCGGGAGTTGCGATCACTATATCAATTCCTTTTTCAAGTGCTTCAATCTGCGATTTCGTTCCCACGCCTCCGAAGATGGCAACATAGCGAAGGTCTGTATATGTTGAAAGGGCTTTAAGCTGATCGCTTACCTGTGAGGCAAGTTCGCGGGTGGGAACAAGAATTAATCCCCTGGGAAATTTTCCTTCTGCAAATTTTATTTTCATCAGCATCGGTAACAGGTAAGCGGCTGTTTTTCCGGTTCCTGTTTGTGCAACACCTGTTAAATCATGCCCGGCAAGAATCAGTGGAATTGCTTTTTGCTGAATGGCTGTCGGATGCTCAAAACCGGCATCAGCAATTGCATTCAGAATTTGTTTGTTCAGTTTAAAATCAGAAAAGGAATTTACAGATGACATGCGGCAAAGATATGTGAATTAGGGTGGAGTCAGGAGTTCGGAGTCAGAAGATATGAAATCAGAAATGTGAAAGATGAAATGAAAAAATAAAAAACCCGAAGAAATTTTCTTCGGGCTGTTCCCCTCGCCTTTGGAGAGGGGTTAGTGGTGAGGCTGCTTTACCAGATCTTCGCGCGATCAGCATCAGCACGATGCATCGCATCATTTTCTTTCACATCAAACGCTGAATAAAATTCAGGCAGGTTTGAAAGAGGACCATTCACACGGTACATCGATGGCGAATGCGGATCAACAACGATACGTTGTGCTGCAGCTTCGGGGCGGATATTGCTGGCCCAGATTCTTGCAAAAGCAAGGAAGAAACGCTGGTCCGGTGTGAGGCCATCAATTTTATCAGTACTCTTTCCTTCTTGCGTTAGTTTAAAAGCTGCATACGCAATTGTAATACCTCCGAGATCAGCAATGTTTTCTCCGAGAGTAAGTTCTCCGTTTACATGAAGCGTATCCAACACTGTGTAGTTACTGAATTGTTTCACAATCATTTTTGCTTTCGCATCAAATTTTGAAGAATCCTCAGATGTCCACCAGTTTGTGAGATTGCCTTTTGAATCATAGTTACGTCCTTCGTCATCAAAACCATGCGTCATCTCGTGACCGATCACAGCACCGATAGCGCCATAGTTTACAGCATCATCTGCTTTCGCATCGAAGAAAGGAGGCTGAAGAATTCCCGCAGGGAAAACAATTTCATTCATGGAAGGATTGTAATATGCATTCACAGTCGGAGGAGTCATTCCCCACTCAGTTCTGTCAACAGGTTTTCCTACTTTACTGATCATGTAATTATAATTCCATGCTGTTGCATTCAGAATATTTTTAAAGAATGATTCGCGGGTAATTTGGAGTCCAGCATAATCTTTCCACTTGTCAGGGTAACCGATCTTACGCACGATTGTACCTAATTTCTCAACTGCTTTCTTTTTTGTTTCATCACTCATCCAGTCAAGGTGCGTGATGCGATCTTTGTAAACAGCCATGAGGTTGCTTACCAATTCATCCGCTTTTTTCTTTGCATCAGGTGGGAAATATTTTCCTACATACAATTGACCAAGTGCATCACCAAGAAAACCATCCGTAAACCCAACCATTCGTTTCCAACGATCCTGGATTTGTTTCTGACCATTCATTACCTCGTTGTTAAAATGAAAATCTTCCATCACAAAATCTTTGCTCATGATATTACCTGCAAGATTGAGCATGTTCCACTTGAGGTAAATTTTCCAATCGTTCAAAGAAGTTGTTTTAACCTGGTGTTCTAATTCTTTTAAGAAATCAGGCTGACCGAGCACGAGGTAATCGTATTTCCCTGTTACCTGCATCGCATTCATCATGTCTTCCCATTTGATGCTTGGTGTCAATGCATCCAGTTCAGCAATCGTGACTTTATGATATGTTTTGTAAGGATCACGTTGTTCAACGCGCGTCATGGATGCTCCTGCAAGACCGGTTTCAATTTTCATCACCACATCAGCATATTTTTTTCCATCTGCTTCACTCATTCCATAAAGCTGGAACATTTTGGTAACGTGTTTTGTGAATTCATCGCGAATCATTTTTGAACGGCCATCCGTCTTGAGGTAATAGTCGCGGTCAGGAAGTGACAAACCTCCTTGGTAAATCTGCGGAACTACAACTTCGCTGTTTTTAGGATCCTGGCCTGCTCCGAAATTAAACATCGGGCTTGCATTCCACATTTGCATATTTGCAACCATGGCAAGCACTCCTTTCATGTCCGTGATTTTATCAATGTTGTTCATTTCTTCCTTGATAGGATCTGCGCCCAGTTTTTCAATGCTTACGGTATCCATTGCACTGAAATAAAAATCACTGACTAACTGCTCAGGACTTCCTTTTTGCAGCTCGATTTTCTTCGAAGCATCTTCTGCAATCTGGCGAAGATTCTTTTTATTGCCTTCTAACAGAATACTGAATGAACCCCAACGTACCTGGTCTCCCGGAATCTGGTTTGCTTTCATCCAGCCACCGTTGGCATACTGGAAAAAATCTTTTGAAGGGGCTACAGTGGTGTCCAGGTCAGCCAAACTAATGCCGACACCATTTTTATTTTCATTGCTTTTGCAACCTGTCTGAACGAAGCTGACAGCAAGAATGCATGCAACAGCAACGGGAGAAATTAAATTTTTCATTGAGTGGTGATTTGTTTTGTTTTTAGAATGAGGCAGCAAAAGTAAATCTTTTAGCCAGTGATGAAAGTGGATTAACCTTTCCTTAACGGTTTCAAAATTACATGGCAGTTTCTTCCCGTTTTTTAATAGCTTCAGTTAATTTTTATGTCTGTCAGGATGGGAATCTACACTGGAATTGTGATTGGAAGTAATTAAGAAATTCAGAACACAAGTCAGAATAAACACACTACTTTTACAGAACCATTTATTTGCTTCTAACTTCTAAAACCAAATTATCATGAAAAAATACCAGCTTCTCATGTTATGTATTGTAACTGCTTTCTCTTCCTGTGTTCCGAAACGTCAACTCCTTAGTGAACAAAACAAGGTAAAAGAATTGCAAGGCGATAGTGCCAGTACGCACAATAAATTAAATGATTGTAATTCGAGTCTCAACGATTGCAACACAAAAGTTGCAGATCTCGAAAAGGAAAAAGCAGCGATTGCCAATAATCTGCAAAACGTTTCTTCTACCGCTGAAAAAAACATGGCAAGTTCTCAGATGACGATTGCTGAACAGGCAAAGCGCTTAAAGGATTTGCAGGATTTGATCCAGTCGCAAAAGGATATTGTGAACAAGCTTAAGAAAACAGTTGCTGATGCGTTAGTCAATTTTAAACCGGATGAACTAAGTGTTACCGTTAAAGATGGAAAATTGTATGTGTCACTTCAGGAGAAATTATTGTTTCAATCAGGAAGTGCCATTGTTGATCCCAAAGGAAAACAGGCATTGGGTTCGCTGGCCAGTGTGTTGAACGCGACTCCCGATATCAATGTGATGATTGAAGGACACACAGATACGGTTCCTATTCGCGGAAAATTTGAAGACAACTGGGCTCTCAGTGTATCACGGGCAACGTCCATTGTTCGGATTCTCACCAACGACTATAAAGTTGATTCACATCGTGTCATTGCATCCGGAAGAGGAGAATTTTTTCCTGTTGCGGATAATAAAACAGCCGACGGGCGTGCAAAGAATCGCAGAACAGAAATTATTTTATCTCCTAACCTCAACGAACTTTTTAAATTACTCAATCAATAAAGAATCTGTTTGAAATTGATCAGGAAAAAATTAGCCGCAGATTAATATGAATAAATTTTTTTTAAATCTGCGGCTAAGATTTAATTCAAATGAGTACATTCATCTTAATTATTATATAAACTAATAGATTATTTTTGTTTAATTAAATAATCCGATGGTAAATCCGAATTTAGATCCTTCCGGCGACCAGCTGAATACTGCGGAAAAAGAAATTGATAAAGTTCTTCGTCCGCAAGGGTTCGATGATTTTACCGGTCAGCACAAAGTTGTCGAGAATCTAAAAGTATTTGTTGAGGCGGCGCGACAACGTGATGAATCGCTCGATCATGTGTTGCTTCATGGTCCTCCGGGTTTGGGAAAAACCACGCTTGCATACATTCTCGCCAATGAGCTTGGCGTAAGTATTAAAACAACTTCAGGTCCTGTACTCGATAAACCCGGTGATCTTGCCGGGTTGCTTACCAACCTTGAACCGAACGATGTGTTGTTCATCGATGAAATTCACCGACTCAGTCCGGTGGTAGAAGAGTATCTCTATTCAGCGATGGAAGATTACAAAATTGACATCATGATTGAAACCGGTCCGAACGCACGTTCCGTTCAGATCAAGATCAATCCGTTTACATTGATTGGTGCAACAACACGTTCAGGATTGTTAACCGCGCCGTTGCGTGCTCGTTTCAGCATCACATCACGACTTGAATATTACGATGCGAAGTTGTTACAGAAAATTGTAAAACGGTCGTCGGACCTTTTGCATATCACAATCCAGGATGATGCAGCTCTTGAGATTGCGCGAAGAAGCAGAGGAACACCACGGATTGCAAATGCATTGCTTCGGAGAGTTCGTGACTTTGCACAGATCAAAGGCAACGGAACGATTGATCTTTCAATTTCTCACATTGCATTGGGTGCACTCAATGTGGATAAACATGGGTTGGATGAAATGGATAACCGGATTCTTTTTGCGATCATAGACAAATTCAAAGGCGGACCTGTCGGCATCACGACCATTGCAACGGCAGTAGGAGAGGAGCCCGGAACGATTGAAGAAGTGTATGAACCATTTTTAATCCAGGAAGGTTACCTGGCGCGTACACCACGCGGACGCGAAGCCACAGAACTTGCTTACAAACACCTCGGGAAAATTATTCCTTCTTCTAAAAGCGGAAATCTTTTTGAACAGTAACGCCTCACCCTAAATCCCTCTCCAAAGGAGAGGGATTTTTTAATCTGCGAATCTGCGGCAATTTTTTTTGGATTTCAAAAATCAAAATAATAATTCTCCAGCGCAGTTCTGATTCCGAAGTAAACGAACTGTGTATGTGAATCGACAAAAGCGTTTTTATAATTCCGGTCGCTTACTCCGGCTTCTATCACAAAATTAGTTTTTGGATTCACGAGGTAAGAAATCCGAAGGTCTTTATAAGACAGCGTTGTTACAATTCCCTGCGCTACATAATTTCCATAATCACTTGCATGCGTATCATAACTCAGGAAAATATTGCTTCCCATATTTAAGTTGAGGTAATCCAACCCGATCTGGCTGTACATATACTTTCCTTCGACGAAGAATTTCTTCCAGCGGTAGTTGACAAAAGAAACGGATTCATAAAAATTTGCTCCGAGCGGATGCGCCAATGCCTGGTTGTATTGCGCATAATTTGTTTGTGAAGTCTGGTGCGAGTATGTGTATGGTCTTACAAAATTGAATTCAGTTTGAATGTTCAGATTCTTTACCTTCATTACGTTGAATGATTTTCCTCCAAGTTGAAAGGCCTGCTTGTTTGCCCACCATCCTTTGCCGCTCCTTACTTCACTCAAAAGAAATTCATCCAGCAACAGCTGACCGTACAAAATATTCCGTGTGTTTATTTTGTATTTGATATTTGCGCCAATCAATTCATTGTCCGGCGAACCAACAGAATATTCAACAGGACGAAGGAACAAGACAGGATTTGCATAATTAAAATCGAATGAACGTTTCGAGATGAGTGCTTCAAAGATTCCGATACTGAGATTATTCTTTCTTCCGATGTTCAAATCCAGGTAACTGAAGCGAGCGATTTTTTTTCTGAACCCGGCATTGGTATCAGCATACGTAATTGAATCCTGCATCACCGAATAAATAACGGTGTACTTGAATTTCCAAAACGCCATGTTGATTTTCAGGAAAGGATAATTGGATGAGTTGTCGCTTAACAAAAGAGAACGGTAACCATCACCGATAAAATTTTTATCAGTGGCAAGTGAAAAATCAAAATGACGGTTGAGTTTGTAAGCAATTCCGCCATAGGCGACACTGAAATCATACACATGAGTCCCGACAACCTTCACACGTCCTTGTCCGGGAGCTACATTTGCACTCATTGCAAAATCGCTTACATAATTTACATAGTGTGCGCGATTTTCACGAAAGCCGGTATAGAAAAAGAATTTTTGGTTGACATCGGCTTGGACAAGAATACCTCGTGTATTCACATACGTATTTTCTTTCGCCGTTACATCTCTTCCGCCCTGGAAATTAAAAACCGGATCAATGCTGAGATGAATATCATCGTTGTTTGCATCAATAAAATGTTCTTTGAAGAGTTTTCTTCCAAGCCATGTTTTGTTGAAGTTTGTTTCGCGAATCTGCGGAGTAAAAACCGAATCAACAGGAGCTGCTTTGCGCAATTCAGCCATGGTAAATGGCTTCATCGCAGAATGAAAACCGGAGGAATCAGCTTCGTAATAAGATTCGATTCGAGTGTTCAGGTCCCTGTTCAATGGAAATTGATATTCCTGGGAGAAAGAAAAATGAAAAATGAAAAGTGAAAGATGAAGAGTGAGGAGTATTTTTATTTTCATCGGCTTGAATAAAAAATAATGCCGAAAGATAACCAACTTTAGATAATAGAATGTTCAGAAGGTTTTAGATTTCTAAACAAAATATTAGCCGCAGATTCGCAGATTAAAATGGATTAATCTTTTTTAATAATCTGCCACTATTGTTTCTCTTACTGTCCGATTGGATGCCAGGTGGTTTTTATTTCCTGCAAATCCATAATGCGATAAGGGTTCTGCGAATCTTCAACCATCCAGTTATCTTTTGAATAAATGACGGCACGTTTTACATTCAACGATGAATTGATCTGCACTTTTTTGATTTCTTCTTCATCGTTGCCGCAGTAAATGCAAGCGTTCACATCCATGTGCGAAGAAAAGTGTGCAAGTAACTCCGTACGGAAGCCCGTAAGGATGTTTACAATTCCGGCAGGAACATCGGAAGAGTGTAGTACTTCACCAAATGTAATTGCTGATAATGGTTTTTCTTTTGAGGCAAGAATGATGACCGTATTTCCACCGACAATTGCAGGAGCAATGGTAGAGACAAGACCAACGAGTCCCGAATTTTCAGGAGACAAAATACTTACAACTCCTGTCGCTTCCGGTAATGAAAAATTAAAGTGTGATGATTCAACAGGATTCACAGAAGAAAATACTTGCATGTATTTATCGCTCCATCCTGCATAATATACTAACCGGTCGATGGAAAGATTCACTTCATTCTCTGCTTCTGATTGAGTAGAACCTTGCTCTGTTAATTCGGAAATGAATTGTGCCTTTCTGCCTTCGAGCATTTCTGCAATGCGATAGAGAATTTGTCCTTTGTTGTACGCACTCTTTCCAGCCCAGCCAGGTTGCGCTTTCCGTGCAGCGACAATAGCATCACGAAAATCTTTTCTTGACCCTCGGCAAATGTTTGCAAGTGATTTACCATCCTTGTCTTTGAGGATGTAATATCTTCCCGATTCCGTTCGGGGAAATTTTCCATCCACATACAGTTTGTATGTTTTCAAAATGCCAAGACGTTCCTTGCTCACTTTTTCAGCACGACCATTTTCAGATTTTCCATTGGAAGCAATTTCTACTTTCGATTTAATTTCTTGTGAGTCCACTTCATTTAAAATTTAGAATTTCTAATTTAAAATTTCAAGGTACGGCATCAATCCATGCAATCCTCCTTCGCGACCTACACCACTTTCTTTGTAACCACCGAACGGAGAAGTCGGATCAAACTTATTATACGTGTTTGCCCAAATAACTCCCGCGCGAATTTGTGAAGTCACTTTAAAAATCTTGGAACCTTTGTCTGTCCATACGCCACCGCTTAATCCATACGGAATGTTGTTTGCTTTCTCAATAACCTCTTCTACGGTTCTGAATGTTTGAATGCTGAGAACAGGCCCGAATATTTCTTCCTGTACAATGCGTGATGATTGCGAAACATTGGTAAATAATGTAGGACGATACCAGAAACCTTTTGATGGAATCGCACACGATGACTGGTAACAAACTCCGCCTTCTTTGATTCCAATTTTTACAAACTGTTTTATTTTGTTTAGCTGGTCTTTGCTGTTGATGGCCCCGATGTCTGTATTCTTATCCTGCGGATCACCGACAATCAATGTTTCCATTCTGTCTTTCAATTTTCGAATGACAAGGTCGGCAACACTTTCCTGCACAAACAAGCGTGAACCTGCGCAGCACACATGTCCTTGGTTAAAAAATATTCCATTGATTATTCCTTCCACAGCCTGGTCGATTGCTGCATCTTCAAAAATGATGTTGGCAGCTTTACCTCCAAGTTCAAGCGTGTATTTCTTTTTTGTCCCCGCTATTGCTTTCTGAATAATTTTTCCGACTTCCGTTGAACCGGTAAATGCAATTTTATTAATGTCAGGATGATTGACGATGGCTGCTCCTGTGGCACCGGCTCCTGTAAGAATATTTACAACACCATCCGGTAATCCGGCTTCCTGTATTATCTCAGCGAGTTTTAATGCTGTGAGTGGAGTCGTTTCTGCAGGTTTCAATACGACTGTATTTCCTGCAGCGAGAGCAGGCGCAATTTTCCATGCAGCCATCAGCAACGGAAAATTCCAGGGAATAATTTGTCCGGCGACACCCAATGATTTATAAGAAGTCCCGGGAATTGCATAATCAATTTTATCTGCCCAACCGGCGTAATAAAAAAAGTGAGCTGCTGCCAACGGAACATCCACATCGCGTGATTCACGGATTGCTTTTCCTCCATCCATACTTTCAATCACGGCCAATTCACGCGCACGTTCCTGCATGATGCGAGCAATACGATACATGTATTTTCCGCGTTCTTTTGCAGGCATTTTACTCCATACTTTTTCGTATGCGTTGCGAGCTGCTTTCACAGCTTTATCCACATCGTTAGCGTTGGCGTCACCAACTTCAGCCAGTTTTTTTTCTGTGGAAGGACTGATTGTCGAAAAATATTTTCCGGAATCAGGCGCAACAAATTTTCCATTGATGAAAAGATCATAACGGTCTTTCAACTGAATGTGGTCGTTGCTTTCAGGAGCGGGAGCGTATGAAAAGCCGGTAGTGAAATCTAATTTCTTTACGCTTTTTGATTTTGTTTTAGCCATGAGTTTTTTCATTAGCTGATTAGCTAATTAGCTAATCAGCTGATTGATTTAATCTTTACTGAAATAGTCTATGCTTTGATAAACTCCTGTTTCTTCCTTCACCAGCTGCATCAAAATATCATTTGCCAGTGAGCTTGCGCCAAAACGGAACATGTCTGCATTCATCCAGTCATTGCCCAGCGTTTCACGAAGTACGACAAGATATTGTATCGCTAACTTGGATGTCGCAATTCCTCCTGCAGGTTTCATCCCGATCTTTTTTCCGGTGAGATAATAAAAGTCACGAATGGCTTCCAGCATCACGAGCGTAACAGGCAAGGTCGCGGCAGGCTGAATTTTCCCGGTGGATGTTTTAATAAAATCTGCCCCGGCATGCATGGCAATGTCACTTGCTTTGCGAACATTATCGAGTGTGCTAAGTTCTCCTGTTTCTAAAATCACTTTCAGGTGTGCAGCTCCACACGCTTCTTTTACCGCAGCAATTTCATCGAATACAAAATTGTATTCTCCTTCCAGAAATTTTCCGCGTGAAATGACCATATCAATTTCATCAGCGCCTTCCTTCACGGCCCATTTTGTTTCTTCAATTTTTACTTTGCGTGACGACATGCCACTTGGAAAGGCAGTGGAAACAGCTGCCACATGAATCTTAGAATTCTTTAAACATTCTTTTGCGGTTCGTACCATGTTCGGATACACACAAACAGCCGCTACCTGCGGAACTCCGGGGAGACTATCGTGCGGATGCATCGCTTTGTTACAAAGTTGAATGACTCTTCTTGGAGTGTCTTTAGCTTCGAGCGTGGTCAGATCAATCATGCTCATGGCAAGTTTAAGCGCAGCGAGTTTAGATTCTTTCTTAATACTTCGCTTTGTTAAACGAGAGATGCGCTCTTCAACTCCAACCTGGTCTATTGAGATCGTACCTGGCATTTGTTGGTTGCGATAAGCTGTGGACGACATATGTAACGTCTTTAATTTTCTTTAAATGAAAATAGTTCTGTCCTATTCGTAATTCGCACAACTTGTCCCGATGTTTCATCGGGATTCGAATTGATTCGTATTCGTAGGCTCAACAAAGTTAGAAAAATAATTGTGCCTGGGAGTTCATCCCTGCGCAATCAGAATTGACAATGCAATGTAAATGCAAGCACTGTATTGTATTGTCCGCGATCAAAAAAAATAGTAGGAAAACCACCCGGATAATCACGAATTGGCAAAACGGAGTTACTTAACCGCACATTCACTGCAATTTTTTCTGAAAGGGTATAACTCAAACCGATATTTACCGAGAGATCTAATTTTTTAAAAGGAGGATTCGAATTGTAAGTTCCCCATTCGCGTTCCTCTTCAGAAAAGACAAGAGAGCCGAAAGATGGACCACCCTCAATATTAAACTTCTGAGCGACCTGCCATTTTAAAAGTAACGGTACTTCAAAATAGGAAACACGGAGGACATAAAATTCATTGTTGTTATTTACATCGACCGGTTTGCGGCTTCCTTTCTGGATAAAAATCAGTTCCATCTGAACACCAATTTTATCACTGAATGCTTTATTTACAAATCCCCCGGCGATAATTCCTACTTTGTTGAAACCGGATAACTGATCACCTGCAACCTGTGTTGTGCTAATCCCCCCAATCACTCCTGCATTAAAATTTTGAGCGTGGAGAAGTTGCATTGAAAAGGTAAACAAACAAATAAAAAATATTCTTTTCGATGGCATAGATATTTTTTAATGTGTGTAAAAGTACAATTCAGAGTCGTGTGTACGTCATGAAGAAAAAAATAATTTGGAATATCAAGGAACATAAATAACTTTCGGAAAATATCTGCTTCTAAAACGGAACAACTAAAACAAAAACATCATGAAAAAAATACTAATCGGTTCATTTGTCGGTGCTGTGATTCTCTTTGCGTGGAATGCTATTTCATGGACGGTGATGCCAATACACCTTCACTCCTTTCACCACACTCCTGCCCAGGATTCGATTCTTAATGTCCTGAAAAATTCCGGTCTCACTACGGGCGCATACATGATGCCTTCGGCTGATAACACGAATGTTTCAGCATTCGATTCGGAGTATCAGAAGAAATGCGAAGAGATGATGAAGTCAACAGTAGGCAAACCGGCAGCAACAATCTTCTACGTAAGTTCTGTTCGTGAAATGCATGCATCGCAATTCTTAAAAGGATTTTTGTACAACCTTATTGCAGTGTTTTGTGCCTGCATGTTGTTGTCGTTAGCCTATCAGAGCAATGCTTCCTTTCTTATGCGTTGGTGGATGGTAATGCTCATTGCTATTATTTACACTATGCAGGGACCGATGATGGGACACAACTGGATGTTTGAGCCGTGGCATTACACGAAAGGGTATATCTATGACGCATTCATCGGCTGGGGACTGACAGGATTGTGGCTGGCGAAATACCTGAAGAAAAGTTAGCATTGAAAAATAAAAAATCCCTCCTTCAAGTATTGAAGGAGGGATTTTTTTATGATAGTATCTGGAAAATTATTTTACCTCACAGGCAGTTCTTCAACCTGGATGATTTTCTTCGTGCTGCTGTCATAAATAAAAGCAACAACGCTACAATGGTTTGGATTCAATGCAGGGTTTATGGTATGGGAAAAACCATTAATTTTTATTGTGCCCGCTGCAACATTGCCGCTGGCAAAATTCATTCCCCATGAACCGGATGTGATAGCATCTCGCAGCATGTGATGATGAATAAAATCAGGAACATATTCCGGAACATGTGAATACCATTCCTGCCAATCAATAACGCTGTCTTCAGTCAACACCAGCTGCAGCTTTAAATCTGCGGTTGAACTCGCGAGAGATGTTGATTGAACCGCTGTCAGTAATTGTCCGGTCACCGGGTTGAAATGGTTAAGAATTCTGATTTTAAAGTCGGGTGCCAGATTAGATTCTGACTGAATCAAGCCAGACCAACTGGAAGGCGATTTCGATTGTTGACTTGTCGGAAAATCTATCCGGTCAATCATTCCTTTCGGATTTCCTGAAATGCCAAAAAATGTGTTCCAATCATTTCCTATAGTGGTTCTGTGATCCGTTAAAAACGATCCGGCAGGAGCAGCCCCACCTGGACAAGGAATAGCTGTCGGACAAACACCTGCAAAGAACCCTGCGTGGACGGAAATTACCACCAGTTTATTTCCAAAAATATTTTTCAGGGTATCATTTAAAAAAATACCGGCTGCCGGGCAATTGCCACACAGGTGTCCTGTGTAATCTTCTGCCATCACCCTTTTAACGTTCGGGGTCGTATCGCTTGGAAATAAAAAAGTATCACCGTTAATGACGATTGCATTGGAATCATTTAGGGCAGTCACCACGGATGTATCATTGTTTTCACGATACGGAGATTCAATTTTATCACAGGACTGAACGATGATAGATCCGAAGAAAATAAGGAAGGCTATTTGTTTGATTTTTCTTTTCATGACATAATCGAAATCAGAAACTGCTTGTTATTGATAATGTGAATCCGTTTGACGCAGGAATGTTACGGCATACACCTCCTACGCAAAATATGCCTGCGCGCTGTCTTCCGTAACCTAACGAAACACGGTTGGCATTTCGTGTGTATCCGAAACTGGCATTGTTATAATGAAGACGATCCTCTTTAATGTTGTTACCGTAATTGTATTCATCAAAGGCAGCAATAAACCAGTGAGGTGAAACCGTATACTCTACTAACCACAATGCCCAGTTTTGCTGATCTTCTTTTGTGTACAGGTGCTGAAGTTCCGTTCGTATCGCTTTCTTGGCAGAAATCTTCCAGTTGAATTCAGCCATTCCGATGTGACTGTAAACATGTCCGAAACCTTCGCGACCTTCTATGACATCTTTGTTGTAATCGATATACACATACGATAGTATCATTCGAACTTGTTTACTTAGCTTCCTGTTGATCTCAAAATTAAAATCCTGAAAAAAAATTTCCTTTCCGAATTTGAAATAGTTGGAGGTGTAACCGATATCATCTCCTGTTGGTTTACGATCAATATCAGATGCTCTTGAATAATTGACGGATAGATCTGTACCATAAGGTCCTCCCAACGGTGATCCTTGTTTAAGATTAAAGAAGATCTCTCCCTGGAAACCAAACTCTCCGTTCGGCTGTGTTGCATAGGGGTAAAGTGCTGCAAGAATATTGGTGTGTTGCTTCGTCATCGCAGGAAGATAGTTGATGATTAAACTATTTAACGTCGCATTCCTGTCTGAACGGAAACTCATGTTATCAATTCGTTTGGCACCGACTGAAGCACCGAACCCTTTTTTGGAATAGGTGATATTCAACAATGTTCCGCTTCCTGTTTTGTAAATAAATTCATTACTTGCAGAAGGATCATTTGCTTTGAATGCCAGTTCAACACCAACATTCAGGTTGCCGTGAATCATGTTTATTCTTCCTGATCCTGCTCCTACATTTTGCGGAAGAATATAAATTGGATCCTGGTCATCCTGGAATTTGCCGATAAAACTTCCTCCTAAAATCCATTTTGTTTTTTTCTCAGCAAGGGAAGTAAAAGTTTCATTCAGGTTGATCTCAGCATCGGCCCCGCGTACGATTCCTTCACCCTTCGTAAAAAAGTCACGCTGGTTACCAATCACACCTTTGAAATAAATTCCCTTGTAAGGATTATACTTGACACGAACACCGTCCATTGCATTGTCAAGACCAAGGCCACGCTCTTCGTAACACCTGAAAATCATTCCGCTGCCAAACTGCTCATAATAGTTCCCGACCGTAATTTCCAATTCCTGGTTTTTATAGGTGAGATAACGAAATGGAATTCCCGAACCTTTGTAGCGAGGATCAAAACCAAGCATGGGATTGAGGTAACTTTCATAACGGACTCCAGCCGAGAAATTATCTTTCTCATAAATAAAATTCGCAAATCCGTTTGAAAGTAATTTCTCAGGGACTACAGGTGCTCCAATGATTGAATCAGTCCTGTAGTACTGTGCATCAAATTGAAAGTTGCCGTGAATTCCACCCGGCGCCTGCGCAAAAAGGTCAGCGCAATAAACAATAATAAAAAAGAAAAATACCTGTAAGAATAATTTATTTTGTCTGGTCACGTTGAACGGTTTTTGGAACGTTTATTTATTTGCAGCAACTCGCTTAATTACTTCGTAAAGTTCCTCTTCATTGCCGGGCTCATAGCCAACGTGCTGCCAAATAATTTCACCTTTTCCGTTCAACACAAAAGTTTGCGGAGGCATGTTTACATTCATGGCCCTTTTGAAATCGCCATTCGGATCAAGGTATGATTCATAATCCCATCCCTTCCCATTTACAAACGGAGCTACCCGTGACATTGTGCGGGCATCATCCACCGAGATGGCAATGAACTTTACTCCCGTTTCTTTTTTCCAATCAGCATAGGATTCATGAATGGTATTTAATTCTTCCACACATGGCTTACACCAGGTTGCCCAAAAGTCAATCACCATTACTTTTCCATCGTTGTTAAATTTTGATGTATTAAAGCTTTCGCCTGTCATTGTTTTGATATCCACAGCAGGCAGGGAACGAATTTTCGAGTCCTTGTCCTGGGTAAATGCAATGAAAGGAATCGTGATAAGAAATGCAATTGCAACGAGTTGTTTTTTCATGAATCCTGTATTGATTTTTTATGATTGCTAGGAAAATAAATGTTGAAAAAAGGGGCTTAGTTTAGTAAGCCCCTTTTTTGAATGAATGAATAAATGAATTTATTGAGTAACAGAAACTCTTTTTGTAATGCTGCCTTCTTCATTCGCAATTTTTACAAAATAATTTCCTGCAGGCTGATTTGTTATATCAACCTGGTAAATACCGGATGAAGTATTTTTAATATCAACAGGCTTTACAACTTCTCCTAAAATATTAGTGATGCTGATTGTAACATTTTGCATTTTTTGTGCAGTTGTATTCACCATAAAAGTACCCTTGTTAGGATTTGGATAAACAGCAATACTTCCAAAACTCAACGGTATTTTAATTCCGGTTGTTCCATCCACAATATTAATATTATCAACATAACAATTGTTACCGTAGTTACTGATGCCGTTGAATTGAAATGCCACGCTTGACGAACCTACATAGCTTTCTAAAGAAACAGTTTCATGTCTCCACTGAGATGCACTTGATGGTGTAAAGGCAGTAGTTTGAGCCGCGGAAGTCATTAAGGTAGTTCCCATTTTATCATACACATTGATCCATGTTGAACCACAATTCATAGAAACGTTTACTTTGAGACGATCATTTTCTGTTGTGTATTGTGCGTAAGCAACATCAAATTCAAGAGTAGTCGACCCGGATACGGCCCATGTTAAATTTACAACTGGCAAGTATAAATTATCCTGTCTCGCGTTTGGTGAATTGAAAAAATCAATTTTAGAACTTCCGGCTCCGCTAAAGCCGGCAGAACTTCTTGTCCAGGTGTATCCATCTACATTCACGTCTTCCACCCCCCATCCAGTTGGTGGATAAGAAACGGGAGCAAAAGCTTCTGTGACAGGAGCTAAAACAGACGTAGGATAATCCACATTTCTGGACACGGTATTGTTTACCGGTGCAAAATCTACACTTCCGTTAGGGTTGACAACTGTAAATGTAAAAGTATGAGCTCCACCTCCGACATTCATTTGAGGGAGTGCAACGGTTGCAGTTGCATTTAGAGCCAATGAACCTGTCCATGGCTGGGAGCCTAATAAAACGCCATCCAAAGAATAATTAATTGTAGCACTTGTCAGAGCTGTAGAAGCAAGGTTCTTAATCACGATACTTGGAGTGTAAGATCCTGTGCAGGTTAAAAATGGAAGGTTCGTTACAGAACTAACAGATGCATTGTTAGCGGTTGAAATTCCGCCGATCGGCGTACTGTATGCAGCCTGAAGAACTGCTTTGCCTGTATTGTTCTGGATAAATGCAACGGCTCCTACCTTGTTAAGATCATAAATATACCAAGGTACAGCAACAGCAAAATCAAGGTGTTGCATTTGTCCGATAGACCATGAACCCGCCAATGCAGTTCCACTAGCATTCGGAATCATATTTCTCATAACGCCTTCAAAATGAGTTTCACCGTTGGTTCCCGGAGCAGTAGTAAAGTAAATGTCACGCTCCATGATCGCCAATTGAAGAACTAAATTTCCGCTGGTTGCAGCCGTGCATGTGATGTCACAACTGATGAACATAGAATCATAAGCCGCATTAAAAGAATGCGAAAGAGCCAGGTCAAAATTTGAAGCCACCGCATATTCATTATCGATGGTTGTCTGGGTTGCATTGGCAGGAGCGCCTACATAACTGGCACCTGTGAAAGCAACACCGTCATAGAAACCATTTGGAACACCGGTAACACCATAGTACGTAACACGGGTTCCAACTCCGAGATTCTGAGTTTGGGCATTCATCGGGTCAACACCGGGCCAATTCGTCTGGTATTTTAATTCAACAATCTTTGTTTGGTTTGCATTCAAGAGTGTATTAAATGCAGGATTCTGTGCCGCACAAGGAGGACATGATGCGTTCGTAAATTCTTCAACCAATACAATCCGTTGCGATGCAAACAACGTAACGTTTAATACTAATAAGCTAATTAGTAAAGATACTTTTTTCATGGGATTTTTGTTTTGTGAGTGAGAGATACTTTTATTGAACTGCAAGTATAGCAATTATATCAATTCGCTCAAATAGTAAAGAAAATAAGTAAAAAAAATATTCAAAAAATATTCAAAAAATATTAAAAATTAGTTTATATTTGTACGTTAAAATTAAGAAAATGATGAAAAAAACATTTACTCTCCTAAGTCTTTTTGCTTTACTGGTCGGCATGAATCAGGTGAATGCGGAACTGATCGCTCAAAATGTAACCACTTATATAACGGGGCCTAATGACCAGTTGATGACTGCTCATGTTACGATTGTGAATAATGGAGCAAACGCAGCCTATGTGAAGGTTGTTCGCTTAAGCGAAGTGCTTGCACCACATCACGTAAGTTATTTTTGTTGGACTGAGTGTTATGATCCGACCGTGTCTTTATCACCGGATTCCATCCTTCTCGCATCGGGAGAATCAACTTCCATTTTTAATGGTGATTTAAGTCCTCAGTTAACCGATGGTATCAGCATTGTTTCGTATGCTTTTTTTACTTCGAATGGCGATTCGGTTTTTGCAACATTTACGTATGAAGCACTCACAACAGGCATCAATGAATTTTCTTCTCAACCGGTTCTTCATGCAGCTTCTCCAAATCCGGCAGATGGCTTTACGAAAATTTCTTACAATTTGAATTCTTCAAGAGATGCAAAAATTGTTATTTACAATGTGCTTGGGTCTGCTGTGAAGGAAATAAAGCTGAACGATGTTCAAAATACATTGACAATATCTACTGCTGATTTTAAACAGGGAGTTTATTTTTACTCATTGGTAGTTGATGGTAAAGCAATCTCTTCAAAAAGATTAATGATTTCTCATCGTTAATTTTATTTAAAATAAAATCTGAAAGCACCGGATTAATTTCCGGTGTTTTTTTTGTGAATTATCCTCGATGTGTATGGAGTAATTCCTGTTGTTGTAACCATTCGATTTCTTTTTCTTTTGTGCAGGTGATTCATTGAATCGTGTATATTTGTTCCCCGTTAAAAATTTAGAATGGCGAAAAATAAAATCAACCAGGAAGCTTTGGATTATCATTCCCAGGGAAGACCGGGAAAAATAGAAGTAGTTCCAACAAAACCCTACAGTTCTCAACGCGATTTGTCGCTTGCCTATTCACCCGGAGTTGCCGAACCATGTCTTCAGATTGCCGAGAACAAGGAAGATGTTTATAAATACACTGCGAAAGGAAATCTTGTTGCTGTCATCTCAAATGGCACAGCCGTGCTTGGTTTGGGAAACATTGGTCCGGAAGCAGCGAAGCCGGTGATGGAAGGAAAGGGATTACTCTTTAAAATATTTGCAGACATTGATGTGTTCGATATTGAAATTGATCAGACCAATGTGGATGATTTTGTAAAAACAGTGAAAGCGATTTCTCCAACTTTCGGAGGAATTAATCTCGAAGACATAAAAGCCCCTGAGTGTTTTGAAATTGAACGCAGGCTGAAGGAAGAGTTGAAAATTCCTGTGATGCATGACGATCAGCATGGCACCGCTATCATTTCTGCCGCAGCACTTTTGAATGCGTTGGAGGTAGCGGGGAAAAAAATTAACCAGGTAAAAATTGTTGTCAACGGTGCGGGAGCTTCAGCCATTTCATGTGCAAAGTTGTACCTGTCGTTGGGTGTCCTGAAAGAAAATATTGTGATGCTTGACAGTACAGGAGTCATTACAATTGATCGTGCAGACCTGGATGTAAATAAAAAACAATTTGCCATTGATTCAAAACTTCGCACGCTGGAAGATGCGATGAAAGGTGCCGATGTATTTCTTGGTTTGTCGAAGGGAAACATCGTGAACAAAAAGATGGTGCAGTCCATGGCGAAGAATGCCATTGTGTTTGCATTGGCCAATCCTGATCCTGAAATTTCGTACGAAGATGCAGCTGCCGCACGAACCGACATCATCATTGCAACCGGTCGTTCTGATTATCCGAACCAGGTGAACAATGTACTTGGGTTTCCATTTATTTTCCGTGGAGCCCTGGATGTTCGCGCTACACAAATTAATGAGGCGATGAAGCTCGCTGCTGTAAGAGCTATCGCTGATCTGGCAAAGGAAGCTGTTCCCGAAATCGTGAACCTTGCTTACAATAAAAAGAACATCACGTTCGGAAAAGAATACATCATTCCGAAACCGCTGGATCCGCGTTTGATTACTACGGTAGCGCCTGCAGTTGCACGCGCAGCTAGCGAATCAGGTGTTGCACAGGCTCCCATCACCAACTGGAATGGGTATGTGGAAGATCTTAGCAAACGTCTCGGGCTCGACAACAAACTCATTCGTATTGTTACGAGCAAAGCGAAACAAAATCCGCAGCGTATTGTTTTTGCGGAAGCCGACACCTATAAAATTCTGAAAGCAGCGCAGATCGTGCGCGATGAAGGAATTGCCATTCCTATTTTATTGGGTAACCTGCAGAAAATAAAACAACTCATTAAAGAGAATAATCTCGACTTGGGTGATACACCAATCATTGATCCGCGCCTGGAAGAAGAGAAGCGTCATTCATTCGGTGAATTGTTTTTTCGTAAACGCAAACGCAGGGGATTCACTTTGCACGAAGCGCGTAAGATTATGAATGAGCGGAATTATTATGGTGCGATGATGGTTGAAAATGGTGAAGCGGATGCGATGATTTCCGGGCTTACAAGAAAGTACAGCGACACAATTCGTCCGGCTTTGCAAATCATTGGCACGCAGGATGATGTAAAAAAAGTGGCGGGCATGTACATCATGGTGACCAAGAAAGGTCCGGTGTTTTTTGCAGACACCACCATCAACGTAGATCCTACTGCTGAAGATCTCGTTGAGATCACTGTGCTTACTGCGTGGGCTGTTCAGCAATTCAATGTAAAGCCGCGCATCGCCTTGCTTTCGTTTTCAAACTTCGGAGCATCCGATGAAACCAGTGCGAAAAAGGTTCGTGATGCCGTCGCCATTCTTCACCAGAAATTTCCGGGTATGATGGTGGACGGTGAGATGCAGGCAAACTTCGCTTTGAATCCGAATTTACTCAGTGATAATTTTCCGTTTTGTGAATTTGCATCTGAAGGTGCAAACACGCTCATCTTTCCAAATCTTGATTCAGGAAATATTGCGTACAAACTTTTGCAGGAAATGGGTGCGGCCGAAGCCATTGGTCCGGTTCTGTTGGGATTAAAAAAACCGGTACACATTGTACAACTTGGCAGTTCTGTTCGTGAAATTGTGAACATGGTGACGATTGCTGTCGTGGATGCGCAGAGCAGGAAAAATTCTAAGTGATTCTCATTTCTTAGTTCAACTCGGAAGTGTAATTTGTAACCTGCTGTAATATTTTGTTAAGATTCCCATCTCACCATAACGAAAACGATAAGGGTAATGAATTGAATAAGACAGGTTATAGATAAACGTATGATTGTGGTGGGATAACATTAAAGTCTTCTTTAATGCAAAGTGCTTTCTTATATTTCTTTGTCTTTTTAATTTTTATGGCGTGTGCAATTTCTCGGTCGCCAAAATACTGATAGAAAAAGTCTTCTGTGATTCCAGAATATTTTTTTGTCAGTTTCCAAATAGCATCGGGATCGAAACTAAATATGGTCTCTATTTCGAATTCACCAATAACTTGCTGAACAGGAGAAGATGCATATACAACTACCGTCTTAATATTCTTGTTTTTGAAAATGACTCTTCGAAATTCAAATTTTTTTGTGCCATCAAATATTTTGAAAGCATATTCTGGTTTTATGGATAGTAGAACTCTCATTTTTTGAAAGAATAATTTGCGATATTAATGAAATCTTCTTGAGTGATTTTACGAAATCCTCTTGGCATATCAAGAATGTTTGGAATTACCCCATTTTCATTTAGCCATTTTAAATTAGGTCTCTTAGGATAAGAAAAAACATACAAAAAGTTAACAATAAATGGTCTGTTGAGTTTCTTATGGTTCCAATGTTTTTTGAGTTCTTCATCTGAAAAAACACTTCTTTTTCTGCATAAAGCTATGAATGTTGCTTCGTCTTGAATGTCGGTGATAACTGATTCCACGATTCCAACAGTTGTTACAACGCCTGTATGAATAGCATTTCCGAGATCGCCCGTCCTGTAAAAGATTATACGGTCTCCACTTTTTAAATTACGTTCGTAGGATCGCGAAATATAAACCTTACTTAAGGCATTTCTATAAGGTTCGTTTTCGACAAAGTCTTTTGGAGATTCAGTTCTTAAAAAGGAGTCGGGAAGCAATTCAGTGTGATATTCTTGATAGATGGGGAACATAAAATAATCCTTTGGTTTTTAAGGGCAGTATAAGTACTGTTTTTTGCTTTTAAAATTATTTCAGCATATGTGTTTCGCTTTCAATAGGAGAATGAATCTCCGGAACCGGTTCATCATTCCTCGAATACATTTCCAGCAATTTCATCTCGGAAACGTCAAGCGAATAAAACCCAAATTCCTCCACCACTTTTCCCGTGATGAGGTAACAGCCTTTTCCTGTGAATGGAAAACTTTTTAAGACATTTGGAAAATGAGTGGTGTCAATCCATTCACCGTTGCTATCGAGAAAAGTTCCAAAGCTCATTTCATCCCCTTTTTTTGTTCGTGTGCGTTTTCGTGTAACGGAATAGCCGATGATTGAAATTGTTTTTCCGAGGTGATTGGGAAGTTCTGAAGACGTGCGTAAAAGGTCTTCACCACGAAGGCACGAAGACACAAAGGTTGATTCTCTTCGTGCCTTCGTGTCTTTGTGGTAAAACTCGCTTTTCAACAAAGTAAAAGGAGAACGAAGCGGAAATCCAAGAATTTCTATTTCATCAAATGCATCATCAAATTTTCCCTGGTACAATTCAGGCAACTGAAATTTTTTGTTTCCAACTTCAAATAGTTCTCTTTTCGTTTCTGTTTTTTTATGTGCGCCAATGACGGCATGGATATCCCACAACAATTGTTTTTTTGTTCTTCCTGTAAAACGAAACGCTCCGATGCGAATGAGAATACGCAACTGTTCAACCGCAATCGAAACCCGTTTCATGAAATTTTCGAGTGATAAAAATTGACCATCGCGATTTCTTTCTTCAAGAATTTTTTCAGCAACATTTTTTTCTAATTCTGCAATGAGGTGAAAGCCAAGAAAAATATCATCACCATAAATAGTGGTGAGCGATTCGCTTCTGTTGGTGTCGGGCGCATGAATGGTTCCTCCGCACAACCGCGCTTCCTGCACATAATATTCTGTGGCGTAAAATCCTCCTCCGTTATTGATGACGGCAACCATGAATTCGAGCGGATAGTATGTTTTTAAAAACATGCATTGGTAACTTTCTACTGCATAAGAAGCGGAATGTCCTTTGGCAAAAGCATATCCGCCAAAACTTTCCATTTGATTCCAGATAGCGTAAATAAGTTTTTCATCATAGCCCTCTTTTCTACAATTTGAAAAAAAAGTATCCTTTACAGCCCAAAACTCTTCACGTCCCTTGTATTTTCCTCCCATGCCTCTCCGTAATTTATCCGATTCCTCGAGGGATAATTTCCCAAAGTAATGAGCCACTTTAATTACATCTTCCTGGTAAACCATCACACCAAATGTTTCTTCCAGCAGATCCTTCATGAGTTGGTTCGGATAGGTTCTCCTGGATTCATCATGGAACCGCAAAATGTACTCACGCATCATTCCGCTTTGTGCAACGCCCGGACGGATGATGGAACTGGCCGCGATCAAATGTAAATACGTAGTTGCTTTCAGTTTTGTAAGCAACATCCGCATCGCGGGTGATTCAACATAAAAACAACCCATCAATTTTGCATGTTGCAAATTGTTTTTTATACCCTCATCGTTCTTGAATTTTTCTACCTCGTGAATATCAATGTCAATATTTTTGTTTCGTTTAATTATTTCGACGGCATCTTTTATTTTTCCCAAGCCACGTTGTGCGAGAATATCAAATTTGTTTAACCCGATATCTTCTGCTTCCAACATGCTGAATTGCGTAAGCGGAAATTCTTTCGGAGGAAAATTTGTTGCCGTGTAGCAATGAATGGCTTCTTCGGAAATCAAAATTCCTCCTGCATGAATGCTGAGGTGATTTGGAAAGTCCTTTAAAAAATGACTGTATGCTAAAAGATATTTATTGATTTCTCCGGGCTGAAGCAAGACTTCATCCGTGAGCGCATCGATTTCGTTTTTAGGCAAGCCATACACTTTCCCAAGTTCACGTAGTACAGCATTTTCCTGCATCGTACTGTATGTTGCAAGCAACGCAGTGCACTTTTCTCCGTGCTTTTTAAAAATGTATTCAATTATTTTATTTCGTTCGTTTGAAGAAAAATCAATGTCAAAGTCAGGAGGATTTTTGCGCGAGGTATTGATGAACCGTTCAAAATACAAATCCAGGTCAACCGGATCAACATCGGTGATGTTAAGTAGATAAGCAACCATGCTGTTTGCCCCGCTTCCACGGCCAACATAAAACAAACCCTGCTCACGTGCATAACGCACAATGTCCCAGTTGATCAGAAAATAAGAAGTGAATCCCATTTCAGTAATGGTCTTTATTTCTTTCTCGTACCGTAATCTAATTTTGTCATCCGCATTCCCGTAGCGGTATTGCATTCCTTTTTCACATTCAGTGAGTAATAATTCTTTGTCTTGTGCAACGCTCCCGGTAAACAGCCTTTTATTTTTATTTAAAGGTTTGGAGAAATCAATGGTACATTCATCTAAAATCCGGTTGGTGTTTTCTGTTGCGTAGGAATAATCAGCAAATAGGTTTCGAAGTTTGTTTTTGGGAAACATGATTTCGCCCGCGTCAGCGATTTCTGTTTTTTGTAATTTACTGATGAGCGTATTATTGTCCATCGCACGCAACAAGCGATGAGCATAATGTATATGCTTCGTAAGAAAAGTGACAGGTTCTTTTCTGCCGGGAACGATGCGTGTGTCTTTTTCAAGAAAAGTGACAGGATGCAACACAACAAATTTGTTTCGTAAGTGCCTGGTGTCGGAGAAAGGTAATTTATTCAAATCCGAAATTTTTATTCCGATGAATTCATTTTCCCTGAGTTGGTGTTGTACGTTTTTGAATGGATAAATAATAAATGCATCGTCGAATGGAGGTGCTGAGTTTTTAAAAGGCTTGCCGTTCCTTAAGTGTGTTGAGAGCAAATCATTCAGCTCTTTAAAGCCATGTATATTTTTTGCAAGGCCGATGAATTGTTGTTCCATTCCGTTTCTGAAATCAATTCCTGCTACCGGTTTTATCGAATGGCCTTTGGCCAGGCGAAAAAAATCAAGAATACCGGATGTGTTATTGATATCTGTTAATGCCAGGCAGCTTATCCCTTTTTCCTGCGCTTCCTGCAGCAGTTGTTCGGGACTCATGGTTCCGTATTTGAAAGAATAATAAGAATGACAATTGAGATACATTTTTTAGATTGAACTAAATTTTTTGTAACCATTCGGTTAGTAATTATTTGGGTACAAATTTTTTTTTGCGCCTTCGCGTCTTAGCGGTTTTTATTTTAATTGACTTCCCGTTTTTAATCCATTGAAAGGATTGAACCCTCGCAACGAAAAATTCATTGCAACAGCACGGTGAATTTTATCCTCACCAAAACGGAGACGCATTCGATCCATTGCCTGGTAGAGATTTAGTAACTCGATACTATCCTCAAACATATTCACCTGGTGGCCACCGCCAACGAGATGACTGAATTTTACTCCGACCAACCGTATCAGCATTCTCCGGTTGTAGAGTTTTTCAAAAAGTTCTTTTACCCGTGCGATGATGGTGTGGTCGCTGCCGGTATAAGGAATGCGGCATTGCATGTTGTGTGTGTCAAAATTAGAATACCGGATTTTTACCGTGACACATCCTGCCAGTTTGTTTTGTGTGCGTAAACGGAAACACAATTTCTCACTCATGGCGATTAAAATATTTTTCAGTTTTTCAATATCAATCGTATCGTTCTCGAATGTTTCTTCCTGCGACATGGATTTTTGTTCAGTGTAAGGTTCAACCGGTGTGTTGTCGATACCGCTTGCTTTTTTCCAGATAGAAACCCCGTTTTCTCCCAACACATTCTGCAACAATTCCATCGGCATCTGCTGAAGTGTAAAAACTTTTTCGATGCCCATGTTCCGCAGGATGTGATAGGTCTTTTCACCGATCATGGGAATTTTTTTTACGGATAACGGACCGAGGAATTTTTTTTCATCACCATGGTCAACTTTGATCTGGTTATTTGGCTTGGCTTCATCGGTTGCAACTTTGCTTACCGTTTTATTGGATGACATGCCGAGAGAAATCGGCAATCCTGTTTCCTTTATAATTTTCTGCCGCAGTTCCGTTGCATGTTTGAAGCATCCGAAAAATTTATCCATACCACTCAGGTCCATGTAGAACTCATCAATGGAAGAACGTTCATACAACGGAACTTCTTCCTTGATGATTTCCGTTACTTCATCCGATCGTTTGCTGTATTCATCGTAATCGCCACGGATGATAATGGCTTCCGGACATAAGCGTTTTGCCATTTTGATTGGCATCGCTGAGTGTACACCGAATTTTCGGGTTTCATAACTGCAGGCTGCCACCACACCGCGTTCGCCTCCGCCAACAATGACAGGCATCCCGATCAATTTTGGATTAAGTAACCGTGACACGGAAACAAAAAAGCAATCCATGTCCATGTGAGCGATGGTTCGGTGACTATTTATATCAATTGCCATAATTTTTCTTTTTTAAAAAAAGGATAACTGGTCACCACTTTTCAATGGTCTTTTGAATAAACTGAAATCATATGCAGGCATACTTCTGCCGCTCATGTATTTTTTCTTTGACATTTTAAAAAGCAGTCTGATGGATTCTGCAATTTTTCCTTCACCGCTCATACGTGTACTGTAACGCGAATCATTTACCTGTCCGCCATGACATTCTTTGATCTGGTTCCAGATCTTATCGGCAGCATCGGGAAGATTTTTGTAGAGCCAGTCGTAAAAAATATTTTTTATTTCCCCGTTCAGCCGTACAATCGTGTAGCCTGCTGTCAGTCCGCCGCAGTCAGCAACGGCTTTGATAATGTCGGGGATTTCTTCGCTTGTCAATCCCGGAATAATGGGAGCAACCATCACTCCTGCAGGAACATTATTTTTTGATAATTCTTCAATGACATGCAAACGGTTTTTATAGGTAGCTGTTCGTGGTTCAAGAAGCGATCGCAAGTCATCACGAAGGGATGTAATGGAAACCATCACATGAATAAGGTTCATCGAAGCCAGTTCTTTCAGGATATCCATATCACGAAGTACCAAACTATTTTTTGTAATGATGCCGACAGGATTCCGGTATTCCAATGCGACTTCAAGCAAGCTGCGCGTAATTTTATATTTGCGTTCGGAAGGTTGATAGCAATCGGTATTTCCCGAAAGCATGATGGATTCAGTTTCGTATCGCGGGTTATCGAAATATTTTCTGAGCAATGTGGAAGCGGCAGGTTTGATAATAATTTTTCGTTCGAAATCAAGCCCTGCACTGAAGCCGTAATAATTGTGTGAGTTGCGAGCGTAACAATAAATGCAGCCATGTTCGCATCCCTGGTAAGGATTGATGCTGTTCATGCCGGCCAAATCAGGGCTGGTGATTTTGTTCACAATCTTTTTCGGATGTTCAACAAAAATTTTTGTCCGTTCATTTTCAAGCAACGGTTCATCCAATCCTTCAATATGCTCGGCAACCAATTCCTGTTGCAGGAAACGGTTGTGCGTTTGTATCTGTGCTCCGCGGCCTTTTAAATATTCCTGTTCGGGTATGAAGTTGTCCTTCTGCGGAGCCGTTTCGGGATCCGAAGCTTCAACGTATTTTCTCTTCTTTGGCTTGTCTTCTGTACTCTTTTTCATCCTTCTTTTTAATGATTGCAATACAAACAAATTCGATGACTATAATGTAACCAATTTTTTTTATCTTTGTCAAAGATTTTTTTAAAATCTTTTTTAGATGAACCGTAAACTATAGACTGTGAATTTGTAAACTGTAAACTTGTAAACCGTAAACAGAAATATGTACTTCAACAACAACATCAAGATTCTTCGTACGCGAAGAAGCCTTACGCAGGATATGGTTTCCAACGCGCTTGGGTTCAGCCGCTCCACGCTGAACAGTTACGAAAACGGCAGCATCAAGAACCCAACGCTCGATGCCTTGCTCACCTTTTCAAAATATTATAAAGTGTCTATTGATACATTGGTGAAAGTCGACATGAGCAAACTTTCACAATTCCAACTGATGGATTTGGAGCGGGGAAATGATGTGTATGTAACAGGTTCGCGTCTTCGTGTACTCGCCACAACGGTCGACAGCCAGAACCGTGAAAATATTGAAGTGGTTCCGCTCAAAGCAAAAGCCGGTTATAAAAACGGGTATGCTGATCCTGACTTTGTAAAAAAACTTCCATCGTTTCAACTACCTATTTTACTCAGTGATCGTAAGTACAGGATGTTTCAAATCTCAGGCGATTCGATGCTTCCGATTCCGGATAAAAGTTGGGTGATTGGTGAGTATCTTGAAAACTGGTACGACATCAAAGATGGCCAGCCGTACATTGTACTTACACAAGAGGAAGGCATCGTATTCAAGATTGCTTACAACCAGTTGAAGAAGAAAAAAAACCTGTTGCTGAAATCATTGAATACGTTTTATGAGCCGTACGAGATCAACATCAACGAAGTGAAAGAAGTCTGGAAGTTTTGCAATTACATGAGCAATGAAATTCCTGATACCGGCTTTGAAAAAAATGAACTCCTTTTGAAAATTGAAAAAGTGCAGCAGGAAATGAAAGAGATAAAGAGTGCGTTGAATTAGGAATGAAATTAAAAAGAAATATTTTGTATGTTCAACTAATAAGTGCAACTTTTTCTGAGAAGACTTGATTAGCTGTTTTGTATTTAAATTTCCTAATAGGTCTGTTATTGATTTTAGTT
>JAYVUK010000061.1:0-21898 GCA_043787975.1 Bacteroidota bacterium
TACTAATCAGAACAGTAATGACAACACGGTTGAAAACAGAATCTCAGTTGAGCTAAGTTCAGAAAACAGTATCATTCTTAATCAGAACGATCCGAATCCTTTTGCAGAAGAAACGCAAATCAGTTATGTAATACCAAGTGATGTTCAAAAGGCGGAAATTATTTTCTATGATAATAACGGAAGAGTATTAAAGACAGTTATGATCAATGAGAGAGGAAATGGAACGATGCAGGTGTATGCTTCTAACCTGAGCAGTGGTATTTATACATACAGTCTGATCGTCGATGGAAAACTGATCGATACCAAACACATGGTTCGGAGTAAATAAAATTTCCAAAGAATATTTATCAATAAAAAAGAGGTTGCATAGAAGGCAGCCTCTTTTTATGCTTTATGTTGCTGTAGGTTATTTCACACGGGAAAGTTTCTTTCCGTTTAATTTTCCTTTCTTCGTTCCGCTATTTCATAGGGATGAAAATTTTTTTCAGAAAACTTTTCCGCATCGTTTGGGAAATCATCAAATGGTTTTTCGTTCTAAGCATTGCTTCCGTACTGATTTTTCGTTTTGTACCGATACCGGTTACACCGTTGATGATTATTCGTTGTGTTGAGCAAAAGTGGAACGGACAGGAGATGACGCTGAAAAAAAACTGGACTTCCTTGTATGAAATGTCTGCTGCTATGCCGCTTGCTGCCATGGCTGCAGAGGATCAGAATTTTGAAGAACACAATGGTTTTGATTTTGAAGCCATAAAAAAAGCTCAGGTGTATAATGAAAGGCACAAAGGGAAAAAAGTTCGAGGAGCAAGCACAATCAGTCAACAAACAGCAAAAAATGTTTTTCTTTTCCCGGTGCGTAGCTGGATCAGGAAAGGGTTCGAAGTGTATTTCACGTTCCTGATTGAAACTTTATGGAGCAAGAAACGCATCATGGAAGTGTACCTCAATGTAGCAGAAACCGGGAATGGAATTTATGGTGCTGAAGCGGCTGCGCAGGAGTATTTTCACAAACCGGCAAAAAAATTATCTATGAGAGAAGCCGCGCTGATTGCAGCGGTATTTCCGAACCCGAGGAAGTGGTCACCCGCGAAACCATCACTTTACATCCAGCGAAGGGCCGACCGTATTGTACATTTTATGAGTAACCTGGAGCCTGTTGACTGAGTAAAACCGTTGGTTCACCTGCATTCACCAACGATTTGCATAAGACCATAGAATATTTTTGTTTCAAACCGGTTATTCAGTGACATTTGCCGCAACTAAAAATAAAAATTGAAACGGATCATTGAAAATGAATCAACGCAGATCATTGCTTTTGTTGCAGTGATTCTCATTTCGCGTGTCCCGTTTCTTTTTTCGGGATACGGACTTGATGCTGACTCATGGGAAGTTGCGTTAACCGCAAAAAATATTTCTTCGACAGGCGTGTACGAAGTGTCGCGTTTTCCGGGTTATCCTGTGCATGAATTTATCTGTTCTCTTTTCTACACAGGTAGTTATGTTTCGCTCAACCTACTCTCCACGATCATCAGCACGGTTGGATTTATATTTTTTGTTTTCACGTTAAAAGCACTTCGTTTCAAATCTGTTTTTCTGGCGGCGTTTGCATTGGCAAGCGTGAAAACAATTTATGTAAACTCCACGGTAACGATTGACTATACATGGGCGCTCGCATTCATCCTGATCGGGTTGTATTTTGTGGTGAAGGATAAACCGCTCATAGCCGGGCTTTTCCTGGCCGTTGCCATTGGCTGCCGGATTACTTCGGGTGCCATGTTGCTCCCGTTCGCTATTATGATTTCACAAACTGACGGATTGGAGAAAAATATTTTCAGAATTTCAAAACTCATTTTTGCGACGTGTGTGGCAGGTTGTTTAATATTTCTTCCAGTCTATCTGAAATACGGAAAATCTTTCCTGATGTACTATGATGTGTCGTATCCTTCCATCCCTGAAGTACTTTTTAAATTATCGGTCGGTGTCTGGGGCGTTATTGGATTCATCGGCATTGTGATTTCCACATGCCTGCTTTTGGTACCGGTAAAAGCGTCATCAAAAAATTATTTATTTCCAAGATCAGTGAATGAGAAATACATTGTCTCCTGGCTTGTCGCGATTGATCTTTACATCATCGCTTTTCTAAAACTCCCGATGGAAGCAGGGTATCTGATTCCGATCATACCGTTTGTAATTCTTGTTTTCGGAAAATATCTGTACGACAGGGCATTTACTTTTTTTGCAATCATGTTAATTGTTTCTCCGCTGATTGCGAGCATTAGCCCGGTTGACAGGAATGATGCACCTGCACAATCTGCTGTCGCCATAAAATTCCGCGCGGCCGGTGAAGATTTAATTTTCGATCCCGTCATCGGACCTCTCTTTGCCTATCAATCCAGGAGGGAGAAAGCAATGGAGTTTACTTCCGGCATACTTCAGTCAACAGATACCCTTCACAAGAAATCGCTGATTGTTGCAGGAAGATGGTATACACAACTTGCGGTGAGGCAAGCCGAAGCCCAAAAAAAAACAATCCGGTTTATTGATTACCTGGATGCAGAGCGGATGTCGGCCTTCAGTGACGAAGGTTACCAGCTTTATTACCTGCCACAGCAGGATCGTTATAATTTTTCAAAAAATGGTTTTGATGTGAAAGCTTTCGGAGCGTTACCATTCATTAAAAGCAGTTTCTAAATTCCAAACCCAAAACCGATTCGTATGATCGGGTTTTGATAGGGTGAGTTCCTGTCCTCGTTCAGGTTGTAAAGTAAAAGGATGTTCAGTGAAGACCTGTCACCCAATGGTTGCCTGTAACCACCACCGACATAAAAACCAAAAATGTCTTCCCTTACATACCGGTTCAGAACATAGTTAGGTACTTCAAGATTCAACACTTCTCCCTCTATGTGAGCGAAAATATTTTCAAGTAAAAAATAGCGAGTAAAAATACTTCCTCCATAGATGTCGGAAGAATAAGAATAGGAGGGGTTATAAGGATCTTTGAATTTGTAATAGATATAGGTGGCAGTAAATCCTACCGATAATTTTTCAGTGAGACGGTAACCAATTAAAGGATTTACATCCACGACCGTTTGATCACCGAATTGCAAACCGAAGTTCCCTCCGAAATAAACTTTGTCCCAGAACTTTTCTCCTTCTTGCGGAGGTTGGGCGGATAATTCTAAAAAACACGAACTGATAAAAAGAACGAAGAGGAATAGTTTAAGCGTATGTTTCATCACGTTTAATATTTAGCGGTAAAGTTAAAGAAATTCGAATGGTTCATTGAAGAACAAACATTTTGTTTATTTTGTCACTCGAAAGATCAACGTCTTAAATAAATATTGAATGAACATTGTTATCACAGGTGCCAGCAGCGGCATAGGTTACCAGGCCGCACTACAGTTATCAGCAAATCCGGATCATCATGTGATTGCTGTTTCAAGAAACGAAGCGAAGCTCGGAAAATTGAAAGTTGAATCGCTGAAGAGGAATCCGCAATCGAAATTAATTACACTTGCCGGAAATATCTCAAATGAAAATGCTGTTAACGGAATTGCTGAAAGCATAAAATCGAAATTTGCTGACCTTGATATTCTCATCAACAATGCAGGACTTCTCATCAACAAGTCGTTTGGTGAATTGTCATCAAAGGACTGGATGGATGTTTATTCGACCAATGTTTTTGGAACTGTAAATATGATAAGGTCAATGTTGCCATCGATGAAAGGCGGTTCGCACATTGTTAACATCAGTAGTATGGGCGGTTTCCAGGGAAGTGCTAAGTTTAAAGGATTGTCAGCGTACAGTTCAAGTAAAGCAGCCATCGTTGGAATCACTGAATGTCTTGCGGAAGAATTGAAAGAGAAAAATATTTCGGTGAATTGTCTTTGTCTCGGTTCGGTGCAGACAGAAATGTTTGCTGCCGCTTTTCCTTCATTCAGTGCATCTCTCAAGCCGGAAGAAATGGGCGCGTACGTGGCGCGTTTTGCGTTGGAAGGTCATAAATTTTTTAACGGAAAAATAATTCCTGTTTCGTCTTCCACTCCTTAGAAATTACAATTTACGCATCAGCATCAATCCGTCACGAATCGGCAAGAGAACATGTTGCACTCTTTTATCAGCATGAATTTTTTTGTTGAATGCAACAATCGCCTTCGTATCGTTATCCATGTCGGATTCCTTGTCGACTACTTTCCCGCTCCATAAAACATTGTCGGCAAGCAGGTATCCTCCTTTTCTTACCTTGTCGAAAACAAGATCATAATAGTTGGAGTAATTAATTTTATCTGCATCAATAAAAACCAGGTCAAAAGTTTTGTTTAATGATGGAATTATCTCAAGCGCATTTCCTGTGTACGTTTTAATTTTATCATGCATGTTCGCTTTGCTGATATACTGATTTACCATCGGTGCGAGTTCATCGTTGATGTCAATCGTGTGCAAACATCCGTTTGTCTTTAATCCTGAAGCAAGACAAATGGCCGAGTAGCCGGTGTACGTTCCGATTTCAAGAACCTGTTCGGGCTGTATCATGTTACTGATCATGCTCAGGAATTGTCCCTGCAAATGACCTGACAGCATTCGCGGCATCAACACTTTTGCGTTCGTTTCCCTGTTGAGTTCATTCAGCAAGTCTGATTCCGGTGAAGTATGTGCTTCAACATACTGTGACAATGCTTCAGAAATTAGTTCCATTCGTTTTTTTTCGTTATGGTGAATAAAAAAACGCATCTCAAATGAAATGCGTTTTCAATTGGTGATACTTTTTTTAGTCCCAGTTTTTCAGAAAACCAACAGCAACTTTCTGAACATTCATGATCCGGTGTCCTCCTGCATAGTCAGCGTATTTGTCTACAAAAGCGATGATTGAACAATTGCTCCAGTTGAAGCCGGAAAGATTAACAGTGTAGTTCTTAACAAACTGTTTTCCGTGTCGCATGTTAGCAGCAGGTATACCTTCTCCGTTTCCAACAGTTGAAATAACTTTCCGCAACACATTTTGATGTGTGTAATTAGGTATTGGGTTTGGTGAAGAATAGTAAGGACAGGTTGGATCAGTTGTCGTATTAGCCTGATCGTATAAAGTATCGGATGATTGAACACTTGTCTCCACCAAATAAACATGCAAGCGGTATTCGCCGACAACGTCGATGTTGAATCCTGCGTGCACATTGAGTGTAAGTGTATTGCCATTCATCCGGAATGCATCAATGGCCAATCCACATTTTGGATTCTGTCCCAATAAACCCGGAACTTCGGTAGCACAATTGACCCACGATATATTCGTCGGATCAGGATCATTCCTGTTCGCCATGCCTACAGGATAACTTCCTGTATTATTGAACATGGTATCAAGACTATTGATTGTCGGAATTGAAACAACCAGCTCCGGATCTTGCATTACATCTGCAACATGAATGGTTGTTCCGTAAACCCTGTCAGCATACTGGCTGTTTAGTTGGCTGATAGACTGGTTTAAATAATAATCAGCAATCGGGCAGTTGCCGGAATCCGCACATACAAATTCTTCAATAAGTACCTTCTGAGTAAAAGAAGCCGGAACTTCAGTGATGGTTTTTGTGGTGTCCGGTTGAGGTAAGGTTACAGTTCCTTCTTTCTTACAGGATGAAGCGGTGATTGCAACGATCAGGGAAATAATGCAGAAGAGGTTTTTCATTCACATTTCAATTTGATCGAAATGTATAAAACATTTGGCAAATAGTCAAATCAGGGCTCCTGCATTGCGAATCAATGATGAATCTTATCTTTGCAACCTAATATTTACACGTATGAAAAACGTCTCTGTCATTCTTAATTTGATTCTTGTAATTGCCGTTGCAATCCTTTTTTATTTTCATTTTTCTGAAAAACCAGGAGTAAATCAGGTCATCAATACAGTGCCTTTAGCGACCGGAAATGTAGTGTACGTAAACTCCGATTCGTTGATGGAGCAATATGACTATTACAAAAATAAAAAATCGGAGTTTGAGGAAACTCAAAATAAAGTTAAAGCGTTGTTGAAGTCAGAAGGTGAAAAACTGCAAAAGGAAATTGAAGTATACCAGAAGAATGCTTCAACGATGTCGGCACAAGAGCGCCAGGCAACCGAAGAGCAACTTTCTTTTAAGCAACAGAGTTTTTTACAAAAGAAGGATGAAATGATGGGACATTTGGAAGACCAGCAAAACAAGGTGAACGGAGAAATTTTCACGAAACTTGCTGCGTATATGAAGGAATTCAATAAGAGTAGAAATTATAGTTTTGTATTAGGTTATCAAAAAGGCGGAGGAATTTTATTTGCAAACGATAGCCTGAATATCACAAAAGAAATTGTAACAGGATTAAATAAAGAATACGAGAAAGAGAAAAAAGAAAGTAAATAAGTCTTTAGGTTTCTCTGTTCTTATAGTTCACGAAAATGTCTTCTCCCGATCCCCGACTCTCACTTGGTTTTTCTCCGTGTCCGAACGATACATGTATGTTCGATGCGATGGTTCATCACAAAATTGATACAGAAGGATTGGAATTTCTTGTGATGATGGAAGATGTTGAATCATTGAATCAACGAGCAATCCGTCATGAACTCGATATTTCAAAAATAAGTTTTGCTGCGTATGCACGCGTTTGGGAAAAGTACAGTTTGTTGAATTCAGGAAGTGCGTTGGGCAATGGAGTCGGACCGCTGGTGATTTCCAGGAATCAATTTCCTGTCAGTGATCTCACGCAAAAGATGATTGCAATTCCCGGGTTGAATACAACGGCTAATTTTTTGTTTAATATATTTTTTCTCGGAACGAAAAATAAAGTTGAGTTGATTTTTTCTGAAATAGAAGATGCAGTTCTTTCAGGAAGGGTGGATGCAGGGGTAATCATTCATGAAAACAGGTTTACCTACGAGCAGAAAGGATTAAAAAAAATCTGTGATCTTGGTGAGTTGTGGGAAAAAGAAACGGCCGAACCCATTCCGCTTGGAGGAATTGTAGTGAAAAGAAATTTACCGGAGGAGATCAAACAAAAAATTGATCGTATTATGAGAAGAAGCGTAGAGTATGCTTTTGCAAATCCCGGATCAGGTTATGAATTTGTGAAGCAACATGCCCGGGAAATGGATGAAGATGTGAGAAGAAAACACATCGCGCTCTATGTAAATGAATATTCAATTGATCTCGGAGAAAAAGGAAGACACGCGGTTGGAACACTTTTTCAAAAAGCAAAAAACACAGGGGTCATTCATTCACTCCCTCAAACTATATTTATTAATAAAAGTGTTGAAGTGTCAAATGATTAGATTATCAATTATGGATTGTTTTTCAATTTTCAATTTTCAATTTTCAATTTTCAATTCATGATTATCGTCACCGGAGCAGCAGGATTTATCGGAAGTTGTTTGGTGCGAAAACTGAACGATGAAGGTTTCAACGATCTTATCCTCGTGGATGATTTCTCGAAACAAGAGAAAGATAAAAATCTTGAAGGGAAAAAGTTTACAGCAAAAATTGAACGGGAACTATTTATTGAATGGCTGAAATGGAATCAGCGGTTGGTTCAGTTTGTTTTTCACATCGGGGCGAGAACGGATACGACAGAATTCAATAAAGACATTTTCGACAAACTTAATTTGCAGTATTCAAAAGATGTCTGGAATGTATGTGTTGAATTTGGTTTGCCGCTGGTGTATGCTTCTTCAGCTGCTACATATGGAGCGGGAGAATTCGGTTACAATGATTCGCATGAAATTATTGACCGACTAAAACCATTAAATCCATACGGAGAATCAAAAAATGATTTTGACAAATGGGTTTTGGTGCAGGAACGAAAACCCTATTTTTGGATTGGCTTGAAATTTTTTAACGTCTACGGACCGAATGAATACCATAAAGGAAGAATGGCTTCCGTAATTCTACATTCATTCAATCAAATTTCTTCAACAGGAAAAATGAAATTGTTCCGCTCACATAATCCTAAATTTAAAGATGGAGAACAGTTACGCGATTTTGTCTATGTAAAAGATGTTGTAAGTGTTTGTTATTGGCTGATGCATCACAGAAAGGATTCTGCGATTTACAATCTTGGTTCCGGCAAGGCAAGAACGTTTCTTGATCTCACACGAAATGTTTTTAAAGCAATGAAGAAAGAAGAACACGTTGAATTTATCGACACGCCGGCCGATATCCGTGATACCTACCAGTATTTCACGGAAGCAACAATGAGCAAGTTGAAGAGCATCGGTTACTCAACTCCTTTTTATTCTTTGGAAGAAGGTGTGGAAGATTATGTTAAAAATTATCTTTCGGTAAATAAATTTCTGTGATCAAAGTAGAAAACTTTATAGTGCGATATAAAAAATAAAACCGTGTAAAATTTCTACACGGTTTTGTTTTAGAAAGAAAACTATAATTTGTTACAGAGCAGACTCACCTTTTTTGGTAACGGTGAAACCACTTCCTGATTTTCTCAGGTATCCTTGTTTAACATTCTGATTCAGGTATTGGCTTGGGTTGATCAATGCAGAAACGCGAGCCTGTTTTAAAGCGTTGGTAACATCTCTTGTGCCTGGATTGTTTTTTCCGTGCTTGTGAAGCCAAAGCGCTGCTGCCAGGAACTTAGCACGCTGGTTGGAACCTGCTTTCTTTGACTGAATAAATGTTGCAAGATCTTTTCCGGATGTAGTGCTTTTGATTCCTGTAACAACCGGTGTCGCATGCGTAACGGTTTTCTTAGAACGGTTTCCTGTTCTTTTTACAGGCGAAGAGTTTTCCGGGGAAGAAACCTCGTCAGAACCTCCTGCTACACGCAGCAGTGTGGAAGCCTGGCTGATAATTTTGTCTAATTGTTTGGTGACCCATTCCTTGTCGCCTTCGCCTACGAAGTGTATAGCACCGAGGCGGAATTCAATTTTGCTTTGTGACATTCAATTTTTGTTTTTAAAATTAGTAATTAAGTTTTGGTACGTTTCCTATGTTGATATGCTATATAACAACTGTTATATTTTTAGAGGCGACAAATATACTAAAATTTTTAAAGGATGGATTATAAATTTGCTGAGTAAGATTGCAACTATAGCGAATTGGAAAAAATGTATTCAGGAAAGAATAATAGTCGCGAAAATAGCAGGCAGATACTATGCTCAAAAATATCTCAGGTCATTTTCATTTCTTCAATCCCTGCAATAAACTGGGCAAGTACTTCAGTCAGGTTATTCATTGCAAGTTCAATATTCCACAACTCACGTTTTCTTTTTTCTACGCGGTTTGAAATCGCCCGAAGCTGGATGCAGGGAATTTTTTCCATGAGACATACATATAAAAAAGCTGCACCTTCCATACTTTCGATATCAGGATGAAATTTTTGAATCACGCGTTGAATGCTTTCTTCATTCCCATGCACTTTATTCACGGTAATACCTTTTACATTTTTCAGGAATGTCAGCGAGCGATAGTTTTGTGCTTCATCCGTTTTCAGTTTTCCATTCCAGAACGGAAATTTATCTTCATCGAACAAACCAAGCTGGCTAATGGTGAGAAAGTTTTCTCCGTCTTCAGCTCCGAGATCAGCGAAGCAATCGGTTACAACATTCACTACTTCCCCGATATTAATTTCTTCCCTGAAAGTTCCTGCCAGCCCAATGTTTAAAGCGAGATCGTATTTTTTCTTCGACAATCTTTTTGTGAGTGAATACGTAGTGGCTGTCATCCCGACACCGGTAATGAGGAAATCAACGTGGTGAGAATTCTCCTTCCACAATTTTTTTTCCAGCGACTCGGCTTCTTTTTCCATAGCAGCAACAATCAGGATTTTCATATTGCAAATATACAGGAATTATAGACCGCCAAAGGCGAGTCTCGCTGAAAGCGGATTTTAAATTATAAATGAAAGAATCTGTAATAAATCAATCCAAATTGCAAGAGGATTTGCTGAATTAGGAAAGCTGCAGTTAACAAGGGTGAAGGCTCGAGCCCAATCGTGGTTCAGTTAAAAAAGTTGGTGGAAGCGTCTTAACTAAGAACTAAAAACTAAGAACTTTTTCACACTAAGAAACCATTTCCCTTCCCACACTATAGTACGTGTAGCCAAGTTCGCACATTTGGTTCAGGTCGTATAGATTTCTACCGTCAAAAATGATTTTATTTTTCATCAGCTTCGTCATCTGGTCGAAATCAGGAGTACGGAATAGCGCCCATTCTGTCGCAATGATTAATGCATCTGCATTTTTTAACACATCGTATTCGTCCTTTCCATACGTGATTTTTTCCCCGACAATTTTATTCACGTTATTCATCGCTTCCGGATCAAAAGCGGAAAGAGTGGCTCCTTCTTTCAGCAACTGTTCAATGATATACAGTGCCGGTGCTTCGCGAATATCATCCGTGTCCGGTTTGAAAGCCAAACCCCACAAGCCGAAATGTTTGTTCTTTAAATCGTTGTTAAAATGTTTTTTGATTTTGTCAACGATGGTTTGACGTTGCATGTCATTCACTCCCATCACCGATTTCAGAATTTTAAAATCGTACTTATGATCAGCTGACGTCTTTGCAAGCGCCTGGACATCTTTCGGAAAGCAACTTCCGCCATAACCAATACCTGCAAATAGAAAACGTTTGCCAATCCGGCTGTCAGCGCCAATTCCGATTCGTACCATGTCAACATTTGCTCCGACTCTCTCACACAAATTTGCAATCTCATTCATGAAAGAAATTTTCGTGGCAAGAAATGCGTTGGCTGCATACTTCGTTAACTCAGCAGAACGTTCATCCATGTAATACACCGGATTGCCTTGCCGTACAAACGGACCATACAATTCTGTCATTATTTTTTTTGCCTTCTCCGATTGTGTTCCGATCACAACACGATCAGGTTTCATAAAGTCGTCTACGGCAAAACCTTCGCGGAGAAATTCCGGATTGGAGACCACATCAAAATCACTCTTGCAGTTCTTTGCAATGGTCTCACGGACTTTTTCGGCAGTCCCTACAGGCACAGTACTTTTGTTGACGACAATTTTATACTGTTTGATAAGATGTCCCAACTGCTCGGAGACTTGCAGTACGAAACGTAAATCAGCAGCACCATCGCCATCAGAAGGAGTTGGCAGTGCGAGAAAAATAATAGCAGCATCCTGGATGCCTTCTTCCAGTTTTGTGGTGAATGTCAGCCTTCCCTGTTTGATGTTTCGTTCGAAAAGTGCGTCCAGGTGTGGTTCGTAAATCGGAATCTCTACACGTTTCATCTGCGCAACTTTTTCTTCGTTGATGTCAACACACGTTACATGATTTCCTGTTTCAGCAAAACATGTTCCCGTAACCAACCCAACATATCCTGTTCCTATAACTGCTATTTTCATATAAACCTTGTTTACAGTTTACAGTTTACGGTTTACAAAACTGTAAACCGTAAACTGTAAACTATTTTTAAAATGTCAATACTGATTCCACGATGTATTTTAATGTCTCCTCCGTCATCTCTGTATGAATCGGTAGAGAAATAACGCTCGCGCATAACATTTCTGTAACCGGAAAATCTCCTTCTTTATAACGCGGGTCGAGATATGCTTTTTGAAGATGCAGCGGAACAGGGTAATAAATCATGGCAGGAATATTTTTGTCTGCAAGATATTCCCTCAATTTATTTCTGTCAGCATTTTTTAATATAAGTGTATATTGATGAAAGACGTGATTGGAATTTTTAAAGCGTTTCGGAGCAATGATGTTCGGATGATTCGCAAATGCCTTGTCATAATAATCGGCAACCTTATTTCGCGCTGCGGCATATTCATCCAGGTGTCTCAACTTGATGCGAAGAATGGCAGCCTGTATGCTGTCGAGGCGTGAATTGACACCAACTTCATCATGATAATACAACACCGATTGTCCATGGTTGGCAATGACCCTGATCTTTTTTCCAAGTTCGTCATCGTTTGTAAAAATGGCTCCGCCATCACCATAACATCCTAAGTTCTTGGAGGGAAAAAATGAAGTGCATCCGACAGTTCCGATCGTTCCGGCTTTTTGGGTGGTTCCATTTTGTAAACGGTAATCAGATCCGATGGCCTGCGCAACATCTTCAATGACTGCAAGCGTATGTTTTTTTGCAATTTCCATGATTGCATCCATGTCAGCGCACTGGCCGAACAAATGAACCGGAACAATGGCAACTGTACGATTCGTAATAGCAGCTTCCACCGCTTTCGGATCCAATGTGAATGTATCAGGATTTACATCGACCAACACCGGTTTCAGTTTCAGTAAGGCAATCACTTCAGCGGTTGCAACGTAGGTGAAATTGGCCGTGATCACTTCGTCGCCCGGCTGAAAACCAAGCGCCATCATGGCGATCTGGAGCGCATCGGTTCCGTTCGCACACGGGATCACATGTTTTACATGCAAATAGTTTTCAAATTCAGATTGAAATGATTTTACTTCGGGGCCATTTATATACGCTGATGAACGGATCACATCCAAAACAGCTTTATCAATTTCCGGTTGAATCTTTTCGTATTGACTCACCAGGTCAACCATTTGAATTTTCTTCATATTTCTTTTAAAAAGACGTGCGAAGATAAAGAATTGATTTCATTGGTGACGTGTTCAACAGAGTGCGTGATTTATCGGTAAGAACAATGAATAAATCTTATTTCCGTTTAACGATTGACGGATAACAAATAACTTCTTTACTATCTTCGTGCGCGATGAAAAGAAAAATAATTTTTCTGCTATTCATTCCGGTTTTGATGGTGATAAATTTACATCATGCATCGGCGCAGTTTAATGTCCGTGATTCTGCGATTTCTTTTTTCGTAATTGGCGGAACATTTGCGTATCAAATTCCTGGAGGTGATTTGTCAGATCGCTTCGGGAATGACTTTAACGTGGGTGGAACTTTTCAATGGAAGACAAATAAAAACTGGATATTCGGCATTGACGGAAATTTTATTTTTGGCGAGGATATAAAAGAAAATACGATTCTCGATAAGATCAGTACATCGCAGGGTTTTATCATTAATGAAGCAGGTTTTTATGCCGATGTTTTTTTATACGAACGTGGATTTATGTTCCAGGGAAAGGCAGGAAAAATTTTTCCTGTCATGGGCCCGAATCCCAATTCAGGATTGATGGCGACGTTGGGCGTTGGTTTGTTGCAACATAAAATCCGGATTGAGGACAAAGGAAACACTGCACCCCAGGTCAGCGAGGAGTATAAAAAGGGATACGATCGTTTGACAAACGGATTGTCCCTCACGGAATTTATCGGGTATGTAAATTTTGGAAATCACAGGTTGGTAAATTTCCAGGCCGGTTTTGAATTTACGCAGGCGTTTACAAAGAGCCGAAGAAATTATAATTTTGATACGATGATGCGTGATGATAAATCACGCATTGATTTGCTGATGGGAATCCGGCTTGCGTGGATCATTCCTCTTTACAAGCAGGCGCCTCGTGCATATTACTACAATTGATTCAGGCTTTCTGGATGTCAATACTCTATAATCTTTCCATTTTTTTTTACAGGATAGCAATACACATTGCTTCGTTGACAGGCAATGCAAAAGCTAAACAATGGATAGACGGAAGAAAAAATATTCTCCAAGACATTCAGAAATCTGTATTGCCAAATGAACGGAGGGTCTGGTTTCATTGTGCTTCGCTCGGAGAGTTTGAACAAGGTAGACCGGTCATTGAAAAATTCAGGACACGGAACCCGGAATTCAAAATTGTTCTCACTTTTTTTTCTCCTTCCGGTTATGAGATCAGGAAAAATTATCCCGGAGCCGATTACATTTTTTATTTGCCCGCGGATACACGGACGAACGCAGAAAAATTTATTTCGCTCATGGATCCGGAAAAAGTTTTTTTTGTGAAATATGAATACTGGTTTCATTATTTCAATGAACTCCGAAAAAAAAACATTCCGGTCTACCTCGTATCGGCAATTTTTCGCCCGGAGCAAAAATTTTTCAAATGGTACGGAGGATTCTTCAGGAACATACTGAAAGCCGTTTCGTACTTTTTTGTTCAGGATGTTGAATCAGAAAGGTTGCTTCATTCAATCGGTTTTTCCAATTGCAATGCCACAGGTGATACACGTTTCGATCGTGTTGCTGAGATTGCGGCAAACGCAAAACCAATTCCGCTCATTGAAAAATTCTGCGGTGGAAATAAAATATTGATCTGCGGAAGCACTTGGGAGAGGGACGAAGAACTTGTACTGGCTGCATTCTCCAAACTCCGGGCTAAAAACTTAAAACTTATCATCGCTCCACACGAAACAAGTGAAAAGAGGATAAATAACCTGGTACTTTCATGTTCAGATTTTAAAGCGATGAAATTCTCTCAATCAAATGAGGAAACAATTTCTTCCGCTGAAATTTTGGTAATGGATAACATCGGAATACTTTCTTCACTCTATCAATATGGATCGTTCACTTGGATCGGAGGCGGTTTCGGAAGTGGTATTCACAATACGCTGGAAGCAGCAGTTTTTGGAATGCCGGTTTTTTTTGGTCCGAACTATAAAAAATTTCGTGAAGCAAACGAGTTAATAAAAGCGGGCGGAGCTTTTTCAATTAATTCATCGGATGAATTAAAAATTCTCTTGAGTAATTTTCTCAACGATGAAAATAAACGGAAAGCAGTTTCTTCCATCTCCGGAAAATATGTTCAGGAAAGAAAAGGTGCGACAGAAAAGATCCTTGAATTCATACGATGATGTTTACAGTTTACTGTTTGTAATACGAAGTAAACTGTAAACTGTAAACCGAAAACAATTTTATTGTTTCGTCATTTTTTCCAAATCCATTCCGCACTTAGGGCATGCTCCGGGCTTATCGGAAACCTCTTCCAGATGCATCGGGCACTGGTAGAAAACGGTTCCCACCGCAAGCTGAGTCGTATCGATTGTATGAATTGCCGTTGAATCTTTTGATATTGTCGCCTGTTCTGTTTTTGTGGATGAACTTGTGCAGGCTCCCAATGCAATTGCAATGCATGCAGATGATAAAATAATTGCTTTTTTCATGTGTGTTGATTTTTTCTATTAGAATTTAATTGTGTTAAACTTCTTTAACAGATGTTTTCATTTAACATATGTGATGCTACACTGAGCTTGTCGAAGTGAGCTTGTCGAAGTGAGGTGTTAGGAATGAAAGAACTCTTTCATCTTATCGTAAAAACTTTTGTCTCCTTTTCCCGGATTTGGTTTAAAGTTGGGCGAGTTTTTTAATTGTTCAAGGATTTTTTTCTCTTCTGCAGATACGTGTTGCGGAGTCCATACATTAATGTTTACCAACAAATCACCGCGACCATAACTGTTTACAGAAGGCAATCCTTTTCCTTTCAGCCGAAGCACTTTGCCTGCTTGTGTTCCGGCATCAATTTTTATTTTTGCTTTCCCTTCAAGAGTCGGAATTTCAACGGAAGTTCCAAGTGCTGCATCTGCAATGTTGATGTATAGATCGTACAGAAGATTTCCTCCGTCACGTTGAAGATGTTCATGCTCTGCTTCTTCAATTAAGATCAGTAAATCTCCGGCAATGCCACCGCGTTCAGCAGCATTCCCTTTTCCGCTCACAGTCAGTTGCATTCCTTCGCCAACGCCCGCGGGAATATTCACCGAAATGATTTCTTCACCATGTTGAATACCGCTACCATTGCAACTTTTACATTTGTTGGTGATGGTTTGACCTTCTCCGTTGCAGGTCGGGCACGTAGCCGTAGTGCGCATCTGCCCGATGAACGTATTCGTAACACGATGAACCTGCCCGCTTCCTTTGCAGGTAGCGCAGGTATGAAAGTCACTTCCGGGTTGCGCTCCGTTTCCTTTGCATGTCTGGCAAGGAATCGCTTTGTTTACTTTTAATTTCTTCTCTACACCGTGAGCAATTTCTTCCAGTGTAAGTTTTACTTTGATGCGAAGATTGGTACCGCGGTTCACTTGCCTTCTTCCGCCACGCTGTCCGCCACCACCAAAGAAACTTTCAAACGGACTTCCTTCACCGAAGACATCACCGAAGTGAGAAAAAATATCTTCCATGTTCATTCCACCTCCGCCACTGTATCCTCCGCCGGCGGCACCCTGGTGACCAAACTGATCATAGCGTTGTTTTTTCTCAGGAGTGCTCAGCACATCGTATGCTTCTGCAGCCTCCTTGAATTTATCTTCCGCCTCTTTGTTATTTGGGTTTTTATCAGGATGGAATTTCAAAGCCATCTGGCGGTATGCTTTTTTTATTTCAGCTTCCGTAGAATTCTTTGTAACACCAAGTACTTCGTAATAATCTCTCTTACTCATTTGTTTGATTAGCTGATGTGATAATTAGCTAATTAGCTAACGACCGTCATCTTTTACTTTTTTTTCATTTCTTTATTCTGAATTCGTATTATCAAATTAGCTAATTATCACATCAGCTAATTAACTTCAACTTCCGACAATCACTTTCGCATGACGGATTACTTTATCATTCAGGTAATATCCTTTTTCAATTTCCTCGATAACTTTTCCTTTCATGTCTTCAGAAGCTGCAGGAATGTTTGTAATCGCGTCATGTAATTCAGGATCGAATGGTTTGCCAATTGATTCCATTGCCTTCAGTCCTTTTGCTTCTGTGATTGCTTTGAGTTTAGTATGAATGAGGGAAAATCCCTCTTTCATTGCTTCCGTATTGCTGGCTGTTTCGTTCATCGCTTTGATCGCGCGCTCCATATCGTCCATCACCGGAAGAATGGAAAGAAAAATATCAGCACCGGCCATTTTCGCTGACTCCATGCGATCGCGTGCAATGCGCTTCTTGTAATTTTCGAAATCGGAATAGAGACGAAGATACTGATCCCTTGCAACAGAGAGTTCAATTTCAAGTTTCGCTTCAGGCGATGCTTCTGCATTCCCGGCATCAGGTAAACTCTGTTCTTCCGCTCCTTCATGCAATTGCTCTGCTTCGTTCTTCTTTTTTATTTCTTCCTGCACAGAGTTATTTTCTTCTTGTTTATTCATGTTCTTTTTTTTCAAAAAATTTATCTTCATTTATCTTCAATCATTCTGCCATGCGAGGTTCAGAGCCAAATTGTCAGCACGCCTAAAATAAAAACAGCCCCGATTTGTCGAGACTGTTTTACTAAAACGAATCTGTCCTCGTTATTTTTTTACAAGTTTATCAAGTTCCTGTTCCAGTGATTCACCTCGAAGGTTTTTAGCAACGATAATCCCGTTTTCATCCAGGAGCCAGTTAGTGGGAATTGCCTGAACTCCATACGTTTTTGCAGCCTCTGAATACCAGAATTTCAAATCGCTCACATGACTCGTCCATTCTAACTTATCAGCACCAATTGCCTGAATCCATTTTGTTTTATCCTGGTCAAGGGAAACACTATAAATAGTGAATCCTTTTGCATGAGAATAAGTTGCGTTTTTATATTTTTGATAAGCACTCACCACATTCGGATTTTCCCTGCGACAAGGTCCGCACCAGGAAGCCCAGAAATCGACAAGAACAATTTTGCCATGTAAGGACGACAACGCTAAATTTTTTCCTTCCGGAGTCGGGAGATTTATTTCGGGAGCAAGATTGCCGACAGCAAGGCCGGTAGGAACATTTACTTTTTGAACTTTTACTTTCTCTTCAGTAGCTGCTTTTGCAGCCAATGCCTGTTTTGCTTTTTCAGCATCCACCTCCGCTGCTTTCATCGAATCTTGTTTTGCTTGTTCAATGCCGGCGTTAATGACATCCTGGTTAGCTTTATCTACGGCAGCAATTGAATCCTGCTTAGCTTTTTCCGCAGCGGCTTTTTCTTCCGCATTTGGCCCACATGCTGATAGTGAAACAATGCATGCAATTAAAAGAAGAAAGTTGATTTTTTTCATTTCGTTTTTTTTGATTGAGTGTAATTTAGTAAGCCGGCGCAAAGATAACAACTCCTCATAAACAGAAATTGTCAGATTCGTTTGATTTGAGCGCCCAATTTATTCAGCCGCTCATCGATACGTTCATAACCGCGGTCAATCTGTTCAATGTTATGAATCGTACTTTTTCCTTTTGCTGAAAGTGCAGCAATGAGCAATGCAACTCCCGCACGTATGTCTGGCGATGTCATTTGTATTCCCCGAAGTGAAAATTTTCTGTTCAACCCGATGACGGTTGCCCGATGCGGATCACATAAAATAATTTGAGCACCCATGTCAATGAGCTTATCCACAAAAAAGAGACGGCTTTCAAACATTTTCTGATGAATGAGAACGGTGCCATTCGCCTGGGTTGCTGTTACCAACACGACACTCAATAAATCAGGAGTGAAGCCGGGCCAGATGGCATCTGCAATCGTGAGGATGGAGCCATCAATGAACGTGTCAATCTCGTAATTTTCCTGGCGAGGAATGTACAGGTCATCCCCACGCAATTCCATTTTTATACCGAGACGTTTGAATACATCCGGAATAATTCCAAGGTGTTCATAGCCGACATTTTTAATGGTGATTTCTGATTTCGTCATCGCGGCAAGACCGATGAAACTTCCAATCTCAATCATATCCGGTAACATCCGATGAGTTGTGCCGCTTAATTTTGCAACGCCTTCGATGGTGAGGAGGTTGGAACTGATGCCGCTAATTTTTGCTCCCATCCTGTTGAGCATTTTGCAAAGCTGCTGGATATATGGTTCGCATGCAGCATTGTAAATGTTTGTGATGCCTTCAGCCAGTACTGCTGCCATAATGATGTTGGCAGTTCCGGTAACAGACGCTTCATCCAGCAACATGAAACTTCCTTTCAGTTTTTTTGCTTCAACCGTATAAAAATTATCCTGGTCATTGAAATTAAAAACAGCACCCAAAGACTGGAACCCGATGAAGTGCGTGTCCAATCTTCTTCTTCCTATTTTATCACCTCCGGGTTTTGGAATCCGTGCTTTTCCAAATCGTGCCAGCAAAGGACCAACAATCATGATGGAACCACGCAACGCTGATGCCTGTTTCTTAAAATCAGGTGTGTCAATAAAATCAAGATTTACATCACTTGCTTCAAAAGTAAATTCACCGGCAGATTTCTTTTCCACTTTCACACCCATGTTCTGCAACAGCTCAATGAGTTTATTCACATCACGAATGTCAGGGATGTTGCTGATGGTAACTTTCTCAGGCGTAAGAAGAGTCGCACAGATAATCTGCAGTGCTTCATTCTTCGCGCCTTGCGGAGTTATTTCGCCTTTCAATTCAAGCCCTCCGGTTATTTCAAAACTGTTGTTCATACTTGTATTTTAATGACTACGAATTACGAGGGAAGAACAGCACCATTCAATGTTGGTTGAGAAAAGTTTTAAACATTGCATCATTGATAGCGTGGAAATAAAATGACTTTTTTGAGAAGTGAATAACAACTTTGCGACTGCATTTCACCAGCCTGGCAACTGTTGAAAAATCCTTTGACGTCATCTCTTGATCCTTCAAATTAATATTTTTATTTGCAACCTGCTATGGAACACAATCGCTCAATTAAACTCGTGATGGAACGCTACAAAATAGACAAGCGTTACGAGGCTTCTTTTTATGAACTGCGGGATATCCGGGTGAATGTGGAGTTCATTTCTTCTGTGATAAAATTATTTGATGAAGATACTGGTGATGTTGCCCAGGAATTTTCTACGTTTAACTTGGATGTTGTAATCGATTACATCCGAAAAACACACCGCCTCTATATTCTGAAAAAACTACCGGAGATGGAACAGAGCATTGCTTCGCTACAGGGCAATTACCATGGAAATCACCCGCTCCTTTTGTTGCTGAATAATTTTTTTAAAAGCTACAACGCTGATTTGATGGAGCACATCGCATGCGAAGAAGGACAACTTTTACCTCACATCGAATACCTTCGTAAGGTTGAAGAAAAGGAAATAGATATCGAAGAATTTTTTTATCGCACAAAAAACTATTCGGTGAAAAAATTTATGGAGAGTCACGACAACACGGAGGAGGATTTACAAAAAATTCGTGATGCCATTCACACCTATGATCCCCCAAAGACAAACATAACTCCGTACCGGATTTTAATTTCACAACTGGAATTGTTTGAAAAGGATCTGAGTGTTCATGCTTTTATTGAAGATCGTGTTTTGTTACCAAGAGCGTTGAAGATTGAAAGTCTTTTACAGGAAGAGTTTGGGAAAAGAGTAAAGCTCAATTAGCGTTTTTCTTAACTGAAATATTGGATTGATTTTTTCACCCCATCGAGGACATCATCCGTTTCCCTACTTTTGTCTTTCAAAATTTTAAAGATGAAAAAAATAAAAGTTGCTATTAACGGATTCGGTCGTATCGGACGAATGACAGCGCGTGTATTGCTTGGCAAATCAAACGTGGAGTTGATTGCTATCAATGACCTGACGGATAACCAGACGCTCGCTCATCTTTTTAAATACGATTCAATTCATCGTGCGTATCAGGGTACTGTTCTGGCAGAAGAGGGCGGCATTAAAATTAATAACCAGTTGATAAAAATTTTCGCGGAAAAGGATCCGTCAAAATTACCATGGAAAGATTTAGCCATTGATGTGGTATTGGAATGCACGGGTAAATTTCTCGATGTAAAGGGTGCATCACTTCATTTAACTGCAGGAGCAAGAAAAATTATTTTATCAGCACCTCCAAAGGACAAAGAAGAAATTAAAACATTTGTACTCGGCGTAAACGATCATTTACTTCAGGGTGATGAAAGAATTATTTCGAATGCATCATGCACCACGAACAATGCTGCTCCGATGTTAAAAATCCTGGATGATAATTTTGGAATTGAATCAGCGTATGTCACCACCATTCATTCGTATACTGGCGATCAGAATATTCATGATGCACCTCACAGGGATTTAAGAAGGGCGAGAGCGGCAGCGGTAAGTATTATTCCGACCACCACAGGAGCAGCTAAAGCATTGAATGATGTACTTCCACACCTGAAAGGAAAAATCGGTGGAGCTGGAGTAAGAGTGCCGGTTCCGAATGGTTCTTTGACAGACATCACCTGCAGTTTGAAAAAAACAGTGAGTGTGGAGCAAATCAATAAAGTCTTTAAGGAGGCTGCTCAAAACTCGATGAAAAGTATCCTTCAATATACGGAAGATCCAATTGTTTCTATTGATATTGTTGATAACCCTTCTTCCTGCATCTTTGATTCACAACTTACTTCCGTTCTTGGAACGATGGTGAAAGTGGTCGGTTGGTACGATAATGAAATCGGCTACAGCAACCGTCTTGCAGAATTGGCAGAGAAAATCGGATCCTAGTCAGGTTTCTGGATCACTCTTTTTAGTTACAAGAATTTGTTTTTCAGTGTGTTAATCGGTACTTCTAGTTCTTCATTATATTTGGATTAATTTTCTTCGTTCGGGTTGCAAATGTGACTGACAATTCGGTTATTGCACCCCTTGCTGGTACAATAATTGTCCGGTCGGTCGCCAATCAATTAAAAATCGTTTGTTGTGAATAGATACAAGCCACACTCAAAAATGATCACCAAAAAGAAAAAGGGTCCCAAAGGTGAACATGATAGTGCTACCCGAATAAAGGTTCAGTTAGATCATAAAACCATGATGATCGTGCATAGTATGCAAGCGTTCAAGATGTGGAAAAAGCGTTATCCTCTGGCTAGAGTGATTGCTTAATTTTCCTTCTTTTCTTTCTCTTTTGTTGGAGAATTTCCTGCCTGTTACTTCAAGCTTCCCTTTCATAGTTTCTTACAGCTTTGGTGTTCAAAAAAAAAACATTTAATATTTGTACATCAATTTTTGTTTTCTACATTTGCAATCCGTTTTTAAGGGGGTAGTATAATCTTCGAAATTTGAAGAATTTGCCGATGTAGCTCAGTTGGCCAGAGCTACTGATTTGTAATCAGTGGGTCGGGGGTTCGAATCCCTCCATCGGCTCTCGT
>JAYVUK010000062.1:0-65167 GCA_043787975.1 Bacteroidota bacterium
CAGTTATACCTGGACTGCAGGCACCGGAATTAGCTACACGACCAGTGGTAATTATCTTTACAACTATACCAATGGAGTAGGTTGTGCATCGACTGATACTCTGCATCTGACTATTAAGTACAGCACACACAATGCAAGTACGATTGTTCAGTGCGACAGTTATACCTGGACGTCAGGAACCGGAATCGCGTATACGACCAGTGGTAATTATCTTTACAACTACACCAATGGAGTAGGTTGTGCATCCACCGATACTCTGTATTTAACTATTAAGTATAGCACTCACAATGCGAGCACGATTGTTCAGTGCGACAGTTATACATGGACTGCGGGAACAGGATTGACCTACACTATAAGCGGTAATTAACTGCGCAACTATACCAATGGAGTAGGTTGTGCGTCTACTGACACGCTACATCTGACTATTAAGTACAGCACTCACAATATAAGTACGATTGTTCAGTGCGACAGTTATACATGGACTGCGGGAACAGGGATCACGTATACGACCAGTGGTAATTATCTTTACAACTACACCAATGGAGTAGGTTGTGCATCCACTGATACTTTGCACCTGACCATTAATTACGGTACTCACATTGTGTTGAACCAATCCGCCTGTGTGACTTATACATGGCATGGTGTACCTCGCACCTCAAGTGGTAACTATATTTATAGTTATACGAATGGCTTAGGTTGCTCTTCAGCTGATACATTGCATCTGACGATTAATCAGCCAAGCAGCAATACACAGAATGTTACTATATGTTCAGGACAGAGTTATACGCCACCTGGTGGAACACCTCAGAATAGCCCGGGAACTTATATTACGCATATTGCAAATTCCACAGGATGCGATAGCACAATTACAACTATACTTACTGTTCTCTTAGTGCCTGGTACGCCATGTATCATCAGCGGGCCGGGAGGTGTATACAGAGGGCAAACAGGAGTTGTATTTACAGTCTGCCCGGTTCCAAATGCAACTGCATACCTTTGGTCGTTTCCAAACGGGGCTTCCGGAATATCATTTACCAATACGATCACTGTTAATTTTGATATGACATTTATCGGTGGTAATATTTGTGTAAAAGCTGCGAACAGTTGTTTCCAAAGTGCATTCTCATGTTTATATGTAGCACGAATACTTCTGCCTCCGGCTACTCCCGGACCAATTTCAGGGCCGGTTAATGTTTGCGGACCAACAACTGTAACATATTCTGTTCCTCTTGTACCGAATGCTACAAGTTATACATGGGTAGTAAATGGTGTGGGCTTATCTATATTATCAGGACAAGGAACAAATTCTATTAATGTGAGTGTAGCCGGTGCATTCCAGCAAGGTACTGTCAGTGTTTATGCTTCAAATGGAGATGGTAATAGCGGAACAACAATCATGTCGATCTATGGAATACTTGCTTCTCAACCTAATCTTGCTTTGTTCCCGACAGTAGGCGTATGTGGTGGAGGAACTTATTCTTTCTGTATTTCACCTTATGTTGGAGCAACAGCGTTAACATGGACTGCACCTTCGGGAGCCATTATTTCTGATGGGGTACATTCAGGTAATCCACTTGTGACAACCAGTTTATGTGTCACTATTACATTCCCGGTAGGCTTTGTTTCAGGAAATATTTCAATCTATGGAAGTACATATTGCAGTGTGGGCCCTGCGAGGATAGTTGGAGTACGTTCAACTCCGGGACAACCAATAAGTATCACGGGGCCTAATACAGGAGTCTGCGGCCAAAACGGTGTTGTGTATTCTATCAGCCCTGTGTCAGGTGCAACTTCTTATACGTGGACAGTTCCTCCTGGTGTTGTTAAAACATTTGATAATAACGGAACATCGATTACAGTGAATTTCACAAGTTCATTTACGACGTCCGGAAATATTTGTGTTACACCGAACAATGCATGTGGTGCCGGAATTCAACGCTGTCAAAATGTGACTTCGCGTCCTGCCATCCCGGGAGCCATAGTCGGTCCGACTTCAGTTTGTAAGAGTCAATTTGGTGTTGGGTATTCAGTTCCGGCTGTTTTAGGTGCAACCAGCTATACATGGTCAGTTACAGGTTCGATATTGATTGGAATTACCACATCCCTGAATACAGCCACACTGGATTTCCGTCATGTTAATTGTAGTTCAATTGTTCTGTCTGTCTATGCAAAAAATGCTTGTGGATTTGCTGCAGCAGCATCGTCAATTACGATTGCAATTGATACTCTTTGCAGAAGTATGAGTTCAGATACTCTTATTACCTCAACTGACTTGAATGCGTATCCGAATCCTACTTCCGGAAAGCTGAATGTTAAATTCAACGCAGCATCGGATAGCTATTACAAACTTAAAGTGGTTGATATGATCGGAAGGGAAATATTAAATATTGATACGAAAGCTCAGGAAGGTGAAAATATACAAGAGCTTGACCTGACACATGTTTCCAAAGGAATCTACCTGCTGAGTATTGAAGGGGAAGGAATAGGAAAGGAAACCTTACGAGTTATTGTACAATAATCAATAAACTAATTTAAAAAAAGAAGCTGCCTGTAATTTATAGGCAGCTTCTTTTTTTAATACAATGATGGAACTAATTGACGAAGTTTTAGAATCGGTACGAAACGATACAAAGAATTTGGATATGTATCAGTTGCCGAAAACCTTTTTTAAAATATCTGTTACGCGCGCAGCAGGGTCTTTCCTGATTTTAGTTTCTTCCTGAGATACGAGGTAAAACAATCCTGATAACGCACGTTGTGTAATGTATTCATCCAGATCAGGATTCATGTGAGTTACAAAAGGGATTCTGTTATAAGCCGTAATAAGCGGACTCCAGTATTTCGTTACATCAACTTTTTGTGTGGCTGATTTAATCACCGGTTTAAAATCGTCATGAAGTTTTGGAGATGTTGTCTTTTTTAAATACGAAGTAGCAGCCGTATCACTCCCTCTCAAAATTTGCAACCCATCGGTAATGGTCATTTTTTTTACTGCATCTACAAAAACAGGAGCTGCTGTTTTCGCTGCTTCTTCTGCAGCCCGATTCAATGTCATGACAAATTCATCCACCTGTTTACTCATTCCAATTGATCTAAGTTTGCTTTCCATGTCTTTTGCTTCAGGCGGAAATGGGATTTTAATAACCGGATGTTTGAAATAGCCATCTGCTTTTGACGCAGATGAAGACGCGTTGTTACTCCCCACATTCAATGCTTCTTTCAGACCGGAAATGATTTCATCATTTGTCAATGGTTTTTTACCATTCACTTGTTGATTAATGTCTTTGCCGATTTTTTTGAAATCAATCTGGCTGCAGGATACCAACGGAATAAATAAGGCAACGGATAGGATTCTGATATGTGTTTTCATATTTTTTAATTTTTTTCGAGATTTTACAAGGATGCTGCCAAAGATACACGATTCAATTCACTGACATTTGCAGAGAAAATATTTTAGATAAGGATAAAAAAAAATGATGCCAATTGAATCGACATCATTTACTTCTAGTAGTAAGATGAATGTATTTTATTCAGCTTTACCGGGTTCGTTCATATCATGCTGCTTCCACCGTCCAAATCCACCACAGCGTTTACGCCATTGCTCCCTGAATTTTTCCCTTTCTTCGGGTGTCATCGTTTCCATTTTCTGCTGCATTCGCTCGCGCCATTGATGATGTCTCCAATGGTTGCCTTTACATCCGAGTCCTTTGAGAAGAATTTTACTCAATACCAAAAGACCGATGGCTTGTGGAAAACTAATGACAGGGCCGTGGAACAAATCTGGTATCAGTGCATTCCATAATAACATCACCAGGAAACCGAAGCCTGTAATTGCAACGGCAGCAATGAGTACCACTTTTATAATCCAAAATTTTTTCATTTTATTTTTGTTTTTAATTAAACAGTTCGTTGTATAAATCACTTAATCTTTTTCGCAAATGCACAATCGCATAACGTTTTCGGGATAACAAGGTGTTCAGCGTGACACCTGTTGACGCTGAAATTTCTTTGAAGCTTTTATTTTCCAATTCATGCATCACAAAAACTTCGCGTTGCTCTTTCGGGAGTTCATCCAGAGCTTCCTCAATGGCGAGCATGAGAACAGAATTGTCGAATCGGCTGTCTGGAGTTTCGCCATTTGCAGCGATCAAATCGGAAAGGAAATATTTTTCTTCTTCGTTTGATTGACTGTTCAGTTTGATGTCATCCAGGCGATCAGTCTTTTTCTTCCTGTATTTGTCAATGATCTTATTTCTTGCTACGCGAAACAGCCACGAAGAAGCCTGCTCAATAGGTTCAGGAAGCCTGGAAGTTTCTGTGAATTCATAAAAGACATCCTGCAGAATGTCCTGCGCGTCTTCCAGGTCGGCAACCCTGTTCCGGATGAAATTAAACAAGCGGTTGCCATGCTCATCAATTACATCCTTAATCGAATCATTTTGTTCTTCAACCATCCGCGTTATGGTAAGTGCATCTGTCATCTGTTTAGGTTGACGAATGCTGACGAAAAATATTTTATGAATTAGAGAAATTCATAACTGTATCTTCGCATCAAAATTAATATTGATTATGACTCTTGCGGAAATAATAACCATTGGCGACGAATTGTTGATCGGGCAGGTGGTGGACACGAACAGCGCATGGATGGGACAAAAACTCAATGAGATCGGAATTAAAGTGCATCAGAAAACGGCGATATCTGACAATGAAGAACACATCATTACGGCGTTGAATGAAGCAAAACAGCGCGCTGATATTATCCTGATAACAGGAGGTTTAGGCCCTACGAAAGATGATCTCACAAAATACACCCTTTGCAAATACTTTAAATCAAATCTTCGTTTTGATGACCTGGTTTTTCTAGACATCGAAAAAATATTCAGATCCAGGGGAAAGGAAGTAACAGATACCAATCGAGGACAGGCGGAAGTGCCGGAAAAATGTACGGTGATTCGTAATTCGCGCGGAACAGCGCCGGGCATGTGGTTTGAACAAGATGAAAAGATAATTGTCTCCATGCCCGGAGTACCGAATGAAATGAAAACGATGATGGAGAAAGATGTCTTGAATATGTTGAAAGTAAAATTTAAAACTCCATTCATCATTCATAAGAATATACTCACCCAAGGAATAGGAGAATCTTTTTTGTCTGACATGATTGAAGAATGGGAAAATAATCTCCCCCAAAATATTAAACTGGCATACCTCCCCTCATTTGGACTCGTGCGTTTGCGACTGACTGCAACAGGAGAAAATGAAATTGAATTAAGGAAACAAGTAGAGGCGGAGGTTGTAAAAGTGCGGTCAATTGCTGGAGAATTTATCTACGGTTATGATGATGATACATTGGAAGCGCTCATTGGGAAATTATTGAAGGAAAAAAAACAAACCCTATCTACCGCTGAAAGTTGTACCGGTGGTTATATTGCGCATCGTATTACAACCGTTCCTGGAAGCTCTGAATATTACATAGGATCTTTGGTTCCATATTCAAATAAAATCAAAGAAGACTTTCTGGATGTGGAAACTGAAATCTTAAAAACAAAAGGTGCAGTCAGCGAAGACGTTGTCAAAAAAATGGCAGAACACATTAAAGATAAATTTCAGACCGATTATGCAATTGCCTGTTCCGGAATTGCCGGTCCCAGTGGTGGAACATCTGAAAAACCTATTGGCACAGTTTGGATTGCCATCGCAACTCCGAAAGAAGTTGTAACAAGAAAATTGCAATTGGGAGAAAACAGGGAACGTGTAATCATGGAAACATCCTTGAATGCGCTGAATATGCTGCGGAAAATTCTTGTCGGAACGTTTAGAGCATAAACTATTTAACGATGAAAAAAGAGAGAATTTTAATATCATCCGGAGCCAAATGGGAAGATATTGTTGGTTATTCGAGAGCCGTAAGGATTGGAAATATCATTGAAGTGGCTGGAACTACTGCTGTTGAGGGAGAAGAAATTATCGGGAAAGATGATGTGTATGTTCAGGCGAAATTTATTTTAAAAAAAATTGAAAAAGCATTGAGAGAAGCGGGCGGTAGTTTGGAAGATGTGGTGAGAACACGCATGTTTGTGACCGACATTTCAACATGGGAAGAAGCGGGAAAAGCACATGGAGAAGTTTTTAAAGATATAAAACCTGCTTCAACCATGGTAGAAATAAAATCGTTGGTTCATCCGGATTTATTAATAGAAATAGAAGCGACCGCGATTTTATCCTTTGATAAAATAAATGAAATGTAGTGCTGAGCTTAAGCATATAAACATCACTCATTTGCAGAACTTGAACCTGTAATTTACTTTTGGCGATTCGTAAAACACGCTCCTCTAACTATGTATTTTATCAGTGCCGTTTTTTTTTATCTCATCATCATACCGGTTTCATGGCTTCCGTTTCCGGGTTTATATGGAGTTTCTGATTTTACATTTTTCCTTCTTTATTATATTTTCCCGTATCGAAAAAAAATTGTTCTTCAGAATCTTCGCAATTCGTTTCCGGAAAAATCAGAGGAAGAACGAAAGGAAATATGCCGGAAGTTTTATCATCACTTCTGTGATTTGATTTATGAAAGCCTGAAAATTTTTACCGCAAGTGAGCAATCAATTTTGAAAAGAGTTGAGATAGTGAATGCTGAATTGCTCGAGGAGTATTATAAGCAAGGCAAGAGTCTCGTGCTTGCAACAGGACATTATGCGAATTGGGAATGGCCGGCTGTAACACTTCCATTTCACAGTTCCCACACCGGAACAGGCATCTATCAAAAACTGTCTAGTAAATTTTTTGATTTAAAACTGAGGCAGACCCGTGCACGTTTCGGAATGAAATTAATGTCAACAAAAGAAGTAGCAACTTTTTTTGAGGAACATACAAATGAACTCTGTACGTACGGATTCATCAATGATCAAAGTCCGTCTGATCCAAAGAAAGGACATTGGATGAAATTTCTAAACCAGGATACCTGCATATTTCTTGGCGTGGAAAAGTACGCTATAAAATATGATTATCCTGTTCTTTATGGAATGATAACCAAGGTGAAGCGCGGGCATTATAGAATTGAATACAAACTGGTTAGTGATCAGCCTTCAACTTCTCAACCTTTTGAAATAACTGAAACATGTGCTCGCTTAAACGAACAACTCATTCTTGCACAGCCGGCGTACTGGCTTTGGACGCACCGCAGATGGAAGCACTCCAAAGACAAAAGTTAAGAGTTGATTTATTCATCATTCCTCCAAAAGGCTTATTTAGCTTTACGAACCATTTATTTACAAGTGGTTGAAAATGAATGTAGAGTTTGAAAAGCACACAAAAAATATTATTGCTGTCAACCTTTTCGATTTTTTTAGCGTCTATCAACATGAGGAGGCTTAACAAGAAATTTTGAGTTGTCACATTATCATCCTTCTGCCAACCTGTAAACTATGAATTCTACCAAGGTATTAAAGAATAAAAATTTATTCAGAAGGGATACTCCTCTTTATATTACAATCATTCTTGTTTTTGTTTCAAGCTTTGTTGTATACGCGTTGTTTCCACATCCTGAGAATAGGAAAATAAGGGCAGTTGTAGCCCAGGAGAACAATTGCATACCGGAGATAGATATTTTGCGAAGTAATGATTTCAAGTTAACGCATCGCACCTTATTGGTCGATATCAGAAATGAAAATCCGAAACTTTCTTCCATCAAAGAACGGATCAGTCAAACGATTTCAGAGAATAAATTTTCCAATACAGCGAATGATGTTTCTGTCTATTTCAGAAACCTTAATGATGGGTCGTGGTTCGAAATTAATGGCGGAAGCACGTATAACCCGGCCAGTCTGATGAAGGTTACCTACCTGATAGCAGTTTTGAAACAAGCTGAAAAAAATCCGGGATTCCTTGACAGACAGGTATATTTTGAAAAGCATTTTGAGAAAAGTTTCAATCAAAACATTAAGACTTTTACGTTGGAGGAAAAGAAGAATTACCCGATCAGGGAATTGTTGTTTGATATGATTGTTTATTCGGACAATGATGCGCTATTATTGCTTTCACAGCAAACCGACTCAGTCACCTATGACAAACTTTTTTTGGATTTGGGAATGACACCTCCTTCTCATTTTTCGAATCCCAACTCGTATGTTATGAGTGTGATGGATTATTGTAAATTTTTCAGAATACTTTATAACAGTTCCTATTTAAGAGAAGAATATTCTGAATTTGCATTGGATCTGTTGACCAAAAGTACTTACAAAGATGGACTTGTTAAAAACATTAATGGTGATTTTCCTGTTGCTCACAAATTTGGTGAGCGGATTCTTGCGCACAGCAACGTTCAGGAATTGCATGAAGTCGGAATCTTTTATGTGGATCGCAAACCTTACCTGTTAGGCGTCATGTCAACCGGCCGCGATTTAAAAAAACTTTCTGCCGTGTTAAGCCGGATCTCTGAAATCGTTTACGGGGAATCAGGTAACTTTAATTAGCACCAGACTTTACTGACTTTACTAATTTTTGAATCCTCTAAAAGGGTTCATTAAAATTACTTTTAATGTTACTTTTGGCTTCTGCGATCATTCATAAATTTCAAATGCAGAAGCATGGAGCACCAGCCGGTTATTTTCTTTGTTCAGGATAATAAAATCGAGGCAATCGATTTCAGTAATTCCGATTTCAAACCGACAACAACGCTGCTAAATTTCTTAAGGAATTCTCCAACTCATAAAGGAACTAAAGAAGGATGCGCAGAGGGTGATTGCGGAGCCTGTACTGTGGTGTTGGGTGAGTTGAATCATGCGAACAAGATCAAATACACGGCAATCGATTCATGTCTTGTTTTTCTGCCCATGCTTCATGGTAAACAATTGATCACCGTTGAAGATGTATCTGATCAGGAAAATAAAAAAGAGATTCTGCATCCGGTTCAGCAGGCAATGGTAGAAGGAAACGGAAGTCAATGCGGCTATTGTACTCCCGGATTCATCATGTCCATGCTTGCACTTTATAAAAATGAAAATCATCCTTCAAAAGAAAGTATTGAGGACGCTTTAACAGGAAACCTTTGCCGATGCACAGGCTATAAATCCATTGTTGAAGCAGCTTCCCACGCTTGTGTACACAAAGGGATTGACCATTTCTCGGAGAAAGAAGAGTTGATTGGGAAATTACTTTTGAAAATTCGTCAAGAAAATCATTCACTGAGTATTAAGACAAATCAACAAACTTATTTTCAACCTAAAACACTTCAGGAAGCATTGAAATTAAAATCTGAAAATCCAGATTCGCTTTTGATCAATGGTGCTACTGATATTGCATTGCGTGTTACGAAGAAACATGAACACCTTCCGTATGTCATTGATCTTTCTTCTGTTGATGAATTAAAGAAGTTTAAGAAAAGTGGAAATGAATTTGATATTGGCGCAGGTCTAAGTCTTGAAGAAATAAAATTAAAAGTTGAAAATGAATTCCCGGCACTTTTTGATATGTTAAAAGTTTTTGGTTCGCGCCAGATTCGCTCACTTGCTACGTTGGGAGGAAATATCGGATCTGCATCTCCCATTGGTGATATGATTCCTGTATTGATGGCTTACAATGCTGTCATTCACCTGGAAAATTCTACAGAAAAAAGAGATTTTCATATCAATGATTTTATAACCGGTTATCGTCAGACAAAAAAAAAACAGAGCGAAATAATTACGTCCGTCACGATTCCGATTCCCGGAAAGGATTCCATTGTAAAATCGTATAAAGTTTCAAAACGAAAGGACTTAGACATCTCTACTTTAAGCAGTGGATGTATGTTGAAATTGAAAGATAAAAAAGTGGAAGACATCATTCTTGCGTATGGAGGAATGGCTGCAACGACAAAGCGGGCAACTGCAACGGAAAATTTTCTGAAAGGAAAAGTATGGAGCAGGGAAGTTGTGGAAGAAGCATCAGAAATTATTTTCAACGAATTCACACCCCTCTCTGACGCAAGATCAGGAGCGGAGTTCAGAAAAGTGGCATCAAAAAATTTGCTCATCAAATTCTGGAGTGAAACGGTAGACCATACATCATAAGCTGTGTCAAGCATTCCTCACGATAGCGCCACCAAGCATGTAAGCGGACAATCCGTTTACATTGATGATATATTGGTGAACTCGCAACTACTGGTTGGGCGTGTTGTCTATAGTTCCTATGCTCATGCAAAAATAGAATCGCTTGATCTTTTAAAGGCAAAATCATTAAAGGGAGTTCACGCAGTTCTTTGCTTCAAAGATATTCCCGGACACAACCAGATGGGACCTGTGGTTCATGATGAACCCTGTCTTGCTGTTGATGAAGTGAATTGTATTGGCCAGGCGATTGTGCTTATAGCTGCTGAGAACGAAGAGATCGCTGTAGAAGCAGAAAAGCTGATCAATATCGAATACGAAGCCCTCGAACCGATTCTTGATATTCAAACGGCGATTGAAAAAAAATCTTTGCTTGCTCAGGAGAGAACGATGCAGCGAGGAGATGCAGAAGGTGTATTAAAAAATTGTTCCCACAAGATTCATGGTAAACTTGAAACAGGCGCGCAGGAACATTGGTACCTGGAAACTCAATCCTGTCTTTGCATTCCGGGAGAAGATAAGGAGATGAATGTTTTTTCTTCAACACAACATCCTTCGGAAACGCAGGCAATTGTTGCAGAAGTTTTAGGAATTCCCAAAAATGAAGTCGTTGTAGAAACACGCAGGATGGGCGGAGCCTTTGGCGGGAAAGAAACGCAGGCGAATCATACAGCGGCATGGACTGCATTATTATCTCATGCAACCAAGCGCCCTGTGAAGATTCGTTTGTTCAGGGATGACGATCAGAAAATAACAGGAAAGCGTCATCGCTTTTTAATTAAGTACGAAGCAGGCTTTGACGATTCCGGAAAATTACTCGTTGTAAAATTTGAATTGAATGCTGATGCAGGCTGTACGACTGATCTAAGCATGGCAATTCTTGAGCGGGCGATGTTGCATGCTGACAACGCTTATTATGTTCCGAGTATGTTAGTGGTTGGAAAAGCGTATCGTACCAATCTGCCGTCTAACACGGCTTTCAGGGGTTTCGGTGGTCCACAGGGAATAGCCGGAATGGAAACCATCATGGATCGCATTGCTCGTTATTTGAAGAAGGATTCAGCAGAAATTCGTTATCTGAATTTTTATGGTGTTGAAAAAAATAACATCACTCATTACGGTCAAGAGGTTGAATTAAATCGTTTGCATACGTTGTATGATGAACTTTATAAATCTTCGGAATACCAAAAGAGAAGAGAGGGAATAAATTCGTTCAATGCATCAAATGAGTTTTACAAAAAAGGAATGGCGATGACTCCGGTAAAATTCGGAATCTCGTTCACGACTTCTTTTTTAAATCAAGCCGGTGCACTTGTAAATATTTACAAAGACGGAACTGTTCTCGTGAATCATGGCGGAACGGAAATGGGACAAGGCTTGCATACGAAGATTCAGCAAATTGCTGCTGCCGAACTTGGCGTTTCAGATGATCGTGTAAAAGTAAATGCCACGAATACATCGAAGGTTCCGAATTCATCTGCTACGGCTGCGTCTGCGGGAACGGACCTGAATGGAATGGCTGTTAAGGATGCCATTGAGAAATTAAAATCACGAATTGCAAAACAACTTTCGGTTGAGTTTTCAAAACAACATCCTGAAAAACCAACTTCGGAAGGGCACCTGGTTTTTGAAAATAATTCGATTGTTGATTCACGTTATCCTGATCGGAAAATTGCATTCGATGAAGCGATGGTTTTGTGTCATTTGAACCAGGTGAGTTTGAGCGCCACAGGATTTTATAAAACACCAAATATTGGTTGGGATAAAATAAAAGGTTGGGGAAAACCTTTTAATTATTTTTCATTCGGAATGGCTGTGAGTGAAGTAATGGTTGATACGTTGACAGGTTATCATAAAAACCTTCGCACAGATATTTTGCATGATGTGGGTGATTCAATTAATCCGGGGATTGATCTCGGGCAGGTAGAGGGAGGATTTATCCAGGGATTAGGATGGTGTACCACAGAAGAAATAAAATGGGATGATAAGGGGAATCTTCTCAATCACTCTCCGGATACGTATAAGATACCCTCTGTTCAGGATATACCTGAAGATTTCAGAGTTGAATTGTTGCAACATGTTCCCAACCCGAATGCAATACGAAAAAGTAAAGCTGTTGCGGAACCACCGTTGATGCTGGCATTTAGTACATGGCTTGCAATTAAAGATGCAATTTCTTCGGTTGGAAATCATATGTATGAGCCAGCATTTAAATTGCCTGCAACCAATGAAGTGATCCTGCTTTCTATTGAAGACATCAGGAAGAAAGTGAAGGAGGAAAAAAAATCATGAGGATTGGAACTGATCTTTTTGTTTTTATCGTATCGATTTCTTTGTTACTGATTGCAATCGCTCTCCAATACATCATAAGAATTCTAAAGCGAACCTCCGGTCCGGCAGAAACGGATGATTCTTTTCAAAACATTATTCTCTACAAAAATCTTTTTCTGATTGGTGCCTGTTCAATGTTGATTATTTTTTTCGTCTATAAAGAAGTTGCCAAATACGGACTTGAATCGCACGTGATGGAGTGGTTAAATCTTGTCGTTCGTTGGGCGCATGTGGTACTTGGCATTTCATGGATCGGGGCATCGTTCTATTTTATTTTTTTAGAAAACAGTTTGAACCGTACAGAAAATCTTCGCGATGAATTAGCGGGAAATCTTTGGGCAATTCATGGCGGAGGATTTTATTATATAGAAAAATATAAAGTCGCTCCTGCACAATTACCAAAAACGCTTCATTGGTTTAAGTACGAAGCGTACTTCACATGGCTCACGGGATTTCTTTTGCTTATGCTTGTTTATTACATGAATGCAAAAGCATTTATGATTGATCCGTCTGTTCGCGACATTACTTCTTCCACAGCAATTTACATTGGTATCGGGACAATTATTTTTGGATGGGTTGTCTATGATTTACTGTGTAAAACAGCATTGCTTCATCAAAAAAAAATATTCGCACTGGTAGGTTTTATCATCATCACCGTCATTTCATTTTTTCTGAGTAAGGTATTGAGCGGAAGAGCAGCTTTTATGCATATCGGAGCATTGATCGGAACCATCATGGCGGGAAATGTTTTCTTCACGATCATCCCTGCCCAGAAGGCAATGGTGAAAGCTGCAAAAGAAAATAAACCGCTTGATCCCAATCTCGGAAAGTATGCCGGGCTTCGTTCTTTACATAATAATTACATGACTCTGCCGGTCATTTTTATTATGATCAGCAATCATTTTCCAAGCACGTTTGGAAATGCGTTTAACTGGGCTGTGTTGGCGGGACTTACTATTACCAGTGTTGCAGTTCGGCACTTTATTAATTTATATGAGAAAGGAAAATATGCAATTTGGATCATTCCTTTTTCTGTGGTTGCATTGATTGCCCTGGTATTGATTACTGCTCCTTCAAAGACTGTAAGAAAAAATTCTGCTCCTGTTTCATTTTTACAAGTTCAGCCCATTATTCAGAAAAGATGCATGCAATGTCATTCTTCAAATCCGACTGATGATGTTCAAAAGATTGCGCCAAACGGAATTGTATTCGATACACCTGATCAGCTTGAAAAGCAAAAGGAAAGAATTATGATTCGCGTGGTTCAAACGAAGACGATGCCTCAGGCAAATAAAACAGGAATTACGGAGGAAGAACGTGAACTCATCGGAAGTTGGATTGAACAGGGTGGGAAGGTTAATTAGCTGATTTGATAATTAGCTAATGTGATGATTGAAAAAGTATGAAATTGTTTATCGTGAAAGAGGAGAAAAATTGAAAGCAGAATTTGGAATACATAGTAGTAGAACGTTAACTCCTTCCGGAATTATAGAAGCTACCGTTTTTATTGCCGATGGAAAAATTGCTGACGTTATTCTAGGTAAAGTAAAGAGTGATGTTGAAATAATTGACGTTGGTGATTCTGTGTTAATGCCCGGATTGATTGACTCGCATGTTCATATCAATGAACCCGGACGGACGGATTGGGAGGGTTTTGAGACGGCTACGAAATCTGCAGCAGCCGGAGGGATTACTACGTTGGTTGATATGCCGCTGAACTCAACTCCGGTCACAACAACTGCAAAGGCATTTCAGGAAAAACTTGAATCGGCAAAAGGAAAACTTTTTGTCAACTGTGGTTTCTGGGGTGGAATAGTTCCGGGAAATACCAATGATATTCAACCACTGATTGATGCCGGTGTTCTCGGTTTCAAGGCATTTCTCACACATTCAGGCATCGATGATTTTCCAAATGTCGATGTAACTGATTTGGAAAAAGCATCACCGTTCCTTTCGGAAAAAAATATTCCATTATTGATTCATGCTGAATTGGATTGGGAGCATCACGGACAAAAAGCATTGGAAGAAAATCCGACTTCTTATAAAGCATATCTTAATTCTCGTCCGAAGGAGTGGGAAGACGAGGCAATCGCCATGATGATTGATTTGTGTGAAACTTTTAAATTGAAAGTTCACATTGTTCATTTATCATCTTCAAATTCTATTGAGTCGTTGAAAGCAGCACGTAGAAAAGGCTTGCCGATAACTGTTGAAACGTGTCCGCATTATTTGTTTTTTAATGCTGAAAATATCCCGGATGGTGACACACGATTCAAATGTGCACCACCGATTCGGGAAAAGGTGAACAACGATTTGCTGTGGCAGGCAGTAAAAGATAATTTGATTGACTTTGTCGTAACGGATCATTCACCCGCTCCGCCATCACTGAAGAAAACAGAGACTGGAAATTTGAAGGAGGCTTGGGGAGGAATTGCATCACTGCAGTTTTCTCTTCCTGTCGTGTGGACGCTGATGAAAAGGAATAATTTTCAGTTGGAAGAGTTGTCCCGCTTGATGAGTGGCAATGTTGCAAAATTTCTTTCCCTGGATAAATCGAAAGGGAAAATTGAAAAAGGTTTTGATGCTGACCTGGTGATTTGGAATCCTGAAAATAAATTCATGGTGCAGCAATCCATCACGCATCATCGTCATAAGATATCACCTTATGAAGGACTTGAGTTGTCCGGAGTTGTTGAACAAACCTATGTCGGAGGAAAAAAGGTCTTTGACCACGGTTCATTTGTATCTTCGCCAACAGGAAAAATTATTTTGAGAAATTCATAATGATAGATAGTCCAAACAAGCCTACATTCACTCGATTGCTTAACCTGGCTGCAGATAAACTTGGTGCAAAAGCAATTTCCTGCAGCGATGATTTTTTTGCAGAGAAGGAGAATCTCATCAAAGATGGAAGAGGGATTTTTATTCCGGATAAATATACCGATCGTGGTAAATGGATGGATGGCTGGGAATCACGAAGGAAAAGAATTCCCGGTTACGATTGGTGCATTGTGAAACTTGGTGCTCCCGGAACGATTAAAGGATTTGATATTGACACGAATCATTTTTTAGGTAATCATCCACCTCATGCTTCTGTGGATGCGTGCAGTGTTTCAGCAGTTGATGAATCATTGTTGAATTCATCGGAAACGAAATGGATAGAAATACTTCCAAAGTCTTCACTAAATCCGGGAAGTCAGATTTTTTTTGAAACTACTGATCAAACCGTCTTTACACATGTTCGACTGAATATCTATCCTGACGGAGGAGTCGCACGATTGAAAGTGTACGGTGAAGTTTATAAAGACTGGAGTGATGTTAAGCAGGGTGAAATCGTTGATCTTGCTTCTGCTCTCAATGGAGCGAAAGCAATAGGTTGCAACGACATGTTCTTTTCTCACATGGATAATTTACTCATGCCTGGTCGTGGAGTAAATATGGGCGATGGTTGGGAGACAAAACGTAACCGAACTCCAAACAATATGGATTGGGTAATTATCCGGCTTGCTCACCAAGGGTTAATTAAAAGGATTCTTGTTGATACATGTCACTTCAAAGGCAACTATCCTGATTCATGCTCGATTGAAGGTTGCGTTATTTCAAGAGAAGAAGAAAAAAATATTTCATCAGATAAAATTGTATGGAAGGAAATTTTACCGAAGCAAAAACTAAAAGCTGACAATGAGCATGTATTTGAAAAGGAAATTATTTCTGATGCATCGTGTACACATGTTCGTTTGTTCATCTATCCGGATGGTGGCGTGAGCAGGTTGCGACTTTTGGGAACAATTAAATAATGGGAGAACTCAGATTGTCAAGAGGGTCATGATTTTCGCTGAGAGTAAAAATCTTAATTAATCTTAACCATCATGATAATCAACGTTCGATTTTAATAGATAATTATGACAATTGAAGCATTAAATAAACTGAGTGATGAAAGTCTAAAGGAAGAGCTGCTGAAATGTTGCGGCTCCTCCAGGTGGGTGAAGCAAATGATTGCAGCAAAACCTTTCAGAAGTGAAAAGGATTTATTGGTGAAGGCGGAATCGTGCTGGTTTCATACAACGGAAGCCGATTGGATGGAGGCTTTTTCACATCATCCGAAAATCGGCGATTTGAAAAGTCTGGAAAAGAAATTTGCATCTACCAAATCGCTTGCGAGCGACGAACAGTCAACTATGTATGCCGCTTCCAAAGCGACATTGGTAGGACTGGCAAAAGGAAATGAGTTGTATGAAAGCAAATTCGGTTTTATCTTTATCGTTTGTGCGACCGGAAAATCTGCAAAGGAAATGGTAGAGCTTTTAAATGAACGGATCGATAATGATCGCGCTGTTGAATTAAAAATTGCTTCGGAAGAACAACATAAAATCACTACACTTCGTCTTCAAAAATTAATTGCATGAGCCAGGTAACCACACACATTCTTGATACAGCGCAGGGAAAACCTGCTGAAGGTATTTCTGTACTTCTCGAAAAGCCGGGACCGAAAGGAAGATGGCTTGCTTTTGCGAAAGGCATTTCAAACAAAGATGGAAGAATTCCTGACCTCTTGAAAGAAGGTAAGATTTTAAAAGCAGGAAATTACCGACTCACGTTTGATACCGGTGCTTATTTTGGTAAGCAAAAAGCAAAATGTTTTTATCCGTTGGTTCAGATTGTTTTTGAAATCAAAGATGAAAAGCATTATCATGTTCCGCTTCTGCTAAGCCCTTACGGCTATTCTACCTATCGCGGAAGCTGAATGGAATTTTAAATTCTAAATTAACGGTTGAACTATTGAACTATTGAACCATTGAACTCTTGAACCATTACCTATGAAGCTGTCAATTGAAGAAAAGGAGAAAGAAAACATTCTTCAGGAATTAAAAATTGCAAATTTTGCTTTTCAAAAAATATATCCCGGAGATAAACCGGATCGTCAGCCGGTACATACAGTATATGGTGGAGCGAATCTTTTCAAATCAGATTCGACAAATCGGATGGGAGAAACTGCATTGAGAAGTTTAAGAACGTATGCTCCTGATTTTACTGTGTTGGCAAGAGTTCTGGGACTTACCGGTCATGAACAACTTCCTTCAGCTGAAAATAAAATCAAAGAACTTACTTCTTCTTTAGAGAAATTAACTGAAGCAGAAAGAAAAGAACATGTTGCGTGGTTGCCTTTTACAGTTTACAAAAAAATAGTCAGCAAGTTAGAACGTGAAGCTGTTGAGGATTTCAGAATTGATTTTGAAGATGGTTTTGGTAACCGTTCGGACGAAGAAGAAGATGGTACTGCTGTGAATGCGGCAATGGAACTTGCAAAAGGAATGAAGGGAAAGACAATTTCACCTTTCATCGGTATTCGCATCAAACCATTCACGGAAGATTTAAAGCAACGTGGAGTTCGTACACTCGATATTTTTCTTACCACCCTATTGGAGCAAACCAATAAAAAACTTCCCGATAATTTTGTGGTAATGCTTCCCAAAGTAACCATCCCTGAGCAGATTCAGACGCTTGTGAAATTTTTTGAAATCATTGAGAAGAAACATCAGCTTCTTAAAGGAACATTGAAAATGGAAATGATGGTGGAAGCTACACAAGCTGTGATGGATAAGGATGGAAAAAATCCGTTACGGTCTTTCATAGCAGCCGGTGAGGGAAGATGTATTGCAGCACATTTCGGAACGTATGATTACACAGCATCATGTAACATCACTGCAAGGTATCAAACGATGGATCATCCGGTTTGTGATTTTGCTCACCACATGACGAAAGTTGCTTTGGGCGGGACGGGAATTTATTTATCCGATGGCGCAACCAATGTAATACCTGTTGGTCCGCACAGGGGAGAGAGTCTTTCTAAAGAACAATTGGAAGAAAATAAATCGGTGGTTCATCGTGCATGGAAACTTTGCTTCGATCATACCACACATTCTCTTCGTAACGGTTTTTACCAAGGCTGGGATTTGAATCCCGCACAACTTCCGATGCGATACGCTGCGGTTTATACTTTCTTTCTTGAAAGCTACGAAGATGCTGCGTTACGTCTGAATCATTTTGTCGGAAAGGCCGCGCAGGCAACTCTTTCAGGCGATATCTTCGATGATGCAGCAACGGGACAAGGTTTGTTGAATTATTTTTTGCGTGCGTTGAATTCGGGAGCAATCAGTGAAGAAGAATTAATTGTGACAGGTTTATCAATCGAAGAAATAAGATTGAGATCATTCTATAAAATTTTGGAATTAAAAAGAAGTCGTGTTAAATATTAATTTAAAATTTAGAATTTCTAATTTCCAATGAATCCTCTTGCCGAGCGCATGCGTCCTTCTTCACTTGATGATTACATCGGTCAGGAACATCTTGTTGGTAAAGGTTCTGTCTTGCGTAAAGCGATTGAGTCAGGTAGTATTCCTTCCATGATTTTTTGGGGACCTCCGGGAGTTGGAAAGACTACCTTGGCTTCTATCATCTCCAGACAATTGCGGAGGCCTTTTTATACGCTCAGTGCAATCAGTTCCGGTGTGAAGGATGTTCGTGAAGTGATTGAACGAGCGCAACAATATGCCGGTGAGTTGAAAGAAGTTCCCGGAAGTCCGATTTTATTCATCGATGAAATTCATCGCTTCAGTAAATCACAACAGGATTCTCTTCTTGGCGCTGTCGAAAAGGGAGTTATCACGCTGATAGGAGCGACTACTGAAAACCCTTCGTTCGAAGTGATCTCTGCGTTGCTTTCGCGGTGCCAGGTATATGTGCTGAAAGATTTATCAAAGGATGATCTTCAGAAAATCCTGAATCATGCCATTGAAAACGATGCTGAATTAAAAAGGAAAAAAATAGAAGTAAACGAAACAGAAGCACTGATGCGCCTGTCAAGTGGTGATGCGAGAAAATTATTAAACCTGCTTGATCTTGTTGTTTCAAGTTATGGAAATGACAACGGAATTAGTATTACTGATGAACGTGTTCAACATGTTGCGCAGGAAAAAATTGCCTTGTACGACAAAGGTGGAGAACAACATTATGATATCATCTCGGCGTTTATCAAATCTATGCGCGGCAGCGATCCGAATGCAGCAGTCTACTGGCTGGCGCGAATGATCAAAGGGGGAGAAGATCCGTTGTTCATTGCACGAAGAATGGTTATTCTTGCCAGTGAGGATATTGGGAATGCAAACCCGACTGCGCTTGTCATTGCAAATACATGTTTCGATGCATGTAGTAAAATTGGTTATCCTGAGTGCAGAATTATTCTTTCGCAGACTGCGACCTATTTGGCGACTTCTGCAAAAAGTAATGCCAGTTACAAAGCAATCGAAGAAGCGTTTTCATTGGTTGAGCGAACCGGTGATTTACCCGTACCTCTTCATATCCGTAATGCGCCAACCAAACTCATGAAGGAACTTGGTTATGGAAAAGATTATAAATATGCGCACCAGTACGAAGATAATTTTGTAACCCTTGAATATCTTCCCGAAAAAATTTCAGGAACCAAATTATATGATCCGAATAACAACGCTCGCGAAAATGAACTGAGAGCTTTTTTGAAAAAAATGTGGAAAGAAAAATATGGGTATTGAGCCTATCGTATAAGTGTCAATCTTCTTAACACTTTTTAAGTTTTAGTCTGTAGTATTGATGATTTTTAGATCAATATCCGTGTTGATTAAATATTTGCAATCATTTTAGTTCTAATTTTGGTTTCGCTGATTTTAATCCCAATAATCTCATGAGGAGAATTTTTTTAGTCGTCACACTCATTTCTCTTATTAATTTTTCTTTTGCTCAATTTCCGGGAGGAGGAGGCCAACGTGGTTTTGGAGGTCAGCAGATGAATGTCGGACACTTCTATGGAAAAGTGGTGGATGAGAAAACAAACAGTCCGGTTGAGTTTGCTGCCGTGCAATTATTCCAAAATAAAATGGACTCTGTAACCAAAGCCATGAAACCATCGATGATTGGCGGAGAACTTTCAAAAACGAACGGTGATTTTAGTTTGGAGGGTCTTCCGGTGATGGGAGAATATATGCTGAAGATTTCTGCGTTGGGATACAAACCGTACGAGCAAAAAATTTCTTTCAATTTAAAATTCGGACAAGGTGGAGGAATGCAGCAAGCCATGAACGCAGTTGACAAAGATCTTGGCAATATTAAACTGAGTATTAATGCTGTTAGTTTAAAAGAAGTCACGGTGGAAGAAACTGTTCCGGTTTACGAAATGAAAATTGATAAGAAGGTTTATAACGTGGAGAAAAGTTTGACGATCACAGGAGGAACTGCTGAAGATGTGTTGAAAAATGTTCCTTCCGTGAATGTGGATATTGACGGAAATGTGACGTTGCGCAATGCAGCTCCTCAACTTTTTGTGGACGGAAGACCTTCTACATTAAGCATTGACCAGATTCCTGCAGATGCTATTCAGAGTGTGGAAGTAATTACGAATCCTTCAGCAAAATACGATGCAAGTGGAGGAGGGGCTGGGATTTTAAATATCGTGCTGAAGAAAAACAGGACGATCGGTTACAATGGAGGCATTCGTGTTGGTGCAGATTCACGCGGACGATTGAACCTCGGAGCCGATCTGAATGCACGCCAGGGGAAGATGAATTTCTTTGTGAGTGGAATGCTGAACCAACGTAAATCAAAAAGCACCAATGAAACAGAGCGAAGTTATTTTGCAAATGACTTTAGTCCGGCGATTAATTTTTCTCAACAAGATCCATCTGAGTCAAAGGGATATTTTGGATTTGGCAGAGCTGGCTTTGATTATTTTATTGATAACAGGAATACATTTACAGTAGCTGGAATTTACAACCGCGGAAATTTCAACTCATCAGATAATTTAAGTACGGAAACCGATACGTTAAACAGCGGGGGAATAGTACGGAGTTTTTCCACACGTACGAATAACAGCGAACGGAACTTCCGTAATGTCGGCGGAACTCTTTCTTTCAAACACATCTATCCGCGTGAAGGAAAAGAATGGTCAGCTGATGTGAATTACAACGGTAGCAAATCGGACAATACAGGAAATTATACAACACAGAATTATGATTCCAATCACAATCTGTCTGGTCTTCCGATAAAGCAACAACAACTGGGAAGTGGAACTGTAGGCTTCACCACATTTCAAACGGATTATGTCGATCCGCTTACCGATAAAATAAAAATAGAAGCCGGAGCACGCGGAGCCATTCGAAATTACAACAGCAATACGAGCAACTTTATTTATGATTATACTTCGAATGATTTTACACTTATTCCATCTCAGTTGAATGATTACAAATTCAGCGACCAGGTGTACGCAGGTTATTTTACGTTTACCAAGCAGATGAAAAAATTCGGTTATCAGGCAGGCTTGCGTGCTGAGAGTTCTTTTTACACAGGTGAGTTAACCGATACGCAACAAAAATTTACGCATACATATCCGGTTGATCTTTTTCCAAGTGGATTTCTTAGTTATAAACTTACGGAGAAAAATGATCTTCAGTTGAATTATACGAGACGTATCAACCGCCCCAACTTTTTTCAATTGCTTCCTTATATTGATTTCACAGACTCACTTAATCTTTCCCGCGGAAACCCTGAGCTGAAGCCTGAGTTCACCAACTCGGTAGAACTGGCATGGCAAAAAACATTCAACCGGAAAAATACACTCATCACGTCGCTTTATTATAAAGGCACGAGTGACCTTATCACGCGCTTCCAGGAACGTGATACAACGCTTGCAGGAAGCCCGATCATTTCAACCTTTGAAAATGCAAACTCAAGTTATGCGTATGGTGCTGAAATAACTTCACAGAATTCATTTACCAAATGGTTCGATGTGTCATTCAATATCAACCTATACAATTCACATATTAACGGAGCAAATCTTCAAAGCAATCTCAGCAACGAACGATTCAGTTGGTTTACTAAACTCAACACCACTTTTAAATTGCCCAAAAATTTCAGCGTACAACTTACCGGAGATTACCACTCCACAACTTCGTTGCAGGTAAGCAGCGGAGGAGGAGGAGGAGGTGGCGGTGGCGGACGCGGCTTTGGTGGCGGCGGAATGGGTGGCGGTTTCGGCGGTGGAACTTCTTCAACAGCTCAAGGCTTTGTAAAACCGACTTACGGTGTGGATGCAGGAGTGAAATATGAATTCTTAAAGAATAGAATGGCTTCATTGACTGTAAATGTTTCCGACATCTTCAACACACGTAAAACAGAAACCTATTCTGAAACAGGCTTCTTTACGCAAACTACCATTCGCAGAAGAGACCCTCAAATCATTCGTGTGAACTTCAGTTATCGCTTTGGAAAGTTTGATGTATCGCTTTTCAAACGCAAGAATGCGAAGGGAGCAGAAGGTATTGAAATGCCTGATTCGCAGTAGGAATCAAGGTTTAGATATCTCAAATGAATGTTGTTGTCGAGTGTGAATAAGTCTCGAAAGAATAAATTGCCGCTCTGCTTTATTATATTATCTTTGTGCAATGGCAAAGAAAATTGAATATACAAGAAGGAGAAATCCTATCATGACGCAGGCTCCTACCAAAGCTACCATTAAAGTTCGTTTGGATGCTCGTACGATTGTTACCATCCCTGATATGTCCGCTCTTAAAATGTGGAAAGAAAAATACCCGGGTGCAGTCGTTTTTTCCTCTTGATTGAAAAGTTGATCGTTCGATCTTAAGAACAAAAAAACAAGAACAAATAACTATTTCCTCTTTGGCTTCCGGTAATTTTTTCTGCCGGATTCGCTTCTGTGTTTTTTAGTCGGGTTCCATGCAGGCCCTTCACCCAACTCAGTCGGTAAAGCTATTTTCGGAACTTCTTTTTCGATGAGTGTTTCTATTTGTGCAAGCCGATGCTGGTCTTTCTCATTCACAAATGTAAGCGCAACACCCGTTGATTCTGCTCGTGCTGTTCGTCCGATCCGATGCACATAATCTTCAGCATCTCCCGGAACATCGTAGTTTACAACCAGACCAATGTTATCAATGTCGATGCCTCGCGAAAGAATATCAGTTGCCACCAGTATTTTGGTTTGCCTCGAACGAAAAGAAAGTAACACACTTTCACGCTCCTGTTGAGAGAGATCACTGCTGATTGCCTTTGCAGCTAGTTTCACTTGTTGCAGTTCACGTTCCAGCGTCTTTACTCCACTCTTTGTAGAAGCAAAAATGAGTACGCTCGTTAATTCTTTCCCTTTTAAAAGATTTATGAGCAATGGTGTTTTCTGATTGTCGTGAACCAGGTAAGCACCCTGCAAAATTCCTTCGGCCGGTTTACTCAAAGCGATATTTACTTCTGCCGGATTTTTCATAATTCGCCTGGCAAGCTCTCGCATCTTTGGTGGCATGGTAGCGCTGAAAAATAAATTTTGCCGTTGTGCAGGAAGGAAACTAATGATGCGCATGATGTCATCATAAAAACCCATGTCGAGCATTTTGTCTGCTTCATCAAGCACTAAACAGTCGAGCTGGTTAAACTTTACATAGCCCATATTCAGGTGGCTGAGCAATCGTCCCGGAGTGGCTATGATGATGGATGCGCCTTCAGTCAGCGATCTCTTTTCCTGTTCAAATACTTTTCCGTCACTGCCTCCATAAACGGCAATGGAGCTGGCATGCGTGAAATAAGCAAAGCCCTGTAATGCCTGGTCGATTTGCAGAGCAAGTTCACGTGTTGGAGCTACGATCAATGCAGATGTATGCGGAATGGCATTCCGTGAAATTTTATCCAGGAGTGGAAGAAGATACGCTGCTGTTTTTCCTGTACCTGTTTGTGCGCCGGCAATCACATCCTGGCCTTTCAGGATAAATGGTATTACCTGTTGCTGAACGGGAGTGGGAGTATCGAAGCCCATGGAATCTAGCCCGTCAAGCAGAGGATCGCAAAGATTAAAGTCGTGAAAGTTCAAAGAATAGATTTATTAAATTAATGTTTTCAAAAGTAGAGAGAATAGCAAGACAAAAAAAGTAGGGATCATTATTATTTAATGATCCAAGTGATCTTCTTATTAAATGTACTCCGGATAAAATACGAAGCCCGTCAACATTCGTGTTAACGGGCTTCGTAAAAGATGAACAATTCTATCAGTTATTTCCCGATAATCAATTGTCTGTTGTACTCATTCGTTCCATTTGTGATTTTACAGAAATAAACACCTGAACCAAATTTTGAAATATCAAATGAAACTTTCTGCTGAGATGCTGAGAGCGCCATTCTTCTGCTTTCGATTAACTGGCCTTGTATATTATAGAAAGAGAAAGTTGTTTCTTTTGAATCCTTCAACAAATTCAAATTCAAGGACACTTTTCCGTTGGAAGGAGAAGGATAAAATTCGCCGATAAATGCATCCGGAGAAACCGCGTTGTCAATTCCCTGAGGTATTGCTGTAGTACTTACATTTATTCGAATCATCGGATCAGCAATTTCGCGATCACGGTAAATAGACCAGCTTCCAAGTATTTCATACGATCTGTTTGAAATTGGACTAGTAGTATCTGTTCCCAATACGATGGCATTGCCATCCATCATCCAGGCAACAAACACAGAGCCGCTGTCTATTTCAATCGGAGTTGTAAGACTTACAGTATTCCATCCCGCTACCGTGATTTCTGCACCCGTTACATATGTTGAATCCAATAAATTTCCGGGGCCTCCATCCAAACCGGTGTTGTCGTAAATCAAGGAATGAAAATCGACCGCTGGCGTTGCATTAGAGATAATATAAAAATCTGCGCTCTGGATATAACAAGGATAAAACGGTGGAACAAATTCAACTCCGACTCCGCCATCTCCGCCAGTCCATGAAACTCCTGTAGCAGGAACAGGAGTATCGCCCGTGTAAGTAAGGGTAATTGTACTGAGGGTAGTATCAACCAACCTTAATTCAAGGGTTTTAAAATTATTTGACGGTGTCGCATCCCCTGTAAGCTGAGTGGTGGTTCTAAATTTATAAACTCCTGGTGTACTATCCGCGCTAAATATAGTTGTTGCCGTTAAATCCTCAGATTGATCGGGGTTTAGTGCGGAGGAAGCAAGTGTCTGCTGAACTTGAGTGGTGTTACCTTTCAATACCCTCAAATCGACATTAAATGCACTCAACGGTTGATTACCTGTATTTTTAATTTCACTATTCATTGTAAATGGTACTCCGTGTCTCGAAATGAATAACCCTCCGTTATCGACATTGTTACAATAAGAGGTAGATGCATCATTCACACTAAATGTACTACCCTGAGGATAATAAAACTTGACTGCTGACAGGGGCGTAGGGTAAGTATCCAACGAATGTTGCAACCCAATTGAACCGGAATTATTTTCTATACCGATTGATATATCATGATTATCTCCCACCGACGTACTTCCCATCTGCGATTGATATTGAAAAGTAATGGAAGTGTCAACTTTAGATAGGATTATTTGAAATGTATTGGAGCCGGTCCATGGAGGAATAGTATTCGCATAAAACGGAACATTGATGTAAGAAATAATGAGTGAATCACTGGCGTTGCTCCAATACCAACATTGTCCGGTATCACCGGCTCCTGCAAAACTTAAGTCACTCATAAAACCAGCAATAAAATTGTTCTTGAGTGCTGAAGGAGTAGGAATTGCAGGAAAAGGTGATGCCAAAGCTCCATTCATAAAAATAATATAACCGTTGGAACCTATTTTAAATTGCGATACATCATACCAGTAATAAGGAAAATTAAAACCTAACTGGATAAATCCGGTTGTATTGTCATCCGTCAAGGTTAATACTTTAACGGCACCCGCACGGGATGGTACGTCAATCCAGTTATAAGTCGGTCCTTGCGCATCATTGTTGTCGCGCCAAATGTATCCGTAAGCGTCGGGTCCGCCCGATGTCTGAGCAAAAGAAATAGCGCTTGCAATTAATAAGACGATTGAGAGTAGTAGTTTTTTCATGAGCTTTTTATTTATAAGTTTATGGTTGAATTTATGAGGTTACAAGTTTAATAATTTTTTTTTAATCTTATCAAGATAACGGCTCATACACGAAAGAATAATTGCAATTTTAACACTATGAAAACACTCTACCTGCTTCGTCATGCAAAATCGAGTTGGGAACAGCCCTTGATTACTGATTTTGACAGGCCGTTAACCGACCGTGGATATGCAGACGCTCATCTGTTGGGCAATTCTATGCATGGAAAAAAAATACAGATCAATGTGATTCTTTCGAGCCCTGCAATTAGGGCAATGACTACAGCCATTATAGTTTCGCAACACATTAACTATTCACCCGATAAAATTTTAATCAGGGAGAAATTGTATGATTCAAAAGTAGAAGATTACCTGGATTGCATAGCAGCTGTTGACGGTGGAGATTCAGTTCTTTTGACAGGCCATAATAACACCATTTCTGAAGTTGCACAAAAGCTTTCGATTAATACTATTAATGATTTGAAAACATGTACTTTAATAGCTATTAAATTAAAGATTAAATTGTGGAAAGATATTTTTGATTCGAAAGGCGACTTGCTTTTTGAATGGCATCCTGGATTACTTAAAAATTTGTAAGGTCAATGTTAATTCTGTATTAAACTTATCAAATTTCTTTTGTGTTTCCATTATTTTCTAAAGATTTACCGCATTATAACTCATTGCCTTATCAGTTTATTAAGGATAGATATTCGATTATGAGGAAAAATTGACTAACTTCATCATTCATAAAATAAAATCATGGACAAAAAACTAAGGAAAAAAGTTGAAACGCAGCTTGCATCGGCAATGGAAGGAATTCTTTCCCGCATCAACGTAACCGCTTCCGGAAATTCAAAAAAGAAGATCAAGGAAGCCGGTAAAGCAGTTGCAAAAAAGTTTGTAAAGGCAGTTGAAGCAACTAAAAAATCAACCACGACAAAAAGGGACAAATCTCCAACGAAAAAACCTTTCAGGAAACCTGTCATGCCAAAGCGTGATGCCAACGGAAAGTTTACGAAGAAGAAATGAGTGTTATGCAAAGTAAAATAATGTCTGATAGGAAAGTCCCCCTGATTAACCGCGATATAAGCTGGCTTTCATTTAATGCAAGAGTGTTGCAGGAAGCCGAAGATTCAACCGTTCCTTTAATTGAACGCATTCGTTTTCTTGGCATATTTTCTAATAACCGTGATGAATTTTTCAGGGTGCGTGTTGCAACCATCCGAAGGATGACCAAGTTTGGAAAGAAAGCGAAAAATCTTCTTGGTGCTGATCCTGACGAATTGCTGGAAGAGATTCAGCGAATCGTAATTGCTCAACAGGAAAAATTTGAGCTCGTCTATCAAAATATTTTAAAGGAGTTTGCCAAGGAAAACATTTTCATCATCAACGAAAAACAATTGAATGATGACGAGGGGAAATTTGTCCGTGATTATTTTCATGACAACGTATTTCCTTTTCTCGTCCCCGTGATGATTGATACAGCACCCAAGTTTCCATACCTGAAAGACAAATCAAGTTATCTCGCCATCAAACTTGGAAAAGGAGGGAAGGACAAGAAATTCAAGTACTCAGTGATTGAATTGCCAACTGATATTGTTTCACGTTTTCTTGTTTTGCCTGCGGATGAAAACAAGAAGAAGATCATTCTCCTTGATGATGTGATACGCTATTGTCTCAACGATGTGTTTTCGATTTTTGATTATAAGGAGATTGAAGCCTACCAGATTAAAATTACGCGTGATGCTGAATTGGATATCGACAGCGATGTTTCAAAAAGCTGGATGGAAAAAATTTCGAGAAGCGTAAAACAACGAAGAAAAGGACAACCTGTTCGTTTTGCCTACGATGAAAAAATTCCCGCTGACTTGTTGAATTTCATTCTCAAAAAAGTGAAGCTCGATAAAGAAGAATCATTGATTCCCGGGGGGCGTTATCACAACTTCAAAGATTTCATCAACTTCCCCAATGTCGGTCGTCCCGGATTGCGTTACCACATTCCACATTCAATCGAACACCCGAGATTTAAAAATCAGGTTAGTCTTTTTAAAGTAATACGTGAAAAGGATGTGTTGCTTTCGTATCCGTATCAATCGTTTCATCACATCAACGATCTGCTTCGTGAGGCATCCATTGATCCGAAAGTTCAGTCCATCAAGATCACGTTGTACCGTGCTGCAAAAAATTCAGGAATTGTGAATGCATTGATTAATGCAGTGAAGAATGGAAAACAGGTAACTGCCGTGGTGGAACTCCAGGCTCGTTTTGATGAAGAGGCGAATATTTATTTTGCCAATAAGCTGCAGGAAGAAGGTGCAAAAGTAATCTTTGGTGTTCAGGGCCTGAAAGTGCATTCCAAGTTATTTGTTATCACGCGGAAAGAAAATGGAAAGTTGGTTTCGTATGCACATGTGGGAACAGGGAATTTCAGTGAACAGACAGCCAAGGTGTATTGCGATCATTCGTTGCTTACTGCCGATAGAAGAATCACGGATGAAGTGGTAAAGCTCTTTAACTTCTATCAGGATAATTTCAAAATAGGAACCTTCAAACACCTGGTGATTGCGCCATTCAACATGCGCGAAAAGTTCATCAAACTCATCAACAAGGAAATCAACAATGCGAAAGAAGGGAAACCTGCTTACATGATTTTAAAGATGAACAACCTGGTGGACATCGAAATGATAAAGAAATTATACAAAGCAAGTGAAGCCGGTGTTCAGGTTAAATTGTGTGTGCGTGGAACATGCGCACTCGTGCCGGGAATAAAAGGGACAAGTGATAACATCCAAGTGATCAGCATCGTTGATAAATTCCTGGAGCACAGCCGCATTTTTATTTTTGCGAATGGAGGCGATGAAAAATATTTTATCTCCTCGGGCGATTGGATGTATCGTAACCTCGATCATCGTTCTGAAGTTGCCGCTCCTGTTTTCGATAAAGAAATTCAACAACAGTTGAAACAATACCTTACATTTCAATTTGAAGACAACACAAAGGCGAGGCTGATGAATGAAAAACTTGACAACACCCATGTGCAAAGGTCGAATGGAAAAATGTATCGCGCACAGGATGAAATTTACCGTTGGTTGTTGAATGAAAAAAACGATAAAAAAAACAAGATTGATGTAGTTTCAATCATCTCCGGTGGCGTGAATCCGAACATCATTTTAAATTGACATTCCGGTATTGATAAGATTTTTTTGTCAGTGTTAATTTCACTTTTCTTTTAACCATTTTTGTTTTACAAATAATTCACGTCATGAAGTATGCTGCTATTGACATCGGATCAAATGCTTCCCGCTTGCTGCTTTGTAACGTAGTGGAGGAAAGCGGGGAAACTCATTTTAAGAAGGCAGAGCTCACTCGTATTCCGCTACGGTTAGGAGAGGATTCTTTTTTACAGGGAAAAATTTCAGAGAAGAAAGCTGTTAAGTTTATTAAAGTGATGACGGCTTTTAAACATCTCATCGATGTGTTTGAGCCGGTTGATTTTCGTGCATGTGCAACATCGGCTATGCGTGATGCTTCAAACAGGGAGGATATCATCGAACGCGTGAAGAAGGAATGTGGTTTGAAAATTGAAATCATTACAGGCCGTCAGGAAGCTGATCTCATTTATTCCAATCATGTTGAAGAACACCTCGATAAAAATAAATCGTATCTCTACATTGATGTGGGAGGAGGCAGCACGGAGCTTACACTTTTTTCGGAAGGACGTTGCCTGGTGTCGCAGTCGTTTGACATTGGCACCATTCGGTGGATGAATGAACAGGTGCCGAAAGAGAAATGGTGGGAGTTCAAAGATTGGGTGAGGTTAATCACGACCGGTCATCAACCTGTAATTGCCATTGGTTCCGGTGGAAACATCAATAAGATTTTTAAATTGTTGAAGCGTAAAGAAGGGCAATCACTGCCATTCGATAAGCTCAAAGAAATTTATTCTGAAATGAAATTGCACACTGTGGAAGAGCGTATGGAAATCTGGAACCTGAATCCCGATCGTGCCGATGTGATTGTGCCGGCTGCAAAAATATTTTTAAGCATCATGAAAGCTGCACAGATAGATGAAATTATTGTTCCTCAAATCGGTCTCGCAGATGGTATTGTCCACCAGTTGCATGAAAAGCACAAGAGTCTCCAGAATGCGTAATGAAATTTTAACAGGGAAAATTATTTTGAAGAAGAGCAATTCGGACAATCGCCCGCTTTGTTTTTTTTGAAAAGCAATTTATAAAATCGTACACCAAGAAAAGCAGCAGCGCAGGCAACGAAGACAAGAACAAGAGCAAATTGAATATTCATTTCACTTTTAATAAGGACTGTAAAGTTACTAAGCTTTTTTCAATAATTTTGACGGCAACTAAAAGCACCGTTATTCAATCCCTTTATGATGCAATTTGATAAGTCCGGTTTCAGTACTGAAACATTAATTGGTATTTATAAGGAGCTTCTCACGCCTCGTTTGATTGAGGAAAAGATGCTCGTTCTGCTTCGCCAGGGAAAAATTGCAAAATGGTTTTCTGGAATAGGGCAGGAAGCAATTGCTGTGGGTTGCGGATTGGCGCTTGCCGGGGATGAATACATTCTTCCGATGCATCGTAACCTCGGAGTTTTTACAACCCGTAAAATTCCGATGCACCGTTTGTTCTCACAGTGGCAAGGTAAACCCGGAGGTTTTACAAAAGGAAGAGATCGCTCGTTTCATTTCGGCACACAGGAATATCACATCATCGGTATGATTTCGCATCTCGGTCCGCAGTTGGGAGTGGCAGATGGAATTGCACTTGGAAATTTATTGAAGAAGAATAATAAAGTGACAGCGGTGTTTTCCGGTGATGGCGGAACCAGTGAAGGAGATTTTCACGAAGCGTTGAATGTGGCTGCTGTATGGGATTTGCCGGTCATCTTCATCATCGAAAATAACGGGTACGGTTTATCGACTCCTTCGAATGAACAGTTTCGGATGAAACAATTTATTGATAAGGGAATCGGCTACGGGATGGAAGCCGTGCAAGTGGACGGAAATAATATTCTTGAAACCTATTCAACAATTAAATCACTGGCTGAATCCATACGAAAAAGGCCGCGACCTATTTTGCTCGAATGTTTAACATTCAGAATGCGAGGTCATGAAGAAGCATCGGGAACAAAATATGTTCCGCAGGAATTGTTTGATGAATGGGGAAAGAAGGATCCTGTCAATAATTTTGAGAATTATTTACTAAAGAAAAAAATTATTGATGCTGTGTTCATTGCAACGTTGCGTAAAGAAATAAAGCAGGAGATTGAAAAAAATTTGGAGATCACATTTGCTGAGGAAAATCCGAAGGTGGATACTGCGAATGAATTAAGTGATATCTACGATTCATCTCCACCCAAAATATATTTACCATCCTCAGAAAAGAAAACGGATAAACGATACCTGGATGCTATTACCGATGGAATGCGGCAAGCCATGCAACGCCACGATAACCTGGTGATCATGGGTCAGGATATTGCAGAGTATGGTGGCGTGTTTAAAGCGACGCAAGGTTTTGTGGAGGAGTTTGGAAAGGGTAGAGTACGCAATACGCCGATCTGTGAATCAGCGATTGTAGGTGCGGGATTCGGACTTTCCATCAACGGTATGAAAGCCATTGTTGAAATGCAGTTTGCTGATTTTGTCACGTGCGGTTTCAACCAGGTCATAAACAATCTTGCAAAGAGTCATTACCGCTGGGGACAACATGCAGATGTAGTGGTACGAATGCCAACCGGAGCCGGAGTGAATGCAGGACCGTTTCATTCGCAAAGTAACGAAGCATGGTTTGTACACACGCCCGGGTTGAAAGTGGTGTATCCTGCTTTTCCTTCTGATGCGAAAGGTTTATTGATTGCATCCATCGAAGACCCGAATCCTGTGATGTTCTTTGAACACAAAGCACTTTACCGAAGCATTTCAGAAGAAGTGTACGATGATTATTACTCCACCGAAATCGGTAAAGCAAGAATGGTAAGAGAAGGAAATGATGTAACCATTATTACGTATGGCTTCGGAGTTCATTGGGCGATGGAAACACTGGACAAGAATAAAAATATCAGTGCTGATTTGATTGACTTGAGAACACTTTTACCCTGGGATAAGGAATGTGTGGAAAATTCCGTGAAGAAAACCGGCAGAGTAATTATTCTTCACGAGGATACTTTGATAGGAGGTGTAGGAGGTGAGATTGCCGCTCACATCAGCGAACATTGTTTTGATTCTCTTGATGCGCCTGTTATACGCGTTGCTTCCCTCGATACACCTGTACCGATGAATGTAGAACTTGAGAATAATTTTTTACCAAAAAAGAGATTTGAAAAACAATTGAAGAATTTGGTTGAGTATTAAGGCCTACTCAATATAGTACACTCCTAAAGGTGCAATAAACAGAGAGTGCTTTTCAATTTTAAAATGTTGCGACTTATTTTTTCGATTTCTACCGTTTTCCTTACATCTTCATTAAGTCATTGAAGAAACAGTCATCGGCATTTCATGAGAAATATGGATAGCGATGTGTCCGGAAGTTTGTTTTTCTTACAAAAGAAATTGGTTGAAAAATATCCACTAACAAATTGTCGGAGATGTGTGTAGAAGAGGAATGCCTTTTTATAACGTTAAAAAATCTTTCGGTAATTTTTCCGCTGAGAAGTTACTCACTACTTCAAGAAAGGTGATAACTTCTTTGAGGGGAAGTACGGTATTTTCGGATCCGAAACCTTCTATCGATAACTTAATTGATCAGGCAGCACTTTTGGAGAAGGCGATTAGTCAGGGGAACAACAGAGGTAACATCACATTGAGTATTGTAAACGGGGAACGTGCGAATATGCTTGCGATGCTTTCTGACCTCGCTGATTACGTGAGTATCACAGCCAATGGAAACAAAAAGGACATTCTTTCAGCAGGTTTTGAAACCACGAGGCATCGTGGCGAAGCCCCGTTACCTGCTCCCATTCAACATCACGAGGAAATTTATGCCCAACAACCTGATTTTTTATTGCTGAACTGGAAACTGAGTATTGGGATTTGAAGAACAATTGAAAATTGGTTGAGCCTAATCAAAAACCAATCATCGAATTATCGCATTAACCAATCAGCTAATCTATTCCTTGCTTCCTTTATCTCCCACAAAATGATCGGTGGAGTATTTAAAGAGAATATTAAATGTTGTGAGAGAACCATAGCAACGTGTAATGTATTGTTGCATGTCAACTTTTTCTTCCTCCGATAAATTTTTGTTAGCATTTACTTTTTGTTCAAGCACACGCAACCTATCGCGCAACATCACAATTTTATTAAAGAAGACATCAATCGGGACTTCTTTTGATTTCAGAGAGGTGTCGCCGGGTTTCATCAACAAAGAACCGCCTGCCCATTTGGTTCCGATCTCAACGCGTTCCTGCACGTCAGAAAACTTGCGGAGCACACCGATCAACAATTGCTCAACATCAGCAAGACTTACTAAATCACTGTCAGGATCCGCTGCATCAATCACTTCAAACTTGTCGTAGTTGCGCGATATCTCACGCATTCCATTTTGCATGAACGTGATGAGATAAGTAGCTGGCTTCACCTGTACGATTACACCATCGCCAAATTCAGGATGTTTTATTCTTGATCCGATTCCAAATACCATGGTATCCATTTAAATTTTCGTTTGTCTGCAAAAGTAATGGATACGAATTACGAATCAATACGAATTTACGAATGCCGTTTAATTTAGGAGTAGATTCTCATGGTTCTCATGATTTACACAGATAAAACCTAACCGATCAAAAGCATCATGAGAATCTGCGTTCTAATTTTCTGAATTTAAGAACCGGCCTTATTCTGGATTTTCCGCGATCGGCCTAATTATTTACAGTACAATGACAGTTGTTACATTACCATTCCTGATCTTTATATCGTTATTTCAAAAGAGTAGTTAAGTATGTTAATTCAAAATAAAGATAGTTTTCATGTGAGTCATGTTTGTTGTTTAGCATGATAGTTGCAAGTTAAAAGGGTAGTTTTTGTGTTCATGTTTTTCGTGTAGAGAGCCGCCGGCAGTACCGGCGGTTCTCTTTTTTTATCCGGTTGAACAATAGTTTTTTATCTTCGCAAACCTTTTTCAGAAGGCAGTCCAAAATCATTTTAATCAAAGATTAACACTTCATCCAGCACGGAATCATGATTAGCGGAGAAGAAAAACAATTACTGGCCGAAAGGCTTGTTACCGGCAATCTTTACAAGCTGAAGCACCTCACAGCGATGCTTCAGCCGGAAGAATTGGCGGAAATGATCAATACGTCCAAGAATATTGATTTCAAGAAGGTGTTTCAGGCGCTTGATGCTGAGAAGGCTCTCAAGACATTTGAGAATATTGATTTTGAAATCCAGGAAGAACTGTTGAACTCTTTTCCCGTTGATCAGCTCTCTCATACCCTTAATCTTATTTCTCCTGACGATCGTACGGCTGTTTTTGAACGACTTCCGTTTGCGACACTTCAGAAATATCTTTCCCTGTTGAGTGATGAAGAACGGAAAACCGCGAAGTCACTTCTTCAATATCCGAATGATAGTATCGGCCGTTTAATGACGCCGGATTTTGTGTCTGTGAAAGAAGACTGGAGTGTGACTCAGGTGCTTGAACACATTCGCAAATATGGCAAGAACAGTGAAACCCTGAGCATGGTTTACGTGACCGATAATAGGGGCAACTTAATTGATGATATCAGGGTGCGTGAATTTCTGTTGGCACCGCTCGATCGAAAAGTGAGTGAATTGATGGACCACCAGTTTGTTTCTCTCAATGCAAAAGACGACCAGGAGCAAGCGGTAAAACTCTTTAAACAATCCAATCGTGTGGCTTTGCCAGTGACTGATTTCAACGGACTTCTGCTTGGCATCATTACCATTGATGACGTGGTGGATGTAATGGAAGAAGAAGATACTGAAGATATCCAGAAGTTCGGGGGAGCGGAAGCACTCGATGAATCGTATAGTCAAACTTCATTTGGCAAACTGGTTCGAAAGCGTGCCGGATGGCTCGTTGTTTTATTCTTTGGTGAAATGTTCACGGCTACAGCGATGGGATTTTTTGAAGGAGAAATAAGCAAAGCGGTTGTGCTTGCTTTGTTTGTTCCACTTATTATTTCGAGCGGGGGAAATTCCGGTTCACAGGCATCCTCCATCATCATTCGTGCAATGGCACTCGGAGAAATTACATTCAAGGATTGGTGGCAAGTGATGAGAAGAGAAATTCTTTCGGGTTTCACATTGGGTTTGATTCTTGGCACTGTAGGATTTCTCCGTATTTTTATCTGGCAACACCTTCACTTTTATGATTACGGCATTCATTGGGTGCTCGTCAGTCTTACCATTTTTTTCTCATTGATCGGCGTAGTGATGTGGGGAACACTCGCAGGTTCCATGCTTCCCATTGTTTTGAAAAAATTCGGAGCGGATCCTGCCGCATCGTCCGCTCCTTTTGTAGCAACGCTTGTTGACGTAACCGGATTGATAATTTATTTTTCTGTTGCGTTTATTATTCTTCGAGGAACGCTGCTTTGATTAATTTTATTTCATGCAATTGACAAATTGATAAATGGTCTAATGGTTAAATTGTTGTATGGCCAAATGATTGAGACGATTAACCATTTAACCATTTAACCATTAGACCATTTAACAATTCCCCATTTACCATGTTGAAATCATCGAATGAGACGACAATTTTCACATTCTAATTATACTATTTTTGCGAAGGCAGATAAAAGAAAATTCCGTTCGTGAAGCGTAAGCCGTTACTACTTTTTACTCTTTTTTCAATCTTAATTACTGTTGCATGCAATCCTGCACGCAAGTTGAACGACAGTCAATACCTTCTCAGTAAGAACACAATTGTTATTGACAGTTCTTCCGTGAGCAAAGAAGATCTCAAGACACTTTATAAGCAACGGCCGAATCGAAAAATTTTAGGCATGTTCCGGTTTCATCTTTGGCTATATAATCTTGTTGACAAGGAAAAAACAGAAAAGAAGAAAGCGGAATGGGTTCAGGAAACTGAAAAGAAAAATGTGGAACGCAGGTCGAAGGGGAAGAAAGAAATTGATACCGACAAGCTCATTTTTCGTGAGAAGCTTTTAAACATCGGTGAAGTGCCCTCTATTTGGGATTCATCTCTCACAGACCGGACCCGGAAACAATTTGAATTGTATCTTTTCAGAAAGGGTTTTTTTCATGCTGTCGTAAGTGATTCAGTTGTCTATAAAAAAAATCATACGGCTGATGTGACCTATACTATTCACTGCAATCAACCTTATACGATCAGGAATATTGAATACTCTTCGAAAGACTCCGTCATCAATTCAATCATCAGTGCTGATAAAAGCAATTCACTGTTGCATCAAGGGGAACATTACGATGAAGACATCATAGAAGGTGAACGCGAGCGCATCACATCCAAATTAAGAAACCGCGGTTATTATTTTTTCAATAAGAATTACATCACTTTTTTTGACCAGGACAGTTCACTCAATTCGCATGAAGTTGACATGTATCTCTATGTAAACCGATTGAATGAAAATGTGGATCAGTCGCACAACCTTGAGCTCACCACCGAAGATCATCATCCTTACCGCCTGAATAAAATTTATATTCAAGCGGACTACAATCCGAAGGAACCCAATGCTGTCCCAAAGGATACATCTTTTTATAATGATTATTATTTTCTGAAGGGAACGGAACCGGAGCAATTCAGAAAAGGAGTAATTCTGAAAACAATATTCATGAAACAGGGAGATTTGTTTAAGCAAAGCGATCTCGATTTCACGTACAATCGCTTGCTTGATTTGGGTGTCTTTAAGTTTATAAAAGTTTTATTTACAGAAGTTCCTCGCACAGAATCACAGCAAAATTATTTACTCAATGTCAACGTGCAGTTGACTCCTCTTCTCAAACAAGATTACAGTGTGGAAGCGGAAGCGACTAACTCCGGTGGAAATTTGGGATTAGCCGGAAGTTTGTCTTACAGAAATAAAAACCGGTTTAAAGGTGCTGAACTCCTTGAGTTGAAAGTGAAAGGCGGACTGGAAGCGCTACGCAACTTTAACGATAGTGCGGTATCGAAAAAATTGTTTTTCTTCAACACGTTTGAGATCGGTCCGGAGTTAAACCTCACGATGAAAAAATTCCTGTTCCTCCCGCATTTTATTGAGAAAGGAACCTCACGATTCTTTAATCCGAAGACAAATTTTTCAGTCGGATTTAATTATCAAAGCCGCCCTGATTTTACTCGCAGCATTGTGAATGGAAGGTTCGGATGGGATTTCCGCCAGGATGCTAAACAAACATGGGCAATTTATTTGGCGGATGTAAATTCGGTAAAAGTTAATTTGTCAGAACAGTTTAGTCAAAAGTTGGTTAGTATCAATGATCAGTCGTTGATTAATAGTTATAAAACGCATCTCACACCAACCGGTAGAATTACTTACGTATATAACAATCAAACGACAAAACTGTTCCGCAACTTTTTTTATGTGAGAGTAAATTTTGAATCGTCCGGAAAATTAATTGCTCCATTAATTAATTCATTTGAAAAAGCGACTGTGAATGCGGAAGGCAAGCGAACTGTTTTTGGAGTTCCATATTCTCAATATTTCAAACCGGATGTCGATGCAAGTTTTCATCAGCGGCTCAATCTCCATAACGTACTGGTGTATCGTCTTGCTGTGGGAATCGGTTTTGAAGGAAGTAATTCTTCCTTTCTTCCTTTTGAAAAAAGTTTTTTTGGAGGAGGCGCAAACAGTCTTCGTGCATGGGTAGCCCGAACGCTTGGTCCGGGTTCTTACAAAAACACCATCAACATTGAACAAAGCGGTGATTTGAAAATAGAATCAAATATTGAAGTTCGTTCATCCATTGTCAAAATACTGGAAGGCGCAGCTTTTGTGGATGCAGGAAATATCTGGACAAAAAAGGAAGATCCTGCCCGTCCGGGTTCAAGATTTGAACCGAATAGTTTTATGAACCAGTTGGCCGTTGGCGCAGGATTGGGTTTGCGTTTCGATTTTTCTTTTTTCATTCTTCGTCTTGATGGTGCTGTGAAAATTCATGATCCCGGACTTGACCTGGATGATCGATGGGTTTATTCAAAACAAAAATTTCAACCAAAAGACATCACGTTGAATCTTGCAATCGGATATCCGTTCTAAAAAAAATGCCCTCCGGTTTTCCGGAAGGCATTTTTAAAAATTTGTTTAAGATTATTTTTTGGGAGCCGTTTTCGCATCCTTGTTTGCTTTGAAACGTTTGTCCGGTGTTCCGTCTTTTTTCATCGGACCTTTGTCTTCAGCTTTTGCTTTGTAGCGTTTGTCAGGAGTTCCGTCTTTTTTCAACACAACACCGTTTGCATCCGTTTTCTTTTCTGCGCCGGCTTTTGCATCCGATTTACTAGCGTCAGTTTTCTTGTCTGACTTCGCATCCATCTTAGTTTCTGTTTTAGGAGTTGAAGCCTTAACAGCAGTTGATTGTTTCTTTTTCACAGCAGGAGCAGTTGTCTGTGCATTTGTTAACGCCACGAAACCTAAGAAAGTGATGGCAAGGATTAATTTTTTCATTGTTTGTAATTTTTTTGGGTTAATTGTTCGCACAAAAATGCAGAGTTCTAAATGATTGAACAATGAAAAAGCTCAAAGTTTAATAGTTCATAGTTCAATTGTTTATTTGTTTAATTGAAATCTTGTTGCCTAATCCATTCGGACGAATGAACCAATGAATTATTGAACTAATAAACTAATGAACTAATAAGCCAATTTTTTTAGCTTTGCCCTTCCAAATAAATTTAATAAGAAAGATGCCGAACACAAAAATTGTTGAACTTCTTGGAAACTCAGCCGATTCGTTGCTGAAGCATGAATGCAAAACGATTAAAAAGGAAATGCTTCATCAACCGGGAGGCGATTTCGCTGAACGTATTTTTTCTGCTTCCAATAGGAGCAATCAGGTGATCAGGAATCTCCACCAGTTATATCATCATGGCCGTCTTTCAGGAACAGGCTATCTTTCTATTCTTCCGGTTGATCAGGGAGTTGAACATTCAGCAGGTGCTTCATTTGCTCCCAATCCGATTTATTTTGATCCGGAAAACATTGTAAAGCTCGCGATTGAAGGTGGCTGTAATGCTGTCGCTTCTACTTTCGGTGTGCTCGGTTCGGTTTCTAGAAGATATGCACACAAAATTCCATTCATTGTAAAGATTAATCACAACGAATTTCTTTCTTATCCGAATAAATATGACCAGATCATGTTCGGTTCCGTTCAGAATGCATGGAACATGGGCGCTGTTGCTGTCGGGGCCACTATTTATTTCGGTTCTGAAGAATCTACGAGACAAATCCAGGAAATCGCCGAAGCGTTCGATTATGCACATGAATTGGGAATGGCAACCATTCTCTGGTGTTACATGCGCAACAGTGCATTTAAAAAAGATGGAGTGGATTATTCTTTGGCAGCTGATCTTACTGGTCAGGCGAATCATTTAGGAGTAACGATTCAAGCGGATATCATCAAACAAAAATTACCAACTAACAATGGCGGTTATACTGCGTTGAACTTTGGTAAAACAAATCCGAAAGTATATTCTGAATTAACAACTGATCATCCGGTTGATTTATGTCGCTACCAGGTTGCGAATTGTTACATGGGTCGTGTTGGATTGATTAATTCGGGAGGAGAATCGAAAGGAGCATCGGATCTTTCAGAAGCGGTAACAACTGCTGTGATCAATAAACGCGCGGGCGGACATGGTCTCATCTCCGGAAGAAAATCATTTCAGAAACCGATGAAAGAAGGGATTGAATTGTTGAATATGATTCAGGAGGTGTATTTAGACAAACAGATAACGATTGCTTAAACAAGTTTGCAATTAGCAATTGGCAGTTTGCAAAATTGCCAATTGCCAATTGCCAATTGCCAATTGCAAACTGCAAACTTTTAACATGAGTTGGTTCAAGAGAATTAAAGAAGGCATCACCACATCAACAAAGGAGAAGAAAGAAACTCCTGAAGGACTGTGGCATAAATGTTCATCCTGTAAAAACATTGTTCCTTCAAAAGATCATGTAGCAAATTTATATGTGTGTGAAAAATGCAATTACCACGAGCGGATTGGGTCAGCAGAATATTTTGAAATCCTTTTTGACAACAACGAATTCATTGAATTGAATCCGGATCTCAGTTCGGATGATCCATTACATTTTGTGGATACAAAAAAATACACCGATCGTATCGTTGATACACAAAAGAAATCAGGATTGAAAGATGCAATTCGCACGGCTCACGGAGATGTAGAGGGAGAAGATCTGGTGATCGCTTGCATGGATTTTACATTCATCGGTGGTTCGATGGGTTCTGTGGTTGGTGAAAAAATTTCACGCGCTATTGATTACTGTGTTGAGCATAAACTTCCATTCATGATCATTTCCAAATCAGGAGGAGCTCGGATGATGGAAGCTGCTTACTCGCTGATGCAAATGGCAAAAACTTCCGCCAAACTTACCTTACTTGCTGACGCCAAACTTCCTTTTATCTCCTTGATGACTGATCCTACAACAGGCGGAGTAACCGCTTCTTATGCGATGCTGGGCGATCTAAACATCGCCGAGCCGGGCGCTTTGATTGGTTTTGCCGGTCCACGTGTGGTAAAGGAAACCATCGGTAAAGATCTTCCCAAAGGCTTTCAAACCGCAGAATTTGTCCTTGAGCATGGTTTTCTCGACTTCATTGTTGACAGGAGGGAACTCAAGAAAAAGATCGCCAGTTTGCTTCTGATGTTGAAGAATTAATTTAACTTTGTTCATCTCTTTAAACTTTTTATAAGATGGCACATTCAATTGCATTTAACACGTTGGCTTACGCAAAAAAGCTGATTGCAGCCGGAGTTCCGGAAAAACAAGCAGAAGTTCAGGCAGAAGCATTAATCGAAATCGTAGATGAAAATCTAGCCACAAAACGCGATCTAAAAGAGATGGAAGTTTCCCTGAAACGCGACCTGAAATTGATGGAATTACGTCTTACAATCAGGTTAGGCACCATGATAGCCGCTAGTGTGGCTGTCGTTGCTACATTGGTGAAGTTGCTCTGAAAATCAGAAAATTGCCTTCTTAATATTTTTTTAAAGAAATTAGTTTCCACCTTGTCGGAAAAGAATTAATTTTTACCTTTGCCATCCGTTTTTAAACCATTAAAATAACAGATACAAATGATTGCCGCAGAAGACAAAAAGAAGATTTTTAAAAAGTACGGAAACTCAGACAAAAATACAGGATCAGCTGAATCGCAGATAGCTCTTTTTACTGAACGGATTAATTCAATGACAGCGCATTTACAGGAATCTAAAAAGGATTTTTCGACTCAGCGTTCACTGATTGCTTTAGTAGGTAAAAGAAGAAGCCTTCTTGATTACCTCCAAAATATAGACATCGAGCGATACAGGAAGATCATCGCTGATCTCAACATCAGAAAATAATCAAGACGTAGTTACAAAAGAAAAAGGCAATTCTACGGGTTGCCTTTTTTCTTTCTTGGAAACTGTTTTAATTTATATCGTAAGAATGTTTATAGCGTATTTTTTAGCGAGACAACAAAGTGGTTCGAAGCCATAGTGGAGCTAACTACGGCAAGAAACACTGAGGCAGTCGCAGCAAAAAAGACGCATAAACAAATTATTAGATAAATTAGAAACAGTTTCCTCAAACATCAATTTTCAATTCAATATATAAATCAGATACATGTCAAATCAAGGAATTATTAAAACATTCGATATCGGTGATGGAAGAACGATCTCTATCGAAACAGGAAGATTAGCAAAACAGGCAAACGGTTCAGTCGTGGTGAGAATGGGAGATGCCATGTTGCTTGCTACAGTCGTTTCAACAAAGGATGCAAAAGCAGGAGTGGATTTTTTACCGCTGTCTGTTGATTACCAGGAAAAGTTCGCTTCCATGGGAAAATTTCCCGGTGGATTCTTTAAAAGAGAAGCAAGACTTTCAGAACATGAAATATTAATCAGTCGCTTAATTGATCGCGCTTTAAGGCCATTGTTTCCAGATGATTATCATTCTGAAATTCAAGTGATGGTTACAATGATTTCAGGAGATAAAAATATTACTCCCGATGCAATGGCTTGTCTTGCAGCATCAGCGGCGATTACGATTTCAGATATTCCATTCAACGGTCCGATCTCCGAAGTGAGAGTAGCTCGTATTGACGGAAAGCTTTGTGTAAATCCATACATAAAAGATTTGGAGCGCGCAGACATCGACCTTATGATTGCCGCTTCCATGGAAGACATCGTGATGGTGGAAGGTGAGATGAAAGAAATCTCCGAAGAAGAAATGCTGACAGCGATTAAGTTTGGCCATGAAGCGATCAAGTTACAGTGTAAAGCACAGCTTGAACTTCGCGAGATGTGTGGCAACAAACCGAAACGTGAATACTCTCATGAGACACATGATGAAGAACTCCGCGAGAAAATAAAAGTTGCTACCTACGATAAAGTATATGAGATCGCCCGCGCTGCAAAGGGCAAAGCGGAAAGAAGTGAAGCGTTTGGAAAAATATTGGAAGATTTTATTGCCACGGTTCCTGAAGAAGAACGCGCAGCAAAAGCGTTGATGATCAAAGGATATTTCTTTGATGTTGAAAGCGAAGCGATGCGTGCTTGCATCCTCAATGAAGGTGTGCGTTTAGACGGCAGAAAAACGACTGATATTCGCCCGATCTGGTGCGAAGTGGATTATCTTCCTTCTACACATGGTTCAGCTATCTTCACTCGTGGAGAAACACAATCATTGACCAGTGTTACACTTGGTAGCAAACTCGATGAGCAAACGATTGACCTTGCGATGAAAGAAGGTTCTTCGAAGTTCATGTTGCATTATAATTTCCCTTCCTTTTCAACCGGTGAAGTAAAACCAAACCGTGGTCCGGGCAGAAGAGAAGTAGGTCATGGTAATTTGGCCATGCGTTCATTGAAAGTGATGCTTCCATCAGAAGCAGATTGTCCTTATACAATCCGTGTCGTATCGGATATCCTGGAGTCGAATGGTTCTTCTTCGATGGCAACAGTTTGTGCAGGTACGCTTGCGCTCATGGATGCAGGTATCAAATTGCAACGACCTGTTTCAGGTATTGCAATGGGATTGATTACAGATGGCAAAGGAAAGTTTGCTGTGTTGTCCGACATTCTTGGTGATGAAGATCATCTTGGTGACATGGACTTCAAAGTAACCGGAACTGAAAAAGGAATTTGTGCATGCCAGATGGATTTAAAAATTCACGGACTGCCTTTTGAAATCATGTTGAAGGCGTTATCGCAGGCACGTGAAGGAAGACTTCACATCCTGAAAGAGATGATGAAGACGCTTTCTGCTCCGCGTGCTGATTACAAACCACATGCTCCTCGTATCGAGAAGATGATTATTGCAAAAGAATTTATCGGTGCTGTAATCGGGCCCGGTGGAAAAGTGATCCAGGAAATGCAGCGTGAAACCAATACCACCATCTCCATCGAAGAAATAGATAACCAGGGTGTGATTGAAATCTCATCGACAGATAAAGCATCGATTGATGCTGCGATGGCAAGAATCAGATCCATCACGGCTGTTCCAGAAATCGGAACTGTGTACGATGGAAAAGTAAAAAGCATCATGGACTTCGGAGCGTTTGTTGAAATAATCCCGGGAAAAGACGGCTTGCTTCACATCTCTGAAATCAGTTGGGATCGTCTCAACACGATGGAAGGTGTTTTCAAAGAAGGAGAAATCATCAAAGTAAAACTGATTGACGTGGATAAGAAGACAGGCAAGATGAAACTTTCAAGAAAGGTTCTTCTTCCGCGTCCTGAGAAAAAAGCAGAGGGACAGGTTCAGTCGTAGTCTCGTAGGTATTTAGAATTTGGTATTTAGAGCAGTGGGCAGAGATGTTTGCTGCTTTTTTATTATCATCGAAATACGAATATGTACGAATGTACGAATTACGAATGGCAGCCAGCATTCGTAAATACGTACTCATTCGTAATTCGTAGTTTGGTAAGGATTCGTATTTCGTTGTCTTGGTTTCGTACTAATTCGTATTTCGATTATTAGAGTATCTTGCATTTACTTTTCTATCGCATCCTAAAGGAAACACGTATGAAATCATCATTAAGTATAAAAATTAATAAACTGTTACTCTTTATTGCCTTAGCACTCAATGCAAATATTAATTACGCGCAATGGCATAATATAAATGGTACTTACGTAAGAAATGGGTTTTGTTTTTTGCCAGATGGAACAGATATTATCACTGGAAGTGACAATGGGGTTTATAAATCAATTCATCCAGACAGTAGTTGGATTCGATTGGGCACAGGGTTGACAAGTTCACTTGTTTTCTCAATAATTAAATCAGGGGCAACTGTTTTTGCCGGAACGGCAAATGGTGTATTTAGGTCCACTGACAATTGTAATAGCTGGACTCTAGCAAATAATGGTTTAACAAATGATACTGTGAATGCGTTAGGGGTATCAGGTGCGACAACTATTTTTGCAGGTACGTTTCATGGAGTATATATGTCAACCGATAATGGCGATAACTGGTCGCAAGTTGGTTTATCATTTTCAAACTATATGGTGCTTTCTATTAAAACTCATGATTCAACTATCTATGCCGGTACAGCGAATGGACTGTTTAAGTCCGTTGACAATGGTAACAGTTGGATGATGCCATCTTTGACAGGACATGAGATCAATGAAATTGTTTTGGATAGTAATGTTGTTTATGCAGGAACTGAGGCAGGATTGTATTATTCTAGCAACTTTGGCAATTCCTGGAATCTGTACACCAATACTACCTATATATATTCTTTACAAAAAGTAGGTGATACTTTATTTGTAGGCGGCGAATACGGATTACGTTCATTCACACAAATTAATGGCATTTGGACGACTTATTCTGCATTTAATCACACTGTAATAAGTCTTGGGTATGATGGAGCCAATATTCTGATTGGAACTTACCTTGATGGAGTGTTCACATACTCTCAAAGTAGTGGTATTTTTACGATGCGCCAGCCATGTTTACCGATGTGGTCGCATGTAACTTCAACCGTAGGAATAGGGTCAAGTATTATTACGGTAGCTGATGGCGATCTATATTTATCTCCAAATGAAGGTAAAAGTTGGATAAAACTATCTACACCATATCCAGCGGCCATGCTCACAATCAATGGAGCAAATTTATGGCTTGGAACTTCAATGGGAGTTTTCTTATCAACTGATATAGGGTATACCTGGATACCAGCTAATATAGGATTGGTCCAAAGCATATATGATATTTCCATTTTAGGTACAAGAATTTACTCAGGTGTTATTGACCATATTTACGTTTCAACAAATAATGGCAGCAGTTGGAGTTCCGTCAGTTCCGGCCTTATGTCATCTATCTATCCTTACACAAGAGTGGTCTCTTATGGATCTAATTTGATTTCTTTTGCTGATCATGTATATAAATCAACAAATAATGGCGCAAACTGGACGCAGCTGGTAACGGGGAATATATATACTACAGAAGATGTCGCTTATACCGGATCAAATTTATTTATTGTTATGGCAGGTGACGGTATTAAATTATCGACAAACCATGGTGCAACATGGTCAAGTGTTAATACGGGTCTTTCAAACCTTGTATTAAATGCTATTACAACATATGATTCTAATATCTTTGTCGCTGGGCGCCAGAGCGATGTATATTTCAGCACGAACAATGGAACATCATGGGATTCCATAAATGAAGGATTGCCCCATGGTGTGTGGACAATTAGGCTATCGGTGGTCGGGTCTTCTATCTATTTAGGATCAGATGGTGATGGCCTATTCAAAAGGGATTTATCGGAACTGGTATGCGAAACATCATCATTTTTGAATATATCTACATGTGGTCCTTTTACTTCGCCAAGTGGTAATCATATCTGGGCTACATCGGGTTTCTACTACGATACAATTCCTAATTCGAATGGATGCGATAGCATGATCACTATTCATTTGTCAGTCAATAATAGTACAACTTCAAATTTAATAGTTGCAGCTTGCAACAGCTATCTTTCTTCAAGTGGTAATTATATATGGACAAATTCCGGAGTTTATTATGATACAATTCCTAATGCCAACGGATGCGATAGCATTATGACCATTAACCTGATGATTGGTACAGTAAATACTTTTTCCAGTCAAAATATATCTTCTTGCAACAGTTTTATATCTCCGAGCGGCCATTATCAATGGATCTTGTCCGGCACCTATCATGATACCATCCCGAATTATACAGGTTGTGACAGCATCCTTGTTATAAATCTTTCAATATACAGTTCAACATTTTCTTTTTTAAACGTCGTGACCTGTGACAACTATGTTTCTCCAAGTGGAAATTATTTCTGGACAGCTTCAGGAATTTATCATGATACAATTCCAAATGCGACTGGTTGTGATAGCGTCATTATTATTAATCTTATTATTAATCAAAGTAATTTTTCTTCAATTACTGTTTTCTCATGTTCAAATTATATATCACCGAGTGGAAGCCATCTCTGGACGTCATCAGGCACCTACCAGGATACAATAACTAACCAGTTGGGATGCGATAGCATAATTTCAATATATCTTATAATTGATAGCATTGATGCTTCTGTTTCAGCTATTGATGATTTACTAATTGCGAATCAAGCCGGTGCAGTCTATCAATGGTTGGATTGTGATAACGGGTTTTCAGAAATTCCGGGAGCTACAAATCAGTCGTTAGTTGGGATTAGTGGGAATTATGCTGTTGAGATTACCTTAAACTCATGCATTGATACTTCGGAATGTTATCTTGTTACATCCATTGGTCCAGATGGAAGTAATCTGCAAGATGGATTTATTCGGTCTCCTAATCCAGCGACCTCACGATTGACAATCTCATTAAGCAATCATAAAAAAGCCGAAGTAACCATAGCAGATATAACAGGCAAAATAATTTTCTCAACAACCACGAGAGAAACACCGCAACTCGAAATCAACACAAAAGATTTTGCAGATGGAATTTATATTGTGCAAGTAAAAACGGAGGAGTGGGTGGAGACGAGGAAGGTGGTTGTTACAAGGTAGCATCTGCGAAATACGAATCTTTACGAAATACGAATGCGGGCTGCTTTCGTATTTCGTCTTTTTTCGTATTTCGCAGTTTGTTGTGTAAGGATTTTTAGTTGTTTTTAAGAAAAGGTATGAAACTAAATGAAAAGACAGCCGTTCTAATCATTCAGTAAATCATACTTAAACTTAACATGAACGAATGCGTCAGCTAAAAATTACCAAACAGGTTACTAACCGTGAAACAGCTTCCCTCGACAAATACCTACAGGAAATCGGAAGAGTAGAATTAATCACTGCCGAAGAGGAAGTGCGATTAGCACAAGCCATTAAGAAAGGCGATCAGCGGGCACTGGAGAAACTTACTAAAGCGAATCTTCGCTTCGTGGTTTCCGTTGCCAAACAATACCAAAACCAGGGACTCACATTGGGCGATTTAATCAACGAGGGAAATCTCGGTTTGATCAAAGCAGCACAACGTTTCGATGAAACACGAGGCTTCAAGTTTATATCGTATGCCGTGTGGTGGATTCGTCAGTCTATTTTGCAGGCGCTTGCTGAGCAAAGCCGTATTGTGCGTCTTCCTTTAAATAAAATTGGTTCTATTAACAAGATCAATAAAGCTTTCTCCAAGCTTGAACAGGAGTTCGAGCGTGAACCTTCTCCGGAAGAAATTGCAGTTGTACTTGAACTGACTTCAGATGATATCAAAGATACTATGCGTTCTGCAGGCCGTCACGTTTCGATGGACGCTCCGCTGAGTTCAGGAGAAGATACAGGCAATCTCTTGGATGTTCTCGAAGACGAAGACCAGCCGCATCCTGACCAGTCACTCATGAATGAGTCGCTGAGACGCGAAGTTGAACGTGCTCTTTACACACTTACAACACGCGAAGCGGATGTGATCAAATTATATTTCGGATTGGAACCGGGTGAACAACCGATGACACTCGAAGAAATCGGTGACCGTTTTGATCTTACGCGCGAACGTGTGAGACAGATCAAAGAAAAAGCAATCCGGAGGTTGAAGCATACGTCACGCAGTAAAATTTTAAAAACATATTTAGGCTAATTTAAATTAGCAGCAGTAAACAGCGGCAGTAAGCAGGAACCTCCTCTTATTGCCGCTGTTTTCTTTACTGCCTACTGCAACTGCTTACTGCAGCTTAAAGTCGCATCCCGCTCATCTCTTCTATACTTTCACTGAGGAGCTTGTAAATCTGTTTAAACTCTTTTTTATTACTCAACATTTTAAGATGTCCTTCAATAACTGTTGTGTCTCCTCTTTTTGCAGGACCTGTTTGCATGTTGAGAGGAGAATCATGCTGAACTTTCAATGCAGTTTCAAGAATTAAGGGGCGAAAAAGATCGAATGAAATTTTTTCCTGCGAAAGAATATGTTCTGCAATCGCGAAAAGATGGTTGCTAAAGTTGTTTGCAAACACGGCAGCGAGATGAACTTTCTTTCGCTGGTCAGAATTGATGTAATGAATTTTTTTGGTGATGCTTTTAGCAAGCGTTGCAATTTTCTTTTTCGCGACAGGATTATTTGCTTCTAAACAGACAGGAATATTTTTGAAAACCACGTTGTGTTTGGCTGAAAATGTTTGAACAGGATAAAGGACTCCAGTGTTTTTAAATTTCTTTCCAAAGACTTTTATTGACACAGAGCCTGATGAATGGAGGAAGACGGGTTTAATGTTTAATGTTTGAAGTTTAAGGTTTTCCAAACCTGAGACTATTTCTTTAATTGAATTGTCAGTTACAGCAATGATATAAATATCTGCTTGATTCGATATGTTTTTGAAGTCGTTTGTATACGAGCATGAAAGTTTTTTTGCCAGGATTTTCGCAGATGATTCACTCCTGCTGAATACCTGCAATATCCTATGGTTAGCTGCTTTCAGCGCTATGCCAAGTTGCGTGGCAACATTTCCGGAACCGATCAGTACAATTTTCAATTTTCAATTTTCAATTTTCGAATTCTTCTCCTTATTGCCATAAAACTTCCGATAATCATTAAGATGCAGCCTGTCCAAAGAATATTGATTCCCGGAAATATAATTGCTTTCATGATGATGAAGTCATGTTTGTTCGATTTTTTTTCACTCACTTGTAGATCCACTTTTCCTGAATTCGGATCAATTTTGCTGAATGAGAATTTTAATCCAAGTGAATCAACTTTTGCTTCCTTAGAAAATGCATTGAAATTTTTAATGACAAAAACAGGTTGTGCGTCATACAATCTTTTGTTCACGTCTTCAATTTTTAATCTGGCTCCAACGGCAATGTCAGCATCACCCAGTCCGAATTCTTTTCTGTCAATGTCTTTTGAAAGCCCTTCAAATATTACAAAGCTGTTGCTCGTCATAAAGGTATCGCCGATGGCAATGGTTTGTGTTTTCGGTGGTTGGTATTCATCATTCGGATCAGCATTCTTTGAATTATCCATTTCCACATACGTGAGGTGCGTATAGATGTCTTTTGTAAGAAAACGTTCAGTGGAAGGTTCAGAAACATTTCCCATCCGGTCATTCAACTGGTAAACAGGATGAAGCTCAAATGCTTTCTCTTTCGCTCCCGTGGAAGGATTCATCTTGAAGTATTCAATGGTGTAAAACACATTCACCCCTTTTTGCACTTTGTCTTTGTAGGTGACAAAATATTCACCCATCGGCAAGGTATCCGTCTTTTGTTCGATGAGAATATTTTCCTGGTTGGGAAAATCTTTGCCAAGGTTGATGGCCTTTACATTTTGTGAAATGATTTCCTTTTTCGAATTTGAAATCAAGGCACCGAGTAAAATCATTCCGATACCGATATGTGCAACGGATGCGCCTGAATGTTCGAATTTTCCTTTTAGCACAGTGATGATGAAAGTGAAGTTTGCGGCAACCGCAAAAAGAGAAGCGAATAACAATGCATAATAATGCGGACGATAGGTTCCCAATTCAAATGAGGAAGCAATCGTAATCACCGCAGCAATGATGATTGGAGGAATAATTTTTTTAAAGAAAAGTTTAGCGTCACTTTTTTTGTACTTAAAGAATTGCCCGATACCGATCAGCAGGCAAACAATCACGGCAATCGGAATCTGCCAACTGTTGTAATGACTTATCGGATCCACGGGCGGAGCATTTTTCAGCCCGAATAATTTATTCCAGACAGGAAGTGAAGTAGTCGAAGTAATTTGAATGGCACCAATCACCAATACTAACATGCCGATGAACATCCAGAATTCGCGTGACGTGATATGCTCATCTTCTGTAGATGAAATGTGGCGATAATTTTTGATCACGAGTACCAATGCAATGACTAAGAAGAAAAGCAAGTACACTAACAACTGTCCTGTCATTCCTAAATCTGTAAAGGCATGAACGGAAGTATCTCCTAAAATTCCGCTGCGTGTAAGAAAAGTAGAGTAGAGGATGAGGATAAATGAGAAGATGCAGAGTAAGTAGGATGAAAGCAACGATGTGTTCCTGTGTTTGTAAATCAACATGACATGAGCCGCTCCGACCATTATCATCCACGGAACAAGTGAAGCATTCTCCACCGGATCCCACGCCCAGAAACCTCCGAAGCTCAAGGATTCATAGGCCCATGCAGCGCCCATGAGAATTCCTGTCCCGAGAATCATGACACTGAAAAAAGTCCAGGGTAATGCAGGCTTGATCCATTCTGAATATTTTTTTCGAAGTATTCCTGCGATGGCGAATGCAAACGGAATTACTGTGGAAGCAAATCCGAGAAAGAGCGTAGGAGGATGGATGGTCATCCAATAATTCTGCAAAAGCGGATTTAATCCTCTTCCGTCTTTTATCTTACTGAGATAGTCAGGCATTTTGATGAACGGAAGATTGGCGAAGTCAGGATGATCACGCAGCATCACGAACGGATTGCTGCCGAGTTTGTAATTGAAAATAACAACACCCATGATCATGGACACAAGAAACACCTGGACGGTGCTGATGACAGTCATCACGCCGGATTCCCATTCACCGCCTTTATAGATGATGATCCATGATAACACACAATGCCAGAACATCCAAAGCAGGAAACTTCCTTCCTGTCCTTCCCAGAAACAGGAAAAGATGTACCGAAGCGGCATGATGCTGTTAGAATGCTCCCACACATAAGAATATTCAAGACGTTGCTTGATGATAAGATAAAAAATCAGTCCGAAAATTCCGATAATGGAAAAGGTGTGTACTGCAAATGCTTTCCTGGCAAGGCTTTTCCATGATACTTCCTGTGTGCGAACAGAAAATGAATAGAAGATTACGGATGCAATTGAAGCAACAAAAGCAAGGATGATAAGCAGATGCCCGATTTTTCCCCAGATTAATTGCTCACCGATGTATTGAATTTCCATAGAAAAGTTAATTGTTAAGTGTGAGTCGTTAATTGTCGTGTAGTAGCTTTCAAATAGGGAAACCAATAACAATTAACCATTAACTATTTCTGAGTAGTTTTCATATCCTCTTTCGGGTTGTTGTACTTGGAAGGACATTTCATCAGCACATCCGACGCGTGAAATTCTTCACCTGATATTTTACCGATGATTACGATCTGTTCAGAACGTTCAAAATCCTGTGGCTTTGTTTTGTTGAGCAGCACTTTTTTCTCGTGGCCTTCATTGTCGACCATGTAAAACGAAAAAAGATTTGCATCCACTTGCGGATTGTAATCCTGCGGTTTTTCCTTGTTCAGTTTACCGACAACATGATACACTTTTTTTGGATTTTGTTCCGCAATGGAAAAGGAAGCATACGTGCTGGAATCAGCCACAGTACTGAGAATGGCTGCCACCGCAATGGCAATAATGGCAATGGCAATAATGTGAGATTTCTTCATTAAAACTTGGTAAATTATAGCAGCAAAGATAGTATTTTATCAAGTGAAAAATAGAAGATAGAAATCAGTGTAGTGTCTCAGTTCGAATTATATTTGGATTCCTCACTTCGTTCGGAATGACATCCTGTATAGGTGAAATAGGCGGGCTTAAGCCCGCCTTCTACCCTTAATTTGAATTGTCATTCCGAACGAAGTGAGGAATCTTCAAACAGGGACTACCGAAATCAGAATATACAAGGTGTTGTGATAAAATATGATGCGCACACGAATAACGTTTAACAAATTCTGATTAACTTTTTTCTCCAATTTTCTTTTCAAGCCTACCTACTTTTCTGTCAATCGAAATAAGAGAAATGACAATGCCGATAAAAACAATTGAAAGAATCGCAACAACCACGTAGATTTTTCCATTCGAACGAAAAGCATCAGCCATTTCGACCGGATCTGTTGCTGATTGTGCAAGAGAAGATAAAGATGAAATCAGAAAGATGAAAGATGAAAGGAGGGTAACCTTTAGTTTGTTCATGAGTACCAATTCTAAATTCTAAATTCTAAATTCTAAATTCTAAATTCTGAGCCAATTTTCTTATTCGCACTCTGATATTTAAAATCCATGCTGAGACTAATATCCAACCGATGACAGCAGGATAAAAAACCAGTCTCATTTTATTATCGAGATCGTACGCGCCGAAACCCGGATTTCCACCGTTGCCGGGATGTAGTGAATCCGTTATCCTTGGAAGAATCATAATGAAGACTAGCATCAACGTAAAAGCAAAGATGCTGTATACAGCGCTGATGCGCGCGCGTTTATGTTCATCATCCATCGAGCCACGTAATAAAATGTAAGCGAAATAAACAAGCATCGTAGCAGCAGCGCCATTCAGTTTGGCATCGTTCACCCACCAGGCTCCCCAGGTATTTTTTGCCCAGATGCTTCCAGTTATCAGACCTAAAATTCCAAAGAGAATTCCGACACGTGCAGATTCTTCTGCAACAATATCAAAATGAATGTCTGATTTACGTAAGTAACGGATTCCATTAATCAATGAAACAATCAATAAAAAAATCATGCTGAACCACATGGTCACGTGAAAAAATAAATTGCGAATGGTTTCATGTAAAATCGGAAGTCGTGGTACATCAATCAGCAATCCCGCAATGATGGAATACAGAACCAAAACAGCACCAAGTATTTTCCACCAACTTAATTTCATATTTTTTGTTTCCTGTTTACAGTTCACGGTTTACGAAAATGCTATTTGTAAACTGTAGACCGTAAACGTGTGAACTTATTCCCGCCAAAGGTATGGAAATAACAAAAAGGCCAAAGCAATAACCAATACATTTAAACCTGTCAGCAGAACAATAAATTGATAATTTACACTTGCACTCAAACCGTCAATTGAATTTTTTGAGAAACGGATAATGGTGATCAGCATCGGAATGAGAATCGGGAAGCTGAGTATCGCCATCAGTGTGGTATTGTTTCCTGCTTTTGAAGCAATGGCAGATACCAACGTCAGCACGGAAGCGAAACCGGCACTGCCGAGAAACAAACCGAGTATAAACATCGGCATGTCTTCTACGATATTACCAATAAAGAGACTGTAAAAAAGTAAGTTAACGAAGCTGATAACCAGCAACAGCAACACGTTGTAAATAATTTTTGAAAGGATCACTGCCTGGGCGCTGACAATCGTGTACATGTAGAGTTGTCTTCCGCGCGATTCCTGCATGAAACTTTTAGCGACTGCATTCACTGCTGCAAATAAAAGTATGATCCAGAACAGCGCGTTCCATGTTGGAACGTCTACAATTTGCCTGAATGAAAGATAACAGATGAAAACCGTTGAAATGATATACAATAGAATTCCATTGAAAGCATATTTCTGCTTCCATTCGAGCATGATTTCTTTTTCAATGAGGAACTTTATTTCTTTAAGCATCTACGAATTCTAAGCAATACATTATTGGTTATTAGTTATTAGTTATTAGTCATTGGTCATTGGTCATTGGTTATTGAGTTATTAGTTGTTTAGTTGTCGGTGATTGAAATTTAATCAATTTGATGAATGCTTTTCATTTCAGGTATCTCAATATTTTTGAAACCTGTCTTCAATAGTTTTTCTCTCCACTCGGTTTGAACATCGTATTCGCCATGAACAAGAAATATTTTTTTTACTTCTTCGTGGTGCTGGCAGGAAAGATAGTCAAGCATCTCGTTGTAATCTGCATGAGCGCTATAGGAATTCATCACTTCAACCCGGGCTTTTACTTCGTATTCTTTTCCGTAGATTGAAACTTTTTTATTTCCTGCTGCTAATCTTCCGCCTAAACTTCCCGGCGTGCAATAGCCGACAATTAAAATCGTGTTGGCAGCTTTACCAATGTTATTTTTGATGTGGTGTTTTATTCTTCCTGCTTCTGCCATGCCTGATGCGGAGATAATGACACAAGGTTCTTTCAGGTCATTCAGCTTTTTTGATTCCTCAGCACTTTGAACATAATGCAGGTTGTCAAAACCGAATGGATCAGGATCAGAGTTAAGTGACTTGAGCATATCTTCATTAAAACATTCAGGATGTTTACGCATGATGGTCGTTGCATTTATTGAAAGCGGACTGTCGACAAAAATTTTCAGATCAGGAAGTTTTTTCTGATTCTTCAGGTTGTTGAGTGCGTAAACAATTTCCTGCGTGCGCCCGAGACTGAAAGCGGGAATGATAATTTTTCCCCTGTTGGCTACACACGTTTCATTGATCACTTCTAATAAACGGCTTTCAGTTTTTTCAGAAGATTCATGCAAACGGTTTCCATACGTTGACTCACAGATGATGTAATCTGCTTGTGGAAAAGGTTCCGGAGATTTCAGAATTTTATCGCTTGGTCTGCCGATGTCTCCTGAAAAGAAAATGCGAACGGTTTTTCCATTCTCTTTAATGGAAAGATTGACTCCTGCAGCACCAAGAATATGCCCTGAATCCGTAAACATAAAATGAATGTCATCATCGATCCTGAAGTCCTTTCGGTAAGGAACTGTTACAAAATGAGTCATCGCCTCATCTACATCTTTCATGTTGTAAATGGGTTCAATAGGAGCGTATCCTTTTCGTTCCCGCGCTCTGTTTACATATTTTAAATCGCTATCCTGTATGTGCGCCGTGTCAGCAAGCATGATTGTGCAGAGATCGAGCGTTGCAGGAGTGCAATAGATGGTTCCTTTGAATCCCTGCTTAACAAGATTTGGAATGTTTCCCGAATGATCAATGTGAGCATGCGAGAGGATCAGGTAATCAATTTCTGCAGGATTGAAATTGAATGTCCGGTTCATTTCATCCGTTTCACTGCCATGTCCTTGGAAAAATCCGCAATCGAGTAAAAGTTTTTTTCCATTGCCGAGTGTAACCAGGTGTTTGCTTCCTGTTACCGTTCTGGCTGCTCCGTGAAAAGTGATTTGCATAATTGGTTCGTTGATGCGAAAGTAAGCATACTGTATTAAATGGTTTAATGGTTCAATAGTTTAATAGTTCATTGGTTTATTGGTTGAAATAACTGCGAACTTACGAATGAACAACTAAACTATTGAACCAATGAACTATTTACCTATCAAATACTACATTTGTCTCCTGAAAAATTACTTCTTATGAAACTAGATATCCTTGCCTTTGGCGCGCATCCGGATGACATTGAGCTCTCTTGCAGCGGGACGCTTTTTAAACACATTCAACAGGGAAAAAAAGTCGGACTCATTGATTTGACTCAAGGAGAACTCGGAACACGTGGCACTGCTGAAATACGGATTTCGGAAGCAATAGAAGCGGCGAAGATTTTAGGCGTTGACATACGAGAGAACCTGAATCTTGCAGATGGTTTTTTTGAGAATAACCGTGAGCATCAGTTGAAAATTGTTGCTGCGATCAGGAAATTTCAGCCGGAAATTATTTTATGCAATGCTGTTACAGATCGCCATCCTGATCATGGAAAAGGAGCGAAGGTTGTTTCTGATGCCGTGTTTCTTGCAGGCCTCACTAAAGTGGAAACCATTCATGATGGAAAAAAGCAGGAAGCATGGAAGACAAAAGCGGTATATCATTACATCCAGGATCGTTACATCAGACCTGATTTTGTCATTGATATTTCTGATTTCATTGAAAAGAAGATGGAGGTGGTAAAAGCATTTCGTTCGCAGTTTTATAATCCTGATTCTGCTGAACCTGAAACAGCGATCTCATCAAAGGAATTTCTTGAGTTTATTCAAGGTCGTTCCATGGAGATGGGAAGAAAAATCAATGTTCGACATGCTGAAGGATTTACCACCGAGCGAGTCGCCGGAGTGAAATCTTTGTTTGATCTTTTTTGATCTTAACATAAACGAAATGAAAAACCTCGCTGTAAATCAGCGAGGTTTTTCTTATAGATAAAGTTTTTTTTATTACTGAACGATCATCTTTTTAGTCACAGTATCATTGCCGGATTTTACTTTGTACATATAAACACCGGAAGCAAATGTTGTGGCATCAATGGTAAGTTTATGAGATACTGCATTGAAGTTCGGATATTTCTGAACAGAAAGTACACGGCCTAATAGATCACTTATTTCAACAGTCACTTCAGCAGCTTTCTTCAGGTTGATATTTACTGAAGTTGTTCCACGGAATGGATTCGGATAGTTTGGAGAAATGCTGAATGAAGGAGTAGTGATCGTTGCGATTGCATTAGGCTGAGCACGAAAAGAAGGAGGAATAAAGGTTCCAGTAGGAATATCATTCACCGGTATACCAACATAAACTTCATCATTCGAACCATCAGCATTATTGCCAAACTCACAAGGGAAATTGGTGCCGCTTAAGGTTGTTCCCGGAGCAAAATCGCGCTGGTAAGTCATGTGAACATGTGTGTCAACATTTCTTGCTATACAAGGATATGCGCCATCGTAACTTTCACCATCAACCGGCTGAGAAGCTAATAGAGCATCATAAGCGCTATCAGTCGGGTTGGTCCAATGCAATCCACCATCAACGGATTTAATAATATACGGGTGCATAAACATCTGGTTATAAATGGAGGTATCAGATTTTTCATCTGTAGCCATGTAAGTCAAATAAATATTGTTGTTTGCATCAACGCCTGCTTTCGGCATTAAAACAAATGCGACTAAGCCGGTACCATAATAACCCATCGGATTTTCAAGTGTATCACCTCCGCAACCCAGCGGTACATCGATCACTCCATTGCCATCTATATCCGGAATTCCGCCAAGTTCTTTTGGATCATTATCAGCCATGCTCTCATTCCAATAAGCGATATTCTGTGTTTGGAAATAACTCAAGCCTGTCCCACCCGGAGCTTCTAAAGAACGCGTTCTTCCATAGAAAACATGTACTAAATTGTTATTGTCAATTAATACCGTTGCATCGCTGGCACCTGACCAAAGTGTATCTTCAATTCCGTCAGCATCAATATCGGTATTCATGGTTAAACCATCATAAAGTGGAATTGGGTATTGGTCAATGATTCTTTTTGTCCAGGTTACTCCGTTGTCAGTAGATTTCAAAAGAGTTACATCGGTTCCAAAATCGCCTATCACAATTGCAACTACACTGTCTTTTACATCAATTGAATACATGTCAGCACTTACAGCAAAAATATCTGTTCCGTAAATCATACCCGGAAGTTCAGTTTTAGGTTCCCAGTTAGCACCATCAACATATCTTGAATAATACATGGGTCCAGAAGCAGTACCTGTGCCTTGCCAGATTGCATGGAAACTGTGACCGTCTCCGCCTACAGCAGCTTTTGGCCACCAGTCCACTCCTTCAACTGTATTAGGAATTGAACCCGGTGCTGACCATGTACCACTTCCTTGAGTTGCACTCCAGGATGGAATTATGCCACCGGCTCCAACTGTTGCAGTATGCGCTAAAATCAATTCTTCAAATCCGGCACATGCAACATTCTGAAATCCTGTTCGGATTCCCTCAACACGAGCGATAGGCGCTGGCTGCCAATTCAAACCACCGTTAGATGAATAATTGTAACCTGTTCCGCGATCGGGCCAAACAGTTGCCGTGGTACCTGTCAGAGACATCGTCCAGGTAGCACTGATTTTACCGCTGTTGTTAACAACACGGTTACTGATTGTACCGTTGGTCTGCAAATCGTATGTACTTGTTCCGATAATCGTTTCAGGAATTAACGGAACCAATACATGGTTAACAGCACCATTGCGATGAGCAGGGGTTATTCTCGGATGAGAAACTGATTTTAAAGCAGATGAATTCAAGGATGGTTGAGCTTCAAAAGGACCACCTGCAAGTTTCTTAACAAGTTGATGCGGTTTGTTCACAAAAGCTGAGATGGTTTTAATCCTGAGCGTTTGTGTTGAGTTTGTTGAAAAATTTTGCTGCGCATTTACACTTGAACAAAACAAAAATATTCCGGTAAAAAGTAATCGTGTTTTCATTTGCTTTTGATTTAAGTAGTGAATAAGAAAATACTAAACTCAAACAAATTTATAAAAATATCCGACAGTTTAATCCAAAAATTTTAAGAGTCGATGTGAACAATTTCGCACCACTCATCAAGATGTATAAAGTAAAAACGCCTCTCCGATTTAGGAGAGGCGTTTTTTATAAATGAAAGTTTTTTAAATTACTGTACAATCATCTTTTTAGTAACAGCATCAGAGCCTGTACTTACTTTGTAAGTATAAATGCCAGAAGCAAATTTTGTTGCATCAATAGTGAGTTTATGAGCGCCTGCCCCATAGTTAGAATATTTTTGAACTGATAGTACGCGACCTAATAAGTCAGTCACTTCAACACTCACATCAGCAACTTTCTTCAGGTTGATATTTACTGAAGTTGTTCCACGGAATGGATTCGGGAAATTTGATGAAATGGTAAATGAAGGAGTATTGATTGTTGCAATTCCGACGGTAGGATTAGCAGGACAAGGAGGAGGAGCAAAGCTTCCTGTGGGAATATCATTCACAGGTACACCTACATAAACTTCGTCATTAGAACCATCAGCATTATTACCTGACTCACAAGGGAAGCTGGTACCGCTCAAAGTTGTTCCGGGAGCAAAATCGCGCTGATAAGTCATGTGAACCTGACTATCAACATTTTTTGCCATACATGGATACGCTCCATCATAACTCTCACCATCAACAGGCTGAGAAGCTAACACAACATCATAAGCACTGTCAGTCGGGTTGGTCCAATGCGCACCGCCATCAGTCGATTTAATAATATACGGGTGCATGAACATCTGGTTATAAATGGATGTATCAGATAATTCATCGGTAGCCATGTAAGAAAGATAAATGTTGTTGCTTGCATCAACACCTGCTTTTGGCATTAAGACAAATGCGACTAAGCCGGTACCATAATAGCCCATCGGATTTTCAAGTGTATCACCTCCGCAACCAATAGGTACGCTGATTTGTCCATCGCCATTGACATCAGGAATTCCAGCGAGCTCAGTAGGGTGATTATCAGCCATGGTCTCATTCCAATAACATATACTTTGTGTTTGGAAATAACTCAAGCCTGTTCCGCCCGGAGCTTCCAATGAACGGGTTCTTCCGTAAAATACATGTACCAGATTGTTATTGTCAATTAATACCGTTGCATCGCTGGCGCCAGACCAAAGTGTATCTGCAATTAAATCACCATCTATATCGGTATTCATTGTAGCACCATCATAAAGTGGAATAGGGTATTGGTCAATAATTCTTTTTGTTGTCCAGGTAACTCCATTGTCAATAGATTTTAAAAGCGTTACATCGGTCCCAAAATCACCTATCACAACTGCAACTACATTGCCTCTTATATCGATTGAATACATATCCGCACTAACAGCACGAATGTCTGTTCCGAAAATCATTCCCGGAAGTTCAATTTTAGGTTCCCAGTTAGCACCATCTACGTATCTTGAATAATACATGGGTCCAGTAGCTGTACCCGTACCTTGCCAAATCGCATGGAAACTATGACCATCTCCGCCTGCGACAGCTTTTGGCCATAAGTCAACTCCTTCAGTTGTATTCGGAATTGAACCGGGAGATGCCCATGTACCACTTCCTTGCGTTGCACTCCAGGTCGGGATTTGACCACCGGCACCAACGGTTGAAGTATGCGCTAAAACCAATTCTTCAAATCCTGCACATGCAACATTCTGAAATCCTGTACGGATTCCCTCAATACGTGCAGTAGGTACTGGCTGCCATGTTGCGCCACCATTCGATGAGTAATTGTAACCTGTCCCGCGATCAGGCCAAACAGTTGCTGTGTTACCTGTCAGAGACATCGTCCAGGTAGCACTGATTTTACCTCCGTTATTAACAACACGGTTACTGATCGTACCATTGGTTTGCAAATCGTATGTACTTGTTCCAATAACGGTTTCAGGAATCAAAGGTGGAATCCAAGCACTCCTAACAGCACCATTGCGATGAGCAGGAGCTGTTCTCGGATGAGAAACAGATCTTGAAGCAGATGAATTCAAAGATGGTTGAGCTTCAAAAGGACCACCTGCAAGTTTCTGAACAGGCTGATGCGGTTTGTTCACAAAAGCTGAGCTGGTTTTAATTCTCTGCGCCTGTGCTGATTTTGCAGTCGGGCTTTGTTGAGCAAATAATCCTGAGCTAAACAAAAACACTCCGGTAAAAAGTAATAGTTTTTTCATTTGGTTTATTGGATTTAGTTAGACAATAATTGGTTTTTAATTCAAGACAAATTTAGAGAAAGTTTTTGTCCATACAACTTAAAAATTAAATTTTTTCACTGAATTGGTCATTAGTTTGTCAAATTTTGAATGAATGATAAGTTGACAAACTGATTTAGTCTGTTATTTTCTCAGCGAGATATTTTTCAGTTGTTCTTTAAAGAATCTGAAATCAGCAAAAGATGGAATTAATTCAGCCGTTTTAAATTTTGAAAACTTCCTGAAAATTAAAAACAACAGCAAGCCGGTAACAAGATAAGAACAACACGATGTTATGGCTGCTCCTGTCATTTGATAACGCGGAATCAGGAAGAAAGAAAGGATGATCGTAACAACGAATCCCGCTAGCGAAGTAAGGGTGTTCAAATAATGTTTTCCGATGCCTGAAAAGTAATGCGAGACCATCATGTTGAAACCGAAAAATGCAATTCCCGGAGAGGTGATGAGCAGCAACATGCGAACTGCTCCGAAATTTTTTCCAAAAACAAATTCATAAAACGAAGCCGGGAATAAAATCAGAAGTACGACAATCAACGTGGTTGCTGAAAATGAAAACTTGGCAAGCCTCAGCGTGAGTAATTTTGCGTAATCAGGATTTGTTGTGTTCGCGATGCGCGCGTATTGCACGAGCGCAATGCTTCGCGCCACCAGCCAGCAGGCATCTGCAAGCGCAACAGCAACAGAATAAATACCCACGGCAGATTTTCCACTGGTATGATCGAGCATATAAAAGCTGAAACGATAGTTGAGTGTTTGAACCAGCATGGCAAACTGTACATAAAATCCATACTTGAGGATTTGTCTCAACACAGGAAGAAGATTTTCGAGTGAAGCAATTTTTATATCATCTTTCAGAAAATAAATACTTAAGATAAAACTCACTCCGTAACTGATGTAAAGTGCGTGGATGTATGAAGTCACATTCCTGTTGCCGGAATATATCTCAAGTGATAAAACAAAAATCAAAATCGCGATCTGAACGAGGTTAACCATGTTCTGTTCATTGATTTTTTCTTTACCGGTAAGCAATGAGACATTGGCAGAAGTGAGTGAAGCAAGCAGTGAGAGAATCAAAATGTCGATGGTAGAACCGGGCGGAATCAGGTTTAAGTTTCTCAGCACAAACGAAAAAACGACCGAGCAGAGTACCGACCACGTGATGGCAGGCACGAACAATTTGAAAAAATCAAAGCGAGGTAAAAGATAAATGAGCGCCGTTCCTCCGAAAATATTACTGACCATCGTAATGATCGTGATGCCAAGAAGCAGGATTGAAATTTCTCCGCGTCCTTCGGCGCCAAGAAATTTTGTGGAAAGGATGATGATTAAAAAACTGAATACCGAAGCAAGAAGCCGTGTGGAAAAAGTGGAAATAATTTTTTTAAACATGACAGGTTTCTATAGAATCAATTATATTTTTTTTCCGGAAACGGTCAACTCAAACACCGTATCGGGAGATGAGAAAGGGACAAAAGAATGAGCCGGATATTTTTTTTGTGTAAAGATGGCGCAAAGGGTATTGGAAACATGAAAAAGATTTTTCCTGGATTCAGGAGGGCATCCGTCTAAAATCCCGGCACATACTTCGTATCGCACCTGTTCAGGGCTTCGCGCATAGTCATGCCAGACAATAATTGAATGTTCATCACGCAAAAGTTGAAAGACATTTTGTGTATCCGTTTTTACCTGGTCGTAATGATGGTCGCCATCCACAAAAATCAGATCAAACTTTTTTCCAAGAGACTTAAAATCGAATGTTGATGAATGATGTTGAATGTGTTTTACATTGGGAAGGTGCCCTGAAAAAAAACGGTGCAACTGAATGTACTTTTCATGCAAACCCATTTTTCGCATGTCAGCATCGGGCAAGTTGATGGTGACACATTCTTTTGCAACCGAAGCGACATTGGCAACACTTTCTCCTCGCCACGTTCCGATTTCAAGATACATGCAATCCGAAAACTTTCTTGCCAGCATTTTAAGCAAAGCCAGATCGGATGGCAAAGAAGTTCCGTCCAGAAAACTATACGGTGATACGGTCTCGTTCATGCCCGGGAATAAATCAAGGATGTCCAGGACGGGAAGTCCGGAAGAAAAGCCGGGATGTTTTTTTTGAATCAGTTTTTGAAAATTATCTTCATGCTCAAGAACAGTAAGGATGCTTTTCGGATTTGTGATCAGCGTTTTTAAGATCCCGATTGCTTTTGAAATTTTCGACATGTGATTAAAAGAAGGTTGTTGAGTTGGAGAATCAGATTTTTAGTGTCTTGTTATTTTCTCGAGAGAACTCGCTTGTAAATATCCGTGAATTTTTTTCCAACCACATCGTACGAAAATTTTTCGATGGCATTTTTCCGAATTTCGTTCTTGTCGAAAGCGTTGTGTTTATCCAGCATCCGGTTTAATTTTTCAAACAACGCTTTTTCATCTTTTGCATTCACCAGCATTCCGTTTGTTGAATCGATGAGTTCAGGTATTCCTCCCACGTTGCTGGAAACAACCGGAACTCCGCTCGCAAGCGCTTCTATAATAACGCACGGCAGGTTTTCGAAATTGCTAAAAAGTAAAAGAACATCCGATTCGCGGAGCATGTCAGCAACTTTTTCGATCGACAGATCAGTGTAAAAATGAATAACGGTATTGAGTAATCCGAATCGCTTTGCAACCGTCATGGCATTCGGTGATTTTTTTTCGCTGATGATATCCACTTCAAAATCATTCCGGGTTTCTGAAAGTTCTTTAATCACTTGTAAAATTCCGCTAGTGTTTTTTTGCCATTCCAGCAACGTGGAAATGTGAATGATCTTGATTTTAGGATTTGGTATTTTATCAGCAATGCTAAACAGGTTGGTGTTTACCACGTTGGGAACCACCTCAAATTTTTTTCCAAATCCTTTTTTCTGCATCACCGTTTTCAGGTGTTCAGAAACAGGACATAGGAGGGCGGCACGTTTACAAATTCTTTTCGTGAGAAATGATTCGAGCCATTTAATATTAAGATGGTATTTCGTTGAATGTTCCGTCAATATATAGCGGATTCTGAATTTACTTTTTAATTTCATCGCAAAAAGTCCGGCAGGATAAGCGACATTCAGATGCACGACTTCAGGATTTGATTGAAAGTGTTTCACAACCTCATCGTATCCCAGTTGATATGCTTTTCTTGAACGATAATATTTCACCATATCAACGACGAAGAAAATACCACGTACCTTTTTATAATAGACGTTGACAGTAAAGATTCCGTTAATTATTTTTGTTTCAACATCAAATTTTTTACCCAACAGGTGAGGATCCGAACAAACATGTAATGAAGCTGCTTCATTGAAAGCTGAAACCGCTTCTGCATGACGCTGAACAAAGTTTCCGAGATGCGGATTGGTTCGGTTCGGATACCAGCTGGAGAGAAATAAAATCTTCACGCGCTAAAGATCAAAAAATTTTCTTTGTCTTTAACCGTGTGGAATTATCGGCCACTACCACCCGACTGAAATTCGTCGATCCTTCAATACCTTTTACTGTGAGCGTGCAGTTAGTGGAGATCAGTTGTTGAAACATTTTAAAGAAACATATAAATGGAAAAATGCTCCCGGTTTTCAGAAGCATTTTTTAGTATCGGGTGGATGATGGGGCTCGAACCCACGACCCTCAGAATCACAATCTGATGCTCTAACCAGCTGAGCTACAACCACCGTGTTGTTTCTAAAATGGATTTCAGAAACGGGTTGCAAAAATATTCATTTATTCTTTCTGCGCAAGCAAATACTAAATGAAGTGCTGGCTCGGTTTGATGTTTTTTGCTTTGTGTTTCTCAGTGTTCTTAGTGTCTTAGTGGTAAAGAATTCAATTGAGGGTGCTGAGAAACACGAACAAGAAGGAGGAGGATCAATTTAGGAAAGAAAAGATTTCAAACAACCTTATTGTATTAAGTGGTGAATTTATTTCTTAAACGTTTCATTCATGTAATCTTCCCATTTCTTAGTCTTGTAAATATCCTCGCCAAAATATTTCAAAACCGGAAGCATCTGATCAGAAGAAAGATATCCCGGAACAGGACCAATCTC
>JAYVUK010000063.1:0-13203 GCA_043787975.1 Bacteroidota bacterium
GCTTATGAATATGTTCACTCATAAGGCAAATATAACGCTTACATTAGTGACCCCCACCCAACCCCGAAGCAGAGCTTCGAGGAATTCTTTTGATTAAATTTTGTTGGCGTTTACTCTTTCACCAATTTCTTTTCTGCAATTCCTTCCGGCAATTCAAAACGTACCATGTACATTCCGCTTGCAATACCAGTGAGATCAATTGATTTATCGATTTCACTTTGAGTTTTTTCTAGACTCATTTCTTTTACAATCCTTCCTGCAATATCATTCACCGTGATTTTACATTTTCCGGTTGATGGTGTGTTAATCACAAAATGAAATTCTGAACCGGCAGGATTCGGATACACGTTAATGTTGTTGCTGATTTCATTTTCTGCAATGCCTGTTGACAGCGTAATTGTGAAATTTTTATCATTGATGTCAAAGAAAATTTTTCCGTCGCCTTCCACCATCAAACGCGCAGTTCCGGTTGCAACATTGGGAACAGTGAATGTATATGAACCGGTGTTTGGAACATGCATAGCAATCGTATCCGTAAAAGTTGTTCCGGTATTCCGAGAAAGGTAAATATTCACATTCGCTGCACTGATCGGACTGTTGGTCGTTCCCGCAACATCCCAGGTCACAGTATGGCTCGACAAACCTACCCAGGTAATACCTGTTGTGTTAGGAGTTAGGATCGCAAACCCACCGGTATCAGCAGCAATCACATTCACCGGAGTTGTTCCAACACTATGTATCACTCCTCCGCCGACCGTATGGTTATCACGAACGGTACATCTGAAATTGAGAACCCGTGCATAAATTGGCATTACTTCTCCAATGTCAGAAGAAGTAGGAGTCAATATCTTTGAAAGTTTTGGAAAGAATCGTGTCGGAGTTGTTGTTGGATTAAACGAACGGTAAATAGGAGCATTTACTCCAGATATTTGAACATTCCATGCTTGCCCTGAACCTCCTAGATCCCATTCTTCCCAGCAATATGTGATCGGATCTCCATCCCCATCACTTCCGCTTGCTGTTAAACGAAACGGAGTTTTATACGGAATATAAAAAGGGCCGACCGGAAGTGTAACGGTAGGAATTGTATTGGTTATAGTTGTCTTCACAGGACATGCATTGCCTGTTCCGACTTGTGTATGGGTAATGATTTCGTCAAAACTTTTTGTATGAAAATATGCATCGCTGTGCGCCTGGAGATCGTCTGATCCGCAAATGCCTGCATATCCCATGATGGTGCTGGCACTGCCAGGTTCGTATGCTGCTGAAGCAGCACGGTTTCCTCCTCCACAGTTGCTTGTTACTGAATTAAAAGGGTGATTGGCTCCATGCTGATGTCCCATTTCATGCGCTACATAATCGATGTAGAAAGCATCGCCAAGTGGAGAAGGTAACCCTGTTACTCCGCGAGCCTTTTGAGTGGATGAACAAATTACACCAAGTCCTGCAATTCCACCTCCACCGGTACTGAATACGTGACCAACATCATAATTTGCAGAACCAATTACAGTCGTAATTTCATTTTGATTTTCTGTAAGCATGGTTCCGCCGCTGTTATTCGTATATGGATCAGTTGCAGAATTAAGAAATATCAACAAGGTATCATTCGCCACAAGATTCATGTGTATATCAAGTTCCGATTCATACACACCGTTCACGCGATTCATTGCAGTAACCATGGCTGCCAACACAACTGCAATGGTTGGAGTTGCTGTTCCGGGAGTGACTGCGTCTGCATATTCACCTGTACATGCCAATGCAAGACGTTCTGTTCTCAGCTTGTTATCAAGCACCGCAGTAGTTGAAGTTGTTCCGTCATTTCTGTTTTGGAAAAGATCCAGATCCTTGTCAATATCAGGAGACTCAACTTCGCACTTAAAATTGTAAAGTTCTTTTGGAATGTCTTTCTTGTAATATACAATGTAGTCTTGGGTATTTCCCAGGTAAAGCGGATCAATGTAAATGGTTCCATTCGGAGAAAGAACATAGGCATGAAATCCCATTGAGGTAATGTCTAAACGAATGTTTGCAAACGGATCATCCACTCCTTTTCCTGCATACGTTTTAATAGCCGGGTATGCATCTGCCAATCCTTTCTCCATCACAGGAGATTCAACCAATGTGTAGCGATTGAAATTTCCATCCGGCATCGGAAGATCAATAATGAAAGAAGATTGTCGGGAAGCAACATTCGTTTCCATCGGAGCTGTAGCAAGAAAACTCCTCATCGCATCAGCCTGCAAAGAAAACGATTCGTACCGGTTAGGATACCATGACCGCTGAGAGGCACGCATATGGCTTTGTTGGGCTTTCGTCCACAATTCACGGGAAGAACTTTGTGCAGAAGCCATCTGAAAACTCGCCATGATTATAAAAACCGCAACGATATTTTTAAAAGAGTACTTGTTTTTCATTTTTAGTGGTTGGATTTTAATTTAATACACGCAAATTTATAAAAAATAATTTGGACTGATTGTGATTTTTTACCTCTTTGGAGAACCTTTTTCTTCAAATGATTTACGGTTGGGTTGTACCGCATCCTGCTTGAAAAAACAAAGCAGGTATTGATGCGTGATGCCTTGCGCAGCCGGCTGTATAAACCACTCTCCATCCAGGCTCTTTATATAAGCGTGAAATCCATTCTGGTTGAATTCAAGACGGACAGATGCTGTGCGATCATCCACGCCTTTTCCACCATAGGTCTTCAGCAAAGGATATTTTGCTTCCAGCGCAGGGTCCATCACGGACGTTGCATACATGCTGAATTTACTAAACCCACCGTCCGGCCTCGGCAACTCAACAATCCGTTTCAGCGAATCTATGTTCAGTTGATTTTCTTTCGGAGCTTTTAATAAAAGCGATTGCATTTCTAACGAATCGAGCGCAAATAATTTATAACTTTTGTAATGAATATTCACGGTATCCAATTCTTTAAAAGAATCATGAGATAGCTCTTTCCAAAGCGGATCCTTTTCAACCGGAACATTCACAAGCGGAATGGTGTCCTTCTTTACTTCCTGGTTTACCTGCTGATTGGTATTCATTTGGTTGCTGCAGGAAGAAAACAGAAACGCGATAGAAATCAGAGTCAATCCCTTCACCACAATTTTATTTTTCATCACACAAAGAAAAGAAAAAATTGCATTCTTGATTTGTTGTTTTCCTTTTTCTAACATTGCGATACAATTCACACATCGCATTCTTACACATGTCAAATAAAAAAACCATGAGCTTTGTTTCTTCTGCCGCATTTTGGGGTGGCATCATTGTCCTGTTCGGGTTGTCCATCATTCTCAGGGAAGTGTTTCATATCCACATTCCGTTTATGAAAATTATTTTCGGTTGCATACTCATTTACTGGGGAGTAAGAATGATTACCGGTGGTTTCAACCGTTCATGGAGTCATAATTCGGCTGTGTTTACGGAGTCAAAGATGAGTTATGATGATTCGCAAAGAGAATACAACATCATCTTTGGAAGCGGAACCATTGATCTTTTCAAAATTGAAAATACAGGAAATAAAAAAATAGAATTAAATGTTGTCTTTGGAAACGGTATATTAATTCTAAATGACAGCATTCCGACAAAAGTTGAAATGAGTTCCGTATTTGGATCAGCCGAAGCTCCTGATAAAAGCGTAAATGCGTTGGGGAAAACGAATTACACCACATCCTCTTACAAAGAAGGAGAACCTTTTATTTTTATTGAGGCAAAAGTAGTCTTCGGAAAACTCGAAGTGCAAAGCAAGCGATGGTAAAACGATTAGCTAATTATCACATCATCAAATCAGCTAATCACTTCCCATTCCTGATCAACTCAATAAACCCATGCATTTCATGCTTGCCAGTATTGAGAACATAATAATACGTTCCGTCCGAAGCATCTGTTCCGCCTGTCGTTTTTCCATTCCAATGAAAATAGCGGTCGGTTGATTCATAAATAATCCGTCCCCAGCGATTGTAAATGGTAAACTTGAAATCATTTCCCTGGCACAGATTCTCTATGTAATAGGTATCATTACTTCCGTCACCATTTGGAGTAAATACATTCGGAATGGAATCTATTACATCGCAAGGAATAAATACAACCAGCACACTGTCTGTTGCCCTGCAACCGAGATTGTCCATTACAGTACAATAATAATATGTTGATGCAGAAATATCATTTGCTGTTAACGTTGCATTGGAATCCAGCGCACTAATTTCATTTGCAGGTGTCCATGAAAATGTAACCGGATAAGCACCTGTTGTTGTATCAACCAGTGATGCATGAACGGTAGTTTGACCACCTTCATGAAGTGTAACACTAGAAGAATCAATATCCAGAACAATATAAGTTTGAACGATCACAATTGTATCAGGAGTAGAATTTATTCCAACTGTCCGGCAAGTTGAGCCATCCGGCAACTGATAGCCGATATAATAATAAGGATGGTAAACTCCATCCTGGTTGTATGTATAAGTAACCACAGTATCCGGCAAATCCTGTACAGTGCCATTGCCGAAATCCCATGTATAAAATAATCCCGGAACGGAAGCTGTTCCATTAAAAGTGACGGCTAATGGACGACACCCGATGACTGGCGAGAAAGAATAAGTTCCAATTGGGCCACGAATGTTTACAACACTATCAAGACGCAACGTATCGGAACAACCCAACCCATTGATAACAATTAATTCAGGCGAATGATATCCAGGGTAGTCATAAACTATTCCGTGAGGATTAGACGCAATAGATCCAAGCGAATTGACAAGATTATTATCAAAATACCAATGCCATTGATTGCCTGAAGCAGTCAAACCGGTCGAGTGATCTGTGAAATCAATCTGCACAGAAGTGTGATTCGAATTGAAAGGCGCTTGGTGAGTACACAAAAAAGTTGAATCCAGACTGAAAGCAGCAGTTGGCTTAAGAACTGTGACAGTAGTTGTAAAAATACTGTCGCATCCATCATTATCGGTTACATGAATTGTAACGACATTAGATCCGTTTACAGAATAAGAATGGGTAAAAATATTAGTGTTCGTTGAAGTTGAAGCGGAATCCTGCACACCATCACCATAATCTATATGGTAGGTTACAGGCATCGAAACAAATGGGCCTGAAGTTACATTGAAAGGCACCGGCGTATTAGGACATACGGAATCAGGCGGGATTGCATTCGGTTGCGGATGATTCGAGTGAATCGTGTAAACCGCAGTATCTCTGCAACCGTTCGCATCAACTACAATAAGAGTATCAATATAATTTCCGATTGTAGAATAAGTATGTGTGAGAGAAGCTACACTGTTTGAAGGATCAAAATTCCAATACCATTGATTGATAGCGCTACCTGCAGTATGGCTTGTATCGCTATAGTTAACAGTAAGTGGAACGCAACCTGATGTAGGTGTTGCAGTAAATCCGGCAGTTGGGCCTGTTACAGTTACCGTGATGGTGGAGTCACTCGTACAGTTGTGAATATCTACAATTGTCAACGTTACTGTATAGATTCCTGGATTATTAAAAACATGCGTGATGGTATCATATATACCGTTATTAAGTCCTCCGCTGAGAGGGTCACCAAAATTCCAGAAATAAGGTGATAAAGGAAAAATTTTAGTTGAATCTTCATCAACAGAAAGTGGCTCCGCATTAAATCTTACACTGAGCGGATAACATCCCGGAGTTGGTGGAGTTGCTGTAAAATGAGCTTGCGGATCTGTGATCCAAACACGTTTGGTCTTAAAATACGAGCACCCGGTTGTACTATTTGTATCAGTCAATGTAACCATGAACAATCCTGTGTGAGGAAAAGTATGGTTGGGATTAGACGAGATGTCTATCGGACTGCCGTCATCAAAGCTCCATTGATATCCTGTTGCACCGTGTGAAAAATTTGTAAAAATTACTGTGTAAGGATCAATACAATTAAAAGTAGGAACAAAATCAGGAACAGGATATAATACAATGATAATATTATTGATTGTTGTATCATCCGCACATCCGTTATAATAGACCGTCAAAGTAACAGAGAAAGGAGAGTGAGCAGTGAGTGCTGTATCTAGATCATAATCATGAGTTACAGTATCGCCGTTTGCTGCGCCACCATCATGGAAATCCCACACCCAGTCTGTTACAGGTAGAGGTGTTGTACTGATGAATTGCACCGGATCATTGCCGAAACAAACCGTGTCTTTATCATATATGAAACTTGCAATAGGCCGTGTTCCGGTTCTCGCCCATCCAGGCTTTACAATCGTATCCCGGCAACCACTCTGTGTTACAATTACGAGCGTGACATCATAAATTCCAATCGAGTTATACTGATGGAATCCTGAAGTTGTGGTAGAAATTGAATCGCCGGAACCGTCACCGAAATTCCAAATGTATTGTACAATCGGATCGATGGAAGTACTTGTACTGAAGAACGTATACGTACTTCCAACGCAGCCACTATCGGCATGAATAAAATTCGCATTCGGTGCTTGGAGGCGTACAGTATCAAAGGTAGTTCCTACACATCCATAAATATCAGTGACAGTTACAGAGGGATGATATGGTTGAAATGGATTGGGTTGAAAATTATTAAATGTATGAATGGGATTTTGAAGCACGGATACATTGTTTGCGCCGCTCGAAGGATCTGTAAAGTTCCATTGCCAGCTTGCAATAGTGGGATTGGTTACATTGAACTGCACGTTAAATGGAACACTGCAACCCGGATTCGGAATGGCAGTAATAATTGGAACCGGAAGTGCAAGAACATGAACTATGTTGAAAACAGTATCACGACATGAATTCAATGTACTTATGAGGACAACCGTATCAGCACCAACTGTCCAAAACGTATGAACAGGATTTGTGAGTAACGTATCATTGGTTAATCCGCCGAAAGGATCATCGAAATTCCAGTGATATGTTCCACCGGTCGGATTTGTAGTGTTGGTAAAAGATATGCTGCTTCCTATGCAAACAGTATCGTTACTCATGGTAAAGCCGGCTGTAACATGCGCGAGATGAAGTATGGTTTGAGAAATACTGTTGCATCCCGGCGACAATGCAGTAAGTGTTACAGTAAAATCACTATTTGAGTTGTAGGTATGCGAAGGACTGATTGAATTATCTGTTGGAGAACCATCCCCGAAACTCCATTGAAAGCCACTTGCACTTCCTATAGTCGTATTTGAAAAGTTTATAGTAACTGGAGCTACAGCACATGGGGTAGGATTAGTTGCAGTAAATTGCGCAACGGGCCCGGTCGACACATATACATTCTGAAAAGCAGTACTGTTGCAACCATGCGAATCCGTAACAGTAAGATGGGCATTAAATGTGCCCGGCAGCCCATAACTGTGATTTACCATTGCACCGCTCAGACTGTCAAGATATCCATCATCAAAGGTCCATAACCATTGAACAATAGCACCTCCCGTTCCTTGCGTCGAAGTGCTGGTAAAATTAACAGAAGAATTAACACAGGACGAATCCGGAGTTGGATCAAACGAAGCTACAGGAAGAGAATAGACTGTAATATAGCTAACTTGAGTCGCTGTGCTTGTTGCAGCACCATTTGTAATAGTAAGTGTAACCGTATATGTTCCCGGTGTATTGTAAGTAGCACTGGGATTTGGATCTGTTGATTGATTTCCATTTCCGAAATCCCAAACATTCGTATGCGCACCACCGGTCGAGTTATCAGAAAATTGTACAATCGCTGAACCACATCCGGATGTCGGATTCCCTGAAAAAATTGCGGTGAGCTGTGCAAAACCATTACTTGAAAAACCAATAAACAGTGTAAGTAAACAGAGCGAGATATAAATTTTTTTCATGCAATATTATTTCTTTATAAAGATAAGACGGCAACAACCCGATATATGTTGCTTAAGAAAAATGTATCGTGCAAATCTCAAGAATACATTTCTGCTGTAAGCCTGAGAGTCTCTGACTCCCCTGCAAACAAATTTTCGATGACAAGAATTTAATGAGTGCCCAAATATAAATGAAATTTTGAATATTCAAAGAGCACAGGCGCGCAGGCGCTGATGAACGCAGGAATGTATTTAAGCGAACACTTGCGTACTTGTGCCTGCGTACTTAAGTATTTGAACACTTCATGTTTTCCACCAAATCTCAATCGGCAAATGCCTTGCTTCATAATCCATAATTTTTCTACATTCGCAACCCTTAATCAAACAACTCTATTCATTATGAGCAAACATCAGTCTGAACTGGAAGCTTTTATGCAAATGATTAAATCAAAAAATCCAGGTGAAAAAGAATTTCACCAGGCCGTGCATGAAGTGGCTGAGTCTGTAATCCCATTCATGGATGAACATCCTCAATACAAAAAGAAAAAAATACTGGAACGCATTGCAGAACCGGAGCGTGTCGTTATGTTTCGTGTTCCCTGGTTGGATGATAAAGGAGAGTTCCAGGTGAATCGTGGTTTTCGTATCCAGATGAACAGCGCGATCGGTCCATACAAAGGCGGATTACGTTTTCATCCGTCTGTGTATCTCGGTATCTTAAAATTTCTTGCGTTCGAACAGGTTTTTAAAAACTCGCTCACTTCTCTTCCAATGGGTGGCGGAAAAGGCGGAAGCGATTTTGATCCGAAAGGAAAATCAGATAATGAAGTGATGCATTTCTGTCAGAGTTTTATGACCGAGTTGTACCGTCACATTGGTGCAGATGTGGATGTGCCTGCAGGTGACATCGGAGTTGGCGGAAGAGAAATCGGTTTTCTCTTCGGACAATACAAACGATTGAGTACTGAATTCTCCGGTGTGCTGACTGGAAAAGGAATCGGTTATGGTGGAAGTTTGATACGTCCGGAAGCAACCGGTTATGGATGTGTTTATTTTACCAAAGAAATGCTGGCCACTAAAAAGCAAACTTTCGTTGGCAAATCAGTTGTGATCAGCGGTTCCGGAAATGTTGCGCAGTATGCCGCAGAGAAAGTCATTCAACTTGGAGGAAAGGTTTTAACGATGAGCGATTCTGAGGGATACGTCTATGATAAAACAGGCATTGACCAGGAGAAACTCGCTTACATCATGGAATTAAAAAATGAAAAGCGCGGAAGAATAAAAGAGTTTGCGAAAAAATACAAAGCAGAATTTGTGGAAGGCAAAACTCCTTGGCGTGTGAAATGCGATGTAGCTCTTCCCTGCGCCACGCAAAACGAATTGAATGGAGATGATGCAAAAGCACTCGTGAAGAATGGATGCATGGCGGTTGCGGAAGGTGCCAACATGCCTTCTACTCCTGAAGCCATTGAAGTATTTTTAAAAGAAAAAATATTGTTTGCTCCCGGAAAAGCTTCCAATGCAGGAGGAGTTGCTGTGAGCGGTTTGGAGATGAGCCAGAATTCACTTCGCCTTTCATGGACAAGAGAGGAAGTTGACCAGCGCCTCCACGACATCATGAAAAATATTCATACAACCTGCCAGAAATACGGCAATGAAAAAGGGTTTGTAAATTATGTGAAAGGAGCTAACATCGGTGGGTTTGTAAAAGTTGCTGATGCGATGCTTGCTCAAGGTCACGTGTAATTGATGTGATGATTAGCTGATTTGATAACTAGCTAATGTCGGGAATCCGTAAGAAAATCTTCAAGGTTTTAAATACCAGATATATTTCAGGAAAATAAATCTTAAAATATACAGTTATAACACCTGATAAATTAAAATTTGAAATGTTGGCTCATTAGCTAATTATCACATCAGCCAATTGGCTAATCATCAAATCAACTAATTATCAAATTAATCTTATCTTTGCGCCCATGTTAAAAAAGACGGGAAAGACCTTCCTTTTTGCTCTTATTTCACTCTTCTTTGTTACAGGTTGCAGCCATTACAGCAAAATGCTGAAAAGTACCAACATGGATGCTAAGCTCGACTACGCCATTCAGTTGTACGAAAAGAAACAATATTTTAAAGCATTGCCTTTGTTTGAGGAATTGGTAACCGTTTACCGCGGCACAAAAAAAGCAGAGAAGACCTATTACTATTACGCATATACCAATTACAAATTGGAAGATTACGAAACTGCAGCTTTCAACTTTGAAAACTTTGCCAAAACATATCCAACTAGTGAGTTTGCGGAGGAGTGCGCATTTATGCATGCTTACTGTTATTACGAGGACTCCCCGAATTATTCTTTGGATCAAAGCAGCACAATAAAGGCGATGACCGAACTGCAGTTATTTGCAGATCGCTATCATAACAGCAACAAGATCGATCAATGCAATACGTTGATTGATCAGTTACGTTTGAAGCTCGAAACGAAAGCATTTGATAATGCCACGCTCTATTTTAACATGGATGAATTCAAAGCTGCAGTTACCTCGTTTAAAAATATTATCCATGATTTTCCTTCCGGAAAATTCCGTGAAGAATCTGCATTCATGATTATCAAAGCATGGTACCAGTTGGCGGAAAACAGCATCGACACAAAAAAAGTTGAACGCTACAATGAATCCCTTAGAGCGTACACCGATTTCGTGACTAACTTTTCAACCAGTAAGTTCAGGAAAGATGCAGACAATGTTTCTGAACAGGCTCACAAACGATTGGAAAAAATAAATTCTTCAGAAGTAAGTATAAAAAATTAATCAAAACAAAATTCACATGAATTACAAATCAGATGTATCTACAACTGTTACCCGCAATACAGTTGAATTCGAAAAAGGCACGGATAATATTTATGAGTCACTCGTAGTCGTTTCAAAACGCGCGAACCAGATCTCAGCTGAGTTGAAAGAGGAATTGAACGGAAAACTTTCTGAATTCAACCAACAAACAGATAACCTGGAAGAAGTGTTCGAGAACCGTGAGCAGATTGAAATCTCTAAATATTATGAGCGCTTGCCAAAACCAACTTTAATCGCTCTCCAGGAATACGGTGAAGATAAAATCTATCATCGCAATCCTTCAACTGAAGACCAACAATAACTTGTTGTTAGAATAACAATCAAAAAATAAAAAATCCGAAGCTGATGCTTCGGATTTTTATTTTTAGAAATTAAACGCAATCAATTTTTCATTCATTCCCGCTGATAAACCCTCCAAGTATCCCTCCTATTCCCCTTGATTCTTATTTTTAGCTCTGCTTCGACTGTCTGCATATCATCACCAAAAATTTTGTAATCAATTTCGTGTGCCATTCTTTTGGAATTATGAATTATAAATTAGCTCTTTGCAAACTAAATACTCAATACCAAATACTGGTATCCACTAAACTTCTATTTTCAACCCATCATACGCACACTGAATAAATGGAGGAAGTTCATTTTCAAGGTCGGCATGTTTACCCAGCTGGTGGCTGATGTGAATAAGATAAGCCTGTTCTGGAGAAAATTCTTTCAGCATGGCCACCGCTTCATCCAGCGAATAATGCGAAACATGTTTGTCTCTTCTCAATGCATTCAATACAATTACCTTCGAACCCTTTATTTTCTCTTTCTCATCATCAGCAATAAAATTTGCATCGGTGATGTACGTAAAATCTCCAATGCGAAAACCAAGCACAGGTAGATGGAGATGGAATACTTCTATCGGGGTGAGCAACGTGCTATTCACTTCAAAAGGAATTTTTGAAATCGTGTGGAGTTTTATTTTCGGAATGCCCGGATATTCCACACCTGAAAAAATATATTGAAACTCACGCTTCAAAGCCAGTTCTACACGCTCTGTTGCATAGACATCCATTTCCTTTCCGCTCCAGTAATTAAACGCGCGAACATCATCCAACCCTGCAATGTGATCTTTGTGCTCGTGCGTAAAAACAACGGCATCGAGCTTCTTCACTTTTTCACGAAGCATCTGTTGCCGGAAATCAGGACCGGAATCAATGACGATTGTGTCATTCCCATTTTCAATCATGATGGATGAGCGCAATCGTTTATCCTTCAAATCTGCTGACTGACAAACAGCACATTCACAACCTATGAGAGGAACTCCCTGCGATGTGCCCGTGCCGAGAAAAGTAATTTTCAAAAGGTGATCTCCGTTTGTTTCAGTTCTAATAAAAGTTTGCGGCTCTTTTCATCAAGCAGGATTTCGTCAATGACAATTTTCTGAAGCGACTCAACGAGAAAAGAAACTTTCGTTTCTACAGTTGAAAATTTATTAAGGACAATAATTTTAGAAGCCTCCATCACACAGCTGCCCGATTTAAAATTCCCCTTCTCGTTGCGGATGCTGTAACCTGCCTGGGCAAAAAGCTCTTCTAATTTGTCGAGTGTATGTTGAGTTAGTTTGATCATCGTGAGTGCAAAGATAAGTTTTTCAGTTTCTTTAAAGGTCATAAAATTTGAACAATGGATTGTGGATGAAAAAGCAATTGGTGTTCAAATTCAGGGCAATTACAATGTTATACGTGTCCCATTGCAATCCTATGAAAGGTTCCTATTACAAAAACAACTGTAAGTTTTCGTCCCAAAATGAAAAAACATTCAGTACCAATTTCGGTTAAACTAAATACAGAAATTTATTTAGCAAAATTAAAAGAACCCAAAAATGACTACGAAAAACCTGCAACGAGTATTGGTGATACAAACGGTGGTGGTACTTGTAAAAACACACCAAACGATCGCTGAAGTTGTATATGCTTTCAAAAGAAGTATTGCTAAGCTAACGAGTATGGTAGGTCGGCTAACCACTGAAAAGGAATTTTACAGCATTTCAAAGACGTTCGATTCGTATGAACTCGACCATCGTAAATCCGCAAAACAAACAAGTCAGGAAAAAACTTCAAAATAATTGATAACCCTTTTAGGGTTTCAAAAGCCACTTTGAGAAATCAGGATGGTTTTTTTGTTTGGTGTTGTCAGGTGTTTCACCTGACTGAAAGAAGCGAATAAACTTGAATCATTCCTTCACCACTTTACCGACAAACTCATATTTTTTTTGAGTAACAACGTGTACAAAATATATTCCTGCAGGTTGCTCACGAATATCCACAACAGATAAAAAGTTCTTATTGTAATAAATTTCATTGCCTAAAATGTTTTCAACCTTAACCGAAACAATTCTATCTGTTTTGTCTTTTGATGACAATGAAAATATGCCTTGAGAAGGATTTGGATACACTTCTAACTTTGAATTTTGATCTTCCAAACTTTGAACTCCCGTAAGGCTATCACAAATACTTGCTGTAACAGCTCCCAAACCAAAATGAGGAATGTTGGGTAAATCTCCGCCGATAAAATGATTT
>JAYVUK010000064.1:0-85494 GCA_043787975.1 Bacteroidota bacterium
ACAGGTGGAACATACACAGTAACGGTTACGAATACAGTAAACGGATGTACTGCCACCTGTTCAACTACACTTGCAACCGACATCACTCCACCTGCAGCGAACTGCTCTAACAACGGACCGATCACTTGTATCAATACCACAAGAACGATCAGCGTGAACAGTTGTGTTGTAACAGCGAACAGAACATATGCATGGACAGGCCCAGCAGGATTTACATCTACATCACAGTGTCCTGTAGTAGGAACAGGTGGAACATACACAGTAACGGTTACCAATACAGTAAACGGATGTACTGCAACATGTTCAACTACACTTGCAACGGACATCACTCCTCCACCTGCAAATTGCAGCAATAACGGACCGATCAATTGTTACAATACCACAAGAACGATCAGTGTGAACAGTTGTGACGGAGCAGCAAATACATCATATGCATGGACAGGTCCAGCAGGATTTACATCTACTTCACAGTGTCCTGTTGTAAGTACAGGCGGCACCTATACAGTAACGGTTACCAATACGGTGAACGGCTGTACAGCAACTTGCAGCACTACGCTTGCAACCAATCTGACACATCCTACATGTAGTCTGGTTGCGCCTACTCCAAGACCATTGTGTGGTTCTGCAGGAAATACATTATGTGCAAATGCTACCAATGCTGATACGTATCAGTGGACAATTGTAAGCGGAACATTGTGGGCGATTACTTCTGCCAGCAATATTCCTTGCATCACGTATACTGCAGGTAGCAGTGATTCAGTAGTAATTAAGTTGGTTGTAACCAATACATCAAGCGGTTGCGTTGATTCTTGCACGATTATGTTTGGATGTCAGCACCCATATTGGGGATGTACACTTGGATTCTGGAAGAACCATTCGCAATTGTACGATCAGTCAACTGATCCTATTGCACAATGTGTTGCAGCAGGAATCTCAGCGATGGGAGTTGGTTACAGCGGAAATGGTACAAGCAATTCATCGTTCATGACTACGTTTGGTCTTACACCGGCTCAAATGACGGCAGCAGGATTAAACACTTCTCTCACGTTGTTGCAGGCACTTAACTTAGGTGGTGGCGGTTTCAAAATGATGGCGCGTCAAGGTGTGGCTTCATTACTCAATACATGTGGTTTAAGTGGAAACTTCTTCTATAATACTTCACAGGTAATATCGATGATGAATGCCGCATTTGTATCAGGTAACCCTGGCCCTACCGGAAGTCTCTTCGCTCAGCATAATGAAACACTCCCTGATAATTGTCCTCCGGGAGGTCCTGCAACGCATCCTACATTGCGTGCCGGAATCATTGCGAATGATGAAGTTACAATCAGCGCTTATCCGAATCCATTTAATTCAAAAGCAAACATTGACTTTGAATTCGCTTATAGCATCTCTAAAGTAACCGTTGAAATCTTTAGTTTGAACGGAGAAAAGGTTGCTACCTTATTCAGCTCAAATGTTGATGCAGGAACAGAATACAAAGTAGAAGTAGATGGAAGTCAATTGTCACCAGGTATTTATATCTACAAAATAAATACAGGAGATAACGTGTACTACGATAAGTTAATCCTGATGAAGTAATCAGATAGATTAATAAATCTTTAAAGCAAAAGGCCCGATGAAAATCGGGCTTTTTGTTTTTGTGGAAACTCGTGCGTTGATTGTCCTTGTCAGATTAACAGGCTACAGCCTCGCAAATCGCTGTTGTCAAAACGTCCCAGAACTTCAAACGTTCCGTCAGTTTTTAGCTTTCCTAAATCCTGTGTAGCAATGAATGAACATGAATGAAGATTAGCCAGGTCAATTACATTGATGCCACCACTGGTATTTTCTGCAACGGTTGCAAAAGGATCATTCATATCACGCATCACTATTTTCATCCAGGGTGGTGTTTGAAAAATTCCACCACCTTTGGAATATGCCTGTGATAAAAGTTCGGTCATTCCATATTCAGAATGGATAGAGCGTACATGGAATCGTTCACAGAAATACTGATGAAGTTCCTCACGGGTCAATTCCTTTCCTCTTCCTTTCATTCCCCCGGTTTCAATAATAATTACATCCGCTAAATCAAGATTGAAATTTTCGGCAAGATCAAGAAGAGCGAAACTTACTCCCCATAAAATGAATTTCTGTTTTTCATTTTTTAATTTTTTAATCTTTGTCACCAACTGGTCGTGATTGTACAGATAAAAACCACTGTCATAATTTTTTGATTCTTTTATCAACCGATCCATCATATAAACCAACGATGATCCTTTGCGTTCTAGGTAAGAGGGCAATAGAGCCAGAATAGCATAGTTTACAGGTGATCCGTAAAAATGATGAAACCCGTGGATAAAACTTTCTTCATAGAGTGAAACATCCGTTACAAAGTGACTTGAATGTTGCTCTCCCGTTGTTCCGCTGCTCGTAAAAATTATTTCAGTAGTTGAATCGCTGCTTAAAATTTTATGCTCTTTAAAAAATTCAATTGGTAAAAAAGGAATTTTCGAAACCCGGTTTATTTCATTCGGATCGATATTCAAAGCAGTGACATACTCTTTGTAAGTTGTGTTATTTGTTACCTGGTGATGGAATATTTTTAGAGCGAGGTTTTCAAAAGAATGCTCGTTCTCAATAGAAAAAATCATTTTTTTTAAGGTCAGGATATCCATTTGAAACAAATTATCGAGGTATTCGAATAAATGAGGTTAGTTGTTGAAATAAAATTATTCCGTTGGATAATTTTGACTTTTAAATGACTATTATTGTAAGAGTTCCTTATTTCTTTGAGTAATATCTGCAAAGGAAATTATTAAAAGGTAACGAGCCACAAAGCTGCGTAGAATCCTGTTGAAAGATTGATGGGATCAATTCAAATTAATATTGAACAAAAGATGAATATTGATGTGATACTAAAAGCAATAATGGCCTTCATCTTATGCCCAAATTGTAAATTTACTTTTGAGAACCATTGAAATATAAACACCCACTTATTAACTGTAAGAAATAGGATTTAACTAAAACGTTTTTCGTTTCCTGCAACGTAACTTGTACGAACGAAAATGAGATGATTAAAAGTTCTTAGTCTCACAAAAGGAAAAAGTTATTCAGTTAATAAAACAGAAGGCATGAAATATAAAGTAGCAAGTTCCCTTAGTGAAGTGTTAGATGCTTGGTGTGTTGTTTACAAACAATACTTAGCTGCATCGCTGATCGGTCCGAATGAATTTTCCATTTTTACTTTCCCGGAGTATCTCAGTAACAGTACTGCTGTTATTCTTGGTAGCAAAATGAATCATACGGTATGTACTGTGTCTGCTGTATTAGATAGTGAACGAGGATTACCACTCGACAGCTATTACAAAAAAGAACTTGACGTATTAAGAAAGCAAAACAAACACTTGATTGAAATTGGATTGCTTGCGGATGCACGAAAAGAAAATAATTTTTCAGACATCGTGGATCTGATGGCAGGCATTGCCCGTTTTGGAGTGTATAGCAACCATCACGATTATGTTATCGGAGTGCACCCACGAAGAATAAATTTTTTCAAGCAGACATTTGGTTTTGAACCACTCGGTGAAGTGAAGGATTACAGCAAGTTAAAAACTGCTCCGGTTGTGCTTTTGCATGCATGTGGAAAAGCTCTTGAAACGGTTTCTTTAAAAACAAATACAGAAATATATTCTGATATGGCAGAGTTTGATTTTTCAAACCGATATAATTTCAATCCTCACAATTTTATCAGCGTCTCTGAATTCAGCACTTCTGTAGAAAATTTCTTAAGAAGAATCTGGTCGTCAGGGACACCTTTGCACGGGAATAGTCCTTTCCAATTCGCAAAATAATTCCAGTTAAAATTTCTTCTTCATTACCTGTCTCAACTGATTTTTAGGCAACTATATACTTGGCTAACCTAAGTGAGAAAAGGAATTGAAAAGAGACAATTCACAATTTTTTATTGAACGTCCTTTTTCTTTGGCGGCTTAACCTTCACAAGTCGTTCCATCGCCTCATCAAAAGGCATATTGGATGGAAGTTTAACAGCAATGCTTTGGGGGTATTTTTTAGATACCTTCTTTACTTTCTTTTTCGCCATCTGACTTAAAATTACTTATCAAAAACATTGCCTTGCCAATATCCCACAAAATCGAGAGATAATAGAGTACAATAAAAATTAATGTAACATTGATAATAGAGCTACATCTTATGCGCTCAACAAAATAATACTTTTCATAAATCATTGGGCTATCTCTAAAAATCAGAGTCACAACAGCAACTATGATTAGGGAAATTTGCTGAACCATAAGCCCCTTTAAAGACGATTCCGTTTTATCAAATTTAGTTTTACTAATAAGCTTTATTTCATTCAGCTTAGATATGATAAAATTTGTGGTTGCCACATTTAAAGTGAAAATCATTAAAAGCATCGTTATGAGGTCTGAGCCTTGAAACTTTTTGATAAACTCAGAACCAATAGATGTAGACAATTCATTTAAGGCAATTGATACAAATAAAAACACAATAATATTTTTTGCCTTTTCCTTCATAGCGCGCTCATTATATTTTTTACAAAATCAGCCGCGTCATCAGGGTTGGTAAATTCCCCCTCAATAGCATATTCAATTTCTCTTGTTACTACTTCTGTTTTTGTGGTTATAGGTTTAGTCTTTCCAGCAATTTTTATTTTTATTGGAGCTATTCCATTAGAAGCCGAACGGACAATTTCATTCAAGGTATCATTGTTGGGTGTAATCTTTTCTAATACTCCATCCTTAGGCGCATTGTACGACAAGATAGTACGATGACTGTTGACCTCTTTGGCTGCATGGGAAAGCTCTTCTGCCAAATTTTCATATAACCTCGAATTATTCTCTTTTACAAATTCAAATTGAATTGATTGAATGCGATTTTGATATTCCTGAATGATAGCCCAAAATTCCTTTTCATCAAATTTATTTACAATCTCAGGAACTAAATGATATTCATGTAATATGAGCCTAAAAGACCTATGTAAAACATCTGCAACAGCTTGCTGATTTGCAAAAACGTTCTGATCATACTCAATAGCTATTATCTGATTGTCGGGATCGTTTTGAATTATTATATAAACACTTGGCTCATGATCTACATGAACCTCTTCAAAATTAATCTCAGCTTTTATAGAGCGATAATTCGCCAATTTGAAAACAAAATATGGAGGGACATCATATACAACTTTATAACTCAATGGTTTTCTCCAATAAGAAAATTGAAGCTGTTTTTCTCTTAATGCTAATTCAAAAAGTTTATTTTTGTTAGCCTGTATTTCGTCTATTGTCATTGTTGAGCCGTCCAGTAATTCAACTGTTCCATGCTCTTCCGTAGTTGCTAACTGAAATGTATAATAGCCAAATACAAAATGTTCAATTTCATTTGCCATGATTGTGTTGGTTGGTGGGAATACAATTATAAAGGAAAAAACCAATACCACCCTAATAGAAAGAGAAAGAAGTGAAAAATTCATTTTACTGATTAGCTATAAGCTGTTTGTAACTTAAATATCCATTGCTTTTTGTAAGCATTAAATCAAATCTATTCTGCTCTGTTACTTTCTTAGAGTTGAAACGAAATTCAAATTCATCTAAGTATTTATCTAAATGTTTTGGGCTAACTTGATGGTAGATACCGATAATTCCACGTTTCATTAAACTCCAAAAATTTTCCATTCCATTAATGTGAATCTTTCCATTAACGTATTCACTCAGGGAATGAGTAACAGAACCATGACCATAACCGATAGAGGAAGCGCACGATAAATAGTTGCTTCGTCCGAATGAATTTCTGTTGTTGGTGCTACGTTTGACTGAATGATAGGAAAGATAGTTTGGCGTTCACAATTTTTAACAACACCTGTTCTTACTTCGCCACCCCTTTCGAGCATTCCGAAAACAGGTGTTTTCTCCATCCCTTTTTTGTATTCGTGGCGGTTTTTATCCTTACCACCGACAAATGTTTCATCTACTTCAACTGTATTTTGCAACGGAGCAAGGAAAGACTTTTGTTTAAACGCATAACGCAAACGGTGAAGCATATACCACGCTGACTTTTGTGTAATGTTTAAATCACGCGAAAGTTGTAAAGAAGAGATTCCTTTTTTATGAGCCGTCAGAAGATAAACGGCAATGAACCATTTCTGTAAAGGAATGTGTGAACCTTCAAAGATAGTTCCGACCGTTACCGTGAATTGTTTCTTACACGTTTTGCATTTGTATCTACGACCATCGGAGAAAGAATAGATTTCTTCATTGCCACAATGAGGGCAAACAGGCTTGCCGTTCCAAATTTTTTCAGCTAAGTATTGACGGCAATCTGCATCCGACTGAAAACGTGTAGCAAGTTCTAAAATGCTGTTGAATGTGTTCTGTTGTTTCATGTTTTTTGTTCGTTGGTTGCTTTGCTTGCAGCTACAAAGCAACTAAATAAAATTGATATGTGCAAGTTTTTTGAAAAAAATTTTAGTTAAAGTTTTATGTTTATTTTCAGCAAAAAATTATCAAATGACACCGACTCAATATGAAATAGTTGAACTATTTGAAGACTCCGAAAAGCAGAAATTAATGGATCAAATGAAACAGTACTCAACTTTTGATTTAAAGTGGATTATAAGCGTTGCAACAACTGAGAAAAGGAAAATTTTAGATATGAGTTATAACGAAAATGAAAACGTCATATCCTTAACAATGGCTGCTAACGAGGGTTCAGAAGAGCCTAAACAGATGAGCCTTATTTTATCTAAAAAGTAGGCGGGTTAGTCAAGTATATAGTTGCCGATTTTTAGAAGGGAGAAGCATTATTTTTTATCTTTGTTCATCTAAAAAATTGAATATGGAGTATTCTCAAAAAAAATCTTCTCTAAAATTTCTGAAATCGGTTAACATTCTTTTGATCGTTTTTCTTTTGTCAACCTCAGGATTATTTGCTCAGGGGCAAAAACAAATAAAGCCGAAACTTCAGGATATCCCTGAATCAATTAAAAGAATGGAGAAGCTGATGGGTAAATGGGAGGGCAATGTTCATAGTGAAACGGGACCAATAGTTACATCAAAGGAGTTGAGAGTTTCATTTGATTTTTCGAAGATGTTTAAAGACCTTGCAGTGAAGGTAACCACTAAGTTTGAAGTAATCGATACTCCCCGCGTCAAGGAAGGAACTATCATCATAGGGTACGATGCTGCCGATACACAACTTCACGCCCTCATGTTGAATGACAATGGCGAAGCATATGATTTAATAGGGAAGTGGACCAATGATTACAATCTCAATTTCTCATGCAATACAGAACGTAGAGGTAACAAAATCGGCATTACCATTTGGTTCGGATTAAAAGTTCCTGATGAAATAGGTTTTAAAATGTACACTTCTATCGGAGATAACATGTTGATCACGGATGAGGGGAAATTAAAGCGAAAAAAAGCCGAAGCTGCCGGAGTCGTTAAAAAAACTTCCGTCAAAAAATAAGAGTTGATACTCATTAAATTTTTTTGTTTTTATTTTGACCATCAACTTTTTTATTCCATTTCATCTGCAGAATAAGTTCGATTAAAAGTATGGAGACTAAAAGCATTGCAACATTGCTGGCACAGGTAGTAGGCGCTGAATGTGTTGCGGATGATACAGACTCTCTCAATAGATATGCTTCAAGCATTCACGGTCCTTTTGTGAAACCGGCATGTATTGTTTTTCCTTCCTCCGTAAAATCTGTTACAGAAATTGTAGCACTAGCGAACGAGCACAACTTTAAATTGTACCCCATCTCCAAAGGGAAAAATCTTGGTTATGGTGATGCTCAGGGGACCTCTGAAGGCCAGGTCATCGTTGATTTTAGCAGGATGAATCAAATCATCGAAGTGAATCGAGAGCTTTGTTATGCCACCATTCAGCCCGGCGTTACGCAGGAGCAGCTTTTTAATTTTCTCCGGTCGGGGAATTATCAAATGCAACTCGATGTAACAGGTGCCGGACTTGAAGCAAGCATTGTAGGGAATGTGTTGGAACGGGGATTTGGCCATACCGATTACGGAGACCGGTTTTCCAAAGTGATAAACATGGAGGTCGTGATTCCATCAGGAGGGATCATCAGAACCGGCCTGGGGGACTTTCAACATGCTGATGGAAAAAATGTATACAGATACGGCTTTGGTCCCATGCTCGATGGACTTTTTTCTCAATCCAATTTTGGAATAATAACTTCTATGACGATTGAATTGATGCCGATTCCTGAAAGAACATTGATGTTTGTTTTTTCTACAAGCGATGCGTCAGACTTGAAAGGAATAGTCAATGCAGTAAGAGAACTTAAACTGAATGGAATTGTAAACAGCGCCATTCATGTTGCAAACAAATCAAGAGCGGTCGGGGAGAAGGATAATAAGTTTGTGGGAGCATGGAATCTCAGCGGGTCAATAACGGGTACTACGGCCATTGTACGCGCCAAAAGGCAGGCCGTAAAAAGAATATTCAGAAAAGACCTGCGCAACTATAAGCTTTGGTTTGTCAACGATTTCATGATGAAATCTCTCGCATGGATTAATAACCATGTGAAATCTATAGGCGTATATAAGCCACTCAAGGATATATTTGATCTTCAAAAAGGCGAACCCACGGATGAACCATTGAGGACCCTTTTAAATGATGAAACATTGCGTTCGAAAACAATTTCATCAGCTGATTATTCAACATGTTTTAGCTGGATCAATGCAGTTTGTAAAGCCGATGGAGAAAGCGTTGATAAAGTGGTCAAATTGCTTTCCGGATTGTTTGTTCAACACGGCTATGAATTCAGAGTGACATTAACAGCCGAAAATCCACGGACACTTATTTTGATTTCAAATATTTCATATTCGAGAGATGAATCATCCATAAAAAAGGCGGAAGATTTTTGTCGTCTCTGTGCAAAGGAATTGAATTCAAATGGTTTTTATCCTTACAGAAGTGGTTCAGGAATGTATGATAACCTTCCAGTTCATAGTGAACCCTATTTCAATCTTTTGAAGAAATTGAAATCAGCTTTTGATCCCAACAATATTTTTGCCCCGGGAAAATATAATATCTGAATTTAAGAAGATTTTTTTCTATCCGGATCCCTTAAATATCTTTCTTATGAAGTGTAATCAAAAGAAGGAGTGATGCCGTTGTTTGATCTCAAAGAAGGTTGTATTTTGTTCTTGCGTATGAATGAACTGAATCTTGTAAGAGGCAAATCCTTGTATTGAGATCTTAATGACGGTAACTGCCAGAACGGAACCTGGGGGTGTTTATGATGTTCCCAGTGAATCCAGATGTTGTGAGGAGCAAACAAAAGTCTTTGCCATAACGAAACATGCAGACGTTGCACACCCGGAATGTGCTCCGTGTATATTCTGAGACGAAATACTGCCCAGAAAGCAGTAGGCTTGGATACCATGATCAGAATAAAAAATTCAGGATGACCGGCATAAAAAGAAAGTGAGCCGAAAAGAACAAAGGATGAAATAGCCCATAAAGGATTACTGCGTTTTGAGAAATAGCTTACCATCTCATAAAATTCTACAATGGAAGCTCCAAAAAGATCGAGGACAAATCCACCGTAAATCTGCAAGGATGTTTTAGGTAAATGATATTTATCCCCTTTCAATTGCTTTTCAGGATCATCATGATCATGATCGGTATTGCTGTGATGCTTTTGATGAAACTTTTGATAGCTGGTAAAATCAAATAGGAGCGGCCAGAAGCAAAATAATTGTGCTAACCAATAGTTGAGTTTTTTGTTACGGCAAATTAGACCATGGACGCCCTCATGACCAAGAATTCCGAGGCGATGCTGAGCAATTCCCAGAAGAAGAACAGATACCGGGTAGGCCGGCCAGCTCCATAAATAAGCGATATAAAAGGCCGTGGCTAAAATGGCGTAATCTCCGATTACTGCCAGCGACCACATGATAAGCGTGATGGGTTGTTTAATGGTTCCGGTTTTCATAAATTGTTTGATTAGAATATTGAACTAGGGTTTTATAAATTTAGGATCATTCGAGACCCTGAAAAGACCAAAGTTTCCTGAAACCTTACACCAGTAAGTTATAATGGAATTTCTGTTTCAGTTTATGGAAACTGATAGCGATGAAAAAACGGATGCTAGGCTGATTAATCCGGTTCGAATTGTCGCAAATATTAACCGGAAGAATGTGGAAAAGAAATTAGAAAATATCGAATGATCATTCGGATAGAAACATCATCCGTCATTACTTCATTCTAAACATTCCAATTTTAGTAATTAGAAAAAGCAAAAAAATAAATAAGAATTATTTTGAAATCGGAAGAAATATCAGGAGAGAGACAATGTTAAATATTTTTTTCAATCGGTGGATAATCAGTGGTGTAATGCAGCCCCACACTTTCTTTTCTGTTCATTGCAGCTTTTACAATCAGGTATCCTACCATAATTAAATTCCGAAGTTCGCAAAGTTGGGATGAGATGATGGTTTTTTCATACAATGCTTCTGTCTCGCCGTACAAAATCCGAAGACGATCCAACGCACGCTTCAAGCGGATGTCCGATCTCACAATGCCGACATAATTACTCATTACATTTTGGAGTTCAAGCAGGTTATGTGTGATGAGAATCATTTCTTTTGGATGAGAAGTTCCTTCAGCGTTCCAAACCGGGATATCAGTTCTGAATGTGTTTTTAGAAAAATTTTCCGAAGCGCTCAATGCAGCGCGATGAGCAAATACCAATGCCTCAAGCAATGAATTTGAAGCAAGCCGGTTTCCCCCGTGCAAGCCGGTTCGGGCACATTCTCCGGCAGCATATAAATTTTTGATATTGCTTTTTGACCATTCGTCTACTTTAATTCCGCCACAGATGTAATGTGCTGCAGGTACAACCGGAATCATTTGCTTTGCGATATCAATTCCGATGCACAAACATTTTTGATAAATAGTCGGAAAATGATTTTTAAATTTTTCGGGATCAAGATGAGTGCAATCAAGATACACATAATCATCCCCATGCATCTTCATTTCATTGTCGATGGCGCGTGCGACAATATCACGCGGAGCAAGTGATTTACGTTCATCGTACTTCTCCATGAACTCGTTTCCGTTTCTTGTTTTCAGCACTGCACCAAAACCCCGCACCGCTTCTGAAATGAGAAAGCACGGATCGTCTGCCGGATGATAAAGCGCTGTCGGATGAAACTGGATGAATTCCATATCAGCAACAATTCCTTTTGCCCGGTATGCCATGGCGACTCCATCACCTGTCGCTATAGAAGGATTGGTTGTGCTTTTGTAAACATGACCGGCACCTCCCGTGGCGACCAATGTGATGCGCGAAATAATTGTTTCAATCTCGTTTGTGTGATGATTTAAAACATACGCACCATAGCATTCAATATCCTCGCTCTTGCGATTTACTTCAACACCTAAATGATGTTGGGTGATAATGTCGACTGCAAAATAGTGCGTATAAATTTTTATGTTTGGATGACGTTTTACTTCTTCAATCAGGGTGCGTTCAATTTCATTTCCGGTTCTGTCTTTAAAATGGAGAATACGGTGTTCAGAATGTCCGCCTTCACGCGCCAGATCATAATCACCGTTTTCATTTTTATCAAATTGTGCTCCCCATTCAATGATCTCTTTGACTCGTTCTGCGCCTTCTGTGATCACCATGCGGACAATTTTTTCATCGCATAGGCCGGCACCACATTCCAATGTATCCTGGATGTGTTTTTCAAATGTGTCAGGACTGCTAAGTACCGCCGCTATTCCTCCCTGAGCGTATTTTGTATTGGAATCGTCAGCATGTGCTTTGGTGATGATGATGACTTTTCCAAACTTCGCAACTTTAAGAGCAAACGTAAGCCCGGCAATTCCGGAACCGATCACTAAAAAATCAATTTCTCTTTGCATCCCAAAATTTATAAACGGTAAAATTAGGTAACTTTGCACAATAAATTTATGAATGCATGCTTGAGGTAAAAAATCCCGTTATTGTTTACGCAGAGTCCACGCCCAACCCGGCTTCGATGAAGTTTGTCATCAATAAATTTTTGTTGAAGGAGGGAAGTGTTGAATTTATTCATAAGGAACAAGCAAAAAATTGTCCGCTTGCTTTTCAGTTGTTTGATTTTTCAGGTGTGACGTCTGTTTTCATTACGAGTAATTTCGTTACCATTACAAAAGTCGCAAACATTGACTGGTTTGATATCACGAACATACTTCGTGAATTCATCAAAGGGTTTTTAGAATCAGGAGAAATGGTTTTTACCGGTGAGCAAGGTCAGAAAGCAGATCCGACTATTGAAAGAACTCACACGGCCTCTGCGATTGAAACGAAAATTGTTGAAACGTTGGAGGAGTATGTAAAGCCTGCTGTGGAAGGTGATGGCGGTGCCATTCATTTTAAATCTTTTGAGAACGGAGTGGTGACACTCATTCTGAAAGGCTCGTGTAGTGGTTGTCCTTCTTCGACTCAAACCTTAAAAGGAGGAATCGAGAATCTTTTGAAACGATTAATTCCCGAAGTACAAGAAGTGGTTGCAGAAGCTCAGTGATTTATTGTAAAGAAAATTCACCGCGAAGACGCAAAATCGTTAAGAAACCCAAACTCTTTTTATTTTATTGGCGTCTTTGTGCCTTAGCGTTTTAAAAAAATTTCTCAAATATCAATCTGAGCGAAGTCGAAGACTGGTAGTCTGAGCTTGCCGAAGACTAAATATCAAGCAGCGTTTTCACAGGATTATTCCCTTCAATTAACATGCTGATTGGTTCTTCAAGCATTTGTTTTACTCTCACCAAAAAACTCACCGATTCTTTTCCGTCAATGATGCGATGATCGTATGAAAGTGCGACATACATGATTGGTCGTATTACGACTTCTCCGTTAATTGCAACCGGTCGCTCAACAATGTTATGCATTCCGAGAATGGCGGATTGCGGCGGGTTGATGATGGGAGTGGAAAGCATGGAGCCAAACACACCACCGTTGGTGATCGTAAAAGTTCCACCTGTCATTTCATCAATGGAAATTTTTCCATCGCGCGCTTTTGCAGCAAGATCCAATACCTGTTGTTCAATTTCAGCAAATGATAATGATTCAGTATTCCGAATGACAGGAACCATCAGTCCTTTTGGTGCGCTCACGGCAATACCGATGTCGCAATAATCGTGGTACACAATTTCATCACCATCCATTCGTGCATTCACGGCAGGAAAAGTTTTCAATGCTTCACAAACAGCTTTTGTGAAAAATGACATGAAACCAAGATTGACTCCATGTTTCTCTTTGAACTTGTCTTTGTATTGTTTCCTGATGTTCATGATAGCACTCATATCTACCTCGTTGAAGGTAGTGAGCATGGCGGTTTCTTGTTTCACGGCTACGAGTCGTTCTCCAAGTCGCTTACGAAGCATGCTCATTTTTTCTCTTCGTTCATTTCGGTCACCTGTTGATATAACCGGTGTCGCAGAAACTTTAGGAGCAGCTTTCGCATTTATTTTCTCGAGTACATCTGCCTTTGTAATTCTTCCGGCTTTCCCGGTCGGAGAAATTTCTTCCGTCTTCACGGAATTTTCTTTCATCAGTTTTTCTGCAGCAACTGAAGGCGTTCCGCTTGCATAGGTTTTGGTTGTTTCAGGTTTACTGTTTATAGGTTGTTGTTTTTCTCTGTCAACGGTTGAAGGTCGACTGTCGACTGTCGACTGAGAACTGCCGCTGCCTACTGCTGCTTCATCTATTGTGCACACCACCGATCCGACAGCCACCGTCTCTCCTTCTTTCACTAAAATTTTTAACGTGCCACTTGCTTCAGCATTTAACGTAAGCGTTGCCTTATCGGAATCGATCTCGCAGAGTTCTTCATCTTTTTCAACTATGTCTCCGTCCTTTTTCAGCCAATGTGCAATCTGAACTTCAGTGATACTTTCACCGGGACTGGGAACTTTCATTTCTATTGCTGCCATGATAATTAGTTTAAGAAAGAAGATTAATGACTTGTTACTAACGATTTTTCAAATACTTTACTGATCAATAGTTTTTGTTCACGCTCATGTGCATGATGAGAACCGGTAGCAGGACTTGCACTTTCCGGACGTGAAATAACTTTTAGTGGAATATCTTTTACCACTCTTAACAGGTAGCTCCATGCTCCCATGTTTTCCGGTTCTTCCTGAACCCAGACCCAATCAGAAGCATTTTTATATTTTTTCTTTAACGCCTGTAATTGAATAACAGGTAACGGATACAATTGCTCCAGGCGGACCAGTGCTACATCATTGACCTGGTCTTTTTCTTTTTGCTCCAGTAATTCATAATAAATTTTTCCTGAACAAAGTACCACACGTGAAACTTGTTTTGAATCAGCAGTTGCATCATCAATAACTTCGGTGAATTTTCCTTTTGCTAAATCATCAAGAGGCGAAACGCAACGCGGATGACGTAATAAACTTTTCGGAGTAAAGACGATTAATGGTTTGCGAAACTCACGGTGCAATTGCCTTCTCATCACATGAAAAAAATTAGCAGGTGTTGTACAATTGACAACCTGCATGTTATTTCCTGCGCATAAATTGAGAAAGCGTTCAATGCGCGCGCTTGAATGTTCGGCACCTTGTCCTTCGTATCCGTGAGGAAGTAAAAGGACAATTCCATTCATCCGTTTCCATTTATTTTCTGCGCAACTGATGTATTGGTCAATGACGATTTGTGCTCCGTTCATAAAATCTCCGAACTGTGCTTCCCAGATCACCAATGAGTTTGGTGTTGACAATCCATAACCATATTCAAAACCAAGCACAGCATATTCGCTCAGTAACGAGTTGTAAATGTAAAACGGTGCTTGTCCCTCGCGAACGTGATTCAACGGTGTGTATTGTTCTTCCGAATCTTCAACACGTAACACGGCATGACGATGAGAAAAAGTTCCGCGTTCTGAATCCTGCCCGCTGAAACGAACCGGAAATTTTTCATTCAGTAGTGTTCCGTAAGCAAGTGATTCAGCGAGTCCCCAATCGACCTTTTCATTTTTCAGCATCGCATTGTGTTCGTTAATTAAACGAACAGTTTTATTGAAGAACGATTTATCGGTTGGGAGCGTGTTGATTTTATTTCCGATATCAAACAATGTTTTTTTGTCAACGCCGGTCTCCGGTGATTGATCGAAATCATTTTTAGTTGCCGGTCGAATGCCTTTCCAGTTTCCCTCCCTGAAAGAACCGATTTTTGATTTCTTTTCGAGGCGTGACGCATCGAGGCTTTTTTGTAATAATTCCCGGAAAGATTTTTCCATCTCTTTGACAAGATTGGCCTCCACTTCACCTTGCTGCAAAAGTTTTTGATTGTACACCTCGCGCGGGTTGGGATGCGCTGCAATGGCTTTGTAAAGCAGCGGTTGCGTAAAGCGCGGTTCATCACCTTCGTTGTGTCCGTACTTCCTGTAACCAAGAATATCAATGAACACATCGCGGTGAAATTTCTGACGGAACTCCATCGCTAATTGAATCGTGTAGACCAGCGCTTCCACGTCATCCGCATTTACATGAAAGACAGGTGAGAGTGTGACTTTAGCTACATCGGTACAATAGGTTGATGAGCGCGCATCCATGTAATTTGTTGTGAATCCGATTTGGTTGTTGACCACAAGATGAATGGTTCCACCTGTGCGATAACCTTTCAACTGCGACATCTGGGTTACTTCGTATACAACACCTTGTCCCGCAATAGCTCCGTCACCGTGGATGAGAATGGGAGCGATCATATCTTCGTTACCTCCTGGTGTGTTATCAATTTTTGCGCGAACAATTCCCTGGACAACAGGATCTACAGCTTCCAGATGCGAAGGATTGGGTGCTACGCTGAGGTGAATTTTTTTTCCTGACGTAGTAGCGACATCACTTGAAAAACCGAGGTGGTATTTTACATCTCCTGCGAATGAATGCTCATCGTATTCCAATCCTTCAAACTCGGTAAAAATTTCTTCGTACTCTTTGCCGAGAATGTTGGCTAACACATTCAGCCTCCCGCGGTGCGACATGCCGATTACAAATTCCTTGATGCCGTGTTCAGCACCACGTTCAAGAATTGCATCGAGGGCCGGAATAAGCGTTTCGCAACCTTCGAGTGAAAATCTTTTTTGAGCTACAAATTTTGTGTGCAGAAAATTTTCAAAGGCTACAGCCTCATTCAATTTTTGAAGGATCCGTTTTTTTTCATCCACAGAAAAATTTTTCGAGTTGCGAGAACGTTCCATTTTCTGTTCAAGCCAATCTACAATTTCAGGAGTTCGAATGTATTTATACTCAGCTCCCACGCTCCGGCAATAGGTTGCTTCAAGATGATCGATGATGTCCTTCAACTTTGCATCACCAATGCCAATCAGTGAACCGGCATGAAAAACAGTTTCAAGATCATTTTTTGTTAAGCCGAAATTTTCTACATCAAGTGTCGGGAAATATTTCCTTCGTTCGCGTACAGGATTTGTGTGCGTGAATAAGTGACCGCGATTCCGGTAGCCGTTAATGAGGTTAATAACACTAAATTCCTTTTTTAGGTTTTCGTTGGAGGAAGTAGTTGTAATTCCTCCGCCTTCTTTGATACTCGATTTTGCAAAATCGAACCCGCGGAAAAATTCTTTCCAGCTTTGTTCAACTGAATCAGGATTCGTGAGGTACTTTTGATAGAGGTCTTCAATTTCATTGATCTCTATGTTTCCCAAATATGAAAATTTGTCCATTGAATGGCTCCGTTCTAAAGCGAAATCAAAGTTACGGAGTTTAGTCGGGAGTTTAGAAAGATGTTAAAAGGACCATTTTTTAGGGCTGGTTTACAGTTCCATGCAACACGAATTCCAAATGTGACGAAGATTTTAATCCTTCGGTTGTTTGTTGGTAAGCCTGGAAGAAAATAAATTTATTATTCTTTTCTATACCCGGGAAAAGTTGTCCGGTTATTTTCTGCAACGCGTCATTTTCTTTTTTTACAGCTGAGGTATCCAGGATGTTAATTTTTGTTCCATAAGTAATGACAGGAAAAATCCCTTCTTTCATAGGCAAGGGATGGATATTATAAATGGTTGGCTCAGACTTTAATTCAGCAATGAGGTTTGGAAAGCGGAAAACAGTATCTGCTTCATTCAATAATTTTCTTGTGAATTCTTTCATTTCATTGTCCTTGTCATATTGAAAGAATTGAAAAGCAGGAGCAATTGGTTTCCTGATGAGAGAAATTAAACTTGCAGCATCTATAATGTCTCCTTTCTCATATTTGCTTTTTGCTTCGTTGTAAATATCAATTGCGGTATTCCCAAAGTATGAATATCGTCCGACTCGTAACACATTTAATTTCCATCGGTCACCATAATGTCCGTAAATGCAGGTTATCAATAATTGACCATCTTCCACCTCATGCAGCAGCAGGGAAACATACGTCTCACTTGCATCAGCATCAAAATTGATTTTGTAAGCATGGTTACCATTATCCTTTTTATAGATGGTATCTCTCACGGTATCAATCGAACTCTTTACGAAGCATTCATCAAAAACGGAATAACTTGTTGAATGCAGTGCCTCATGCATACGGATGGCAACACTGTCTAGGTCACTTCCGATTTGTTTAATAAGTTTGTCTGAAAAAAAATATTTTAATTTTTGAGAATTATTTTCAGCGATGGCAGCCAGGATACTATCGTTACAGGACTTTATTTCATTTTTTACTTTTAACGGTATGTTATCGTTCCAATTTACCTGGCCCGATTGACAGCCGAACAGTAAAATGGATCCGATTAATAAAATGGCCGAGGAAATTTTTTTCATGAGTATGAATTTTTAAGAAGGAGCAAATATATGATTCTGACCTGTTCAAAATTTTTTTAGCGAACGGTTTTGTATTCTTTATCATCTTCCTAATATTGCACTCAGATTTACGATACTTAAACAAATTACCATGAGAAATAAAATTCTATTTATTGCGGTTTCGGCAGCAGCTATTTTTTCTGCTTCATTTCATGACGTTGTTGCGCAGGAATTTAAAACAGGAGACAATGTATTAAGCCTTGGCCTTGGCCTTGGAAGTTCGATAGGAAACAGCGGTTATTCATCGCAGACTCCTGGAATCAGTTTGCAATATGAACATGGACAATGGGATGTCGGTGGGCCCGGAGTGATTAGCTTGGGGGGGTATGTCGGATTTAAAAGTTTTAAATATGAATATTCTTATCCTGCTATTTATTCCGATAAATGGAGCTATACAGTAATTGGAATAAGGAGTGCCTATCATTTAAACATGATAAATGTTGATCATTTGGATTTATACGGTGGGCTTATGCTTTCTGATAATATTTTAAGTTACACCTATGATGGACCTTCTCAATATAATGTTGGTAATTATGGAAGTTCCATTGGTCTTTCCCTTTATATTGGAGGGCGTTATTACTTCTCTGATAACGGCGGTGCCTTTATGGAACTTGGATATGGAGTTTCCTATTTAACCATTGGTGGTCATTACAAATTCTAAAAAAATCTATTCAATAAAAAAAGGGTTCAGAATTTTTTCTGAACCCTTTTTTATTGGAATGAAAACGATCGGTTAGTTAATCATCCATGTTTCTCTTCCGCTGAGCAAAGCATCCAGGTTTCCTTCGCCTTTTTTTGCTGTCATCTGTTTGATTTGATCTGTCATGCGGTCTTCGTAACAATCACGGTCTTCCACATAGAAAACTCCAAACGGACGTGGAAGATGATTTGGATTTTTCGGGTTGTCGAAAAAGCGAGATAAGATTCCCGCTTTCACTCGGTCACGCTCATCGTGAATCCACAAATCGTTTGCGGATGCACCATTGGCGAGATCAACAATCACAGGAGTGAAACCGTCAAGCTTAATTCCTTTTTCATTTGTGTCGCCGAAGATCAGCGGCTTTCCGTTTTCCATGAAAAGTGTTTCATTTTTCTTGGAAGATTTCTCTGTGTACACTTCAAACGCTCCGTCATTAAATACATTACAGTTCTGGTAAATCTCAACGAACGATGCACCTTTGTGATCGTTCGCACGTTTTAGAATTGCCTGCTGATGTTTCGGATCACGATCCATCGTACGCGCGAGGAATGTTGCATCAGCGCCCATGCACAAGGCAATCGGGTTGAATGGATGATCCACAGAACCCATCGGAGTACTCTTTGTTACTTTTCCTTCTTCCGAAGTCGGAGAATATTGTCCTTTTGTTAACCCGTAAATTTCATTGTTGAAAAGAAGAATGTTCAGATTGAAATTTCTGCGTAACAAATGAATCATGTGATTGCCACCGATGGAAAGCCCGTCACCATCACCGGTTACCAACCAAATGCTGAGCTCAGGACGCGTCGCTTTCAACCCGCTGGCGACCGCTGTTGCGCGGCCGTGAATGCTATGCATTCCGAATGTTTCCATGTAATATGGAAAACGTGAAGAGCAACCGATGCCGGAGATGAACACGATGTTCTCACGCGCAACTCCGATTTCAGGAATCATGGTTTGCGCTTGCTTCAATATAGAGTAATCACCGCAGCCCGGGCACCAGCGTACTTCCTGGTCGGTGACGAGATCTTTGGCGGTGAATTTTTCAGGAGTAGTGTTTGGAGTTGTTTCCATTTTTATTTTTTAAGTTTTGCTTCGATTGCACTGTAAATTTCTTCAGCAGTAAACGGCATTCCCTGTATTTTGTTCAGCCCTTCCGCAGGAATTAAATATTTATCACGAATCATCCGGATCAGCTGACCACTGTTCATTTCAGGAATGATGATGTGTTCGTAGTTGTAAAGAACTTCACCAAGATTTTTCGGGAATGGTTTGATATAACGAATGTGTGCCTGCGAAACATCATATCCTTTTTCGCGAGCTTTAAGAACAGCACTCTTGATCGCTCCAAACGTAGAACCCCAGCCGAGAATCAGCAGCTTGCCTTTGTTTGTTCCGACTTCAATGGTTTGTTCAGGAATGTAGTCGGCAACTTTTTCAACTTTCGCTTCGCGCATGCGAACCATGAACTCGTGGTTCGCCGGTTCGTAGCTGATGTTGCCGGTTTCATGTTGCTTTTCAATTCCTCCGATGCGATGCTCCAATCCTTTCGTTCCAGGAATGGCCCACGGTCGTGAAAGTTTTTCATCGCGTTTATACGGAAGGAATTTATCGCCTGCATTTTTTTCTTTGATGAACTTCACTTTGATTTCCTGGAGGTCAGCAGCTTTTGGAAACTGCCAAGGTTCCGCACCATTGGCGATGTAACCATCGGTGAGTAAAATAACAGGAGTCATGAATTCAATGGCGATACGGCATGCTTCATACACCATGTGGAAACAATCAGATGGAGTAGCGGCAGCAATCACCGGAATCGGTGATTCACCGTTGCGGCCAAACACAGCCTGGTTTAAATCGCTTTGTTCAGTTTTGGTTGGAAGTCCTGTTGATGGACCACCACGTTGTACATTCACAATGACAAGCGGGAGTTCAAGCATCAGTGCCAATCCCATCGCTTCTGTTTTGAGCGCGATACCGGGACCGGAAGAAGCCGTCACTCCAAGCGCTCCACCGAAACTGGCACCAATGGAAGAACAGATCGCAGCAATTTCATCTTCTGCCTGGAATGTTTTTACGCCGAAGTTTTTATGTTTCGACAACTCATGCAAAATATCGGAAGCTGGCGTGATTGGATAGGTTCCATAAAATAACTGAAGCCCTGATTTTTTAGCTGCTGCAATCAAACCCAATGCTGTGGCCTGGTTACCCATGATGTTGCGGTAAATACCGGCCGGCATTTTTGCTGCGTTCACGGTATATCGAGTGGTAAACTCTTCCCGCGTATCTCCGAAGTTGTAACCGGCTTTCAACACTTTTAAATTGGCTTCAAGAATGTCCGGTTTCTTTCCGAACTTCTCATCCAAAAATTTCAAGGTGTGATCCATCGGGCGGTTGTACATCCAGTAAAGGAATCCCAACACGAACATATTTTTTGCACGGTCTATTTCTTTTGTTCCAAGCCCCGAACCGTCAAGTGCTGCACGGGTCATCTTGGTAACATCCATCTTGATGACGTTGTATCCTTCGAGTGAACCGTCTTCGAGTGCACTTTTTCCATCAGCAACTCCGGCAAGACGAAGGTTCTTTGCGTCAAAACCATCGGTGTTCGCGATGATGATCCCGCTTTTCTTCAGGTGGCGGATGTTTGCTTTCAATGCGGCAGCATTCATGACGCAGAGCACATCGCAATAATCGCCGGGAGTAAAAATCTCCACGCTTCCAAAATGCAACTGGTATCCTGAAACGCCTGCAAGCGTTCCTTGCGGGGCACGAATCTCTGCCGGGAAATCCGGAAATGTGCTGAGGTCGTTTCCAAACAAAGCAGCGGTGTTGGTAAATTGTGTTCCCGTTAACTGCATTCCATCGCCCGAGTCTCCGGCAAATTTGATGATGACGTTTTCGAGGACTTCGTTATGTCTCTCCATTCTGTTAGTACTTAGTTAGTTATTTTTAAAAATCACGCAAAGATAATGATTTCATTAAGCGCACGAGCGAGTAACTCTACTATTTATATGCAGTTTATGGATGATAAATTTAAAACCTTGGTCAATTTCCTTCATTGAAAATATCAAATTTACTTCTTTATTTGATCACCCAATTTTTTGAAACATTTAATCGGAGCATTGTTGCTTTGTTGTCCATTTATCAAGTGTTTTTATGAGTTCACCCGGTAATAAATTTTTTTTCAAAAAGAATCTTTCTCCGTTTCTTGCTTTGGTGCTGATGATTGTTTCAGGCTTTGTTGTCTATTATTTTTTCCCAAAGCCCGTTAAAATAATTACTGTGAATCCCAAAATTGAAATGATCCCCCAGAAAATGGAAATGCTTCGATTGAAAGATTATAAGTTTACTCATCCTCTTATGTTTGCTGATCTTCCAGCTGAGAATCCTGAATTGGCGGATCTGAAAGAAAAAATATCAGAAATAATTTCACATGACAAAGCATTAAACATGTTAACTGACATTTCCGTTTATTTCAGGAGATTGGATGACGGTTCGTGGTTTGTCATTAACGGAAGTAAGGCGTATTCGCCAGCCAGCCTGATGAAGGTGGCATTTCTTATTGCGATTCTGAAACAGTTAGCAACTGATCATGGTTTACTGAATAAGAAAGTATATTTTGGCAAACATATAGAGGTTGGTTTCAGTCAGAATATAAAAAGTTTTTCCCTGGCTGAAAATAAATTTTATACCATCAAAGAACTCCTTTACGATATGATTGCTTATTCTGACAATGATGCTTTGCTGATGGTCGGAAGAAATATAAATCAAAAAATTTTTCAAAAACTTTTTTCAGATCTGGGTGTAACAGCACCTCCGACTGATCCTGCAAAAGGAGCAGACTATGTAGTTACAGTAATTGATTACTGCAAACTTTTCAGAATCCTTTATAACAGCGGGTATTTAACGGATGAAAATTCTGAGCTTGCATTAAGCATGCTTTCCAAGAGTACCTACCGTGGAGGACTTTTAAAAGACATCAGCCCCAATTTGCCGGTAGCACACAAGTTCGGTGAACGGGTAACAGCCAACTCTCAGCAATTGCATGAGATCGGAATTTTTTACACCGAGCCGCAACCATACCTGTTGGGTGTCATGTCAGAAGGCGCTGATTTGAAGAAACTTTCAGACGTGCTGAGCCAGATTTCACAGGTTGTTTATGGCGATTATGCGAAAGGAAACTGATTTTTATAGGTAAAAAGACGGTAGCCGTTTTTGTTTACCTTTTTTTGATTTCCGAAACGTATCTTTCCTCCCAACATTATTTTGACGAATGCGTGATGAATAATTCTGTGAGTAATAAATCGGTTGAAAGACTTCTTCATTCAATAAGATTTTTTTTGAAAATTCAGTTACACCTTTTGGTTGTGCTGTTTTTTATTTCCGGTTGTGCGGATAAAAAAGAAAAGAAGGAGATTTTTTCGTTACCACATGTTTTGCTCCACAACAATTCTTTTAAAGACAGTGTTTCTTGTTTTAGTGCAAATTATATTGAAGATGCTTCTACATTTTTTATCAGTAAATTTAAATTCACCGATACTGTACTGATTGATAACGAAGGTGAGACAACACCATTTGCAGGAAATGATATGATTCAGGGTGACAGCGCCTACTTGCGGAACCTGCGTGATTCTATTTCTTCAGACGGGCTCCAGGTAATTCCCGATTATTCGGTTTCAATACCTGTTAACTGGACATCCGTTTTAAAGAACGGAATTTATTACCCGGTTTATGTGGTGAATGAAACCAACTCGGATAAACTATTTAACGTGCGGGATCGTTATGTTTCCGCGATCCAGGAAGCGAAGGACAAAGGAACAATATGGAGACCGGTTGAATCAAAAAAATTCGATTTTCTCGGTGGAGGAAAACGCTGGGCACTCATTTTACATCCGCATGAGTTTGCTTTATTTATAACAGCGAAATATGAAGGGCCATACAAAACATTGATGCGTGTACGGATGAAAATTGGCGATGTGATTTACCTGTCAAAAGCATTTGAAGGCACTATTGATGAAAGGCAATTTCATTTTAATCCTGAATCCTATCAATACAACGAGTACAAAAAGGATAAATCCATTTCAATAACGAGAAGATTTTTGGGCTCTGTTCCTGTTGAACCTGATAAGAAGTAATATTTATTCATTTTTGTTGTTGCTCTATTTGGTGCCTTTTAATTTGTTGAAATGTTTTGCGTGTTTTTTCCGTTTAATAAATTCCTTTTTCCTTATTTTTACTCGCGGAATATTTGCCACTATAAAAATATCTTAACTCATGTATAAAATCAAATTGATTAGCGGATTATTGTTTGTGATGCTGCTGAATGCGCAGCTTTCTTTCGCATTAAATCCATCACGCGAATACAAAGTGAAACCTGAAAAATATGGAATGACTTACAAGGAGGAAAAAATTCCTACGAAGGATGGATTGGCTACGTTGAATGCCTGGTTCTTTGAGACCAGTAAGAAAACCACGAACTGGATGGTGATCAGCGGCAACGGTGATGGCAACATGGCGGATAACATAGAAATTGCCGGGCAATTTATTTCCGCAGGATGGAATGTATGCATGTATGACTACCGTGGTTATGGGTCCAGCAGCGAATTTCCTGTTGATCCCGATACCTATATCTATCCACAGTTTACCGTTGATTTTAATTCTGTGCTGGACTATTTGCGTAAATCACGGGCGATTACGAAGTTTGATTTGTTCGGACAGAATATTGGAGCCGGTATTTCGCTTGGAGTCGGATTAAACCGCCCGGAAACACGCAAAGTCATTGCCGATGGTCCGTGGACAAGCCTTGAGCAAATGAAGAAAAAGATGAAAGATAAAAAATCAAAGGATGTTATCATTCCTTTTGGTTATGATAAAAATATGGAACCCATTTACGCCTGTGATAAAGCAAGGCCAACAGTGAGAGGGGTTATGATCATTGTTTCTCCTCAGGATGAAATGCTGAATCCGACTGATATGAAATTATTGAAATGTTCTACACAAACCTATGTGGTAACAAGCAGCCCTTCCAATGCTGAAAACTTTTCTACCGATAAGAATGTTTATTTCGAAAAGGTGAGCAAGTTTTTGAATCAGTTCTGATGAACAAAAAAAGTGGAAGAGAATTCCGAAAATCCTGAAACGTTTACAGGTTTAAAGCTAAGCAATCCCAAAACAATCGCTGCCGGAATGCCAGCTGTGCTTTCAAGTGCGAAACATGTTTTCAAAGAAGCCGGTGTTTCAAGAGGACTGAAAGCATTGCTTGCATTGAATCAAAAGGGTGGCTACGATTGCCCGAGTTGTGCATGGCCCGATCCTGATGATGAGCGATCATCAGTTGCCGAGTATTGTGAGAATGGCGCGAAAGCAATTGCAGAAGAAGCCACCACAAAAAAACTTACAGCAGATTTTTTTTCCGAACATTCTGTTTTTGAATTATCTGAATTATCTGATTTTGAAATCGGGAAGAAAGGCCGCATTGCTCAGCCCGTGTATTTACCGAAAGGAGCCACACATTATCAACCGATCAGTTGGGAAAATGCGTTTCAAAAAATTGCGCAACAATTGAATCAATTGTCTTCTCCTGATGAAGCGATCTTTTATACCTCGGGAAGAACAAGTAATGAAGCAGCGTTTCTCTACCAGCTTTTCGCTCGTGAGTTTGGTACAAATAATTTGCCTGATTGTTCGAACATGTGTCACGAATCAAGTGGTGTTGCGCTAAGTGAATCCCTCGGCATTGGCAAAGGCTCGGTAAAACTCGAAGATTTTTACCAGGCAGAAGTCATCGTGATTCTCGGACAAAATCCCGGGACCAACCATCCACGCATGTTAACGGCTTTGCAGAAAGCGAAAAAAAACGGAGCGATTATTATTTCGGTGAATCCGTTGATTGAAACAGGATTGGTAAGCTTCAGCAATCCTCAAAAGGTAACAGGTCTACTTGGAGGTAATATAAAGCTTGCAGATATTTTTCTCCAGGTAAAAATTAACGGTGACATGGCTTTACTGAAAGCCATCGAAAAAGTATTACTGGAAGAAGAGGAGAAAAATCCGGGAAAAGTTTTTGACCGTGAATTCATTGCGGAACATACTTCAGGTTACGAGGAGTTAATTTCGCATCTCAAAAAATATTCACTGGAGGAATTGTCGGTTGCATGTGGAATTTCGATTGAACAAATTAAAGAAACAGCGGAAGTACTGAAGCATAAAAATAAAATCATTGCTTGCTGGGCGATGGGACTCACGCAACATAAGAATGCTGTTGATACGATCAAAGAAGTTATTAATTTTCTTTTGCTCAAAGGAAGTATCGGTAAGCCTGGTGCAGGAACTTGTCCTGTTCGTGGTCACAGCAATGTGCAGGGCGACCGCACGATGGGAATTTATGAGAAACCGTCAGCGGTCTTTTTGAATTCGCTCAAAAATGTTTTCGGTTTTGAGCCTCCGCAAAAACACGGACTCGACACAGTGGAAGCGATTCATGCCATGCATGAAGGAAAAGCAAAAGTATTTTTTGCGATGGGAGGAAATTTTCTTTCTGCAACGCCCGATACAAAATATACAGCCGAAGCTTTACGTGCATGCAAACTCACGGTTCAGGTTTCGACCAAACTAAACCGCAGCCATCTTGTTCATGGAGAAGAGGCGATTATTCTTCCTTGTCTCGGCAGAAGTGACAGAGATATGCTGAATGGCGAAGAGCAGTTTGTCTCCACTGAAAATTCGATGGGAGTAATCCAGTTGTCAAAAGGAAACCTGAAACCCTTATCTTCTGAAATGCTTAGTGAACCGGTTATTGTTTGCCGGCTTGCAAAAGAAGTGTTTGGCAATCGGACTAAAATAAATTGGGATTTGTACGAGCAGCATTATGATCACATCCGGAACGATATTGAAAAAGTAATTCCCGGATTCGAAAATTACAATCAGCGGGTACGAAAGCTAGGAGGATTTTATCTTCCGAACTCAACTCGCGAGAAAGAATTTGATACGATCTCCGGAAAAGCAAATTTCAGTGTCGCGGATTTAACGGTTCATCAGTTAGCCACTGACGAATTTATGATGATGACCATTCGCAGCCACGACCAGTTCAATACGACTATTTATGGATTGGATGATCGCTATCGTGGTGTTTACAACGAGCGGAGAATTATTTTTATGAATGCAAAAGACATTGCCGGATCCGGATTGAAAGCCGGTGATGTCGTTGATCTTTTTAATTATTCGGATGGAGTGGAGCGTGTCGGCCGAAAATTTATCGTTGTTGAATATGCGATTCCGGAACAATGTGTCGCTACTTATTTTCCGGAAACGAATGTCCTGGTTCCCATTCACAGCAAGGCAGACAAGAGTAATACGCCAACTTCAAAATCAGTAGTGATTAAAATTAAGAAAACGTTAATAGCTAATTCTGCGAAGTGAGATATTCAAAGATCAGTTGTTTTTCTTCGTCCGTAATTTTTGCTTTCGGCTGCATTTCGTTCAATTCTTTTTTCCATCCCACTGCATCGTATTCTTTTGGCAGGTGAAGATTGTGACAACCACTGCAATGATCAACATACAGTTTTCTTCCTGATAAAAGTTGTTGCTGTTTTGTGGCATCTGTACACGCAGGTGTATACAATGTACGACTGCAGCTATAAAGGAGACAGCAAAAAATAATCGAAATAGTAATTGCCTTTTTCATCAGAAACTATAGCCGACAAGAAGCCGGACTTCTACCTTTTCATAGTTATTCAAATCACGAGTACCCGGAGCTTCGTCTGTTTTGTGAAGGTTTGCAAGTTGAGAAAGTGCGGAAATGTTGGTGAAGAATTTATCAACCGAAGCATGGAAAGCAGGACCTGCAAACAATACTGAATTCATCCAGCCATCTTCTTCTGTAATGTCGTTGTTGTTTCTGATTTCCAAACCGAAACCAATTTCCGGTTTGCAGAAATGCATGTAGCCAAGATCGAATTCAAGAGGAGAACTGGTTTCCCATTCAGCTTTTGTAACATCGTTCTCTCTTATTATCTCTCTTTCAATTTCGTATACGCTTACAATATTAAAAGCAAGTAAATCTTTTTGCCAGCGCTTGTCAAAAATTAATTTCGTTTCCGATTCAAAATTATTTCCGCCAAATTCCAATTCTTCGTAGAGGGTAAAACCAATCCTGTTTGCAACAGGGTCTGAGAGTTTCCATTTCCATTCGTTGCTGAAAGAGATTTTCAATTCCTGGCTCAAATCGGACGAAGAGGTGTCGGCATAATTAAAAAGTTCCGAGTTGAGATAGAAAGATGTTTGAATTTTTTTTCCTAAGCCAACTTCAAGTTCAATTCGCTGGTCTAGATGCTGCCCGAAAACATACGGACTATACTTGCCCGTTTTTCCTGTCGCTAACGTGTTTTGAAATTCCAAATCAAAGTCTCCTTTGTTGAGTACATTGGTTTGATAGGTGTAAGCAAACATCCTGTCTTGTGCGAATGCTTCTCCTGAAAATGCAACTCCGAGCATCAACCCTAAAATGTATTTTTTCATCGTCATTATTGTTGAGTTTGTCTATTTCAGGCGCAAATATATTATTTAGAATGATTCTAAACAATGATTTAAATCATATTTTATACGACAAAAGCAAATTCAATTAAAAGGTAACTGATTTAGGAATGCTCGATCTGTTTTTGACTTCTTAATTCATATCTTTATACAAGTTTTCAGGAACTCTCAAACAGGAAATCATATGGTAAAGGGAATATTTTTTTCATCGTTGATATTGATTTCATTCATCAGCTATGCGCAACAAAATGAACTTGCAAAACACCAGGAAGATATTGTAAAGATGGAGCAGAAAGCGCATCGCTACATTGGGGAAGGCCTTCTTTCTTCTGTTCCGGATAACTACGATTTAAAATACCATCGCTTTGAATGGCAGGTTGATCCGGTCGTGAATTATATCCAGGGTAGTGTTACATCCTATCTTGTTCCTTCTGTTCCGGGATTTAATGAAATTGATTTTGACTTGTCAACGGCACTCACTATTGATTCAGTTGTTTATCATGGTGTTTCCATATCATTTGTTGAATCTGTGGGAGACTTGTTACAAATTTCATTGCCTTCAGTAGTTCCTATGAGCACACTTGATTCGGTGACGGTTTATTACCAGGGAACACCGGTAGGAAGTGGTTTCGGTTCTTTTATTCAAACAGATCATAATGGAATTCCTGTCATCTGGACACTCTCCGAACCATTTGGTGCAAAAGACTGGTGGCCCTGCAAACAAAGTCTCACCGATAAAGTAGATTCGATCGATGTAATCGTCACCACTCCTCAAGCGTATCGTGTTGCCAGCAACGGGTTGCTTATATCAGAAATTCAAAATGGGCCGAATAAAATATATCACTGGCAAAGTCATTATCCGATTGCTGCTTACCTCGTTGCCATTGGTGTGACAAATTATGCGGTGTACCATAATTATCTTCCCTTGAATGCGACCGATACACTTGATATTCTCAATTATGTTTATCCCGAAGATTCTGCTAGCGCTGCATCACAAACACCTGATATTCTTGGTGTAATTTCCCTGTATGATAGCCTGACGATTCTGTATCCGTTCTCGAATGAAAAGTACGGGCATTGTGAGTTTGGTTGGGGTGGAGGAATGGAGCATCAGACGATGAGTTATGTAGTTGCTTTCAATCACAGTTTGATTGCACATGAGTGCGCTCATCAATGGTTCGGTGATAAAGTGACCTGTGGAAGTTGGGAAGACATTTGGCTGAATGAAGGTTTTGCAACCTACATGGAAGGATTGACGGAAGAGTACATGTTCCCGGCTGACTGGTATACCTGGAGATCCGGCAGGGTAAATAGTATCACCAGTGTTTCAGATGGCTCCGTGTTGTGTGAAGATACAACCAGCGTGAGCCGGATTTTTGACGGACGGCTTTCGTATGATAAGGGAGGGTACTTGCTTCACATGTTGCGATGGAAGCTCGGTGACAATTTATTTTTTCAGGCATTGAGAAATTATCTCAACGATCCTGTGCTTGCTTATGGGTATGCAAAAACGCCAGACCTGATTCATCATCTGGAAACCACCAGCGGTCAAAGTCTCACGACTTTTTTTAACCAGTGGTATTACAACCAGGGTTATCCTTCTTACCAGGTTGTGTATAGCCAGGTTGGAAATAATTTGACTGTAAAAATTGATCAGACACAATCTGATCCGTCCGTTACTTTCTTTGAAATGCCTGTTCCTATTCGCTTCCAGGATGCAACGCATGATACCACCCTGGTTTTTAATCATACGTCTTCAGGAGAAATCTTCAATGCTACATTAAATTTCACAGCTACCACCGTAACATTCGATCCGGAATTATGGCTCATCTCAAAAAACAATACTGTTCTTTCGGCGAGGGATATTTCCTTAGACAATTCGTTTGTGAATGTATTTCCAAATCCCGCAAGAGATGAAGTGGTCATCCACATTAAGAATACAATCCAGGTATCAACACTTGAAATTACTGACATGCTTGGACATGTTGTATTCAAGAATGATTTGAACCAACGATTGTCAGAAACAAAAGTAAATTTGTCACACATTTCCAACGGTATTTATTTTCTCAACCTGGAAACGGAAAAAGGATTTTTCAAAAAGAAGCTGGTGAAAATGTGATCACTTTTTATTTATCTGAATGCGTAGCTTGAAAAACAGAGTTTTATTTTTTGTATTTCTTTTCCTGGCCTGTATTGCTCCTGCTACTTTACAAGCCCAACACGTAACCTGGTCGCAGCCGTTTTATGAAGACAAAAAAATGCAGTACCTGAAAATAACAGGGACCGATGAGGAAGGATTTTATTTGTTGCGAAGTAATTATTCCCTGGACGAAGGTCGTGAACGGTCCGGTTCAAGAAATAAAAAATACATACTAGAATATTATGACCTCAGCATGCAGCAAAAATGGAGTCATCAGCTGGTCTCTTCGGTTACTGATGCAAAGATTATTGCCGTACAATCTGTGAATGGCAAAATGCTCGTCCTGAGCGCCTTTGCTGATAAGCCAACAAAAAATTATCTCTTGTATGCGCAGTACATCAATAACAGTGGTGTGTACGAAGCACAACCGCTTTTATTGGATGAGTTCGGGTATGAAAAAATTAATGAAGACAGTAAGCCCGACTTAATTGTTTCGCATGATCAATCGAAAGCGGTGTGTGCATTCAGAAAAATTGCTTTCGATAATAAGGACGAACAAATTTATAAAGCTGTTGTGGTGGATACCAACTTAAACGTACTGTACAAAAAAGAAATTACGGTACCGTTCAGCGAAAAACATTTTGCATCGCTTGATTTTGTGCTTACCGATGAAGGTAATTTTTTTCTTCTTGGCATCAAATTTCTCACGGATAAAAAAGTGAAAGCTCCGAATGAGAGTTTCTACCAGCTCTTTTCGTACAACTTTTCTCATGACCTGGTTTCATCCAATGAAATTAAAATTGAAGATAAATTTTTAACGGATGTCGGCATGGCTGCTGATAACCTGAATAAAAAAGTGGTGGTAGCCGGATTTTATTCCGATCAGACCACGTATTCCACTGCCGGGATTTTTTATTTTTCTGAGAATGAAGACAGCACATCACAAGCTGTTATCAAAAGTTCTTCTTTCAGTTCAGCATTTCTTTCAAAGTTCCTTGGTGAGCGAAAATTAAACAGCAAAGAACTGATGAATTATTCCATCGACCGTTTGATTTTGCGGAAGGATGGTGGCGCAGCCATTCTTGCGGAATCATTTTACCAGTCTACCAGTTCTTACTACGATTATTTCACCCAGATGTATGTGTCGCATAAGTATTATCATTTTGGAAATATCATTGCATTGTCTGTCAATCCGGATGGCCATATTCTCTGGGGGAATTCCATTTCAAAAGATCAGAACTCGACGGATGACGCAGGTTATTTATCATCGTACTGTTCTGCCATCACGCCCGGAAAAATATATACGATCTTTAATAAATACATTGAACGGGAATCGTCTGTATTGATTACTCATATTGATAGCAATGGTAAGCAGGATACCGATGTACTTTTTAATGAATTGAAAAATATTTCCATTGTGCCTCATTCAGCAAAACAGGTTGATGCTGAAACCTTGTTGGTCCCAGCTTACAGGGAGAATAAATTTTACATTGCAAAAATTGAATTCTGAAAAACTAAAGATCAGAGGTATGATTTTCCAACCAGATCTTTTGTCCTGATTGTACTTCCTGGTCTTTAGAAAAGTTGTTCCACTTGTAAATGTACTTCGACTTGATTCCAAGTTCCTGCGAAATGGAATGAATGGTATCTCCGTCCTTCGCAACATAAAAAGTGGTGGAGGCCGCACTGTTCTTCGGTTTAATATAGATCACCTGGCCTTCAACAATGGCGCTGTTACTGTCCATTTCATTGTACTTCGGCAATTGCCAGTAACCTAACTCAAGTTCTTTTGATAAGCTTTTAAATGAATCACCTTTTTTGGCGATCACGTATTCAATTCCATTTTTGCTGAAGACTTTTCTCTTCGCAAAAATGTCCACTTCATTGGAAGAAACGAAAAATTTTCTCTCTTCCTTTTTTATAATTGGCACTTCTGTACTGACATTTATCTTGTTATCAACCGGTGCACATGCTATTAAAGGAAGATCCTTTCCTTCATCAAGCAGGTTGAGTTGATTGTCTTCAATAATTTTAATCAGGCGTTCAGCGTATTGAGGATTGGTTGCATACCCGGCTTTCTTTAAACCTTTTGCCCAGCCTTTGTAATCGGTCATGTCCAGTGTAAAAAGAGAAGCGTAGCGATCACGCGTGTGAAGAAAGTTCGAATGATCATCGTATGATTCGAGCACTGAATTGTATTTACGGAAACATTCGTCCTGCTTATCATCATCTTTTGTAAACGTGGGGCCGATCCAATCTGCGCATTTAATTCCAAAATGATTATTGGCTTCGGTGGCAAGCGTGCTGTTTCCATCCTCAGATTCGAGCAATGCCTGGGCAAGGGTAATGCTGGCCGGAACTTTTGTCCGTTTCATGTCATTCACCGCATCATCTTTATGAAGCGAGATGTACGTCTCACGTGTCATCCTGTCTGAGTTTCCACCGGCAAAGGAAATTAAAGGGAGAATAATTAATGAATAAGAAATAAGGAATCGTGACTGCATAGTTGACGAACGAAATGGGTGGTGAAATATTCGCTGGCAAATTGTACGGAAACTGTAAGATTTTGGATACAATTTTTAGAAGTTTATTGAGTCACTAGTTATTGGTTGTTAGTTGTTGAGTTTTCATCAAAGGAGATCACACCTCCCGTATGAACAACTACAATGGTTTTATTTTCAGAAAAAAAATCTTCTTTTGCCAAATCATAAAGTGAAAAAAATAGTTTCCCGGTATAGACAGGTTCGATCGGAATGGCGGTTTTCTCCATAAAAGTTTTGCAAAAATCGTCAAGTTCTTCTGTTGACTTCGCATATCCGCCAAAATGATAATCAAGTAACAGCCGGAAATTATTCTTATCACCGGAATATTTTTTCACCTCATCTGCAAGAAATTCTCCTCCTTTTAACACGGCTATTCCGATAGCCAGTTGATTTTCTTTTAACCCGTTTATAATTCCTGCAAGCGTAGTTCCTGTTCCGCATGCACAGCAGATATAATCAAAGTCGACAGGAATATCTTCAATGATCTCTTCGCAGCCTTTTGCTGCGAGAGAATTGGAGCCGCCTTCAGGTAGTAGATAGAAATTAGAGACTGGAAATTGGAAACTGGAAAGTCTATTCAATAAGTCATTCAGACTTTTTTCCGGTTTCCAACTTCCAACTTCCAACCTCATTTTTAGATATTCGTCTCTTGAAACAAAAATCAATTTCATTCCACATTCACTTGCAAAGCGGAGAACGGGATTTGTTTTTTCATCGTGTTCTTCACCGCGAATAATTCCGATGGTTTTAATTCCGAATTCTTTTCCTGCGCATGCAGTTGCCACAATGTGATTGGAATAGGCGCCGCCAAATGTTACCAGCCATTCTTTTCCTGTTTTCTGAAATTCTTCGATGTTGTATTTCAGTTTTCTCCATTTATTTCCTGAAATAAAAGGATGAATCAAATCATCGCGTAATACAAAAACGGTCAACTTTTTTTCTTTAAAAAGCTCATCATTCAAGGGTTGCAAGCCGGGTTTGTTTAAAACAAGAGTCATTGCTCAAAGTTAAGCCTTTGCTCTTCGCTGCGAAAAAGATAATTTTGTCATACTAAGAACAATTCGTGTATTCGTACATTCGTATTGATTCGTAATTCGAACCGATGCCTTTCACAGACAAGTTTGATAAGGAAGATTACTATTTGAGCGAAGATGGCTATATTGTGTTCACGGAAAAATATCATTTAAAGCGCGGATATTGCTGCCAGAGCGGATGCAGGCATTGTCCTTATAAGGAGAAGCAAGATTTAAGAAGCAAGAATCAGGATAAAAATAAGAACAAATAAATGACTTTGTTAAAGCTAATTAAGGATTACCACGGAGGCATGGAGAATACAGAGGTTCACAGAGAAAACCTCCGTGTTTCTAAGTGCCCTCCTTGTCTCCGTGGTAAAATATTTTGTCCTGAAGTAATATTGAAAGTTCGCGTATTCGTAAATTCGTAAAAGATTCGTTATTCGATACAGGTAAAGCATGCAGACAACAACATCTGAGAAATTAGATTTAAGTAAGACGAAGACACCAACAGGTTCAACAATTTCATGCAAGGGTTGGATCCAGGAAGCAGCGTTGCGAATGCTTCACAACAACCTCGATCCGGATGTTGCAGAACGTCCTGAAGATTTGGTCGTGTATGGAGGAACCGGTAAAGCGGCGCGCAATCCTGAATGTTTTCATCTCATCGTAAAAGCGCTGCGTGATTTGAATGACGATGAAACACTATTGATTCAATCCGGAAAACCCGTTGGGATTTTGCCGACACATAAAGATGCTCCACGCGTGCTCATTTCCAATTCCATGCTTGTTCCTCATTGGGCAACATGGGAAAACTTTCGTGACCTTGAGGAAAAAGGATTGACGATGTACGGACAAATGACTGCCGGTTCCTGGATTTATATCGGCTCGCAGGGAATTGTGCAGGGAACATATGAAACCTATGCTGAAGTGGCGCGACAACATTTTGGCGGGTCACTGAAGAACACATTGAATGTAACAGCAGGCCTCGGAGGAATGGGTGGCGCTCAGCCGCTTGCCATTACGATGAATGAAGGAGTTTGTCTTGCTGCTGAAGTAGAGGAGTGGAGAATCAAAAAACGCATCGAAACAAAATACATCGATGAGATTGTATTGGACATTGACGAAGGGATTGATCGCGCCATAAAATATAAAGGAGAAGGAAAGGCACTTTCTATTGGAGTTGTCTGCAATGCTGTTGATCTGCTTGAGCGATTGCTTGAGCGTAACATCACGCCTGACACGCTCACTGATCAGACCTCAGCGCATGATGAACTGAACGGATATTTTCCGCAGGGAATAAATGTGGCGGAAGCAAAAATTTTGCGAGCAGAAAGTCCGAAGAAGTTCATCGAACTTTCGTTGGATACGATGGTGAAACACACGAAGCTTATGATCGAGCTTCAGAAAAAAGGTGCTGTTACGTTTGATTACGGGAATAATTTACGCGGACAAGCATTTGCACGCGGATTAAAAAATGCATTTGACTTTCCGGGTTTTGTTCCTGCTTACATTCGCCCGCTTTTCTGCGAAGGAAAAGGTCCGTTTCGTTGGGCTGCATTGAGTGGTGATCCGAATGATATTTATGAAACGGATAAAAAAATTCTTGAATTGTTTCCGGAGAATAAACCGCTTGCACGCTGGATCAAGATGGCGCAGGAGCGTATTGCTTTCCAGGGATTGCCTGCGCGCATCTGTTGGCTCGGACAAGGGGAACGCGAAAAGGCAGGACTTGCTTTTAATGAATTGGTGAGATCAGGAAAAGTAAAAGCACCGATTGTTATCGGAAGAGATCACCTCGATACAGGTTCGGTTGCTTCTCCAAACCGTGAAACGGAAGCGATGAAAGATGGCAGCGACGCGATTGCTGATTGGCCGGTTTTAAATGCGCTGATCAATACAGCCGGAGGAGCGAGTTGGGTTTCGCTGCACCACGGCGGAGGAGTTGGGATCGGGTATTCTATTCATGCCGGAATGGTGATTGTTGCCGATGGAACCGATGATGCAGCAAAAAGATTAAAAAGAGTTTTGAATAATGATCCTGCCATGGGAGTGATTCGCCATGCTGATGCAGGGTATGATGTGGCGAAAGATGTGGCACGGAAATTTAAATTGGATTTGAAAGAAAGATTGAAATAGTTTACGGTTTTGAGTTTACAGTTAAATATCGATTTATGAAAAAGAAAATTTCACATGTACTATTAATACTAGTGATGATTACATCTTTTGATGCATGTCAGAAGGATACTACAAGTGATCCGGGAGTTGCAACGACTGAACGCGATAAGTTTTTGGGAACATGGATTACACAATCCAATGGTACGTCAGGTACTCAAAATTTTACCATGACGATTTCTGCCGGTTCAAGCAGCCCTTCTCAGATATTAATTAAGAATTTTGAAAACGAAGGAGCTTCTACAACGACCTATGCAGAGATTTCAGGTAATTCAATTTCAATTTCACAGCAGGTTGTTGCTTCAGACACCATACAAGGTTCAGGAACATATAACAGCAACAATACCCTGTCCTTGAATTACACGTTGAGAGATGGGATAACTGTCGATACGAGAACAGCCACGGCCCATAAATAAAAGTGTGTCACTAATAAAAACGGCGATTTGTATTAATTCGTATTTCGTAACGGGTTTTCATAATTGTCACGTTGATCTTAGGCAACCGTATCTAAACATTTAAAATCTTTTTCAAGAAGAAGAAATAATTTTTTTCCGTTACCCATTTCCATTTCATCTTCCAGTCCGACTTTTTCGGTACCCATCCATTCTTTTGCCAAATGCATTGGAACAAAAAGTGAAATTGTATTATTTGAAGAACCTGCAGAAAGTTTTTCATCATCCACTGTTTTCAAAAAATATGTAAGTGAACAATTTCCAAACTCGGTTTTTTCTTCAAGCTGATTTTCTTTTCCAAAATATTCCACTTCTGATTTTGTAAGCCGGAAACGGATTGTATTTCCTTTGATTCGTAATTTCATCTTTTTGTTTTCAAATAGTTGACACCGATTTTTATCTGGCCAAAACTAATCGCATCTCCGACCAATTGTTTGATCGGTGAAAATTTTTCATCACCGACTTCTTCTATGGCTTGTTGGATTTTTGAAATTTCGTCTTCGTTTAAAAAGTCAAATGCATCTACTTCACCCGTTAAAACAAATTCAGCGAGATGTCCTTCAATCGTGGTGGGTGCAAAACCTCTTTGTGTGGCTATTTCAGCAATGGTTTTCCCCTGTTTGTAAAATTCAAGTGTTTCAATTTTGCTACTGCCTTTTTCGGCTTTCACTTTTTTTAATGAAGGAGATTTTTGACCCCGTTCCAGTTGTGACACATCAAACGTCATTTCGCCAAACGTGATACGCTCAACATCGTTAATTTTTTTCCATGTAAAACTTTCCAACTCATCAACCTTCTTCGAATATTGCTTGAACTTGCTTTTCCCTTTTAAAAAACTTTGTAATTCGTTCATCGGTTTTATCAATTCATCATGAAGTGCTTTTGCAAAGAACAGTTTCGCTTTGGTAACACGTTCATCCAATAATACTTTGTTCACCGGATTTTCAGTTAAGATGCTTTTTAATTGCTGGAGAAATTTTTCAGACACATCCTGTTGTGCTTTTGTTTTTTCAATCATCATTCCGATGGTTGCGAGGAACATTTCTTTTTCCGGCAATTTTTTTTCTTCGGTCAGTTCAAAGAAAAATTTCAATTCGACCAATAATTTTCTCCAGTCAAATGTTTTCAGTAAAAGGTGCGCGGCATATTTTGGTTTTTCCGCAAGAAGAATTTTTTGAACCTGTTCGATGCTGTTTTCGCGTGATGCAAATTCAACGATACGTTCGTCATTTTTTATGCTGTGAGGATGAATGCGTGACAGCAATACAAGCCCGTTCAATGTCCGGCAGCGGCTTAATGCGACATACACCTGTCCGGATGCGAACGAAGCGCCTGCATCAATCACAGCTTTGTCGAATGTTAATCCCTGGCTTTTGTGAATCGTAATCGCCCACGCCAGGCGAACAGGATATTGTGTGAAACTTCCGAGCTCTTCTTCTTCCACTTTGTTTGATTCTTTGTTCAGTGAGTAACGGATGTTTGTCCATATTTCTTTTTCCAGCATCAATTCTTCATTGCTTTCAGCAAGCGTCACCGTAATTTTTTCTTCACTGATTTTTTTTACGGTTGCTAATTTCCCATTAAAATAACGTTGCTCACCGCTCGAATCATTTTTGACAAACATGATTTGTGCACCTTCTTTCAGATCCAACCGTAATTCAGTCGGCATCGCTTTGTCAGAAAATTCACCTTTTATTTCTCCGACAAAACTGTGCAGTTTACCTTCGAGCTTTCTCAATTCTTTTTGATTGATGTTGTCAGCGGTGTTGTTGTGTGTGGTGAGCGTAATGCGGTTTTCAAAAACATCGGTTGCTTCCGGGCTAAACCGTTCGTGCAGCAATTCATAGTCCGGTTCATTCATTTCATTGTTGCGAATGTTGTTCAGCAGATCAATAAATGATTGCTCATTTTGCCTGTACATTTTTTGCAGTTCGATGAACAACGGAGGATTTTGTTCGACAACTTTGGCGGAGAAAAAAAACGGACTTACATAGTGATCTTTCAGCAGCATCCATTCATCGTCTTTTACCACCGGGGGAAGCTGGAACAAATCACCGATGAATAAAACCTGCACACCTCCGAAGGGAACCCAGCGTTGCTGGCGAAAGTGACGCAGAATTTCATCGATCGCATCCAGCATGTCAGCGCGTAGCATACTCACCTCGTCAATAATTAAAAGTTCAAGCTCGTTCAGCAATTCAATCTTTTCGCGGTTGAAGCGGATGTTTCTCAGCAGGTGATTTTTATCTACCGTTGAAACATTTCCATGTGTTCTCGCTGCATCCGGAACAAACGGAATAAACGGTAATTGAAAAAAGGAGTGCATGGTTACACCTCCTGCATTGATGGCAGCAACACCTGTTGGCGCAACCACCACTGAATTTTTTTGCGAGTGTTCTTTGATGAATTTCAGGAATGTGGTCTTGCCTGTTCCCGCTTTTCCTGTTAGAAATAGATTTTGCGAAGTAAAATTTACAACGTCAACGGCGAGGTTGAATAAGATGTTTTCAGAATCGTTTTGCATTTTAAAAAGGTTTTAGAGGTTAGTAATTAGTTTAATAGTTCATTAGTTCATTGGTTTAACAGTCATTCGTTCGGAGCTTTTTCAGTTTTCATTTCTCTGAACTCCGAACTAAGGTCTCACTACTTAAAAGGATTCGTTGTTCACCGGTATAAATATTAAAACGTTCAGCTCTTAGAAAGCCGATCAGGGTCATGTCAAATTCTTTTGCCGTTTCAACCGCAAGACTGGATGGTGCGCCCACAGCGGCAACAATCTTTATTCCTGCCATCGCTGCCTTTTGAATTAATTCAAAACTTGCTCGCCCACTTAATAATAAAATAAATTGCTGTAAGGGAATCAAATTCTTAGCAAGAGCGGCTCCGATAATTTTATCAAGTGCATTGTGTCTTCCTACATCTTCACGGATAAAAATTATTTTTCCATCGGTATCAAATAGGGCAGAAGCGTGCAGTCCGCCTGTGTGTTCGAATATGTTTTGTTGGGCGCGTAATAGATTTGGCAAGGTCTGTATTAGCGAACCATCAACCGAAAACGGTAAACTGTAAACATCAATGTTGCATACTATTTTCAATGAATCAATGGATGCTTTTCCACAAACGCCACAACTGGATGAAGTATAAAAATGTCGTTCCAGTTTTTTTAAATCAACGTCTACATTTTCGTTTAGCTCAACACGAACGATGTTCTCTTTGTTTTCAGGTTGACTTACATTTCCGCAATAACGGATTTGAAATACATCTTCCTGGTTTTTGATAATTCCTTCGGTGAAAAGAAATCCGAGAGCCAATTCAAAATCGTTTCCCGGAGTTCGCATCGTAACGGAAATACTTTTTTGCATCCGTTCTGTTGTTGAACCGAAGCCCAAACGAATTTCCAACGGTTCTTCTACGGCTAGAAGATCATCCGCGTGATTGATTCTATCATCGTTTATTTTTTTTACCCGGACGGCAGCAACAGTAGGCTTTGGCATGAAGTAAAGATACATTTTGCTAAAATACAATGGTCGGAGATTCGAAGATAAAAGTCCCTCTCCTTTGGAGAAGGATTTAGGTGAAGCATTAAAAAAGTTTTGCAGAAAGGAGTTCTTTTGTTTTCTTATAGCCTTCCATCGTATTCACACTCGTTAAAAAATTTGTAGAAGATGGAATCACATTGCAGGTATTTGCTTCATGGAGGAACTGTTGAAGCGAATGTTTCTTTTGTTTAAAATTGGTCAATAGTTTTTCGTATGAATTATTTTCATAGATGCAGATGAGCGGTTCGTAAAAATCTGTTTCGGGATGGCGGTAACAAACGGCATCAGCCATTTCTGTCCGTTCATTTATCAGGTCACGGATGTTTTTAGCGTTGAGAAACGGGTAATCGCATCCCGTGACAAAAAAAGAAGCCGCCGGGAATTTTTCAAAAGCACTGAGCAGGGCAGCCATCGGACCGATGTCTGAATATTTTTTAGTATCAACAATGAATTTATATCCGGAAGGAATATCTTCAGACTGGTTGTAATTACATGAAATAAAAACCTTTTCGCACAACGGTTCCAGCAAATCATACGTGAAATAGCGTTGCGGTTTTCCATAGTAATCCAACAGGCTTTTGTCTTCGCCCATACGCGAACTTTGTCCGCCACATAAAACAAGTCCGTATAGTGGATTCATGAAAATATCAATTGTCTGAATCAGGATTAAAAGGATTTAAGGATTAACAGGATTAGGTTTGAACATTAAATTGATAAGTAGTTTAAACTGCTGTAGCTCACTACTCCGCTTCTTTCGGGTTTCTTCCTCTCAGGTGAATAACAAGTCCATTCAAAAAATTCCGCAATACCTGGTCACCGCAGTTTTTGTAATTCGGATGATCTTCATTACGGAAGAAAGCGCCCAATTCACTTTTTGTTATGTTGAAATCCACGAGTTTAAGAATTTCTATAATCTGGTCATCACGCAAGTGAAGTGCTACGCGCAATTTTTTCAGGATATCGTTGTTGGTCATTTATCGGTGGTTATTTTATTAGTCATTAGTAATTAGTCATTAGTCATTAGTTATTAGTTATTGGTTATTAGTTATTGGTTATTAGTTATTGGTTATTGGTTATTGATTGTTAGTTGTTGCATGATCCGCGATACAACGATTTTTTTATTTCTAGTGATGAGTACTTCTTTTATGAGTAAATCTTCTTCGCCTGGCGTTTGACGAATGTATTCCATTAAAACCTCTTCTCCATCAAAAGTAAGTTGCAGTAGCTTGTAGTGCAAATTAGGCAATCGTGTAAATGCATCTGTCCACCATACTCGTAATGCCGGTTTACCTTTTATGAATCCGTTCGTTTCCGGTCGATGTATTTTTAATTTCGGACTGTAATGTTCCGCATCTTCATCATATAAAGCCAACAACATTTCGATATCGTGTGCATTAAATGCTTCAAACCATGCATGTGCAATTTTTTTCAATGCTGAGTTTTTGTTTTTCGATACGGGCGGAAAACGAAGTAGCTCCAGAAGATGCTTGTGATTTGTATCATCACGAAGCTAATGATATTGTAAACCATATCTTCTTTCGCATCGTAACTCTTCATATCAATTTTTATCATAACCACCAGGAATGGTAGAATGGAGAGAACTCCGAAAAGACGCACCCACAAAGGAAATCCGGAGTAGTAGGAAAGAAATAACATGCCCGGAAGAAAAACCATGATGCCTGTTGCGTACAGCGATAGTGCTTCGTGGCTCGATCCATTGTCCTGGATCGTGAAAAAAATTCCCTGCCCGATGGATAGTAAAATAAATCCGGCTGATGAGATATGCCATTTTTCAGTATGCAATTTAGCTGCGTAGAGTGACGTTCCGGCCATGTACAACAAGCCGCCCCATTGCCACAAAAACAATTGCCAAAATGAATTTTCAGGAAATGCTTGTCCGATTCCGCCAAGAATAAAATTTCCAACGAAGCATATTGCAATCAGAACAGGTAGATGTTTTTCTTCTCGCTCTAATGTCATAACAATTTTCTTATTTAATTCTTTCGAATAACCTTTCGCAAATATAATTGATTTTGGAAAGGTGTTCACTGGTTCATTGGTTCAATTGTTCATTCGTTTTTTTACCAATGAACTCATGAACTATTGAACAATTATTTTACCGCCCAACGTAATTTCGCCGAACGAGCCCGTGGATTGCTGCTGATTTCCTGTGCAGATGGCCGAATGGGTTCATGTGCAATATCGTTGAAAATTCCTTCGCGATAAAATAGTTGAAACGCTTTTTTCACGCGCCTGTCTTCTCCGGAGTGAAATGTAAGAATGGCTACCCGTCCGCCCGGAGCAAGCACGTCTGGAAGCTTTGAAAGCAATTTATCCAACACACCGAATTCATCATTCACTTCGATGCGCAAAGCCTGGAAACAACGCTGACAACTTTTCTTAATTGAATCTGTACGCTCATGTTCCGGAAGAAACTTCAATGTCTCCTTGATTATTTCTTTCAGTTGCATCGTTGTTCCGATCACTGTTCCATTTTTGATTTTGGAAATAATCGCTTCAGCGATTTGTTCAGCGAAGGGTTCATCGGAATTTTCAAGAAGAATTTCTTCCAGCCTGTTCCGGGAAATGTTTTTTAAAAGTGCTGCCGCAGATTTCCCGGTTTTCGGATTCAACCGCAAGTCCAACGGTCCGTCCACCTTTAAAGAAAAACCTCTTTCAGGATTATCTATTTGCATGGATGAAACACCTAAATCTGCCAATACAAAATTCAACGGTCCGGCTTCTTCAGCAACCTGGTCGATCTCTGAAAAATTCAGTTGCTTAATTATTAGAACTTCGGAACCATAACCCAATGCTGCCAGGCGTTCTGTTGTTCGGGGCAATTCAAAAGGATCCACATCCATTGCAAACAATCGTCCTCCCGGAATTAATCGTTTAAGAATTTCAAGGCTATGTCCGCCATAACCGAGTGTTGCATCCACTCCGATTTCCCCGGGAACTATTTTCAGGACTTCCATGATTTCGTTGACACAAATGGAACGATGCATGCCTGCAGGAGTATATCCCTTCTGCATGATCTTCTCAACATCCTCCGCATATTTTTCGGGCTGAAGCTCTTTGTATTTTTCCTTAAATGATTTCGGATGCGTGCCTTTATAGCGTACTCTGCGCGGTGGTTTTGATTCCTGGTCCATTCTTTTTAGTTCAATGGTTTAATGGTTCGATAGTTCAACAGTTAGTAGCGCATCAGCCAAAAGTTGTTCAACATTGAACTAATAAACTATTGAACCATTAAACTATATTTTATAATTCATTGTATTTCTTATTTGAATTCCTGCTCTTGTCGACAGGATATTTAAGTCCGTTCTTTTGAAGCTTTTCTGAAATGGCTTCCGGCAAGTCAATGTTGTAATAGTTGCTGATGTAAATTATAAAAATGGCGATGTCAGCCAGCTCATCTTTAATTTTTTGATTGTCAATTTCGCTTTGTTGCTGTTCGCTTTTCCATAAAAACAATTCCTGTAATTCGGCAACTTCAATATTCAATCCCAACAACAAATCTTTTATGTGATGAAATTGTTTCCAGTTCCGTTCATCCCTGAAGTCAATTACTTTTTGTTCGAGTTGTTTAAAGTCCATTCGTCAGGGATTGTCTTTGTGAGGTTTGGTTTGCGTTTGGAATTTTCTCAGCACTGAAAGAATCAATGCAAAATAAATAATTATTAGTGAGGTCAATGCAAAAATACTCAACCAGTCTGTATGGTGCTCATGAATGTTTTTAATAATTGAATTTCCATGACTGATTACCTGCTGAACCAAAAGTGCTGTAAATAAAACAATGAAATATATTTTCGCTCTCCTGATTTCAAAAGCGCACCACAGATTGATTATGACAAACAAAATGTTTCGGGAAGCTGTTGAATTGTTCAAGTCCATAAAAATTGCGAGCAGATGATAAAAGGCTGTTGCAATAAAACCAATGGATGAGATTTTAAGAATGAAAGAAGAAATTCTTATAACTATTGAATTCATTGATTCTTTTATTTCAAAAAAGATATTAATTTTTTGCCTGTCGTAAAAGTATTTCACTTATTTTCATTCTACAACTTTGTGAATAAAGTTTAACCAAAGCGAAAGTGCGTTACCAAGTAATAGCGATAGAGAACACATGAGAGTCAGAAAATAATTCTGAGCTCATTCACGTGTTCTCAATTTGCGGTTTTTTTACGGGGTACGAGTAAAAAAAATTACCTAGGTAACGCACGATTTTTTTGATTACTTTTCTTTTAAAGAAAAGTGATAAAAAAACTATTACTGCACGTTCGCCTTGATTTTATACGCGTTACTCAGAGTGATATGAAACAGGAATTATTTTCTTTTTCGGATGGACTGCTTCTTTGGCGCATCCATTTTGTTCTTGAGCTTTTCAACTTCAAGAGACAATTTTTGAATTACATGTGTCAATTGCTCAATATCATGCTTGGTGGCAAAGCCATAATATTTGGAAGGATCTTCAAAGGAAGGTTCTTTTCTGTCATTGAAAAACTCGATGACGTGCACCTTTAAAATTTTCGCGATGGCATACAGGCGTGTCACCTGCACATCCGTTTCTCCGCGTTCAATTTTGGCATACGTTCCCGGCTCAATGCCAAGTTCATCAGCCATGTTGGTCTGAGAATAATCCTGGTTCTCCCTGATCTTCCGGATTCTGTGTCCTACAACTTTTTTCACAGCGGCAAATTTCCTGAACCATTCGGCATCTAAACTGTCAATAAAATATAGATTTTGTCTTTTAAAGACAAATACATATCCTTACAGTTCAATTTTAGTGTGAATCGCTGTGAAATTGAATTGTTGTGGCCGAAAAGTACGAGAACTATTCCCGTGAAGAACTGATTGCTGAGTTGAAGAAACTAAGCAAACGGAAAAAGTACGGCCTGGTTTGGGAAGAAGAACGGACGCTTGAAAAATTTGAAAAGGAATCAGACGGGAAATTGCCTGTCTTATTGGAAGATAAGGAGAGAGAAATAAAAACAGATGAAAGTAAGCCGGTAAATATTTTAATTGAAGGTGATAACTACCACGCACTTTCTGTTTTGAATTATACGCATCATAAAAGTATTGATGTAATTTACATTGACCCACCCTACAACACAGGAGAAAACGATTTTAAGTATAACGACAAATTCATTGATAAAGAAAATGGATTTCGTCACAGCATGTGGCTTTCATTTATGAGCAAGCGTTTGCGTCTTGCCAAAAATCTTTTAAAGGACACGGGTGTAATTATCATTCACATTGACGAGAATGAGTTTGATAGTTTGAATGTTCTTCTAGAAACAGATATTTTTTACGAACAGAATAATTTGGGAACAATTGTTTGGAACAAAAAAAACCCGAAGGGTGATGCAAAGGGTGTTTCAACTATGCATGAATATGTTTTTTGCTACGCAAGAAACAAGGAAGCGTTTTTGAAGCTTCAAAATACATTAACCAGAAAAAAGCCAAACGCAGTTGAGATTTTGAAAAAAGCGAAAATGCTTTTTTCGAAAATTGGCAAGTCCGTTATCCCAGATGAAGTTCAGAAGGTGATTAAGCCATTCAACTATCCAAAGACAGTTCTAAAAGATTTTATTATCAAACATGATTTGGAGCTTGTCAAGAAGGAGTTTCAAGCATGGATGGGGATGCAGGATTTTTCAGGAGGAGAGAAGGCATATAAGTTTATTGATGAAAATGGTGAAGTATATCGTGGAGTTTCTATGGCATGGCCAAACAAGGAGAAAGCACCACCCGATTATTTTATTCCATTAATTCATCCAGTAACTAAGAAAAAATGCCCGGTTCCTGAAAGGGGTTGGAGAAACCCTTCCGCAACAATGAAGTCATTACTTGAACAAAAATTGATTTTGTTTGGAACAGATGAAAAGAAGCAGCCTGAAAGAAAATACTTGTTGAAGGAAAACATGTTTGAAAATACTCCTTCACTGTATGACTACGCCAGTAGTGATGATATTTTTTTCAAAGACATTGGAATAAATTTTCCTTATGCAAAGCCAGTTGATGTTGCCAAGTATTTGATTTCATCCATCCATCCCGACCCGAAAATTATTCTTGATTTCTTTGCGGGTAGCGGAACAGCATTACACGCTGTTTTAGATTTGAAGGACAACAGTAAACAATGTATTCTCATTACAAATGACGAAAACAATATCTGCACCGAAGTTTGTTACCCAAGAATTAAAAAAGTAATTCATGGATATAAGGACAGCAATGGAAATAAAGTTGAAGGTCTCGGTGGAAATCTTAAATATTACAAAACAGATTTTGTGGGTTCAGAGCCAAGCCATCGTAATAAAAAGTTACTCACGCAGAAAAGTATTGATTTGATTTGCATCAAAGAAAATACTTTTAAAAAGGAGTTGAAAGCAGAAGGCTATTCCATCTTTTCCAATCAGGAGAAATACATGGCTATTCTATTTGACGAAATGAATATCTCGGAATTCAAAAAAGAAATTTCAAAACTTAAGAAACCTGTTTCAGTTTATGTTTTTTCATTAGATGGTGATGACTATAGTGAAGAATTTAAGAACCTGAAAAATGCAATTACTCTTTGCGCCATTCCGGAAGCGATACTTAAAGTTTACCGGAGAATCCACTCTCCCAGGCAACTAAAACTTCAGATGCAATGATTACAAAGCTGCTGAAATACCAGGATGAAGCTGTGGAAAGCCTGCTTTCAAGGATCAACAAATTCCTGGAAAAGGAAGGACAGAAAAGTGTCGTGCTTCAATCGCCAACAGGGTCAGGTAAAACCATTATGACAGCAGAGCTTTTGGGAAGGCTTGTGAACAAAAGAGAAGATGGTAAAGTGTTTTCATTTATCTGGGCAGCTCCACGCAAACTCCATTTACAAAGCAAAGAAAAACTTGAAAGGTATTATGAAAGTTCACGGTTGTTGGAATGCCTCAATGTTGATGACCTGTCAGAGATAAAGATCGGTGAAAGCGAAATTTTGTTTCTCAATTGGGAAAGCATCAACAAAAAGGGTAATGTGTTTGTGAATGAAAATGAAAGAGACTTTAACCTGACATCTGTTGTCAACAACACATTGGAGGAAGGAAGAGAAATTATCCTGGTAATTGATGAAAGTCATCATACTTCAAAGGCAACTAACACAAGGAGTCTCATTGAAATTATGAAACCGAAAATTACCATTGAGGTTTCGGCAACACCACCTGACATCAGTTCGGATTACAAGGAGGTTGTGGAATTCAAAGATGTAGCAGAAACAGGAATAGTCAAGAAAGAAGTTTCCATTAATTCCGGATTGAAAGAAGATAAACTTGAAGGTGTTGGCAGCGATGAATTTATCCTGAAAGCTGCTCTTGAGAAAAGGAAAGAGTTAAAAGATCTCCTTGAGAAATCCGGGGTGAGAGATGTAAATCCGCTTTTGTTAATCCAGTTACCGGATAAAGATCGTCATACTACTGAAGACAATAGGAAAGAAAAGATGATTGAGGAGCTCATGGCAAGAAAGTTTAATGTCACAAGAGAAAACGGAAAACTTGCTTTTTATCTTTCGGAAGACAAGGAAAATCTGGAGAATATTACTAAGAATAACAATGAAGTTGAAGTGCTGATGTTCAAACAAGCAATCGCTCTTGGATGGGATTGTCGGCGCGCTTACATTTTAGTTTTATTTCGCGAATGGCATTCAGAAACATTTAAGATGCAGACAGTAGGCAGAATTATGCGTATGCCGGAATTAAAACACTATAAGTCAGACGCACTAAATAAAGGATATGTTTATACCAACATAGCCAACACAAAAATAAATATTGAAGAAGAAGTCGCGCGCGATATTTACACCATTTATTCATCAGCAAGAAATTATGGAGATGATATTAATCTTCTTTCTTATCACTTAAAACGAGACCGAGGTGAGACACGTTTGGATGTTTCATTCTTCAGCATATTTCCTGAAGAATGTAAAAAATTCAGGTTGAAAGAGAAAATCGAAAGTATAAAGGGAGGAGTTCTGGACCATATTCCAATTGATGGAGTTCTTCATTTGGAAAATTATAAAACAGCAAATGAACCTGTAATCCTGTTAAAAAATATTTCGCTTGCCAAGAATACCATTGAACTTGAAAGTGCTTTAAAATATTTTATTGATTCGGTCATGCTGGAAGGTGCTTTCATGTTTCCCGAGAGGCGTACCGTTGAGAGAATTAACAAGTGCATTTATAATTTCTTTGCTGAAGAATTGGATAAGCACATTGAAAAGGACGAAAAAGAAATTATTGCTACAGTACTTAGTCCTGAAAACCGGCAAGCATTCACTGATATTATTAATCTTTCGCTGAAGGAATACACGCGCATACATTCAACGAAATCTAACGAACTGCTTGAGAATGAAAAGCTGTGGAATATTCCTGAAATTCTTGAATTAAACTCCAATCATCAGGAAAGAAAACCGAGAGCGAAAAAATCTGCCATGGTTCCATTCTACGAATCAACCTTACAGGCACGCCACTGGGAAACGGAGATAAAATTTATCCAATTTTTGGAAGACAGCAGTAAGGTTGAATGGTGGTTTAAAAATGGAGAGCGCGATGCTACCTTTTTTGCCGTTCCTTATAAGGATAGTTCAAACGAATACCAGACATTTTATGTTGATTTCATTGTAAAGATGAAGGATGGTAGAATTGGTTTGTTTGATACCAAATCCGGATGGACAGCAGAAGCTCAAAAAGCAGGACCAAAATCAAACGGACTTCAGAAATATATTGCTGAACAAAATAAAAATGGGAAAAAATTTTTTGGAAGCATTGTAGTTCCTAAAGGCAAATCATTTTGGATTTATAACAAGATGCCATATGTGTATGACAAGGAATTAGCAGGATGGTCGGTGCTTGAATTTTAAACGGTACTCTTGAAATTAATTGGAGTTACCAACTACTCAATGCTCTTTGACAAGATTATGGAGAACAACGAATTCAAAACAGATGTAAAAGATTGGCTGACGAAGCGGATTTATCAGCGCTATAACGCGTGACTTCCCCGGCAAACCCCGAAGAACTTCTCCTGCTTTAAAGCAGCTTTAGGAAGTGAATTGTTTCAAGACAAGTGTATCAGGAAACTTCTTCGGGGCGCCTTTTTTAATTGAACATTAAAAGCATTTGCTGAATTCAAAACTTGATACCGTCCTTCATAATTATTAATCCTTTGCGATTTAATAAAATTTATCACCATTCCATTTTACCGGATTGTTCATGATGTAATTGGAAATGTTTTGATAAGCTCGTTCATCGCGGATGATGTGTTCGTAATAATTGCGTTGCCAAACCGTTTGGATTTGTCGATTCGGTTGGGGCGTATTGGATTTACGTTGGGGCGAATTGCATTCGCCCTTATCCCGATAATATTCATTTATTTTTTTGGTTACCGATGATTTATATCCACGAACGATAGCGCCAATAGTTTGAGATGGTGATCGCAGTGTTTGGGGCGTATTGAATACGTCCCCATCATTATAGGAATCGAATTCGCGTTGGTGTGAATCTGATTCGTGTCGTGGCGTATTGAATACGTCCCCATCATTATAGGAATCGAATTCGCGTTGTAGTGAATCTGATTCGCCTGTATTTAATTCCAAATCGGGCGTAATAGATGGTAGTAATTGAGGCGTATGCAATACGCCTGTACGGGAATGGGCTTGAGTAATCAAAATAATTCCGTGAATATGGTTGGGCATCACAATGAATGCATCCAATTCAATATTCTTTCGCAAGTCAGGTGTTCTCAGCCATTCATCATGCGCGATTTTTCCCAAATCATTTAATATCATTTTCCCATCCGAAATTTTTCCAAACAAACATTTCCGGTCATCACAACAAATTGTGATGAAATATGCGCCCGCCTGTGAATAATCATATCCTTTTAACCGGATCGACCTGCGGTGATGTATTTGCGGATCAAATTTCATTTGCCATTTTGTTTTTTCCAATCCACCAATACAGTCAATAGTAAAATGTGTGAACTACATTTTATCAGGCGAAAGGACTGTAGACTAAACCGGATCGATTTGGAATTAATTGACTTTCTTTAAATGATACTCTTTAATAATTCTGAAAAATTTTAATCTATGTGTTCATATCCAAAACACAAACAAATATACCAATAACTTTTAAAGAACTTAATTCATCTTCCTTCAAAACTATTTCTGAATATTCCTGGTTATCAGACAACGGTTTTAGTGTAATCGATGAATGAGACCAACTTTCTTCCCCGATTTCTTTTGTACTGTGATATGATTTTATGGTGTAACCGGCACCAAAATCAGAATCGAGTATGGAACGATGTTCAACTAAAACTACTTTACCTTCTCTCGAACCACCGGTATCTTTTTTAAACAAACACCATGAACCATTCGATATTATTTTATTCATGGATTCTCCTTTTACTTTGCAGACAAAATATTCATCGGATGCTTTATACGATTCAGGCAATTTTATCCAGTCAAAATCTGATACCTGCTGCAATTCGCCGAATCTTCCGGCAGCAACGCTGATATTATAAACCCGTACGCAGTTGGAAGATTTTTCTGCTTCTGCGTGCGACAGGATTTTAAATATCGGTTTATTTTTTTCAATAAGTATGTGCTCTTCAAAATAAGCTCTCAATTTTTCATCGCAGACATAGACGTACGTGCCTCGTATGCCTCGCAGCATAATCGTTTTGTAAATATTGATAATATAGTTTTTCAGATCTTCCGGGTTCTTAATTGACTGTTTTCCGTTTTTATCAAAATAATTTTCTTCTTTAATGATGATCTCATTTTTGATTTTGTCATACGAGATTTCATTGCCGAAAATGACACCGGTATAGTTTAAGTCGTAACCTTGAGTAGTATGAATGCAACCGACTTCGTTGATTGAGTTTTCAGAATTTACCCAATCACCGGCAACACTATTCCATTTCAATTTGACTTTATCAATAACTATATCGTGAACATCTTTATTCTTTGAAACCCATTCCCACGAATAACCTGCAACCAACCTCGACAACCCGAACTGTTCCATGGATTTGATTCGTTCGATCATTTTTTCCAGCGAATCAAAAAGGATGAATTCATATTCTTTCGCTTCAAAGACCGGATCACTTTTTCTGAACTTGCAGTTCAATAGTTTATCGATATATGTGACATAATCATTTCCACCTCTCACCCTGAATTGAGATTTGAGAGTTTTAATAATCGTATTTTTATTTGATTTCAGTTTATCAAAATCTTCTTTTCTTACATCCGATGGTTTGATGGATTGACTTTCATCATAGAACAGGATATGCTTATCTCCCTGCTTGATGATCCAATCCAGTTCACTGCTTTTATATTTATCCAGCTTCAACTTTTCAGCGACTTTGTCAAAGGCGCCAAAGTAGGTTCCAAGGTTCACTCTTCTTCTTAACCTGTGCGACTCATCAACAACCAGGATATCAAACGTTCTCTTCACAACTTCAGCAGGACCGATGACCATGTTTGTGCTCAGCCCTTTTATATTTTTGAATACTTTTTTTAACGTGTTCCGAAATGAAGACATGGGAACAACAAGAGCCATTGTTGGTTTGGGATAAAGGCGTTTCAGTTCAGTCACTAATTTTATAAAGTCATTTTCTTCGTCCCCGAATTCTTTAAAATTAAAATCACTTGTTTCGGTGTTTAGTAATTTGAAAAGGTATACTGCCAGAATTGTTTTCCCGGTTCCGGCAGCACCTTCGACTAGTATGCTATTATCCTTTTTATTGAGGAGACTTTTAATAATGTCAACAATACTTGCTTTTTGCTCCTTTGTAAGTGATTTGAATGGAGAGTACTTAAATAAGTCGGAGTTGTTTATTTTTTCTAACGAATTTTTCGTTATTCCTTCTGATATTAACTCGCTCCAGATGGTTTTAAATATATCCCAATAAATTTCCTGCTTTTGAAAATAGGAGTGATTGGCTAATCCGACATTCGCATTTAACAATTTGTATTGTCCGTCTCCGGATAAATATTTAATCAGGTTTGATTCGACATCAAGGGTGGCCGACTTATTAAATTTATCACTCGTAATTAAATGAACGGCTGTAAGTTTATTCTTTGAATTATTTTTTAAGTGATTTGACATTCTTGATAAGGCATCCGTTGTTTCACCAACATAGGCTTCTTTAACAATTCCATCACTTAGTATATACACCAAAGGCCAAAGACCTTTTACATAATGATTGCTGTGAAATTCATTTAGTAAGCCGGCATTGAATTCATACTTTTTAATTTCAAAGGAATTCTTTTCGCTCATAGTTCAGTATACTTTTTAGCTGAACCCTTCGCTTTTTCCACCGGGTATTTCTCTCCGTTCTTTTTTATTTTGTCCAGCACAATCTGCCTGACATCAAGGTTGTGCCTGTTCGCAAGGAGAAAAGCAAAGGCAAATACATCTGCCAGTTCTTCTTTTAGTTTTTCTTTATCAACTTCCTCGGCTTCTTTAATCGTCTTCCATAGAAATAACTCATTTAATTCTGCCGCTTCAATTGAAATTGCAGTTGCTAGATTTTTTGAATCATGAAATTGTTCCCAATCTCTTTCATTTCTGAATTTTATTAATTCAACGGTAATTTCTTCTACGTCTGTCATTTGATTTTCTTTTCGTTATCACAAATGAACTATTCATTCTTCACATTTCAAATTCTTATTTAATCCGAGATACAAATTACGAAGCTCGCAACATATTTTTCTATTCGTTTTTTCGCTGCAAGACTTCCCATTCATGTAACTTTACCGATTCAATTCAAAAAGTATGGAAATAGGAGTGGACAGTTTTGCTGCCATGATGAGCGGTAACAGCAGCAAATCAATCAATGATGCAGATGCAATGGCTCAGTTGCTCGAACGGATCGAACATGCAGACCGTTCAGGACTTGATATTTTTGGAATCGGAGAGCATCACCGCAAAGGTTTTTTGGATTCTGCGCCGACGCTGATTCTCGCTGCCGCTGCAGCACGCACAAAAAGAATCCGTTTGACCAGTGCAGTGACGGTGCTTAGTGCTGCAGATCCGGTGCGCGTATTTCAAAACTTCGCTACTCTGGATTTGATTTCCGGTGGACGCGCAGAAATGGTTGCAGGACGAGGTTCGTTTATCGAAGCATTTCCGTTGTTTGGATTAAACCTCGAAGATTATGATGAACTGTATTCAGAAAAACTGGAACTCTTACTGAAAATTCGCGCGAACGAATTTGTGACCTGGTCAGGTAAGTTTCGTCCTGCACTAAATAACCTGGCCGTGTATCCGAGACCGGTGCAGAATCCTTTTCCGGTTTGGGTTGGAGTTGGCGGCACACCCGAATCATTTGTTCGTGCCGGTAAGCTTGGGCTGCCATTGATGGTTGCTATCATCGGTGGTGAGACACATCACTTTCGTCCGTTGGTTGATCTTTACCGTGAGACCGGCAAGAGAGCAGGACATCCTGCGGAAAAATTGAAAGTAGGAATACACTCACTCGGTTATGTCGCAAACACCACAGAGGAAGCAGTGGACGATTTTTATCCCGGCTATGCTGAGGCCATGACCAAGGTCGGTAAAGAGCGCGGCTGGCCTCCGATGACACGTGGAAAATTTGAAGCACAGATGGGACCGCGAGGCGCGTTGCTTGTCGGCAGTGCGGAAGAAGTAGCGGAGAAAATTTTACGGCATTCAGAAGCGCTTGGTGGTATTACACGACTTACGTTCCAGATGGATACTGCCGAAGTGCCTCATGAAAAATTGATGCAGGCGATTGCGTTAATTGGTTCGCGCGTAAAAACATTGGTGAATCAATAAATCAGCAGACTAAAAAATGAAGTGGCTCCAATTTTATATGTAGACGCTTTTATGTGGGAGCAATGCCGATATGCCTTTGTAAAATTTCCAAACTTGATATCGCAATTTGCGATATCAAGTTTGGAGAACATCACTTCATGGCTTTTTCCTGCTGTGAAGGAATTTGTAGTCTTTTACAGACAGACCAAGGAATACCCTTAAAAGCTAATAATAAAAAAGTCCGGAATTAATTCCGGACTTTGTGGGAGCTACAGGGTTCGAACCTGTGACCCTCTGCTTGTAAGGCAGATGCTCTGAACCAGCTGAGCTAAGCTCCCGTTTTTTGGGAGGGCAAATATAGACACTTTTTCATTTGATCAAAACAATTTTTTAAAGCACTTCGCCCACCACAAACGTACTTCCTCCGACAAATACAAGATCATTTTCGCGGGCATCGGATTGAGCTGACTGCAAAGCCTCATTTACAGAGGAGTACGCATTTCCTGTCAATGGAAATGGTGCTGCTTTTGTTTTGAGTTCACTTGCATCCATCGCACGAGGAATGTTTGCTTTGCAGAAATAATAAGTAGCATTTTTTGGAAGCAGTTCAAGAATTCCGGAAATGTCTTTGTCGCTTACCACTCCCAACACGAAATGAAGATGATCGTGTGGTGTTTGCTGGATTTGTTTTACGACGTATTCAATTCCGTCTTTGTTATGCCCGACATCGCAGATTGTGAGTGGCTTTTGAGAAAGCGTTTGCCAGCGTCCCAACAATCCTGTTAGCGGCTTTACATTTTTTAATGCGGAGAAAATATGTTCATCGGAAATGATAAAACCGGATTTGCGTAGTTGGAATCCAGATTCAAGTACGGTGAGAATATTTTTGAGTTGATAATTTCCTGTGAGATCAAGCTGAAGGTCTTTAAAAAGGAGTTGATCGTTTCTGAAGATATTCAGTGAAAGAAAATTTTGATTGCTGATCACTTCAACTTTTAATTCTTCGTCGGCGAAAAACAGGTTAGACCTTGTTTCGTTGGATTTATCTCGAAAAACTTTTTCAACGGTATTTTGCTTCTCCCCAATTACAACAGGAATTCCGGGCTTGATGATTCCTGCTTTCTCTGCAGCAATTTTTTCAAGTGAATCTCCAAGCAACTGCATGTGATCCCAGCCGATATTGGTGATTACGGAGAGCAGGGGAGTGATGACGTTGGTAGAGTCCAGTCTTCCGCCCAAACCGGTTTCAATCACAGCGATGTCAACTTTTTCTTTTCGGAAATAATCGAATGCCAACCCAACTGTCCATTCAAAGAAGGAAGGTTTTATTTTTTCGAAGTCGTTTCTGTATTTCTCAACAAAATCTGTCACCACATTTTCTTCAATCATATTCCCGTTGATGCGGATGCGTTCCCGGAAATCCTTGAGATGTGGAGAAGTATACAAACCGGTTTTGTAGCCGGCTGTTTGTAAAATCGCAGCAAGCATGTGTGATGTCGAACCCTTGCCGTTTGTTCCGGCAATGTGAATGGATTTCCCCGACAAATAATTTTCAGGATAACCTAACAATTCGCAAATCGCAAACGTATTGTTCAGATCTGCTTTGTAAGCAGCGGCACCGATGCGATGAAACATCGGTAACTGCTCGTACAAATAGTCAAGAGTTTGCTGGTAGGTCACGAATTATTTTCCCGGCTTAGGATACGTCGAATTGAAACTAAGTACAAAACTACAAATTACGAATCGCTGAATTCGTAATCCGTTGATTATCGTATTTCGTAGTTTCGTACTTATTCGTAATTTGATGGCTAACGAATGCTTACAAGTTCACGGTATTTCGCAAGCGGCCAGATCTCATCATCCACCAGCATTTCAAGTTTGTCAGCATGGTAGCGGATTTCATCAAAGTAAATCCTCACTTTATCGCAATAGGCAATCGCTTTCTCACGCACGTTTTCAATCTTGTTTGCTTTCTTTCTCGCTTCAATCATTTCATCCGTTTTTGTTTTGATGATAGAAACGTGTTCAGAAATTTCTCTGATCATTTCCAGCTGCGTGCTGAATGCATCCGCTTTCATACCGATGCTTTTTAATTTTTCCGCATTGATCGCTAACTCAGTTTGGTATTTTAATGCAGCGGGAATAATGTGGTTGATGGCAAGGTCGCCCATCACGCGTGCTTCAATCTGAATTTTCTTGATGTATGTTTCAAGCATGATCTCATGACGCGCTTCGATTTCACGGTGAGAAAAAATTCCGTTGTCTTCAAACAACTTGATGGATTTCTTTGTAACGAAAGCATCTAACGCCGGTGGAGTGGTGGTGATGTTATTCAATCCTCTTTTCTTCGCTTCCTTCACCCACTCATCTCCATAACCGTTTCCTTCGAATCGGATATTTTTTGAATCCACGATATACTGGCGCAGCACTTTTAAAATCGCTTCGTCTTTCTTTATATTTTTATTCGTCAATGCATCGACTTCTTTCCGGAATTCATTCAATTGATTAGCAACAATCACATTCAATACCATCATGGCATTGGATGAATTGGCGGATGAACCCACAGCACGAAACTCAAATTTATTTCCTGTGAATGCGAAGGGTGATGTGCGGTTACGATCCGTATTGTCTAAAAGTATTTCAGGGATTTTGCCGATGTTCAGTTTGAGTGCAGTCTTTTCTTCCGGGCTCATCTTTTTATCTTTCACACTCTTCTCGATTTCATTCAGGACATTACTTAATTGTCCGCCAAGAAAAATACTCATGATAGCCGGAGGTGCTTCGTTTGCACCCAAACGATGATCGTTGCTTGCCGATGCAATGCTGGCTCGCAACAGGTCAGCATGTTCGTACACCGCTTTAATCGTGTTGATGAAAAAAGTGAGAAACATCAAATTCGATTTCGGTGTGGAGCCGGGCGACAACAAATTTTTCCCGGTATTTGTTCCCAAGCTCCAGTTATTGTGCTTCCCGCTTCCGTTGATTCCTGCATACGGTTTCTCATGCAACAACACTTTGAAATTATGTCTGCGTGCAACTTTATCCATCACGTCCATCAGCAATGCATTGTGATCCACTGCGAGGTTAATCTCTTCAAATACAGGAGCACATTCAAACTGTGAAGGAGCCACTTCGTTGTGACGCGTCTTCAACGGAATGCCGAGTTTGAATGCTTCAATCTCGAAGTCGTGCATGAACGCATATGCGCGCTCAGGAATGGAACCGAAATAATGATCTTCCAACTGTTGGCCTTTTGCAGCGGAGTGACCAAAAAGTGTCCGACCCGTTGCTACAAGATCAGTACGCGAATTAAACAATGCGGTGTCCACTAAAAAATATTCCTGCTCTACACCAAGGGTGGCAAATACCTTCGTAATATTTTTGTCGAAATACTGACCGACTTCCACCGCGGCTTTATCAAGCGCATTCAGTGCTTTCAACAAAGGCGCTTTGTAATCAAGTGTTTCACCGGTATAAGAAACAAAGATGGTCGGGATGCACAATGTTTTTCCATTCGCACTTTCCATGATGAATGCAGGTGAGCTTGGATCCCACGCCGTGTAACCACGCGCTTCAAATGTATTTCGAATGCCACCGCTTGGAAAGCTCGATGCATCCGGTTCCTGCTGTGCAAGTGCGCCACCTGAAAAATGCTCGAGCGCTTTCCCGTCAAAAGAAACTTCGAAGAATGAATCGTGTTTTTCTGCGGTCGCGCCGGTGAGCGGTTGAAACCAGTGCGTGTAATGTGAAGCGCCTTTTGAAGTCGCCCATTCCTTCATTCCGAGTGCAACCTGGTCGGCCACTTTGCGATCAATGCGTTCTCCATGTTCGATGGCATTGATGACTGCGATGTAGGCATCCTTCGGAAGGAATTTATGCATGGCATCTTTATTAAAAACATTGATGCCGAAATAATCAGAAATCTTGTTTGAAGGCGGAGTGACCTTTACAGGAATTCTATTGACTGTGTGTTCAAGAGCCCGGAAGCGGATGTTGTTCATGTTTCAGTTAAGATTGAAGTTGATTTTTATTTTTTTGCAAACATACTTCAAAAAACAGGGGGTATGCAAGAAAAAATTATACTTTTTTATGAACAAGATGCTAATAAATAGGGGCTATGTTTAAAAAATATTAAAATTTATTGAGTAAATCGAAATAATTTGAACTTTAGTCAATTGTTTTTTAGAATACTTATCGATTTCTAATCTGCAATCCCGGGCGACACGAAAGATTTCCAATGCAGTGATTGAACAATTGTATAATTTTACATCGCGTGATCATGCAGCGTGTGCATAATCAGTATCCTCGACAACCAATAAATTTTACGAACCCAATGAAAGTGATCAAATTTGTTTTTACACTTGTGTTATTATTTACAGGAGTTATCACTTTCGCGCAAAGCGGAACTGTTTCTCCTGACTCTGCGAAATATCATGAAGGAGCATTGACAACAGTATGCGGTAAAGTATTCGGTACACATACAGGAAATACCGGAGTCGTCATGCTGAACTTTGGAGGAGTTTATCCTGACAATGCGTTTACAGCAGTCATATTTGCAGATGACGTATCAAAGTTTAAAAAGGCGGATGAGTACAACGGCAAACAACTATGTGTAACCGGGAGAATTAAACTTTACAAAGGAAAAGCAGAAGTTGTATTAAAGGAAGCGAATCAACTGCTAGAGCAATAGTGCTGACTTCTTAAAATTTTTCTTTTTACAGGAAAATTCATTTTGTTTTTTGCAATCCTTCTTTTGCGCGTTTGTTTTCAGGCATCAGTTGCAATGCTTTTTCAAAACACTTTTTTGCAGCTGTCTTATCACCCTTATCCAGGTAAGTTTCTCCCAGATCGTTCCAGGCAATGATGATGTCAGGGAATTCGGTTGTGTAAATCTTGTAAAGCGAAACAGCATTGTCGTAATCATGATCCTTGATGAGTGCGTTTCCGACATTCAGCAAAACCATGTCATCATCAGGTCTCATTCCTGATTGCTGCATTTCGACCTTGAAGTTTTGTTCAAAATAATTTCCTCCCTTAGTTTTAAGAACGTTGTATAAAAATTTTTGCGCAGATTCCTGTAAAGGCAGCACAGGTTTGTTATTGAGTATGGCTGAAACACGCATGCCAATATCTTCTGCTGTCCCCTGATCGTAATTAGAAAGAATGATCGCAATGTTTTTCGTTTTCATATTTACCGTGAACAAGGTGCTTACCCCCGGAGCTCCGCCGGCGGGTGCATATCGTCCTGCAATCAAAAAATCATTCCATGAATTAATTTTTTCATGACTCATTGAACCGGTGGCATACTTTAATTTACTGCTGTCGGAAAGTAATTGATTGTCGTAGAAAACAGACGTGATAAACGCAAGTAAATCATGTGTTGTCGTATAAATGCCTCCATCACCGCCACCGGCCAGATGCCACGTTGAATTATTTTGCAAGGCTCCGATTTGATTGGAAAGGTATCCTACAGCAATTCCCGGCAAGGGTTTTACATATCCATTCATTGCTGTGTTGTGCATGTTCAGTTTGTCAAGGATTAATTCTTTTAAATTTTCATAATAATTTTTCCCTGTTACTTTTTCAAGGATTGCAGTTAACACCACGTAGCCTGAATTGGAATAACGTGTTTGAGATCCCGGTTCAAATTGTAATTTTTCTTTTTGAATGATCGGGATGATATCTTTTGCCAGCAATATTTTTCCTTCCTGGCTTTGAAAATCTTCCGTTCGATGGTAATCACCCAACCCGGAAGTGAAATCCAGCAGTTGTTTGATGGTCACCTTATTTACTTCAGGCGAAAATCCTGAAAGGTATTTTCCAATGTTATCATCGGTGGAGAATTTAAGTTGTTCGGCCAGTTGTAAAATCATCACTCGTGTAAAATCTTTCGTGATGGAGGCAAGCTGAAATTTTGTTTCACTCGTGATGGGAATTTTATTTTCGTAATCGGCTTTGCCAAACGATTTTTCATAAACAATTTGTTTGTTGTGAGCGATTAATACATTGCCTGAAAAGAGATTCATTTCCATGGCTCGGTTGAACAGGGAATCAATTCTGTTTACCGGAATAGGCTGAGAAGACTGGCTTCGACAGACTGTTGAAAAAATAATACATGCAGATAGGAAGAGGAGATTTTTGATCATCGCGTTGGGTTTGAACAATTGCTTCAATCGAATTTGATAAAAGCAGGATCACTAAACATAGAACAATTTGTTTCTGTCGGAAGTTAACCTGCGGTTAATCTCTGTTAATGGTGCGTTAAAGTTATGGATAGGGTAGAAGCCCCCACGAAACTATAAGTCGTTTAGTTTTTCTGCAATCAGTATTAGATCTGTCATTGTTGTTCCGTCCAATGCCGGAGATTTCTTCCGTTGTAAATTTATTATTTTAAAATTATTTTCTTTGAGCGTATCGCTTAGATAATCCGCTTCGTGGAAATGCATGAATAGTTCATCACCCGTACTTCCTTTTTTGAACCCGGATTTGCTGTATTCATCTTCCATGGTGCTGATGTAAAGTATGCCGTTGGATTTTAATCGTGTTGAAGCGGCACCGATCAATTTGATAGTTTCTTCTTTTGAAAGATACGGCAGACAAAATCCGCACATGATACCATCGTATTTTTTTTCAATCGTTCCGATATTTCTGCAATCCATGATTTGAAACTCAGCGCCTGGATTATTGATCCTGGCAAGGTCAATCATGTTGGGAGCCAAATCAATTCCTGTTATTTTAAAGCCAGGTCGTTTGTTTAATAAGTACTTCGTGATATTACCCGGACCACAGGCAAGTTCAAGGATTTCAGCATTTTCTTTTTTAATGGCATTGCAAAAAAAATCGAACGTGTCACCATACAAATTCACATCCATGAATTTTTCCTGGTAGAGGTTTGCGAGTTTATTGAATACGTTTACTGCAATTTTTGTTTTGTCCATCGTTTCTAATAGAAAACTTTCTCTCCGATAATTTTCACCTTGTTTCCTGGTTCAATCCATTTCCCGATTTCCGATGCAGGGATGTAACAATTAACGGTCAGGTAATAATGATGTCCGTATCCCTGCAAAGCCGACCATTCGGGAAGGGTGGATGCACGATGCCTTGCAAAAGTTTTCGGAAAAGCATGAATCACTTCACCGGTTTCCGGGTGACGCGTTGGAACAATGCACCGTTCACGCGGACTCATTCCAAACACAGTCACATCACCTACCCGGAATTCAATTCCTTTTCCTTCAGATGAAAATAAATGATCTTCCCAAAAAGCCGGAACACCTTCAATCTCCAATGTTGCCCTGAACCGCCTTCTTGTTTCGTCTAAATCCATGTGATCATACCATGTTGAAACGGTTTGCAAACTTGAAGTAGAAAGTAGTGTGACACCGGCAATATCCGGGATGTCCATAAACTGCCCTGTTTTATCCTGTTGAAGAAATGTTTTTATTCCGAAATAAGCAGACAGGTAGGATTCCAATTCCTGTTTTTCTTTTTGCAAGTGAAAATGATTCCACGTTGTTTCATGTTGTTGCCGTAATGAAATGATTTTACTTTCAAAGTCAATGGTGGAACGGAGCAAATGAACAAGCGGATTTGTTTTCCCGGTAATGAAATTTCCTTCTTCATCACTCATGGCATATTCCCTGTCGTGCAAAAGACAACCGCCTTCGGTGATCACAGCTTTTTGCAGCGTGATTCCATCCAAAGATTTGACAGGATAAATGGTAATGCTGTTTAGAGCCGGTTCAAACATTCGCGTATGTTACAATCACATTTCAGATTTTTGCAATTGGCTTTTTTTCAATCGTTCATTTGCATTTGCAAGAATCATTTTGAAGGATTCACTTTCTACTACCTGGTGAATGGTTTTCGGCGCTGGAGGATTATTAATATGTTCTGATAAATGTAATTGAAACCATTGTGTGTCGTGCCAGTTGCCCAATTTGAAACCTACTTTTTTAAAGACTCCAATTTCCTCGAACCCCAACGCTTTGTGAAAACCTACACTCTTTTCATTTGGTAAACCCACACCTGCATACACATTAAAGTAACCCTGGAGGCGCAAAAGAGAAAACAATGTTTCATATAATATACGGGCAACTCCTTTACGGTGAAATTCGGATGACATATAAACAGTTGATTCCGGTGACCATTGATAAGCTGTTCGATACCTGTGTTTGCTGGCATACGCATAACCAATGATGATATTGTTCTGCAGACAAACCAACCAAGGAAATTCAGAAGTGTTTGTTTTTATCCTTTGTAAATATTCTTCCAATGCCGGGACTTTGTACTCAAAAGAAATAATTGTATTGAGTACGTATGGTTTGTAAACTTCCAATGTTGCCGTAACATCGCTTTCATTTATCAAACGTATTTCGAATTGGTTATTCATTACTAGTCGGAATGTATGTACCCATGTTTATCTTTTGCAATGGTAAGTTTTGTTTTTTAATTGACCGGATAAAAATGGATTTTATTTAGGTTCTGTGCTATTGAACATCCGGAATTTTAAAGAAAATATTTTCGGTCGTGCGTGGGGAATTCGGTGCGTATTAATTTTCGTTAGAGAATAAGTGGTAAACTAATTTTCAGAAGGACTGTTATGTTTTTTCTCCTTCGATAAACAGCATCGGGACTGTCAGTGATAATCCTCCGTTTTTAATTGAATGGTCATTTAAGTTTTGTTCAAGGGATGTAAAAATTTCTTTCAATTCATCCTGCGGAAAAATTTTCATCCAGCTTGTAAGCCAGCCCAATTTTACAAAATAATGATTCAAAAAAGCGCTGCCGTCTAAAAACTTCATTTCAAAACTTTCTTCATGATACCTGCAAACCCTAAAACCACTCTTGGTAAATAATCCGGAAACACTTTCCACAGTACCACGATGTTCTTCTTCTTTTTTCAGAACGGAAACTAAATCATTTTTTCCTGCGTGTTGAAGTGTTGAATAGAAGATCGTGTAAAATTCTTTCCAATGTCCTTGCAGGTTGGTTGTTAAAGCCAGCTTGCTTGTTGGTTTAACTACGCGGTAACATTCTTTGAAAACAATTTCAGGTGTCTCAAAATTATTGATGCCTAAATTTGAAACGATCAGGTCGATGGAATTGTCGTCGAAGGGAATTTGCTCGGCTGAACTTTCAATGATTTCCACATTGGAAAGACCGTAGTTTTTTATTTTTTGTCTTGCACGTGAGTTAGCATTTTTCCATGGATCAAGTCCAAAAAGTTTACAGGAATTTCCCAGTCGTCCTCCAAGTTCCATCAATGGAAAACCTGCGCCCGAACCAATGTCAATCACTGTCATGTTGGATTTTAATTCCAAATGCTTCAGCAACAATAATCCGAACGGTGCGCTCCACCAAGGTAATTCATCAAACGTATTGATGAACTCTTCGTTGTCGTCAAAACGGTAGGATAGATATTCAGTCATACGAGTCGGATGTTCCAGCAGATGCACTTAAAAGCGTCAGCGATAATGACCATAGAAAAAAGATCCTTTTTGTCATGACGTTCAAAATTGCCGTATGAAACTATTTCAGTTCAATCATGATCAACAATTAATTTTTTTGTGATCAATCTTTCTCCATCGAAAACTTTCATAAAATAAATTCCGGAAGGAAAGGATTTGCAGCTAATCGTTTGTATTTCGGAGTTAAGATTTGCCGAATAAACAGCTTGTCCTACTTCATTATATATTTCAAGATTAGCATCTTTTATTTCAGATTTTATTTCGATTGTAAAATGTTCACCGGCAGGGTTGGGATAAAAAAGAATGTCTTCCTGTGGAAATAGTTCTGCTACTCCTGTTGTGATGCAAAGTGGTCCGGCTTGAATCGGAACATGTGAATCCACAAACGTTCCATTTCCTAATTCACCGGATGCGTTTAATCCGAAAGCCCAAACAGTTCCATTACTTTTTCGTGCAAGTGAATGATTGTATCCTGCTGAAACTTCAGCTACTCCGGTAAGAAGATTTACCTGAACCGGTGCATGTCTGTCTATTATGGAGTTATCACCTAATTCACCGTTGCCATTGTATCCCCAGGCCCAAACCGTAGAATCATTTTTTATTGCCAGGGAATGATAAACCCCTGCAGCAATGGCTGTAATTCCAGATAGATTCAATACATGCAAGGGTACATAACTTAAGGAAGTAGTACTATCACCTAATTCACCTTCGTTATTAGTTCCCCACGCCCAAACTGTTCCGTCATTTTTAAGTGCAAGCGAATAGGTGTTGCCGGCCGCAATTGCAATTATTCCTGTAAGATTATTTACCTGCATAGGTGAATCCACATTTAAGCCTTGCCCGGTAGCAATTTGATAACCCCACGCCCAAACAGTAGAATCACTTCTTAATGCAAGCGAATGATAATTACCGGAGGCAATTGCAATTACCCCGTTAAGATTTATTGTCTGCACAGGAATACGACTGCCGTTGAATGTGCCGCTGCCTAACTGACCAAATCCACCATCACCCCATCCCCAAACTGTTCCATCACTTTTTAACGCAAGCGAATTCCATGACCCTCCTGCTATTGCAACTACATGCGAAAGCGAGTGTACCTGAACAGGTATTGAACTGTTTGTAATTGTGCTATCACCTAACTGGCCAAAGTCATTTGCACCACTAGCCCAAACCGTTGAATCTTTTTTTAAAGCAAGCGAATGATCATCACCTGCAGCAAGGGCTGTTATGTTTGTAAACAACGATGTGGCAGGTGCTGGTATGTTTCCAATTGTTCCTGTTCCTAACTCACCATAATTATTGTAGCCCCAACCCTGAACAACAATGCTGTCACAAATAGCAAGCGATTGATAACCTCCTGCCGCAATTTTCTGCGCTGAGCAAAAGTTGAAACATGCCAATAAACTAAAGGCAATTACAACATTGAATATGATTATTTTTTTCATTGCTAATTTATTTGGTAGTAAGATTACAAATTAATATTGAAACCGGCTCCAAAGCATCGTTGATAACCTATAAGGGATTTGCGCTCCGATAAATACCGGAATTTTAATTCCAAATGCTTCAACAACACGAATCCGAACGGTGCACTCCACAAAGGCAATTCATCAAACGTATTGATGAACTCTTCGTTGTCGTCAAAATGTTGGGATAGATATTCAGTCTTAACCAGGGTAACGTAATGGAAGAAAGAATCATTCGCAACCTCAAGCTGTGCGAATGGCTTCCACAGGATTCATTTGTGAAGCGCGCAAAGCGGGAACAAAACCGCTGATGATCCCAATGCTTGCTGAGATGATAATTCCCATTGCAATGTTTCCTGCTGTCAATGTGAAATCAAAACCTGCCGCACCGCTTGCCAAAACAGAAAGTCCATACACGATTACTAAACCGACGCAACCACCGATCACGCAAAGCACAATGGCTTCAACCAAAAACTGGAGCAGGATGAAATAATTTTTTGAGCCGAGCGATTTCTGAATGCCGATGATGCTTGTACGTTCCCGCACCGATACAAACATGATGTTGGCGATTCCGAAACCACCCACCAAAATCGAAAAGCCACCGATGATCCACCCGGTAATCCCAAGCGTTTTGAACATCTCGTTTAATCCCGATGAAAGCAAACTTGTCTCGTTGAGGGCAAAGTCATCTTCTTCACGCGGTTTCAGCTTCCTAACGGCACGCATCGAACCTTTCACATCGTCTCTCATCTCCGCCATCGGCACAGTTGACTTCGCTTTCACCATGAAATACGGATCAATGCGATCAGAACGCAGGTTCACCAAATTCCGCGCGAAGTTGACCGGAATCATCAACTCGTTATCGAGAGAAAGATCAACCATGCTCGAACCTTCTTTGGTGACCACACCAATGATGGTGAATTTACTTCCGCGAACAGTGAGTTCTTGTCCCAACGCATTTCCATTTGGAAACAAAGCTTCCTGTATGCTTGCACCAATGATGGCAATCGGTTTGCCGCTTTGTGATTCACTCTCGGTGAAGTAACGGCCCTCCTGTAAATCGAAGGTTTTGATTTTGTTGTAGTCGTGTGATACACAAAGAATGTCAGCGTTTTCAACCGTACTGTTTTTGTATTTGATCAGCTGTCCGCCAATCGTTGCCACGTACGCAATGGCTTCCACTGAATTCACACGATGCTCCAGCTCATTCATCTCTTTAAAACCCGGCAACGGTCGATTCATGAACTTCCACCACGGATAGTCACCGCCTTCATCGGCAACCCACGGCCACTTCTGAATGTAGATGACATCGTTGCCAAGCGATTGTACATCGGTTCGTACTTTGGTCTCCAACGCATCCACCACCGTAAACACGGAGATGATGGCGAAGATACCGATGGTGATTCCCAACAAGGAGAGGATGGTTCGCAGCTTGTTTACACGCAACGCTTCGAAAGCAAATAGAAAGCTTTCGCGAAAAAGTTTTAGGAATAAAAAAGTCTTTGAAGGCATAGAAGGACAAATATAGATTTTAGTTTTAAATGGGAAGGATGGTTAACGGAAATTAACTTTTAGAAGTGACTGGGTGATTAAGTAACTAAGTAACCTAGTCATTTGGTAGTGGGTTAGTTTGAAAAAGGATTCCTCGCTTTGCTCGGAATGACAATGCAAATTAAGGCTGGGAGGCGGGCTTAAGCCCGCCTATTACCACCTATGCAAGGCGTCATTCCGAGCGAAGCGAGGAATCTAAATATAATTCAAACGGACCCACTACCAGTCATTTAATCACCTAGTTACTCAGTCACTTTTTTCCGTAAACTTGTACTCCAATTTTTAGCAATGAATTCGTCCAAAAAGATCAGCAGTGCGCTGATTTCCGTCTACCATAAAGAAAATCTTGAACCACTTCTGAAGCTTCTCTATCAACAGGGCGTAACGATGTACGCAACCGGTGGAACGCAGGATTTTATTGCCGCACGTCAGCTTCCTGTTGTGGCTGTAGAAGATGTGACCGAATATCCCGGAATCCTCGGTGGCAGGGTGAAAACACTGCATCCAAAAATTTTTGGTGGCATCCTGAACAGGCGCGATAATACTTCGGATGTGGCGGAAGTGGAGAAGTATAATATTCCCCCGATCGATCTTGTGATCGTAGATTTGTACCCGTTTGAAGAGACCTTGGAGAAAGTGGGCTTAGGAGAAAGTGAGATCATTGAGAAGATCGACATTGGTGGGGTTTCACTCATTCGCGCAGCGGCAAAAAACTTTCAGGACGTATTGATCATTCCTTCACGCAGTCAGTATTCTTTCCTGGAAAACATTTTGAAAAACCAGGAAGCGGTTACTACGCTTGATGACCGCAAGCTGATGGCAACTTATGCATTCAACATTTCATCTCATTACGATGCTGCCATCTTCAATTATTTTAATGGAGATAAAAAAGTAAATGCTTTCAAACAGAGTATTCTTACTTCGAGAACGCTTCGTTACGGTGAGAATCCTCACCAGAAGGGAATCTTCTATGGCAACTTTGAAGAACTCTTTGAACAGTTGAACGGAAAGGAAATTTCTTACAACAATCTCCTGGATGTGGATGCTGCTGTCTCGTTGATGGCTGAATTTTCTGAAACAACATTTGCCATTCTAAAACATAACAATGCCTGTGGTGTTGCTTCACGCAAAAATTTATCGGATGCCTGGAAAGATGCACTGGCAGCCGATCCTGTTTCTGCATTTGGTGGTATCTTGATAGCGAATCAGCCGGTTAATAAATCTGTTGCGGAGGAGATTCATCAATTGTTCTTTGAAGTCCTGATTGCTCCTGCCTTTGATGAAGATGCCTTGCAAATTTTAAAACAGAAAAAAAACAGGATCATCCTCGTCCAAAAGAAAAGCAGTTTGCAGGCGAAACAATTCAGAAGTTTGCTGAATGGAGTGATTGCGCAGGATCGCGATGCGAAATCGGATTTGGTTGGTGACATGAAAACGGTAACAAACGCAACTCCTTCTTCCGGACAACTTTCTGACATGGAGTTTGCCAATAAGATCATGAAGCATACGAAGTCGAATGCCATTGTATTGGCAAAGAACAAACAGTTGCTTGCCAGCGGAACCGGCCAGACTTCGAGGGTGGATGCGCTTCAGCAAGCAATTGCAAAAGCAAAAAATTTCGGATTTGATTTGAACGGTGCTGTGTTGTCGAGCGATGCATTTTTCCCTTTTCCGGATTGCGTGGAGATCGCTCACAAGGCGGGAATCAAAGCCGTGATTCAGCCGGGTGGTTCAGTAAAAGACCAGGACTCGATTGATTATTGCAACGCCCACAACATGGTCATGGTAACAACAGGAACCAGGCACTTTAAACATTGAATTAGAATCGTCGATTCGGTTTCGCATTGTTAGAAACCTTGTTCATTCTTATTTCGTTTTCAATTCACAAGCTTCATTAAACTTTGTATTCTTGAAAAGAATTAATCTGCCTGAGTAGCGTTCTGATTGCAGCTGATTAATTACACCGCTTTACTATTAACAACTAACGAATAATAATTAACTTACTGATACATGGGACTCTTTGATTTCTTAACACAGGAAATTGCAATTGATCTTGGAACTGCCAACACGCTTATCATTCACAATGATAAAGTAGTTGTTGATGAACCATCCATTGTCGCAATTGACAGGATGACGGGGAAAGTAATCGCTGTTGGCAAGCAGGCGATGATGATGCACGGCAAAACGCACGAGAATATAAAAACGATCCGGCCGCTGAAAGACGGTGTGATCGCTGACTTCGATGCGGCCGAACACATGATTCGTGGCATGATCAAAATGATTAACCCGGGACGAAGCATTTTTACTCCGTCGTTGAAAATGGTGATCTGCATTCCTTCCGGAATCACGGAAGTGGAAAAGAGGGCTGTGCGTGATTCTGCGGAACATGCCGGAGCAAAAGAAGTGTATCTCATCCATGAACCGATGGCAGCTTCGATCGGAATCGGTATTGATGTGGAAGAGCCGATGGGAAATATGATCATTGACATCGGTGGTGGAACGAGTGAAATTGCCGTGATTGCATTGGGAGGAATTGTGTGCGACCAATCCATTCGTGTGGCAGGAGATGGTTTCACCAATGACATTTGGGATTACATGCGCAGGCAACACAACATCCTGATCGGTGAACGTTCTGCGGAGCGGATTAAAATAGAAGTTGGTTCTGCATTGCCGGAGCTTGAAAATCCTCCGCCTGATTTTGCAGTACACGGCCGCGACTTGATGACGGGTATTCCGAAAGAAATTACCGTTACCTATTCTGAAATTGCTCACGCGCTTGATAAGTCAATTTCAAAAGTGGAAGAAGCGATTCTGAAAGCTCTTGAAATGACTCCTCCTGAATTGTCGGCTGATATTTATCGTACGGGAATTTACCTGACAGGTGGAGGTGCGTTATTGCGTGGACTCGATCAGCGTATCGCCTTGAAAACAAAACTGCCGGTCCATGTTGCTGAAGATCCGTTGCGTGCTGTGGTTCGTGGTACGGGTATCGCCTTGAAAAATATTGGAAGGTTTAAATTCCTTATTCCATAAAAGTTTATTGTTTACGGTTCACTGTTTACAGTTAAAAAATAAGCTGAACCGTAAACTGTAAACAGCAAACCGAACATGCGAAACCTATTCATCCTTCTCTGGAAATACAATTACTTCATTCTCTTTCTGCTGATCGAGAGTTTTTGTTCGTATTTAATTGTTCAGAATAATAATTTCCAACATGCGAGTTTTATCAATTCCACCAATGAAGTGGCTGCGAATGTACATTCAGTCGTGAGCGAGATTACGGAATACATCAACCTGAAAGCTTCCAACGAGGCACTTGCCCGCGAGAATGCAGGGTTGCGTTCATTCATGCCCGATATTTTTTACATCGACAGCGTGCAAAAAAGAATCGTCAACGATTCTGTCTATAAACAACAATATTCATTCATGCCCGCCAAGGTGATCAACAATTCCACCAACCGTAGGAATAATTACCTCACCTTGGATAAGGGAAGCGCACAAGGCGTGAAACCTGAAATGGGAATTGTATCGAGCAAAGGAATTGTTGGTATTGTCAAGGATGTATCGGATCACTTTTGTTCTGTGATGTCGGTGCTTCACAAAGATTCACGCATCAGCACGAAAATAAAAAAGAGCAGTTACATCGGCTCCCTGGTGTGGGACGGTTACAATGCAGGTTATGCAACGCTGAAAGATATTCCGAAGCATGTGATCCTTTCCAAAGGAGATACACTGGTCACCAGTTCGTTCTCCGCGATTTTTCCCGAAGGAATTATGATTGGTGTCATTGATAATTTTGAACCCAAAGCAGGAGACAATTTTTATTCGATCGAAGTAAAACTCTCCACAGATTTTAATAATCTCAGTTACGTTTACATTGTCAACAATGTGTTGAAAGACGAACAAAAAAAATTAGAAGAGCCGCAAGCACATGATCGTTAAAGTAATTCAGAATGTATTTCGATTCATATTCCTGGTGCTTCTGCAAGTGCTTGTGCTGAATCATGTTCAATGGAGCGGTTACATCAACCCATATGCATATATCATTTTTATTTTGTTGCTTCCGATTGAAACACCGAAGTGGTTGTTGCTTTTATCCGCATTTGTCCTGGGTATTACCATCGATATGTTTAACAACACAAGCGGTATGCATGCGGCAGCAACAGTGATGTTGGCATTTGCACGTCCTCGTATATTGAAATTAATTGCTCCGCGCGACGGATATGAAGCGGAGACAAGACTTTCTCCCTACATCATGGGATTCAAATGGTTCATCACGTACGTTTCAATGGCGGTGTTGCTGCATCACTTTGCTTATTTTTATATTGAAGCATTTCGTTTCAGTGAATTTTTCTTTACCTTCTTCAAATCGATTTTCAATTCCGTGGTTACCATCCTGCTCATTGTTTTGGGCGAGTATATCTTCAGCAAGCGAAGTAAAAAAACAGAACGTGTCCTCGGGTAGAAAAAATGTGATCCTGTTTATTTTCTTTTCGGTGGGAATCATTTTTCTCATGCGATTGTTTTACATGCAGGTGCTTGATGACAGCTACATGCGTTCGGCCAGAGATAATGTATTCCGGAACATGACCGATTATCCGGCACGTGGATTTATTTACGACCGTCATGGAAAATTACTGGTGTACAATGCTCCGGTGTATGATCTCATGATCACTCCGAAGCAGGTGAAAGATATTGACACGCTGGAATTTTGCAACCTGATCGGTATTACTCTGGAAGGATTTAATGAACGATTCAGAAAAGCAAAAGCGTATTCTGCCATCAAGCCAACCATCTTCGAAAAACAACTTTCGGCAGAAACGTATGCGACGCTGCAGGAAAAATTATATCGCTTCCCCGGATTTTTTGTTCAGCCGAGAACGTTGAGAAAATATCCAGAACCAATTGCTGCACATCTCTTCGGATACATCGGTGAAGTGGATACATCGATTACGTCGAAGGATAAATATTACAAAGACGGAGATTACATTGGGAAGAGCGGCATCGAACAATCGTATGAGAAGGTGCTTCGCGGCAAACGTGGAACACGTGTGATGGTGGTGGATGTTTTCAATCGACCAAAAGGAAGTTACATGAATGGCAAGTTCGATACGGTTGCCGTTGCCGGGCAAAGTATCACACTTTCGCTCGATGCAAATCTTCAGCGGTATGGAGAGGAGTTGATGAAAAATAAAGTCGGTGGCATGGTTGCCATTGATCCGCAGACAGGAGAAATACTAGCACTTGTAAGTGCGCCATCGTACGATCCAAATCTTTTAGTCGGAAGAGAACGCACAAAAAATTATGCGAACCTTTTGCTGGAGGCAACGATTCCGTTATACAACCGCGCCATTATGGCTCCGTATCCGCCGGGATCTACCTTTAAACTGATCAATGATTTAATCGGTGAGCAGGAAGGTGTTTTATTTCCTTCCACATCGTACTATTGCGATGGCGGATATCACATGGGAGGACAGACTGTGAAATGCGATGAGCGTCACGGTTCGCTGAATCTTCAAGGTGCGATCGCACATTCATGCAATACCTACCACTGTTATGTTTTCAGAAGTATCATAGACCAGAAAAAATATTCAACATCGGAAGCAGGTTACACAGCGTGGAGAAATCATGTGCTCACATTCGGTATCGGTAAAAGATTGTACAGCGATCTTCCCCAGGAAATGAAAGGGAATGTTCCATCGGTAGAATTCTATGACAAATATTTTGGAAAAGGACATTGGAAATCATCTACCATTGTTTCACTTTCAATCGGCCAGGGTGAGTTGGGAATTAACCCGTTGCAAATGGCAAACACGATGTGCATCATTGCCAACAAAGGATATTATTACATTCCTCATATCATCAGGCAAATCGGTGATACAACAAAAGCACAGCAACGTTACCGCGAAAAAAACTATACCGACATCGATTCGAAATATTTCGACATCGTCCAGGACGGAATGGAAAGTGTGGTGGAGTCAGGAACTGCGGCAGCTTCAAAAATAAAAGGCATCACGGTGCTTGGTAAAACGGGAACGGCACAAAATCCACATGGTAAAAATCATTCGTTGTTTGTCGGCTATGCACCACGTGAGAATCCAAAGATTGCCATTGGTATCATGGTGGAGAATGCAGGTTGGGGAGCGGAATGGGCAGCTCCCATTGCATCGTTGATGATGGAAAAATACCTGACCGATTCGATCTCCCGACCGTTGGTGGAAAAAAAAATGTTGGAAGGAGTGATCATTCCGAAAATGTACCTGGAAAAAATGGAGAAAGAACAAAAAGAGAAAGAGTTAAGGAAGGACTCTGCGGCGGCTAAAGTTGTTGCGGCGAAGACCGTAGCAGTAGGCAGTAGCAGGAAGCAGCTGAAATGAAAAGATGAAATCAGAAAGATGAAAACTGTATTCGCCATTTGTAAATTCGTATTGATTTGTAATTAGTTGATGCGTCAGCAAAATAACATCTTACAAAACATCGATTGGGTAATCGTAACGATCTACCTGGTTTTTGTATTGATGGGCTGGCTCAACATTTATGCGGCTGTGTTCAACGAGGAGCACAAAAATATTCTCGACATGACTCAGAATTACGGCAAGCAAACCATTTGGATCGGAGGAGCAATTTTGATTGCATTGATTATTCTTGTAATTGACGGAAAATTTTACGCGGCATTTTCATATCCTATTTATGTATTCTTCCTCATCTCGTTAGTTGCAGTCATCTTCTTTGGAGCTGTTATAAAAGGATCACATTCGTGGTTTAAGATCGGAACATTTGCCATACAGCCGGCAGAGTTTGCCAAGTTTGCAACCAACATGGCGCTGGCGAAATATTTAAGTACGCTTGATATTCGCATGCAAAACATCCGAACAAAAATAATTGCATCCGTTATCATGATGATTCCCGTTATCCTGATCCTGCTGCAGAATGAAACGGGAACTGCGTTGGTGTATACGAGTTTTGTTTTTGTGCTTTACCGTGAAGGACTTTCAGGAAATTTTCTGTTGCTTGGTTTTCTGGCGGCCGTACTTTTTATCCTCGCTTTGCTGGTAACGAAAACTATTTTGATCGGCATCCTTGCAGGCATTGGTCTTCTTTTCTTTTTTCTTGTCAGGAAGAACCGTAAAAATATTTTCATCATCGTTTCGGGTGTTGTGATCGCCTGTGCGATTGTGTTCAGTGTGGATTACGTGTACCATCATGTGCTACAGGAACACCAGCGGACACGTATTGATGTGTTGCTTGGAAAAGAAATAGATCTGAAAGGTGCAGGTTACAATGTGAACCAAAGTAAAATTGCGATCGGTTCGGGCGGAGGATTTGGAAAAGGTTACTTGCAGGGAACACAAACCAAGTATGAATTTGTACCGGAACAAAGCACCGATTTTATTTTCTGTACGGTAGGAGAGGAGTGGGGTTTTTTCGGAAGCCTCATTGTGATCGGACTTTTCATGGTGCTGCTTGCAAGAATCATATTTGTTGCAGAGCGGCAGCGATCACAGTACTCGAGGATATATGGATATGGTGTCGCTTCCATTTTATTTTTTCATCTTATGGTAAACATCGGGATGACAATCGGACTTGCACCTGTCATCGGTATTCCACTGCCATTTTTCAGTTACGGAGGATCTTCCCTGTGGTCGTTCACCGTGTTGCTTTTTATTTTTGTAAAGCTGGATGCGTACCGGTTTCAGATATTGAGATAGCGAAGCGTTTCCCACTTCCTGACAGGTAGGAATTCTCCTGTCAGGTTTTATCAAGGGTTATTCGACAACAAGTTCGACATTCAATAGATGATAATATTTATAGTTTTCAATATCATCAAACAAACCAATTACTTCTTCTCTCAATAGCAAAGTAGGACAAAGACTGACGATGGCATTAAAAGAAGAAGATTTTCATTCCGAAAGACTATCTGGAAATCCAACCTACGTAATTTTTTTTTTAAAATCGGTCATCTCAAAAATATCAAACCTGACAGGAGAATTCCTACCTGTCAGGTGGTGAAAATGGTCTTGAATCATTTTTCGGGCATCTGAAAAATCACTTAACAGTACATAGGGGTTTATCGAATCATCATCGAAGAAACTTCTTGCGTTGGTACTTATACTTTAAAAACAAATGAGTTTTCTAAGCCATGAAAGGCGTTGCCATTAATAAAAAAGAGGTAAGCAAATTTGCCCACCTCTTATTGGCTAAGCCTACACATTTTATTGCTTACAAGTTGCGCTCCCGCAGAGCTTGCTTACTCTTCAAATGTGCGCGATAATTATAATAACTTTTTTTCTTAATTCCACCAACTATTTTTGACCACATTACCAATAAAAAAGAAAGCTGCCTTTTGAGACAGCCTTCTTTTCATTTCAACGAAAAAATATCTTAATAAAATTTTCCTCTGTTGTCTTCGATGTTTGCTTTTTCTTTCAGCGCATTGAAAACTTCATACTCACTGCGTCCTTTACGGGAATCGAGTAATTGTTTACGGTTTGTTTCGTACTCTTTTACAGGAGCCGGATCAATGAATTTCAGCACAGTGAATACAAACACACCATTTTCTCCCTTAACCGGTTTCGAAAGTTCTCCTTCTTTCGTCGAGAAAGCTGTACCAATAACACGCGGCTCATTACCAGCTGAAGGAATAAATGTATTTGCCATGCTGGCATTCGGAACTTCAGTTGCCGATACACTCATCTTTTGCGCAACGGCATCGATGGTGGTCGCGCCAGCGGCTTGCTTGTTGATTTTTTCAACCAGTAAATCACCTTTCTTTTGTTTGATTACAGCAGCAGTTACCTGTGGTTTTACATCATCAAGAGGAAGAACTCCTTTTTCTTTGATACCGACCAAATGTGCGATAAAATATTTTTCACCCACAGTAAACGCTTTTGACACTTCTCCTTTTTCAGCTTTATAAACCCATCGTATCAATTCGCGCGATTGTTCAAATCCGGGAATGGTTCTATCATTCTCACGGATGTTATCTGCAACACGTTTTTGTAATCCTTGTTTTACAATAGCGCTGTCAAAGGCTTCACCTGTGCTGTTCGAAGCAACAAACTGATTTGCTTTGTTGTATAGTGCATCGTATGTTTTTTGCGAAGGCTCAATTTTACGTTCAACAGTAGCAATCATCACTTCCTGTTTTTTTGTTTTCGCAGCATCAAAAATCCGGATGATGTGAAACCCAAATATGGTTTCAACAAGCTTAACACTTCCTTTGGGAGTTGTCAGGTAGGCTGCTTTAAATTGTGCATCCATCCCGCTCTCTTTATTAAGCCAACCAAGATCTCCGTCTTTTCCTGCAGATACGATATCATCCGATGCAGACTTTGCTATTTCAATAAACTTCTTCTCATCCTTTTCTGCAAGTTTAAAAAGACTGTCAGCTCTTAACTTGGCTTCTTCACGAGTTCGTGTAACGTTAGGATTTGCGCGCTCCGCTCCTTTGTATGATACAAGCGCATGACTGACTTTTACTGAATCAGGGATTTCTCTTTTGCCATTTAATTTTGAAATCTTCAGTGATCCGCCATCCTCGTAAGGACCTACAATTGCTCCTTCAGAAGCGTTAAAAAAAGCTGTGTCAATTGCCATTGGTAACGTACCTTTTGAATGGTATGTACTGTCGAACGGAACATCGCTGTTTTGATTTACGAACAACTGGTTATCGGTACTTTGAGCAAACTCATCTTTTTTCTTTGCCGCCCAGGTCATGATTTCCTGCCTGTCTTCAGGAGAAGGAGTAATGTCAAATGTGATGTATTCAATTTTGCGAATGGTTTCCGGTTGTTTGAAATCATTTTGGTGAGCAGTATAATATGTTTTCAGTTCGCTCTCATCAGGTTTTGCTGAACTGTCTGAAACGGTATTGTAATTCAATAAAATATATTTCAGGTTTGCGGTGCGTGCTGATTCGAGGAAATTATTTTTCGCTTCAAGCGTAGTAACAAAAAATCCGCTTTTAATGACATCCTTATATTTTTGAGCAATGCGTTCTTCGCGAACGGCATTTTCAAATTCGCTCCATTGTTTTTGTGTTGCCTCATCGCGGTTAGGAAGATCTTTTAAGAATCGCACCACGGTTTGCGGATCAAACATTCCGGTCTTCGGATCTGTAAATGCCTGTCTTACCTGCTGGTGAGGATTCTTACCTGCAACAAGATCAAACAATTCATCAGCGCTGCAGCTAATACCAAGTTTTACATATTCTTTGCCGAGTGTATTGTCACTTACTGCTCCATTCCAGGCCTGCTCGCGAAGCATATCGGTGGTATTCTGATCAATGCTTTCTTTTTTTGTATTGATTTTGTAATTCTCGACCATCTTGTCGACCTTCTTTTCAAACTCCTGGTAATGAACTTTTTCACCATTCACTACACCCACTACATCACTTGTTTTTCCCATGATTCCCTTGTTTGAAGTAACAAGGTCGCCAAGAATGAAAAGTAACATACTGATTCCCACAAAAGCAATCAACAACCCGACACGTTTCCTGATTCGTCCTATAACAGCCATATTTTTTAATTAAGAATTTACAATTAAGAATGAAGAATTATTTTTTTAGAGGGGGCGAATATACGATGATGATTTCAATCCGCAAAGCCGTATTATGGCATCGAATTACGAATTTATACGAAACTACGAATTGCCAATTCATCTAAACTTAAAGACAAGATATCCATAGAAAGGGTTTAGCAGCTTATGCGAATTCGTAATTCGTAGTTTCGTATAAATTCGTAGTTAGCTGATTATCCTTTTTCACGCTCTATTTTCAGTCTCACCTGTTCAATCCGGTTTTCCTTTACCTGTAAAACGGTGATGTTGAAGGGTGGAATAACAATTTCCTCATTTTGTTCCGGAATATTCTCGTGGTGATGAAAAATAAATCCGGCAAGGGTTTCATACGTCTCGTAGGTAGGAATGTTCAGGTTGTACTTTTTATTGATGTCATCAATTTCCAGCCGCCCTGAAAAAATAAATTCATTTTCATTCACTTGTTTTTCAAGCTGATCCGGAACATCGTGTTCATCCTGGATTTCCCCGAATATCTCTTCAATCACGTCTTCGATGGTCACCATGCCCGACGTTCCTCCGAATTCATCCACTACGAGGGCAATGCTTTTGTGCTGATTGGTGAAAAGTGTGAGCAATTCGTTGGCAGACATCACTTCCGGAACGATGGAGATAGGAAGTAGGATGGACGTAATATCCTTCGGTTGCTTGAACATCTCCGAGGAATGCACAAAACCGATGATGTTATCGATGGATTCACGGTAGACCAGGATTTTTGAAAGCTTTGTTTCAATAAAAAGTGCAGTCAGTTTTTCGGCGGGTTCATCCGCACTGATGGCTACAATTTCTTTACGGGGAATCATGCACTCACGCACTTTCACTTCGGTAAAATCCAGCGCATTTTGAAAGATTCGGATCTCTTTATTCATCTCTTCCACCTGGCTGTTTTTTGAAGTGAGATCACGAATATAGAAGTCAAGATCAATCCTTCCGAACAATGGTTTCTCTTCAATGAATTCAATTCGGAAAATTTTCCGCATCACAAATTTTGAAATACCAAGTACGACAAATACAACGGGAGAAAGAAGATAATAGACGATCCATATCGGGATGGCAAGTGCGTTCAGTATTCCATTCGGATTTAAACGGAAGATGGCTTTCGGAATAAACTCCGCCGCGACAAGAATGATCAATGTTGAAACCAGCGTTTGAACAACCAGTATTCCGGCTTTTGTTCCAAGTTGATGAGGCAAAACAGATTTCAGCAAATCGTGTGAAAGGATATTTTCCGTAAAGACAATTCCGTAAATGACCAATGCAACATTGTTAGTCACAAGCATGGTTGCAATAAAACGTGATGGTGATTTTACAAATCCGCTGATAATTTTTGCGGCCAGGCTTCCTTGTTTCCGGTCCAGCTCGATGCGAAGTTTGTTGGAAGAGATAAAAGCAATTTCAGAACCTGAAGCAAAGGCAGAAAAAATCAAGGTGAGAAAAATAAATGTCCACTCGTTCATTGAGAATAATTAATGATAGCGGGCAGTTTCTTCCTGCTGTTGTTCCTGATGCTGAAGGTCATTGCGGATACGTTGCTTTTTCCGCACCATGTACATGGCGAAGGCTGCTGCTGAAACTACCAGCATCCACATGGCCGACTGAATACCTTCATCAAAAAATTGCCACACCGCTGTGGCAGCGGTGACTAACGTGATGACCAACCAGGCGATTTCTAGAATTCGTATCATTGTTTTTCTTTGTTGACGGAAATCGTTCCTTTTATGTTGAATATTTTATACTTCGAAAAATCCTGGTTGGCTTCAAACCCGGTTCCATAAATGATCTCATCCTTGCGTGTGATCTTCACAAATTCATCGCTCAACAGTTTTTCCCTGTGCTCATCCCAGATCAAATGTTCAGTATTCAGTTGTTCGCCTTTTTCGTTGATGACAACCACATTTTTTCGTGCTTCCATTTTCAAGTCGTGTTCGTAACGTATGCCGTAATCAGCCGTCACCCTGCTTTTTTCGTGGAGAGCGTCATCGTAGAAAATCGCTCTGAATCCTTTCGGCATTTCCATGTAAGGGTTTTCCATCAAATAATGATTCATGACAGGCGCTGTTAATTCCACTTCCACTTTGGCGGAATCGCTGAAAATAATTTTTATATTTTTTGCAGACTCAACAGGTGATTGTTCATGTATTCCAAGCAGCTTTACTTTTTCAATATCATTTTCGCATGAAGCAAGAAAAATTGTACAGGCGGAAACTAAGATGTATCGGAAAAAGTGTTTCATGAATGTATCACAAACCTACATTTTTTTTGTCAGGTATGAAAAGAGAAAATTATTTCAAAAAATTGAAGATGGAAATCAAATGACTGTGGACTGTCGACCGTGGACTGTGACCCGTCGACACTAATCAATCTTCGTTCTGATAAACCACCGGTCGTTCAACGTAAAACCAATCGAAAGCTTCACGTAATTTTCTTCCAGGAGGTTCCCTGAGATGGTTCCTCTTTTTCCACCTTCAGCTGAAATGTGAAGCATCGCGGCAGAGCGCCTGATCGGAAGACCGAAACCAATCGATACTCCGTATTCATTCAGCTGGTTATTTCGCAGTTGCAAATAGGTTTGCTCATAATGAAATCCCAACCGGTACTGAACATTTTTCCAATACGATTTTACTGCCCGGTCATTGGGAGAAAATTGCATTCCGGCAGATACTCTCCAACTGTTTCCCAGCGAATCGTTTTGTCCGAAGTTCGAATAATCCTTCCAGTTTTGTAACGAGAAATCAGAGCCAATCAGCCAACGGTTTCCTTTTTTCATCATCAACCCAAAACCGGCATTGAAAGGCAACTTAATTTTTCCCTTGACCTCGCTGTTTGCCACGGTATCGCGCACAACGATGTTCCCGAATGCATTGTAAAGAAAAGTTTCAGCGAGTGTTGAATTCGTGGCCGACAAAGACGTTTGTGGTGAACCGACCAGTCCCAATGTAAGCGACCAGTCACTTTTATCTTTCCGATGAACAATATTTTTTTTCGCTGCTTCAGTCGTTGCATACTCTTCATTCAATGTTTTGATTGCAGCATCCAGGACAATTTTTTGCTGGTCGGATGATTTAACAGAGAGATTTCTCAGAACTTCCAGTGAATCATGAAGGCTGCTCAGCTTTTTATCCATGATCTTAATGGAATCGCTGGGAGCCAGTCGCAAGCTGTCGAAAACGAGCTGCATTCCGAAATTGAAATCAACCGAACCAATGGAAGTTTCCTGGGTAACACGCGTGTTGAAATAGTTGGACAGGTAGGGAAACTCAATTCTCCTTTCCTGGTTAATGGCACCGAACAAATAGGAAGCGGTGACACCAAGACTGAAATTTTTAACAGGACTGTATCCGTTGCTGATAAAAAACTGGTTCAACCCGCCGGAACCCTTGTAGGTGTGCAGTTCAGCATCGTCTTCGGAATTTATTTTTGAATCGTTAATTGTATAGCCTACACCACTGTATGGAAGAAGCCCGAAGCTTGTTCCCCATTTTTTACTCTTGATGGGAAAACCAAAAGCGAAATAAGAGAAGGTTGTGTTATTAACGTCCTGTTTTTTACCGGAAGAAGACTTCAACTCACCCTGGTTGAAGTTCACAGCCGTTTCAAAGGTGGTAAGTACCAGTGAAGAATTGGCGGCAGGATTCGAAAGATTCAGGTTGTAGATAGGACTATATCCGTATGAAACTCCACCCATTCCGAGCGTTTTAGTTGACCCGTGAAACTGAAGCTCGCCGATTCCATAACGAGAGTAAGGGGAACTGGAAGATGTTTGAGCGGAAGCGTAAAATGAATTTAAAACCAGGGCTGAGAAAAAGAAAAAAAGTTTACGATGGTTCAACATTATATTTTAGAATTTCGTGAAGCCCGATATGGACTAAATTTGGCGCGGCAAAGATGCTACTTTTTATGTGTTCGGCAAATAACGTTGCGTCTCCGCCACTCAGGATCACTTTAAGAGCACCGTATTTTTTTTTGTACTGTTGAATGAATCCGTTGATCTCATGGATGATGCCTGTTTGAACTCCGGTGAGAATCGAAGCTTTTGTAGATGTTCCGATAAAACTCCGTGTTGTTTCAGGTTGAATCAACGGAAGGCGATCCGTAAAATTGTGAAGCGACTGAAATCGCATCATCAGTCCCGGGCTGATACTTCCTCCCAAATATTCTTTTTTCGAGGTAATAAAATCATATTTGATGCAGGTGCCGGTATCAATCACTAAACAGTTTTTTCCCGGAAATAATTTAGCGGCTCCGGTAACTGAAGAGATGCGGTCGCTGCCAAGTGTTTCCGGAGTTTTATAGGTATTCTTTACCGGTAATTTTGTTTTTGTATTCAGTTGAACAAATGTGGAGTTAGATTGAAGAAAGCGAAGGATGTTTTTTTCTGTTTTGGCAACAGAAGAAAGGATGGATCCGTGTATCGTACCCGATGAAACCCGCCTCAGGCGGATCAAATCGTTCACGGAGAAGTTCTTATAAGTGCGCATCTGTTTAATGCTATCGTTGTCGAAAATCACTACTTTGGTGAACGTGTTTCCAACATCAATCGTAAGATTCATGGTTCAGAAATTTGATGCAATGTTAAGAAGATAAAGAAGATTTTTTTTTACGTATCCTTGAACCGAAAGAAAGAGTTTTGATGAAGTGAAAATATTTCTACTTTTGCGCTCTCTCAAAAAAGGGTGATTAGTCCCGAAGAAAAGGGTGATGTAGCTCAGTTGGTAGAGCAAAGGACTGAAAATCCTTGTGTCACTGGTTCGATTCCAGTCATCACCACAAAATATGTATAGTCCGCTTAAAATTAGTGTGGCTCATTTTTTACAAAATTATTTTCTTTGTGTTCTTTGCGGTTAATAGTTTTTACCGCAAAGTGCACGGGGGTTACCCAAAGTACATTTTTTAGTATCCGAAATAAATAATTACTTAGTAAGCGCATTTTAAAAGTGTAATGAAAAAGGAAGACAATACATTTAAGTTTGAACGGGTGCTGCTCATTGATGACAATGATATTGATAATTTTATCAACGAGCGGATGATTACCACCACCAATTTTGGAAAAAGCGTGGTTGTAAAAAACAGCGCGGAATCTGCTCTTCAATATTTGAAGAAAAGCGTTGAGTCTGCTGAGCCGTTGCCACAGGTAATTTTCTTGGATTTGAACATGCCTGTCGTGGATGGTTTTGGTTTCCTGGCAGAATATGAAAACCTGCCTGATTCAGTAAAGAAATTTTCTAAAGTGATCGTCCTTTCTTCTTCCATCAGCCCTGACGATATCAACCGTGCTTCTACAAATCCGTATGTAGCGAAGTACATCAATAAGCCGTTGAACGAAAAGTACCTGGACGCGATAAATTTCTAAGCGTTTACAGTGACATCTCTATCTACTCTTTGAGTCCTTTGTGAAATTTTTCTTTGAGTTCTTTGCGGTTAAGTTTTCTTTTTTACCACAAAGTGCACGAAGGCTATCACAAAGATCACAAAGAGGTCATACATTCTGATGTAGAAGAAATCTAATTTGATTTTTTAGGTTTAGTTTCGTGTCAGAAATTATTTTCTATTCCTGATGATTCGGTTTCTAAAACTTCTTAGCATACTTTCAATAGCAGGAATTATTCTGCTCTCGTTGTTTACCTGGTTTTCATGCGATGATTTTTGCAACAAAACAGAATTGGCGCGTTATTCAGTTTTTACAAAAGCGTGGCTTCAGTACATGAATTGGGATGGTCGCAGCTTCAGCATCTCATCGTTCGTTCAGTTGACTGCTCTCAAATATTTTCCGGTAGAACTCACCACGTTTACCTGGGCAACTTGCTTTGTGGTTTCTGTAATCCTGATTTTTAAAATAGTACAAATCGAAAATCCTTTTTTTTACAAGGGAAAAAATTCGCTGATCATCATTGCTATTTTATGTGCCATACTTTGGCTTGGTCAGTGGAAACTGATTCCTGATATAATCTATTGGTCGACCGGAGGCTCGTACAGTCTTTTGAATTTACTCGGAGTTTTATGGCTTTATATTTTTTTACGCGGATTAAAAGCTGAACGATTTAAGAGAAGTAACTGTGTATGGATCTTTCTTCTTTCGATTTTGTTAGGAATGAATTCGCACAATTTTATTTTGGGACTCATCACCATTTGCCTGGCCGAATTAGGTTACTTTAAATTCCTCAAAAGAAATAATCGTCCTGTCGTCTATATAATATGCGCATTAGCAGGTTTGTTCATTAGTGGATGTGTAGTTTTCCTGGCCCCGGGAAATATGGTACGACTCAATTCCATTTCATTCATTGGCTCCGACTGGAATTTTTTAATTCACTATATGATTGTCTTCGCGAGGTATTGTTATTGGCTGGTCAGCTTGTTTATTCTTTGTGTTTTTGTAGCGTGGTTGTCAGGACAAAAGATTTATTTCAAGGCTGAAACGATACGTGATGAATTCAGGAAAAAGCAATCTCCTTTTTTATTTTTTCATAACCACAAATATTTGATTGCGGCATTTGCAACCATCGCTGTATTTTTTTCTACATCCTATTTTGCAGTACCACGGAGCGCAATCTTTTTTGCGACTTTTTTCGTGATTTATTTTTTTCAAAACGTTTGGAAGGAAGAATTGAACATGCTGTCGAAAAGATTCATGGTTGGAAGCACTGTTTTTCTAAGTCTCTTCATTGGCGTTTTAATTTTTCAAATGACAAAAGCATATTCTGTGAAACAAAAATTAGCAGCAAGAGAAATTATTTTCAAAACCATGAAAGGAAACGATGTTGTTGTTTCTTCAATTTCGAAAAGTGATGTACCGTTTGCTTTTTCTTTTGTGGATGTTTCAACTGATACTTCCTATTGGGTGAACAGGTGTTCGGCTTTACACTATCAATTGAAAACAGTAAGAGTAAATTAATGGATAAAACTTTTTTGATTTAAATAACTCTTCATTCGCCCATGCTTTTCTGTTGTTAGCGTAAATTTAAGATTAAACTGTTTTTTAAGTTAAATTAAAATATACCTTTCGGATTGAAAAGGCCCACACTCCAATGAAAAAGATTTTACTATTTCTTGTTTCAATTTTAATAGCTGCTACATCCTACTGCCAGTTGAGTTTCAATGCCCTTCATTTTGATGGAGTCGATGATGTTGTAAATGCGCAACCTAATTTTTACATGGGTAACCTGGGAAGCGGGGGGATTACCATTGAAGCGTGGATAAAAGATGAGCGGCCGGCTGGTTCTTCTTTCAATGAAACATTGCTTTTATATTATACACCACCTGATTATATTCCGCCCGGAAATGGTTTCTATCTCATGATAATAGACGGACAAGTGTGCGCGCAATTTCATGAATCGTCCTTCGTTCAGCAGTTTTTCCCGGCCGGCCCGGATTTAAGAGATAATCAATGCCATCATATTGCAGTGGTAAGGAATATAGATACAGTAAGTGCGTTTGTAGATGGAAATTTTATCGGTGCTTTTTACGGTGCGGTGGCGCCATTGACCTATCAATCGACTATCTCAATCGGAGGCGGGAGTTTCGGTCCTCCTTTTAAAGGTTTAATAAAAGAATTGCGAGTTTGGAATGTGGCAAGAACGCAGAGCCAGATTCAAAGTAACATGAATGTTGTATTGGATGGGGCTTTAAATCCTAACCTTATCGACTATTGGAGAATGAACGAAGGCACAGGACAAATTGTAACTGATTACTCTACTTCCTGGCCTACTCCTTCGAATGGAACAATCGGTTTAGGGGAAGGTGTGGAAAGCCAGGATCCAACCTGGACTATTGGTTGTCCGTCATGCACCTTGCCAACGGCAGCAATTACTGCAGGAGGCCCTGTAACTTTTTGTTCAGGCAATTCTGTTACACTCAATGCAAATACCGGAACAGGATTGACATACCAATGGAAATTAAATGGAGGAACTATTTCCGGAGCAACTTCATCATCTTATTCAGCAACAAGTGGAGGAAGCTACACATGTGTCGTAACAAACAGTTGCAGCGGAGTTACGTCCAATGCAATCAGTGTTGTTGTGAATACCGTTCCAACCGCAGCCATTACAGCAGGAGGTTCTATAACATTCTGTTCAGGAGGTTCTGTTGCGCTGAACGCCAATACCGGAATAGGTTTGACATACCAGTGGAAAATAAATGGTGGAACGATTCCGGGAGCAACTTCATCCTTGTATTTTGCTACCAGTGGAGGAAGTTATACCTGTGTAGTCACAAATACGTGTGGTAATACAACCTCCAACGTAATTAATGTTGTAGTGAATACTGCTCCTTCGGCGGTTATAAATGCTGGTGGCTCCACAACATTTTGTTCAGGAGGTTCAGTGACTCTGAATGCCAATACCGGAACAGGTTTGACCTATCAATGGAAATTAAACGGAGGAACTATTTTGGGAGCAACTGCATCATCTTATTTATCAACTGCTGCGGGAAGCTACACGTGTGTTGTCACTAACAGTTGTGGTAATGCGACATCCAATACAATCAGCGTTACAGTAAATGCTTTACCGACTGCAACAATTTCAGCGGTTGGTTCCTCTACAATTTGTTCAGGAAATTCAGTAACACTCAATGCCAATACCGGAACAGGTTTGATGTACCAATGGAAACTAAACGGAGGAATTATTTCAGGAGCGACTGCATCATCTTATTCTGCAAATGTTGCAGGAAGTTACACATGTGTTGTTACCAACGGTTGT
>JAYVUK010000065.1:0-4120 GCA_043787975.1 Bacteroidota bacterium
TGTAGCCGACTTTATCCATCCAGTACCATGCGGAATTGCCATCAGGATCTCGGTGTGCAAAATAACTGCGTTTGGCCATGTCATTTGCTTTGAGTTGAGCGGCTTCATCGAGAACGCTATTTTCGGCGAGTTGCAGGAGCGTATTGTCTGTTCGGAATGAGTTCGTATTGTTAATAAGAATGCTTGGTGCAATAAGATCGATTTGATCGGCAATAATGCTCGAAAGCATACGTGAAATATTTGATGTGGCAGGTTTGTAGAGAACGGTAATATAGGTAAAGAGAATTAACTCGAGAACTAAAATACAAATCGTTGCAAAAATGAGCATTGGTGTGCGCAATGCATAGGGCTTATGTTTGTTACCATGACTGGGTATAAAAAAGCGATGAACTCGTTTCATAATATCTCTCTATTATGAGCTAAAAGCTACTTAGGTGCAATTCGGGGTACAAAAAACCCCTCACAGGGAGGGGTTTTTGTTTAATGGTATAACGAAATGTTATTTATTAAGCTCTGCTCGAGTCAGTGGACCACAGAAGCCAGTAATGAATGGAATACCATGTGCTTTTTGATAATCCTTTACTGCTTGAAGAGTGACTGGGCCAAAGTATCCGGTTGGAATAACTTTGAAGAATCCTTCAACATAGAGTCGTATCTGGAGTTGCAAGACATCATCGTTATGCATACCGAATCGAAGATTGTTGTTGAACTTGAAGATTTCTGCACCGAGAACCTGACCGGTTGTGGTTGCTGTTGATGTTGCGGTACTGGTTCCAAAGATTCCTCCTTGGGTAGTTGATGTGCCGAGTACACTACCGGTTCCGGTGAATCCGCCTCCGCTAATGAATCCACCACCACCTCCGCCACCACCACTGTTTTCTGGATTAGAAACAATGACGGTTCGAGTTGCGATCGCTTCGTTGTGTGCAGCGTCTTGTACGGTGTAGACAACGTGGTAGGTACCAGCGACTGAAGTGTTAACGGTACTTGAAGCAACGATTGCTTCACTGATGTCTCCGTCGATGTTATCGAGTGCGGTTGCGCCGGCATCAGTGTAACTGTTTCCGACCGTAAGGTTTACGGTTGCACTACCAGTAATGGTAATGACTGGAGCGGTTGTGTCTGGGGCTGGTGAAACATTGAAGACGATGGTGTATGTCTGTGTCGTTGTTGCATCTTCAGCTGTTACTACGATCGTGGTTGTTCGATTTGCAGTTGATGTTGAAGTTATATCGGTTGCAGGAGTTACTACGAAGTGAGCATTACTATCAGAGAGTGTTGGAGTTGCATCAGGTGTTTCTGTTGAACCAAGTGGCAAGGTAACGGTGTATGCCAATGTGGTTGATGAGAATACTGGTGAAAGTGCTGGACCCTCTCCTGCTGAAATAGTCAGGTTAGAAAGTGAAGCATCGGTACCAAGAGCACGAACGTTAACGGTTCGGATTGTTGAAGTGCTGTTATGTGATGAATCTTCGGCTGTGTATGTTACTTGGTATGTTCCGGCAACATTGGTGTTGACCGTACTGGTTGCAATAACTGATACATTGCCTTCAAAAATGTCAGAAGCGGTTGCTCCGGCATCTTCGTAGGTATCACCAACAATTAAGTTAACTGGATTTGCTCCGGTAATGGTAATAACTGGTGCTTGTGTATCGACAACGTGAACGTTTCGAGTGATTGTTACAGCTGCATTTGAAGATGAGTCAGTTACGTTGTAAGTAACAGTGTAATCTCCAAGAGCGGCGGTGTTGACGGTGTTTACGGTAACGATTGAAGCCGTGATGTCTCCATCAACGTCGTCAGTTGCGGTTGCGCCTTCATCGGCATAAGTACTGTTTACTTCGACATTAATATCGCCATTTCCGGTAAGAGTGATGACTGGTACTGCAATGTCAACGACGGTGACGGTTCGAGTAACTTGTTCTGCAACGTTGCCATGAGCATCGGTGTAGTTGTAGGTTACGTGGAATGTTGCAGGAGCGGTTGTTGTGACTTCATCGCCACCGACAACTGCGGTTGTCGTTGCATCAATGTTGTCGGTAACTTGCGCGCCGGCTTCAGTGTATGTATCACCGGTGTGGAGTGAAACATCACCACCGTTCAAAGTGATAACTGGCGTTGTTGTATCAACAACGTTCACATTTCGAGTGACTTCCACTGCGTGGTTACCTGCTCCGTCAGTGACGTTGTAAGTAATGGTGTATGGAGCGACAACGTGAGTATCAACTGGGTTTACGGTTACGATAGCTCCGGTCATGTTTCCGTTGATGTTGTCGTAAGCAGTTGCTCCGGCATCGGTGTAACTATTACTTGCTTGGGTACCTTCAACGGTAACTGGAGTTGAACCAAGAAGTGTAATAACAGGAACAGTTGTGTCTGGTGGAACGACGATAACGGTTCGTGTTGAGGTTGCGCCATTACCATGTGAGTCTACAGCGGTGTAGGTAATGATGTAACTTCCGAGTGTACTTGAATCAACTGTTCCTGAAATGTTGACGGCAACTGAACCATCGACGATATCAGAAGCGGTTGCGCCGAGTTCTACGTAGGTATTGTTTTGAGTGAGGCCAACTGGACCTGCATTTGGAATGATCGTGATAACTGGGGCGGTGGTATCAACAACGACCGCATCAAAGGTTGATGTACTGGTATTGTTTGATGAATCTGTTGCTGAACAGTTGACTGCAGTTGTTCCAAGAGCAAAGGTTGAGCCTGATTCTGGAGTACAGATTGCAGTAGATGTTCCATCAACGATATCGTTTGTTGCTGGACTGATGTAGGTAACAGCTGCACCTTCCCCACTGGTTGCTTCAACGGTAACGGTTCCATGTGATGCAATAGTTGGAGCGGTGGTGTCGACAACAACAACGTCACGAGTGACTGGAGTTGCTTCGTTTCCGGCGGTATCAGTTGCGGTGTAGGTCAAGGTTGAAGTTCCAACAGTGACATTGTTTACTGTTCCTGATGTGTGAACTTCAACTGAAGCGTCAACATTGTCAGTTGCAGTTGCTCCTTCATCGGTATAAGCGCTTCCCGCTTCGATAGTTACAGGGTTAGTTCCGGTAACAGTGATCACTGGAGCGGTATTATCGATAGTAATCTTTGAGACCCCCATCCATGGACCAACATTGCCAAGGGCATCAACTGCTTTTACATGCCAGTAGTAAACTCCTTCTGGTGTTCCGGCGGTTGCGATTTCTGAAGTGGTAAGTGCTCCTGAAGTGTAGATTGGAGTAACAAGTGATCCATCTGGATTTGTTGCTGAATCATTTCCAACTTCATAGATATAACTGACTGGTGAAGAAAGATCAGTTGCATCCGTCCAATCAATACTGGTCTGATTTGCAGTGGTAATGATTGTATTATTTGCTGGAGAAACAACTGTAGGTGCTGCTGGACCGGTAGTATCAACAACGATGACTGAGAAGCTTGATGTTGCGGTGTTACTTGAAGCATCAGTTGCAGAGCAGTTTACGGTTGTTGTACCAAGAGCAAAGGTTGAGCCTGATTCTGGAGTACAGATTACTGAAACTGATTGATCAATGATGTCAGTCGCAACTGGATTGGTGAATGTGACTACTGCCCCATCAACACTGGTTGCTTCTGCAGTAATGTCAGAACGGGTTGCCAATTCTGGAGCGGTGGTGTCGACAACTCCAACTTCACGAGTTGAGGTTGCTCCGTTTCCAGCGGTGTCAGTTGAGGTGTAGGTAATCGTTGTTGTTCCAAGAACTGAGGTGTTGACGGTTCCTGAAGTGATGACCGTTGTAGTTGCATCAACAGCATCGATAGCGATAGCGCCTTCATCGGTGTAGGTACTTCCTCCTTCTACAGTGACAGGATTAGTTCCGGTAACAGTGATGACTGGTGCGGTAAGGTCAATGGTAAATGGTGGAACTGACAATACGTTACTTGCATTAGAAGCTGAATCCGTAACCGTAATTGTACAATCTGAATAGGTGCCTTCAGCAAGAGTGTTAAAGGTTACTGCGTTTGAACCAATAACCGCTGAGTTAGTAGCACTACTGCATGCGCCTTCACCATAACTAATGGTGCCGGCTTCGTCAGTGGTAAATGTATATGATGGAGTCGTGTCATTAGCAGGAGTTGCAACTGGGGC
>JAYVUK010000066.1:0-3641 GCA_043787975.1 Bacteroidota bacterium
ATTTTATTTTTATTTAGTTACTTTTAAATTTATTGTTGTATTTGAAATTTCAGATTTTTTAGATTCTTCTACAGCAGCAGCAATATAAACCGTAGCAAGAATGCTGAAAATATATGCCTGTACCATTCCCGTCAGCAGTCCCAGCCCGCTCATCACTATCGGAAAAATAAAAGGTGTAATGCTTAGCAGTATTCCGACAATTACGCCTCCACTCATAATGTTTCCAAATAACCTTACAGCTAATGCAAGTGTGCGCGACAGCTCACCGATGATATGAAATGGCAGCATGATGAAAGACGGTTTTACATAAGATTTCAGGTAGCCTACAAAACCACTTTCTGCAATTCCGAAAAAAGGCACGGCAACAAATACGCAAATTGCAAGAGCGGCAGTAGTAGAGAGTGAGCTTGTAGGCGGTTCGTAGCCGGGAAAAATTGTTGAAAGGTTTGCAACAGCTATAAACAAGAACATGGTTCCGATAAATCCCAAATATTTTTGCGGCTCACTAAGACCAACTTCTTCAATTTGGTTTTTGATTCCTGTAACAATCATTTCGAGCATACATTGCCATCGTGAAATATGAATACCTGTTTTTAATTTGCGCGTAATAAGTTTTGAGCCAACCACAAGTAATATCATTAATACCCATGTCCATACAATAGTTGCATTGATGGTAATAAATCCATGCTGCCAGAAAACCGTTTCGTCAGGACTAAGTTTCATGATTGAGTTATTTCCTTTTGTTGAATTTGTTTTTCTTTATATGGTTTAGTTATGCGTGTGATAATATAACGTGCAATCAGAAACCCAATCAAAGCAACAGGAAGACGCAGCCAATGATTATGCGCAATAAAGTAAAACGACAATAGCGTAATGCCTACGCGCAAAATAAAGCTTACCAAAAACCAGAGTGCTGGCACTTTTGAATTCACACCTTTTTGCACCGTGAACCATAATCCGCCAAAAAATAATGCTCCTGTGAGCGCACCGGCAACTAATGCCACCATCATATTTGCGATTTCATTCATGTTCTTCTTTCTGATTTTTATGCATTGATTTATTTTCTTTGCTTATCCATTGCCATGCAATCAGGCAACCTGTTATTAAACCTATCATTAATAAATTCAAGGTCCAAATATGAAAGCGGTGTTCAGGATAACATTTGTCCAACCACATCCCCAATGCTACTCCGAGCAATGCGGGAACTGTTACTGACCATCCAATCATTCCAATTACCGCCAAGCCCATCCATGCGCTTCTTTTTTTTTCATGCTGCGCTTTCAGCTTGCGATTTTCCTTCTCACCAATCAGTTTGCTGAACGAATTTTTATCTTCTGATTTTTCAGTTTCCATTTATTATTATTTTTTTAGCTTCTGAAAACTTTGAATAAATCCGCTTTCCAATTTTGCAATCGCAAAACGAACGCTTCTTTCTTTTTCTTCAAGATTCATAAATTCTTTTTCTACTGATTGACGAAGCAAACCAATATCCACACCTCCAATAGCATTGCGTAATGATACCACTACCTGCTGACCTGCTTTAATTAAAATGCCATCATCTACAGCAAGATATTTTTCTCCTTCGTCCTGTGTTTCATATAAAATAATTCCCGGAATCAATGATGCAACACAATCAAGGCGATTCGGTAATATTCCAAACATGCCTTCACTTGTTTCGGCAACAATGCGTTTGACATTTTCAGTTACTGTAAACACCCGGTAAGGCAGAAGGACTTTAAGAATCATCAGTGTTGATTTCATTTCAAAATAATTTTATGCTCCGGTTCCAATTTCAATTTTCAAACTTTTTCAAATTCAACAATCACTTTTTCGGTTTCAGCATTTGCTTTTTCTTTTACATCATCAATTGACCCAATCATGTAAAATGCGCTCTCAGAAATATTTTTAAATTCATCTTTTAATATTCTTTCACATCCATCAAGCGCATCCTTCAAACTAACATCCTTTCCGGTGATTCCGCTGAATTGTTCTGTTGTGAAAAATGGCTGGGTAAGAAAACGTTCTAATCGCCTTGCACGATTTACCAAATTGCGGTCATCAGGAGATAATTGTTCCAAACCAAGCATTGCTATTATATCTTTTATGTCTTCATACTTTGCCAATGTCTGCCTGATATCCTGTGCGATACCGTAATGCCTTTCTCCTATAATACCCGGAGTTGACATTTTTGAACTCGATTGCAATAAATCAATAGCAGGATAAAATCCTTCGCTCGCCCGTTTTCTTGAAAGAACAATAGAAGCAGACAAGTGAGAAAATGTATGCACTGCTGCAGGGTCGGTCAAATCATCAGCAGGAACATACACAGCTTGTATAGATGTAATGGCACCGGTTGCCGTATTAGCAATGCGTTCTTCCAATTTCGAAAGTTCAGTTCCCATCGTTGGTTGATAGCCCAGGCGTGATGGCATCTGTCCCATTAAACCTGATACTTCCATCCCTGCCTGAATGAAACGAAAAATATTATCAATGAGCAGGAGTACATCACGATGTTCGTCATCACGAAAATATTCCGCCATCGTGAGAGCGGCATGCCCAACTCGTACTCGCGCACCGGGAGGTTCGTTCATTTGTCCGAACATCATTACCATATTTGGAAGAACTCCGGCTTCTTTCATATCATGATAAAGTTCGTGCCCTTCGCGACAGCGTTCACCTATTCCGCAAAACATGCTTACTCCCTGGTGATGACCAACCATGTTATGAATCATCTCGGTAAGCAAAACCGTTTTGCCTACACCGGCACCTCCGAATAATCCAGCTTTGCCACCGCGTTCCAACGGTAATAAAACATCAATTGCTTTTATACCTGTTTCAAATATTTCCGATTCCGAAGAACGTTTTGTTAATGGCGGAGGCGGCTGATGAACACTGCGCCATTGCATTCCTGATAATTGTGGCTGGTGGTCAATGGAATTTCCAAACACATCAAACATACGTCCCAAAGTTTCTTTACCGACAGGAACCTTCAATGGCTCATTTGAGCTTTCAACAAAAGTTCCGCGCGTTAATCCCTGAGTGGGTGTAAGTGCAATTCCGCGTACACGATTCGCGTCTAACTGTGCAAGCACTTCAATTGCGATTTCATTTTCCTTGCCGGCATAAAGCAATGTATAAATGGTTGGTAAATTATTTTCAAACCAAATGTCAACAACACTGCCTCGCACAGAAATAATCTTTCCATGAATTAATGTATTGTTTTTATTTTCTGAAACTGTCTTCATTCTAAAGATTTTTCAAAATTAATTCTACCCGCTCTTCCGGTTTAAATACCGGAACATGTATAACCTGAAAAGGGAGTGATTCATAAACTTCAGAAATCAATACATGTATTTTTTTTTGTGCTTCAGCATCTTCCCTTCGGGCATAGTCCTGCACCAACGGAAGATAATCGAGAATGAATATTTTATTATATGAAATGGTATTCATTGCTGCCAAAAGTTTTTCATCTTGAGTAAAATTCAGAAAACGGTAATATGCAAGTGCATCTGGAATTGCTCTATCAAGAAAAACTATATCACCAGGAGATAACGATGCTTCCTGTTCAATTTGCATATCTAAAATTCCTGATTGAAATTCCTTTTGGTGACTTCTTGTTTCCTCAATTGATTTTCCAATGC
>JAYVUK010000067.1:0-13657 GCA_043787975.1 Bacteroidota bacterium
AAGTAGAGATTTTGAGTACTTATTGGAATCCAGTCAAGCCATGATTTATTTGGCTTCCTTAAGATTATTATTGAATAAAATTTAAACAGTTACTAAAAGTAATTTATCCGGTTACTCCCAGGTTTTGACAAATACCACATGGAGTGTGTACGACACTACAAGTGCTTTTGTGTATTTTTTTCACTTAAATGGTGACACTCTTTCTTACAGCCTCAACAATATTTCTTATTCCAATGTCTCTGTGTACCAGGAAAACGGAAATAACTTTAGCATCGTTGATTTAGCAGGTTCTCTATGCTCCGATACAGGTCATTATACTTTTGCAATACAATCTGACACATTAAAATTTACGCTTGTTTATGATTCATGCTATACAGAAAGTCGTCCTCCTGTATTTTATTCCTTTCATTGGGTGAGGTTAACCACAGGTATTGAAGAAAATGCTTTTGCCAAACAGGTTTCTGTTTTTCCCAATCCACTCAAATCACAGACTACAATTAGCTTTAGTGAGGCCGTGCAAAACGCAACGATTCAAATCAGGGATCTGCTTGGCAGTGAAGTAAAAACTATACACTTTACAGGTAAACAATACATTCTTGAAAAAGAAGAAATGAATGCAGGAATTTACTTTGTTCAAATAACAGATGAAAAGAAAAACAGCATACTCAAAAAAGTAATCGTTGAGTAACGTTCTGCCTGGCACAAATACTTTTTGAAGATGCTCGATTGCCGTCAGGCTTTTCCACCTGGCGGCACTTGAAAGCCGGAAGATGACGGATAATCCGGAGTGGTTTTGGTTTGGTCATTAGAAAATCAGAGCCCGAGAAAATCGAAGAGTGCTTGAAAATCATTCTTTCACAATCCGGATTCGATGGATTGAATCACCCTGCCTTGCCTCAACAAAATAAATTCCTTTCCTGAGGTTGTTTCCGATAACAGTCCTTTCATTTATATCGCTATATGCTTCAACTGTTCTACCGGTCACATCATAAATGATAACATCCAATTGTTCTTCCGATGTATTGAATAGTTCGAGAGAAAATGTTTTGTTAAACGGATTCGGATAAGCGACTACGGCAAAGGAAGACGTTTCATCTTCATCATACGCTGCAGAAGACAAACGTGGATAATATAAACTACACGGACCGATGCAATCACCGGGATGATTTGCTAAATGCGCAGGCACTGCACCGGGAGCAATACACAATGTTTGAGGGTTATTCGGATTACCGGGTGGAACATGACAAAGAATTACTTTCTGCCCGTTATGTCCGCATTGAACATTCGCACTGTTAACGGTGGTACACGCAGGAGTATCGGAAGGGCATCCGGTTGCATCATACGCTGTGACACAATAATTTCCCGGCTGATTCACCTGGATGGATGCCGTTGTCTGACCGGTTGACCAAAGATATGAAGCAGCATTGGAACCCGAAGCATCGAGGGTAACAGATCCTCCGTTGTATAAAACAGATCCGCATGAGCTTGCAGTGTTTATGCTTGCAATAGGTCCTCCTCCGAGAACAACGGTTACAGTCTGGCTCATACTCGAACAACCGCTTATATTATCACCAACCTGAACCTGGTAAATTCCTGGTGAGTTGGCAAAATAACTTGAACCGCCTCCACTCTGAACGATCACTCCGTCATGATACCATGTATAATGATAATCACCCGAATTAGCATTCAACGTAATACCGCTTGCATTGCAAATAATAATTGTTCCGGCAGTGTCCAGGTTAGCAACCGGGGGTGGATTTACCGTAACTATAACCGATGCGGTTGCTATAGAGCCTGCGGCATCAGTTACACTAACTGTATAGTTTGTTGTCGAAACAGGACAAACTGAAAATGGCCCTGCACCGCTACCCACAGCAGGAATCCATGAATACGTATAGGGAGGTGTTCCACTTGAAGAAATAGAAGAAATGTTTGCACAACTTCCCTCGCATATTGCTGTGTCGTTACTTGCACTGATACTAACATTTGGCAGAGTATTGACAAATGAAAAATTATCAATCTGGGTCCAGTCAGAAAGACCACCGCCAATAAGCTGAACTGTGATATATAGCCCGCTGATGGGAGCAGTAAAAGTAAACGTTCGTTGAGCCCATGTTCCGTTGAGCGGCGCAGGCGCTGTATAAACTAAAGTCCCGAAAGAATTATTTACAGTTGAAACACCAACATCAACTGATGAACTTCCTACTGAAAAAGTTCCCCAGCAACCTTTATCCCAAAAGGTGATCGTATAACTGTTTCCTGCAACAAGAGGAGACGACAACTCCATAGCTATTGCATCTGTTCCTCCCGCGGTGAGGGCAGTATACCAAATTCCGTTCTGACTTAAACCACAGTAAGTATTTGATGAGATAATATCCATGTCGCCAAAGGTTCCGAATGCAGTTGTATTCGACATGAATCCGTTAAACAAAGTATTTGATAAATTTATCTGATCAAAAACTGCTGTATTATTTTCAAAATTTCCATTCAAAAAATTTTGTGACAGACTATAATTGATATTCAAAAATAAGCAAGCAAAAATTGTAATGTAGTTTAGCCTTTTCATATAGAGTAATTTTGATTTAGAATTAGTTAAAGAAAACTCAGTTAACTATCATTTAAAGTAAATATATGAATAATATTCAGTTGCCAAAACTATAATTCACATATCTGTGTTCTGTGTGCAAATTCCCGTGAGGTGAAGGGAATAAAATTGCGCATGTAACGCATGATTCGTTGCCTGTCCAGATCCTTATTGTGCTATTTTTCCTCCAAAAAAAAGTGACAAAAAGAAAGAGATACTGAAAAAAGTTCAGCACGACAGGCTTACTCGGACAACGTATTTTACCAATGAACCATTGAACTTATTACCTCGATTCCTACTTCCATCCAATTCCGTTACATTTGCCTTCCTTAAAAATCAACACCAATGACCAATTATAAATTCGGCACCAAAGCCATTCATGCAGGCCAGGAGCCTGATCCAAGTACAGGAGCTATCATGACTCCGATTTACCAGACTTCTACCTACGTGCAGGAAAGTCCCGGTAAGAACAAAGGCTATGCATACGCACGTGGAAAAAATCCAACACGCATTGCATTGGAGAAATGTATTGCTGCACTCGAAAATGCAAAACATGGTTTGTGTTTCAGCAGTGGCATGGGAGCAACGGATGCTGTCATCAAATTACTTCGCCCCGGCGATGAAGTCATTGCCACCGATGATTTGTATGGCGGTTCGTATCGCATGTTCACCAAAGTATTTGCGCATTTCGGAATCACGTTTCATTTTGCTGATATGGACAATGCAGCGAACATCAGCAAACTCATCAACGCAAAAACAAAAATGCTTTGGGTGGAAACTCCCACCAACCCGATGATGAAAATCATTGATATAAAAATGTGCGCAGAGCTTTCTGTAAAACATAAATTGCTGCTTGTAGTTGATAACACATTTGCTTCTCCGTATTTGCAAACTCCGCTTGATCTCGGTGCAAACATCGTTCTTCATTCAGTTACGAAATACATCGGCGGACATTCTGATCTCGTGATGGGAGCAACGTGTACGAATGATGATTCACTCCAGGAACAGCTTGCATTCATTGCCAACTCGTGCGGCGCTACTCCCGGACCGATGGACAGTTTTCTTGCGCTTCGCGGAATTAAAACGTTACACCTCCGCATGGAACGTCATTGCAGCAATGGCAAAGCAATTGCAAATTTTTTAAAGGAGCATCCGAAAGTTGACAAGGTTCACTGGCCCGGATTCCCTGAGCATTCAAGTTATGCGCTCGCAAAAAAACAAATGCGCGATTTCGGTGGCATGATTTCATTTACACTGAAAGGTAATTCTATGGAAGAAGCATTTGCTATGGCATCACGTACAAAAGTATTTTCACTGGCTGAATCGTTGGGCGGTGTGGAATCACTAATCGGTCATCCTGCTTCCATGACACATGCGTCTATTCCAAAAGACGTCCGTGAAAAATCGGGTGTGGTCGATTCGCTCCTTCGGTTGAGTGTAGGTGTGGAAGATGTGGAAGATTTAATTGCCGATCTGAAGCAAGCCATCGGCTGATTGTCACGCCAACGTCAATCTTGTTAAAGTACCATTTCATTCACTTTAACAACCAAAATATCATTTATATTTGTCACTATCCTAAATTATATAACCAAAACAGAAATGAAAAAATTCTACGCCTTCGTTTTCATACTTTCCCTTCTTATAAACACTACTACACTTTTCGCCCAGGAAAGAAAACATTGTTTTACAGACGAAGTATATCATGAAGCACTTTTGAATCACCCTGAAATTCTTCAGCAACAACAGGCGTTGGAAGAGTTTACCCAGGATTTCATTCGCAATAACCAACCTCAGCAGCGCGGGGCTTCCGTGGTTTACGTAATTCCGATTGTGTTTCATATCATTCATAATTATGGTGCTGAGAATATCAGCGATGCGCAGGTCTTGGATGCCGTCCGGATTTTAAATCGTGATTACAATTTGCAGAACGCAGACACCTCAGAAGTCATTCCTGATTTTACGTCGCTCATTGCGAACATTGGTGTTGAATTTCGTCTCGCTACGCGCGATCCGAATGGCAATTGCACAAACGGAATCGAACGCATTGCATCGTTCCTGACTGACATCGGAAATGATACGGCTAAATTCGACCCTTGGCCCGCCAATAAATACCTCAATATCTGGACTGTCAATAAATTTGGTGGCGCACATACCGGCGCAGCTGCGTATGCATATTTGCCGGGCACAGCACCAACCACTATCCGTGGTTCAGCAGATGGTGTCATTTCGTTAGCATCTTATGTTGGCAGTATCGGAACCAGCAATGCCAACCAATCACGGACGCTAACTCATGAAATCGGACATTGTTTTAACCTGCGCCATCCATGGGGAAATACAAATCAACCGGGAGTTGCCTGTGGGGATGATTTGGTAAGCGACACACCCCTTACAAAAGGATGGACGGTATGCCCGAGTTCAAATTATGATGTATGCGTTGCGGGCACCAATGAGAATTTTCAAAACTACATGGACTATTCTTACTGCGATGTAATGTTTACGCCCGGTCAAAAAACCAGGATGCTGGCCGCTCTTAATTCATCTACAGCCGGTCGGAATAATTTGTGGAATCCTGCAAACCTTACAGCAACAGGGACCGATGGATCTGTCGTACAAATATGTGCTCCGAAAGCAGATTTCTCCGTGTTCCGCGAACATATTTGTACAGGCGATTCCGTGCTTGCTCTCGCGAATTGTTTCAACACGGATACGATCACCACGTATGCATGGTCTTTCCCTTCCGGAAGCCCATCTTCTTCAACATTAAAAAATCCGAACGTGTTGTACAGCGCACCGGGACAATACAACATCTCGCTGACAGCAACCAATCCGTATGGTTCAGGATCAATCACCAAGGATACTGTCATTACCGTTTCGGATACACCGATGTTCACTCCTCCTTATTTCAATGGCTTTGAATCAGCGGGCGATTTCCCCGGTCCGGATGGTTATGTCGTGAATGATTCCGGAATTACATGGAACCGCATCACCACCGTAGGATACACCGGAACCTCTTGTCTGAAGATGGCAAACTACAATACACACCAGGCAGAATATGTTGACGCCTGGGTTACACCTGCAATTGATTTTACGGGTCATGGCACAACTACATTTAATTTTCGTTTAGCATACGCACGTTTTAACACGACCAAGTCTGATAAACTGACTGTTTCCATTTCTCTTGACTGCGGAAAATCCTGGACGATACGAAAAACATTATCGGGATCCACGCTTTCAACGGTAGCGACTACGATTGCAAACTTTACTCCGTCTTCCACCAGCCAATGGAGTTTAATAACCGTTCCTTCACTCAGTGTGTTTAACGGTAAACCAAATACCCGTTTCAAATTTGAATTTACCAGCGATGGCGATAATAATTTATACATTGATGATATCAACATTACTGCTTCGCCTACAGGCATTGAAGAACCCGGTATCTCACCACTTAGCTTTGAAATATTCCCGAATCCTTCCAGTGCTATTTTTAATATCTCTTTCGATCTTTTGAAATCAGAAAAAACCGAAGTGAAAATTACCGATATGCTTGGAAGAGAAATCAAAATTATCGTGAAGAATTTCCTTACTACAGGCGTTCATACCTACTCGATCGATACACGGGAATTCAGCAAAGGAATTTACCTGGTTACCCTGAGAACCGGTGAATTGACGACGATAAAAAAATTAGTTGTCCAGTAAATCGTTTTCACAGCCTGTATTTTTCAGACTCTTGTTAAAATCATTTTTATGAAAAAATTTTTCATCGCTGCCGTTTTAATCGCGGAGCTGTTTTTCATTTCGTCGCCTGTGTCTGCCCAGGATGACAAGCATTGTTATACTACTGAAGTGTATAACAAACTGGTACAGGCTCATCCTGAAATTTTAAAACAGAGGAATGAGCTGGAGAAGCATACACGCGCGTACGAGAAAAATAATGCTGCTCAAAACCGGGTGAACGGACAAGTGTATATTATTCCAATTGTGTTTCATGTTATTCATAACAATGGAGGAGAAAATATTACAGATGCGCAAGTTGAAGACCAGGTTAGAGTTCTCAACGAGGACTACCGGAAAAGAAGTTCTGATACTTCTTTTATTGTGGATGCTTTTAAACCGATTGCTGCTGATTGTGAAATAGAGTTCCGGCTGGCTACAAAAGATCCGAACGGAAATTGTACAAATGGTATCGAACACATTTTGTCTCCATTGACTTTTGTGGCAGATGATTTTTCAAAACTCGATCCCTGGCCGGAAGATCAGTACCTTAATGTCTGGACGGTGGCTTCTCTTGCTGAGTCCGGTGCTGCAGCGTATGCCTACTATCCGGGCACGGCTCCGTTTGGCGCAGATGGAGTTATCATGCTTAGCACTTACGTAGGAAGCATTGGTACCAGTACAATCACACATGCACGGGTGCTGACACATGAAGTCGGACATTATCTAAATCTCTCACATGTTTGGGGAGACACCAACAATCCCGGAATTGAATGTGGTGATGACAATGTTTTTGATACTCCGGTTACAAAAGGATGGTTGGGCTGCAATGTAAATGGTGCAACATGTGGCAATGTCATAGACAATGTGCAGAACTACATGGAATATTCTTACTGCTGTAAAATGTTTACGTTAGGTCAGAAGTCAAGGATGAGGGCTGCCCTCACTTCTTCTATTGGTGATCGGAATAATTTGTGGAGCACCGGTAACCTTGTCTTAACCGGCACCGATGGTGTCTCTCAAATATGCTCACCGATTGCAAATTTTAATTCCAATCACCAAACCGTTTGTGCAGGAACTTCCGTTCAGTATACTGATTTGTCGTGGCGTGCCCATCCTACTTTTTGGAATTGGAATTTTCCCGGAGGCACTCCTTCTTCTTCAAGCGATTCTTTCCCTGTTATTCAATACAACACTCCGGGAGTTTACAATGTATCACTTACATCGGGCAATTCAATAGGCTCAGATTCTATGACAAAAAATTTATTTGTTCGTGTCAATGGAGTCACGGCTCAACCCATTCCTTTTACCGAAAGTTTTGAAACCGCAGGAAGTTTTCCCGGAGCCGATGGTTACGTTTTGAATCCTGATGCGGGGAATACATGGCAACGGGTTACGAATGCTTCAAGCACCGGTTCTGCTTCAATCATGATCAATAACTTTTCAGGCAATGTACCGGGTGAAGTGGATGAATACATTACACTTCCGTTAGACTTTACAAACATCACCTCTCCTCATTTGACATTTAAGGTTGCCTATGCGCAGAGAAATAGTTCAAGTGATGATGCATTAAAAGTTTTTGAAAGTATTGATTGCGGTCAATCATGGGTTCAGCGGTATCATAAATTTGGGAGCACGCTGGCTACTTCAGGCATTAGTCCCGGTAACTTTATTCCGAATGCTTCGCAATGGAGAATGGAAAATGTTAGCATCCCGTTTTCTAATTACCCGCAAGTGAGATTCAAATTCCAAAATACAAGTGATGCGGGAAATAATACCTATGTTGATGATATCAATCTGACCGGAACTGCTACGGGACTCGAAGATATTAATCTTGTCAATCTAAACTTTGAAATATTCCCAAATCCAGCAAATGATATTTTAAATGTTTCTTTTAATATTCAAAAATCAGAAAATACTTCGGTTAATGTTACCGATATGCTAGGAAGAGAAGTTAAAACGATCGTGAAGAATTTCCTTCTAACGGGAGTTCACGAGTACCCGGTTGATAGCCATGAGTTCAGCAAAGGAATTTATTTGGTTAATCTAAAGTCCGGGGAATTCTCAACAGTCAAAAAATTAGTTGTTGAATAGTCCTTTTTTCTAAAATTGTTTACCTGATAATTTCCAGGGAGTCCCGTTGAATGGAACATTTTAACATGACTCTAATGGTCGGTTTGAAAAAGATTCCTCGCTTCGCTCGGAATGACACCTTGCGTGGTGATAATAGGCGGGCTTAAGCCCGCCTCCAACCCTTCATTTGTATTGTCATTCCGAGCGAAGCGAGGAATCTAAATATATTTCAAACTGACCCACTTAACGGCACTCTTGATTTGTCAGATAAACCGAAACTATTACCTTTGCGCGCTCATTAAAAAAACGCACAGAAACAGTCCGATGGTTACGATTTCCAGATTCAAAATTTCATCGCTTAAGATCGCATTATTCTCCGTTATTTTTCTCCTTTTTTCAGCAACTATTTTCGCTGAAGGATCAGAAAACGGTGAAAAAAAGTTCAATGCCGGTGAACTGATCGGTGGTCATATTACTGATTCACATGAATGGCATGTGGCGGGACATATTGCTTTACCGCTTCCAATAATTCTTTACACTCCCGGAAAAGGTTTTAGTACTTCCATGTACAACAAACTGGAAGAGGGTGAAATGGAAGGATTTAAACTGGACGAGAAGCACAACATTGTTGCATCAGACGGAAGTAAATTTTACGATTTATCCATTACCAAAAATGTACTCTCTCTTTTCATCAGTATTTTCCTGATGCTTCTGATCTTTCTAACCATTGCAAAGTCATACAAACGCAGGGAAGGACAAGCACCAAAAGGATTACAATCCGCACTTGAGCCCATCATTCTTTTTATACGTGATGACGTAGCGAAGGCCAGCATCGGTGAAAAGAAATATAAAAGATACATGCCGTTTTTGCTCACGGTTTTCTTTTTCATCTGGATCAACAACATGCTCGGAATCCTTCCTTTTTTTCCGGGGGGAGCAAATCTCACAGGAAACATTGCTGTGACAATGACATTGGCTGTCATTACATTTATCATCACCAGTTTCAGCGCTAAGAAAACATACTGGCGACATGTGTTTGCAATGCCGGGAGTTCCCATCGGAGTATTGGTTTTACTTACACCGATTGAAATCCTCGGCGTATTTCTTCGTCCCTTCGTGTTGATGATACGACTCTTTGCTAACATGTTGGCAGGCCACATCATTGCATTATCATTCTTCTCCCTAATATTCATCTTCGGTGAAATGAGCATGGGAGTTGGTTACGGAGTAGCCATCTTCTCACTCGCGTTTACCATCTTCATGACGTTACTTGAATTGCTGGTTGCATTTCTACAGGCCTATGTATTCACGCTTCTTTCTGCAATATATTTTGGTGCTGCATTGGAAGAACATCATCATGATCACGAGTATGTAGACGCCAAGGTGGAAGAAGCAGCAATCATATAAGTTATTAATTTACAATTGGCAGTTTGCAAACTGCCAATTGCAAATTGCAAATTGAATTCAGTTTAACCCTTAATAAATAAATACAATTATGTTACTATCTATGTTACTTGATGCTACAGTTTCGGGAGTGAATGTCGGAATCGGTTACGGTCTGGCAGGAATGGGCGCTGGCTTGGCAGCTATTGGTGCTGGCCTGGGAATCGGACGCATCGGTGGATCTGCTCTGGAAGCAATCGCTCGTCAACCTGAAGCAATGGGCGACATCCGTGCTAACATGATCCTTACTGCTGCTCTTGTTGAAGGTGCTGCCTTCTTCGCAATGGTAATCGGTCTGCTCGTTATCTTCTTGAAGTAAACGAACGCACAATGCTTGCCTCGCCGGCAGGCGGGAAGCGCATGGTAACGGTTGGTTGCCATGCTCTTCTTTCTTAAAAATCAAAGCTGTCCTGCTGTCCGCCGAAGGCGAGATCAGCATCTCTCAATAAATAAAACAAACAGATCCTGAAACAAGTTCAGGATGACAAAAAAATAATACAATGGAAAAACTCATTCAACCCGAAATAGGTCTCATCTTTTGGATGACGCTATCGTTCCTGATTGTGATGTTCATCCTGAAAAAGTTCGCCTGGAAACCGATTCTGAAAGCACTAAGCGACCGCGAGGAAAATATTGAAGAAGCGTTGAACACGGCGAAGAAAGCAAAGGAAGAAATGATTGCGCTGAAGTCGGACAACGAACGCTTACTGAATGAAGCACGCGCCGAACGCGACCTGATGCTGAAAGAAGCGCGCGACACAAAAGATTCCATCATCGGCGAAGCAAAAGGAAAAGCGCAGGCGGAAGCAAACAAGATCATGGCTTCAGCTCGCGATGCAATCAACAATGAAAAGATGGCTGCCATTACGGAATTAAAAAACCAGGTAGCAAAAATGAGCATCGAGATCGCTGAAAAAATTCTTCGCCAGGAATTGAGCAATGACGAAAAGCAAAAAGCGTTGATGGATAATTTGATTAAAGACATCAGTTTGAATTAATGACTAAGCACCAAATTCTAATCACTAAATAAATTCAAAAGGTAAATTGAAAAATATAGGATGAGTGTTTAGAATTTTAAAAAATTATGAATTAAGATTTATTTAGTCATTAGAATTTAGTTTTTAGATATTTAAAAAGATGATTGAAACCAAGGTTGCCAAAAGATACGCCAAGTCATTAATCGATCTCTCCCGCGAAACAGGAGTAATTGATGCTGTTGGTGCTGACATGAAACTGTTCGTAGCTGTTTGTGAACAGAACCGTGATCTTTCTTTGCTTCTTGCCAATCCGATTATTCATGCTGATAAGAAGTTAAGTATTCTGAAAAAGGTTTTTGAAGGCAAGATGAATAAACTCTCTATTTCTTTTTTCGACATCATCACACGCAAAGGACGAGAAGCATACCTCGAAGTAATTGCAAAAGAATTTGTGCAACGATTCAAACATTATAAAGGAATCCAGACAGCGGTGATCACGTCAGCAGTTGGCTTAGATGATAAACTCCGAAGCGAAGTGTATCGCATCGTGAAAGACAATGTAAAATCAGAAGTAGAGTTAATTGAAAAGGTTGATAAAAATCTGATCGGAGGATTTGTTTTGAGAATGGATGACAAACAATACGATGCAAGCATTGCAAGTGAATTGAGAAAGTTGACCAAAGAGTTTGCGAGCAATCCGTATGTGAGGAAAAACTAAAAAAAAACAAGTTGGCAATTTGCAGTTGACAATTTGCAAACTGCGAACTGAATATTGAAATGGGAACCTTTCGAGATATGACGGTTTACAAGAAAGCATTTGCGCTTTCAATGCAGATTCACGAGATCACGAAGAGATTCCCTGAAGAAGAAAAATTTGGGCTTGTTTCCCAAATTAGAAGATCGTCTAGATCAGTTTGTTCTTGTTTAGGCGAGGGGTATAGAAAGAGAATGTATCAAGCGCATTTTGTTAGTAAAACTACAGATGCTGATATGGAAAATACTGAAACACAAGTGTGGTTGGATTTTTCACTTGCTTGCAAATACATTGATGAAAGGTTGTATAAAGAGTTAAACGAAAAATCAGAAGAGGTTGGAAAATTGTTGAATCACATGATTGAAAACCCGGAGAAGTATACATCAAAACATTGAATCAATCGTTAAGGTAGCCTGCTTTTGCAAATTGCAAATTGCCGACTGCCAACTTAAATAATAATTAGTCACAACAATAAATTAATAAACAATGGCAGAAGTTAGACCCGATGAAGTATCAGCGATTTTGCGTCAGCAACTCGCAGGCTTCAAAACAGAAAAAGAACTTGAAGAAGTTGGAACCGTGCTGCAAGTCGGCGATGGTATCGCACGTATCTATGGCTTGACAAAAGTTCAGGCCGGAGAGTTGATCGAGTTCGAAACAGGATTAAGAGGAATCGTTCTTAACCTCGAAGAAGATAATATTGGAGTCGTGTTACTCGGTTCATCCAATGATATTAAAGAAGGTGATGTTGTAAAACGTACAGGTAAGATCGGTTCCATTCACGTTGGTGAAGGAATGCTCGGCCGTGTTGTCGACACACTTGGAAAACCAATTGACGGCAAAGGCCCGATTACCGGTGAAACGTATGAAATGCCGCTTGAGCGTAAAGCTCCGGGAGTAATTTTCCGTCAGCCGGTGACAGAACCGTTACAAACCGGTATCAAAGCAATTGATGCGATGATTCCGATCGGTCGCGGTCAGCGTGAATTAGTGATCGGTGATCGTCAAACCGGAAAGACAGCAGTTTGTATTGACACCATCATCAACCAAAAAGAATTTTATGAAGCCGGCAAACCGGTGTTTTGTATTTACGTTGCCATTGGTCAGAAAGGATCAACCGTTGCGCAAATTGTAAAAACATTGACGGAGAATGGTGCAATGCCTTACACGGTGATTGTTACAGCAACCGCTTCTGATCCTGCTCCGATGCAATTCTTTGCACCAATGGCAGGTGCTGCTATTGGAGAATTTTTCCGCGACACAGGCCGTCCTGCATTGATCGTGTATGATGATTTATCAAAACAAGCAGTTGCTTACCGCGAAGTTTCTCTTTTGCTGAGAAGACCTCCTGGACGGGAAGCATATCCTGGTGATGTATTTTATCTTCACTCACGTTTGCTTGAGCGTGCTGCGAAAGTGATCAACTCCGATGAGATCGCGAAGACGATGAACGATCTTCCTGATACCATCAAACATCTTGTAAAAGGTGGAGGATCGCTTACAGCTCTTCCGATTATCGAAACACAAGCCGGTGACGTATCAGCATACATTCCGACAAACGTAATTTCGATTACTGACGGACAGATATTCCTGGAAGCAAATCTTTTCAACGCAGGTGTTCGTCCTGCTATCAACGTAGGTATTTCTGTATCGCGAGTTGGAGGTAATGCACAGATCAAAGCGATGAAAAAAATTGCAGGAACATTAAAGCTTGATCAGGCACAGTACCGCGAACTGGAAGCGTTTTCAAAATTCGGTTCTGATTTGGATGCTTCTACAAAAGCCGTTCTTGATAAAGGTTCACGTAACGTGGAAATCCTGAAACAGCTTCAGTATTCACCGATGCGTGTTGAGCAACAGGTTGCTATCATTTATCTTGGAACAAAAGGATTATTGAGAGATGTTCCGGTAAAAAGAATAAAAAAATTCGAAGCAGAATATCTCAACTTGCTCGAAGCACAACATAAATCTACACTTGATACATTGAAGAAAGGTGTGATTGATGACAGCGTGACTTCTACTCTTGAGAAGACAGCAAGTGAATTAATTCCAAAATATAAATCATAATTAAAAAGTTGACAGTTTGCAATTGGCAGTTTGCAAACTGCCAATTGCAAA
>JAYVUK010000068.1:0-11885 GCA_043787975.1 Bacteroidota bacterium
AGTCATAGTGTAACTAACTACGGCAAGAAACAATGAGGAAGTCGCAGCCAAAAAGACGCATAAACAAATTATAAGATAAATTTTAAACAGTTTCTAAGATTCACAGAAAAAATATCAGCCGCAGATTCGCAGATTAAGATTGAATAAAAAAATACAGCATGGAATTCAGGCAGGTCGGTTCTATCGTTTGCTAAAAAATTATCCTCTTCGTTTCACGGAAATCACTCGCGTTCTCTCTTTGTATTCAACGAACTAAAAATTGAATTTACCACCGATAAAACAAGGCTGAAGAAAAACGCAACCCAAAAACCATCTACCGCAAACCGCGGAGCAAGCAATTTGCTCGTTATTAAAATGAGAATACCATTGATGACTAAAAGAAAAAATCCAAGCGTAATAACGGTGATCGGAATGGTAAGAAGAACAAGAAGCGGCTTTACCACTGCATTCAGCAAAGAAAGGACGGCTGCTACCAGCACAGCTGTCAAGGCACCATCAATGTGAACGCCCAGGTTAAACTTACTGAAAATGTAAGAGGTAACTATAATAGCAAGTGCGCTTACAATCAACCTTCCTAAAAACTCCATAGAAAAAATTTTGACCAAAGGTAAAAACATCCAATCAAAAACCTCAAAGTGAATTTATCCACTATTTCATTTAAAAATCCTTGAAGTACCGAAAAGATTAATATTTTTACGCCCTCTAAAAAGTTACACATGATCAACGATCTCGAGAACGGAAATCAATTTTATTCGGATGTGTTATCCTACTTTGATAAGGCAGCAGCATTCACAAACTTTGAACCCGGGTTACTTCAGCAGATTAAAGTCTGCAATAGTACATACAGGTTTTATTTCCCGTTAGAAATAGACGGCAAGATACAGGTGATTGAAGGAATCCGTGTACAACACAGCCATCACAAGACTCCTACGAAAGGTGGGATCCGTTACAGCGAATTTGTAAATCCCGATGAAGTACGGGCGCTTGCTACATTAATGACTTTTAAATGTGCTGTGGTTGACGTGCCGTTTGGAGGAGCAAAAGGTGGTATCAAAATTAATCCTGCTAATTGCACCGTGAGACAATTGGAAAGAATCACGCGGAGATATACGACTGAATTGATCAAGAAAGGTATGATCGGCGCCGGCATTGATGTTCCTGCTCCTGATTACGGTAGCGGTCCGCGTGAAATGGCCTGGATTGCCGATACGTATGCGACTTTTAAATACGATGACCTGAATGCATTGGCATGTGTTACCGGTAAACCGATCGGACAAGGTGGTATCCAGGGAAGAACGGAAGCTACGGGATTGGGATTATTCTTCGGAGTGCGTGAAGCAATGAGCCATGGTGAAGACATGAAAGCACTTGGTTTATCTACCGGCATAGAAGGAAAGAGAGTCATCGTTCAGGGTTTGGGTAATGTTGGTTTTTACGCAGCAAAATTCTGCTCCGAAGGCGGAGGAATTTTGGTTGGAATTGCTGAGCGCGAAGGTGGTATTTACGATGAGAAGGGACTGGATGTCGAAAAAGTATTTGCTCACCGAAAAGCAAACGGCTCCATTTTAAATTATCCGGGAGCAAAAAATATTGCCAACTCGATGGAGTTGCTGGAAACAGAATGTGATATTTTGATTCCGGCCGCGCTTGAAAACCAGATTACAAAAGAAAATGCTCCGCGCGTGAAAGCAAAAATAATTGCTGAAGGTGCAAATGGACCGGTTACAAAAGACGCCGAAGAAATTCTGATCAGCAAAGGTGTGATGATCATTCCCGATCTTTATTTGAATGCCGGAGGTGTAACGGTTTCTTATTTTGAGTGGCTGAAAAATTTATCGCATGTTCGTTTCGGACGGATGGAAAAACGTTTCCAGGAAATGTCGACTACGCAACTGATCGGTGCGGTGGAAAAAATAGCAGGCAAATCACTGGACGCAACTGCACGCAAAGTGCTCACGCATGGTGCCGATGAAATTGATTTGGTTCGTTCGGGACTTGAAGAAACAATGATCTTCGCTTACAACGAAATTCGTGAGGTAAAGAAAAGGAATCCTAAAATTGAAGACCTCCGTACTGCAGCATTTGTTAGCGGCATCAATAAACTTGGTGTAAGTTACCAGGCGTTGGGAATTTTTCCTTAATAAAAAGAGGTTACATTTATTTATCCGGTAGCTTTCAACAAATTGAATCTGCCGAATTTTTTATTCTGAAACTATTTCCATGTCTTCCTCACGCAATAATTTTTCACCTTTGAATCGTAAAATTATCTGGGCAACAGTCAATACATCCTTCTGGCAATAGGTGACAATACGTTCCAGGTTTTTTTCCTTCCAATACACCTCCCACACCATGCTTCCGTCAATATCATCTTTCGGAGTAGGAATGCCGAGCACTGTTGCAAGCAGCAAAAGCGAAGTGTACGATTTGTAATCACCGAACTTCCAGAGTTCCATGGTGTCCAGGTGATTTACTTCCCACGGTTTTTTTCCTGCAATGTCGAGTGGTGCCGGAAGTTTGACTCCGTTAATAATCATTCTGCGAGAGAGAAAAGGAAAATCAAATTCTTTTCCGTTATGAGCACAAAGCAACCGCTCACTTTTTGAAAAAAATTTATTTATCATGTCATTAAAATCCACGAGGAGTTTTTTTTCATCATCACCGTAAAAAGATTTTATCCGTAGTTTTTTATCTGCAGAAAAATATCCGCAGGAAATACAAATCACTTTCCCGAACTCAGCATAGATGCCTGCCTGGCGGTAAATGGAATCGGGAGTTTCATTTTCATCTTTGTTTCTTAACTGATGAAATTTCTTTTCCCACAAAACGGAAATTTCTTTTGGAGCTTCATCAAAGGATGAATGCTGTGGAACTGTTTCAATGTCTAGAAACAGGATGTTGGAAATGTTGATGGTGTTGAGCATAGTTTTAGAATTTGATGATTAGTTGATGTGATAATTAGCTAATTACTTACTTTGTGTTATAATTTTTTGACGTAGAAATAATTTTATTAATGATTTTTGAAATACTTTCAAGTTTGGTAAGCAAGGTGCTGGAGTCTGGATAATTTTTTGAATACTTACAAAGCAATAACCAGAACCCGATTTCGTCAGATTCCTTTGCAGCAATTTTGAATTTATGAATGAAGTCGTTTTTGCTTTCAGCATTTTGTGCTTCCCAGACATTTGCGCCAATACTCGTTCCGGCTTTTAACAATTGATTCGCAAGGACAAATTTTCTTTTGCCCTCAAGTACTTCACAATATTCAATCGTATCCAAAGCAAACTCAAATGTCAGCTTTACAATCTGATTTTTTGCAATCAGTTCTTTCTTCATAATTAAAAAAATTAAAAACTATTCAATTCCGAAAAACCATTCAAAGGTCAAATATACAAATTAGCTAATCATCACATCAACCAATCAGCTAATTAACGTATCATCACTCCCCGCTTATTCAGCACAGGTATCAATGTAAGGTTTTCTTCTTTGATGCTTTCGGGGAGAAAAATATATTTTTTGTCGTACATCTTTTTTTCAAAATAAAAACTTACCCAGTATTCATTACTTAAACCGAAAACGTTGGTCATGATGGGTTCAACCTTCGCATAATCGCGCGGATCAATTTCCCCGATCATGTGACGGAGAACAGTCGTCTTCACATCACGGCCCTCATAACTTCCATATCCTTTTGAGCTGACAAGAACTCCTTCAATCTTTTGATCGTACAGGTTTACGATGTACACATTCCAAACCATCTCGCCTTCTACGTTGGGTTCTTTCACCACGGCAACGACAATGTTCTCTACAACTAATTTTGGAATGTCTTTCAGCATACTATTTCAGCTACAAAAATAAAAGTTTAAATTTAGAAACCGTTTAAAATTTATCTGAAAATTTTTTAATGCGTCTTTTTGGCTGCGACTTCGTCAGCGTTTCTTGCCGTAGTTAGTTCCACTATGGCTGCGAAACGTTTCCTTGTCTCGCTCAAAAATACGCGATAAAAATTCTTACCATATAAATTTAAACAGTTTCTTATTACTGAAAAATTTTATTTCACATCCTGACTTCCATACATCTTTAAGACTTCATCAATGTAGATCGGAAGGTCTATCAATTTATGATCCGCTCCTGCTTTCTCGCGTTCTATTCCAAGCCGGACAAAAATAATGCGTTGATCAGGAATTACAACAATGTATTGTCCTCGCAGACCGCGACAATAAAATATGTGATGTCCTTTTTCTTCTGTAAGCCACCACTGGTAACCGTAACAGTTAGGTTCATTTCCGGTAAAATCAAGCGGTGCCGGCGTCAATGACTCACGTACAAATTCTTTGGAAACGATTTGTTTGCCATTCCATGCTCCGCTATCAAGATATAGTTTTCCGAATCGCGCAAAGTCGCGTGCATTCGAATAAAAACAACAATACGATTTTTCTTCTCCGTCCTTTTTATCAATCGACCATTGGGCCGGCTGCTCGGCGCCCATTTGTTTCCAGAGTTTTTCTGAAGCGTATTCACTCAGCGTCATACCGGTTGCTTTCTCAACAACCATGGAAAGCAACAACGTGTTGCCGCTCATGTAATCGAATTTTTTTCCCGGAGTATCTACAACTTGCAATTGATTCACCAGCTTTTGAAGATCGCTCCCGTAATACGCAATGGTAGTCATGCTGAAAAGACTTGAATAGCTTTCATCCCAATTCAGCCCTGAGCTCATCATCAGCGTCTGTCGAATCGTGAGTGCGCCGTTTTTACCTTCTTTGAAATGCGGCAAATAATTTCCGACCGGTTCATCAAGATTTTTTATTTTTCCTTCTTCAAGTGCAATGCCGATTAAAATACTGGTAATGGTTTTTGACATCGAAAAAGAATTGCTGTATGAATTCTGATCGTAATGATCCCAATATTGTTCATGGCAGATTGAATCATTTTTGATGACGAGAAAAGCGATGCTTTTATTTTTCTCCAACTCAGTAAGAAGTGGTTGAGAAAGTTTATTTTTATTGTATCCCGATGAAATCGGCCATGGTTGTGGTTTATCAATGGCTACGATGCGCGTATCGAAAATATCGAGATCATCAATGTCGGCAAAATTATAAATCAGTGCTTTGTAGATATACGTGTTGCCCGTAATCTGAATGGCAACATTCGCACTGACAAAAAGAATGATGAGCGTCCATAATATCCTGGTACCGATACCTGTTTTCTTCATCCTCGAAAAATAGTCATTCAGTAGGCAGCAGACAAATAAAATAAGTCAACAGTAGACAATAATGCAGTAGACAATTCTGTCTCGATTTTATTGTCTACTCTTTAAATTTGTCTACTGTCTACTCTCTCTAAAAACTCCATTTGAAAAAGTTCAGCCAAGTGGTTTTTTACCTTCTCTTTCACTTCATTTATTTCCATTTTTCTCCCCAACTCTTTTTCAAGCGAAGTGACTGCTTTATCCTGGATGCCACACGGAACGATGTTTCCGAAATAACTTAAATCAGTATTTACATTGAACGCAAAACCATGCATGGTAACCCACCGCGAACAACGCACTCCAAACGCACAAATTTTTCGCGCTTTGATTTTATTTTCAGGTTCAATCCAAACTCCTGTCAATCCCGGAATTCTGCCACTTTCAATTCCATATTCTTTCAATGTAAGAATAATGGCTTCTTCGAGATAACGTAAATATTTGTGGATGTCAGTGAAAAAAAGATCGAGGTTCAGAATCGGGTATCCCACTATCTGCCCCGGACCATGATAGGTAATATCTCCGCCACGATTGTTTTTGTAAAACGTTGCCTGTGCTTTTATTAAATCTGTTTCTGTTGCCAGTAAATTTTTTTCATCACCGCTTCTGCCAAGCGTATAGACGTGAGGATGCTCGCAAAATAAAAGGTAGTTGGCAGTTGGCGCTTCGACTCCGCTCAGCGAGACATCGTCCTTAATCAACTTCCTGTTTTCAAGTTTCTGATTTACGATTTCGGCATGAAGTTTTTCCTGGTAATCCCAGGCTTCTTTGTAGTCAATAAGTCCGAGGTCTTGAAGGGTGACTTGTTGCATTCTTATATTGAAGATTGAATAATGAATAATGAAAATTGTGAGCGATCAGGTACTATTCAATCTGCAATTTTCAATATTCAATAAATTAGATTTTCGCTAACGACCCTTTCAGATGATTGATTATGTCAACTTCCACCGCATCCACGCCTTTTTTATCGGCAAGATAACAGGATATCCAATCGGTGAGATGAATCAAATAAATGCTATTCTCCAAGTGAGAATTTCCTTTCGACCAGATTTCCCGGATGTGAGATGTATGTTTTGAAAAAACTTCTTTGCTGATTTTAATTCGTTCCTGTGTGCGTGAATAGTCCGTTTTATTTCTCAGAATTACGACAGCAATTTCATCCGATCCTCCTGCCCAACCGACCAATTCATTGTGATTCATCTCAGGAAGAATGTGATGCCAGCACAGCATTTTGCTATTCTCGTTGATTTGCTGACGAAACCGTGTTGCCACGCCATTGTATCCGTCAACGATATAAATCACCGGCATTTTTTTAAACAGGAAGTCAGCCACCACAGCAGCTTCTGAACGGATTGCATTTTGTTCTTTTACAATCAGATCAACGACATCATTCAATTGTTTCTTAAATGAATCACCGATCTGTTTTAATTTATTCAGCACAAAAAATAATTGTGTCAATGAATATCCGAGACATGATCGCGGTGGCATGCCACCGGGAATGATAATGAAATCACACTTGTTTTCTTTCGCCATCACCTCAATTTTCCCTCCCGAAGTAATGCAGACAATTTTAGCATTTGCTTTCAAAGCCGATTCCATCGCCTGGATAGTTTCCTCCGTATTTCCTGAATAAGAAGAAACAATCACGAGTGTATTTTCATTGACGAATGCCGGAAGAAAATAATCTTTGTTCACCGTGATTGGAACCGGGCATTCCTGTGCAACAATTTCAGAAACAATAGTTCCGCCAATGCCTGAGCCACCTAAACCGGTGATGATGACATTCTGGATTTGAGATTTGAGATTTGAGATTTGAGATTTCTCCCCAATCGAAACTGCTTCCTTTAGTTGGTCCGCAAAATTCTGCACCAATTGCTTCATATCGTCCATAAAAAAGTTTTGATTTTATGTTACAAAGATACAAAAACACGATGTTTTAGAACCGTATTTTTTTGCGTTGAATTTTTTACAGTAAATGCGCTAAGACGCAAAGGACAGATCAATCCACAATTTAAAATTCGAAATCCGCAATCTCTGTATATCTTTGCCGACAAATTTTTACAATGGAACTTTCAGAACAGGAACTTATCCGCAGACAGAAGCTAGAAGAGCTTGGCAAACTTGGCATCAATGCTTATCCTGCTGAGCTGTGGGAAATTACGCACACTTCAAAATACATTTTGGAGAATTTTGATACCAATCCCGATGAACTGAAGGCCATTTCTTTTGCCGGTCGCATCATGAGCGTGCGTGACATGGGAAAAGCTGCCTTTGCCGTGCTCCAAGATGGCGCAGGGAAAATTCAGATCTATGTAAAGCGTGATGAGATATGTCCGGGCGAAGACAAAACATTGTATGATGTCATCTGGAAAAAGATGCTCGACATTGGTGATATTCTCGGAGTGGTTGGTTATGCTTTCCGAACCAAGACAGGAGAGATTTCCATTCATGCCAATGAAATAAAATTGTTGACCAAATCGCTTCGTCCGTTACCTGTTGTGAAGAAAGATGCGGAAGGAAACATTCACGATGCATTTACCGATCCTGAAATGCGTTACCGTCAGCGTTATGTTGATCTCATTGTAAATCCGGAAGTGCGCGATGCGTTTATCAAGCGCACGCAACTCACGAATTCCATGCGATCTTTTCTCAACCACAAAAGTTACCTGGAAGTTGAAACTCCAATTCTGCAGCCGTTGTACGGAGGTGCTGCTGCACGTCCGTTCAAAACCTTTCACAACACGCTTGACATGGTTTTGTATTTGCGTATTGCCAACGAACTATACCTGAAACGCCTGATTGTTGGCGGCTTTGAAGGTGTGTATGAATTCGCAAAAGATTTTCGCAACGAAGGTATGAGCCGTTTTCATAATCCTGAATTCACACAGATGGAATTGTATGTTGCATACAAAGACTACGAGTGGATGATGAACCTCGTGGAAGAAATGGTGGAGAAAATTGCGATGGATTTGCACGGAACAACGGAAATAAAAGTCGGCGAGCATACGATTAACTTCAAACGTCCTTGGAAACGATTCACCATGTATGAAGCCATCGCGCATTATACCGGAGTTGACATCACGGAAATGAACGAAGAACAACTTGCACAAGCTGCGAAGGGTATGGGAATTCACATTGATAAAACCATGGGACGCGGAAAAATGATTGATGAAATCTTCGGAGAAAAGTGTGAGCTAAAACTAATTCAACCTACATTCATTACCGATTATCCTGTGGAGATGAGTCCGCTTGCTAAGAAACATCGCAGCAAACCCGGACTGGTTGAGCGTTTTGAAGCCATCTGCAACGGTAAAGAAATTTGCAATGCGTTTTCTGAATTAAACGATCCGATTGATCAACGTAAACGTTTTGAAGAACAACTCGAACTTGGTTTACGTGGCGATGAAGAAGCAATGCAACTGGACGAAGATTTTTTACGCGCCATTGAATATGGAATGCCGCCAACTGCCGGACTTGGTATCGGCATTGATCGTCTCACGATGATCATGACCAACTCCGCTTCGATTCAGGATGTTTTATTTTTTCCGCAGATGAGAGCAGAGCGGAAGGAAGAAGTTGTTTCGACAGAAAAATAATTTCTTTTTCCCTCTTGAATTATTTACTGTTTTACAAATTTTGCTTTGCATCTTTGTCTTATCGTTGAAAGCTCAAGCGTATAAACTCCGCTTTTAAATTTTTCTGTGTGAATGGAATCATGGTTCATACCCTGTTTACAGAATGGTAACGATTTCGTAAAAATAATTTTTCCTTCTGCATTCATCACTGAAACTTTGACTTCCCCGAAAAGAACAAGATCGAAGTTGAAAGATAAAACATCATCAACAGGATTGGGATAAACTGATACACGAAAAAAATCTTTGTTCTGATTTTCAGGTTGCTTTATTCCGACTGCTGAAAGACATTGTCCTTCTATCGCTGTATAAAAAACGTTCGCTGCTACATTTGTGCAGATGTCAATCATGCCTGACGGCCATTCAATGATAATACTGTCAACAGACAAAGCACCGGGTCCGGTATGCCCGAAACCAAAATGAGCATTCAACATATTCATTCCGTTAAAAGTATTTTGAGAAGATATTTCACGCATCTGCCAGAATCCATGTGCTTTCACTCTCACCTTCGCACCTATGCCTGATTTGTTTGAAGCCACTCCAATCAATTTGATGTTGATGAAATCGGTGTTGCTCGTGGTATTTTCGAATAACCCTTTGTCACTGCTTCCGGAAATAAATAAATCAAGATCCCCGTCATTGTCATAATCGCCCGACGTTACACACCAATGGTTGCCGTTCACAGCAGTAAAGGGCTCGATGGTAATTTTAGTAAATACGGCGCTTCCCTGCGCGACGTTACTTTGATAATAAACATTTTTCTGATTGCCTTCATTCGTTACGATGCAATCGAGGTCGCCATCGTTATCAAAATCGCCCCATGTAGAAGACAATGAAACGCCCGTGTCAGCTACAATGCTACCCACATCTGCACCGGTTAATTTTACAAACATTCCATTGTCGTTCCTGTACATTTCATTTGGATAACCTGATGGATTTGTTCCAGTGTAATTCGTTAGGTATGCATCGAGGTCTCCGTCATTGTCAAAGTCAATCCAGTTCCAAACCTGACCGTCATGCATATCAGTACCAAGTGGAGTAGAATTAATTCGTGTAAAAGGAGAACCGCTTCCTGATGCATGGTTATTATCAAAAAGATAATCACGCGACAGCGAACCGTTCACTCTTCCTGAACCAATAAATAAATCCACGTCACCATCATTGTCGTAATCACTCCACGTCGGAACCGTGTATGCATCGAGTGTATCGGTGGTTACCGTCGTGTCGACACGAACAAAATTTCCTCCACCCATATTGACGAGGAACTTAGAAAAGTCTGTAATGGAAGCGAAGCCAACCGGAGCAGCAATAAATAAATCAACAAGACCATCATTGTTGTAATCACCAAAAGCAGAACCCCAGCCGCGTAAATTTGTTGCAACGGCAAACGGACCACTTGTATCCTGGGTGAATGTACCGTCTCCATTATTCAAAAATAATTTTGTGCCTCCTGCATTCCCACCGGACTGAAGGCAATCAAGATCACCATCATTGTCAACATCAGCCCAGGTGTTTCCGATTCCGGTTGTCATGCCGAGACCGCTTGTTGTAATTTTGGTAAAGTTGCCGCTGCCGTCGTTGTGATACAGGCCTCCGCGAACAACATATAAATCGAGCAAGCCATCATTGTCATAATCAACCCAGCTTGCACCTGCATAACTTGATTGAACCGGAGCTGTTACAATCGGATTGCTTGTCGAAGTAACCCTGGTAAAAATTTGTGCCTGAACAACTGTGTTATTTATCCATCCTGAAATGAATAAAATAAAAATGAGTTTTTTGTACATGATATTCTTTATGCAAAAAAACACCGTGCAACAGTAACAGAGGTACTTACCGATAAAGGATGACTTAATTTATTTGAATCCGTTGCTGCCTTCTGTATTCTGTAGGAGTTACACCAACGATTCTGCGAAAAGCACTATTGAATGTATTTTTTGTACTGTAACCAACTGTGTATGCAACTTCAATGACGTTCATTGACTTTTTGTCGCTGGCTGCTAATAATTGCTTCGCTTCTTCGATGCGAAGCAAATTGATGTATTCAAAAAAATTCACACCATACACCTGGTTGATGACCTGCGAAACATGATGCTTAGAAATACCAAGCTTCGCGGAAAGCGTTTCCAGTTTCAATTCGCTCTCCCTGTAAAGTTGTTCCTTCTGCATTAGCTGCTTAAGCAAAAGTGCCACTTCATTTAATGTTTCTTCCGTTAATCCTGAACTTTTATATTTTTCAAACGAGGGAGTTCCTTGCAGTTCAATTTTAACTTCCGGTTTTATTTTCGTCTCAACCTCTGTTTCAGGAATGAAAAAGTCATACGTTAAAACAGTATTTTTTTTTTGACTTTCAGTTTTCTGTGGCTGACTTTCCCTGAAACTTAAAATAATATTTCCGGGACGAACTGCATCTTTCAATCCGTAGCCATCGAGTATTTTATTTTTTCCATAAGCAAGGTAAATGATGGCGACAATACTTCCGCACATTCCGAGTGATACAAAATAATCATGTGTCAATGTAAACCATGGTTGAGTAACCATATAATAATACGAGCAGTAGCATAAAATATAAAATCCGAAAAAGAAAACAATAGTTTGCAGCCATGTATTAATATGTCCGACTCTCTTCTGCCTGCTAACCTTTGCAAGGATAACAACAAAGTAAATGCTCATGTGAGCCATGATGATATAAGGCAGTATCCGGAGATCAAAAAATAAATACTTGATCATTCTAAAGTGATTGATTTTTAAATCGCCAGTCGCAAAAAAATACGGTAACATAAAAATGAATACCAGCAAAGCCGGAACAAAATGAAAGAGATATTTTTTTCCATCCTTATTTTCAGAAAAAATATATTCGATGTACATAAATAGCAGCGGTCCGAATAAAAACATCAGTGGAAAACTGATTCCAATGAATAACCCCGAAGCAGAGCTTCGAGGTATCTTGTTACTCGAATAAACTTAATTGACCACTATGAATTTTTTTGTATTCCGTTTTTTCATTGCCT
>JAYVUK010000069.1:0-34763 GCA_043787975.1 Bacteroidota bacterium
ATCAACACAGGTTTCCGAAAATAATTAACATCAAACCTGTGTTAGATTTGGTTATGCCGAGCTTCTTAATCCGAAAATTGAAGTGTGAGAGGTATAAATTATTGTAACGTTTATCATGTTACAGGAATAATTAAACAAAACTTTTAAAACTCGCTGTTGTAAACCGAATGTATGAGCTGCCGTTTATTTCCTGAAAGTGGCGCTGATAAAGGGGTTCAAAAGATCGGGAAACAAAAAATAATCCGACGCGAAAAATAATTGTAACCTTTTTATTTTCAACAGCGTTAGAATTACTGTTTCATGTTAAGTTTTAAGTTAAGTAACTTAAATTGTTGATCGGAAATCCCGGGCTTAATTGTCCGGGGTTTTTGTTTTTATAGAAGCATCAACTTTTTCCCTCTCTCAAATCTCACATCTAATATCTCACATCTATATCGTCATGATCTCTTTGTCTTTCGCTTCAAGATGTTTATCAACCAATACGATAAACTGATCGGTCATCTTCTGAATTTTATCTTCGGCATCTTTCACCACATCTTCCGGCATTCCTTTGCTGTCGCGTTTCGCATGTTCGTTTGCATCCCTGCGTACGTTCCGAATGGAAACCCGCGCATGTTCCGCTTCCGCTTTTGATTTTTTCACCAAATCTTTTCTTCGTTCTTCGGTGAGCGTAGGCACATTGATGCGAATAACCGTTCCGTCATTTTGAGGATTGAAACCAAGATTCGCCGCCTGCACTGCTTTCTCAATCGGTTGCAACATATTTTTTTCCCACGGCTGAATCATCAAGGTCCGTGCATCGGGCGTACTGATGTTTGATACCTGGCTCAACGGCATAAATGTTCCGTAATAATCTACCTGCAATCCATCGAGCATCGACGGGTTGGCTCTGCCGGCGCGGATCTTCCCCAACTCCACTTCGAGATGATCAATTGATTTTTGCATGAGCGTTCTTGAATCGTTGATGAGTTTGTTTAAATCTAACATAGTATGTTTAAGGTTTAATGTCAAATGTATAAGGTTGGTTGTCCCTGATGGGGTTTTCATCCATCGAATTACGAATAGGTTACGAATTTACGAATACGCAAATATCTTGATTCTTTGCTCTTGATTCTTGTTTCTAAAACTCTACCAGCGTTCCCACATGTTCTCCTTCAAGAACTTTTAAAAGATTGCCGGGTTTGTTCATGTCGAACACAATGATCGATATTTTGTTTTCGTTGCAGAGTGTGAAAGCAGTAAGATCCATCACCTTCAATCCTTTTTCATACACCTCATCGAAGGTAACTGTATCGTACTTCACAGCATCTTTATGAATTTCGGGATCGGCATCGTAAATTCCATCCACGCGAGTTCCCTTTAAAATAACATCTGCTTCAATTTCAATCGCTCTTAACGATGCTGCTGTATCCGTTGTGAAATATGGATTTCCCGTACCTGCACCGAAAATCACTACGCGGCCTTTTTCCAAATGACGCACCGCTCTTCGTTTAATGTAAGGTTCACAAATTTGTTCCATCTTGATGGCAGATTGCAACCGTGTGGTCACACCCATTTTTTCGAGCGCGCTTTGCAAAGCCATGCTATTGATAACGGTGGCAAGCATGCCCATGTAATCTCCTTGTACGCGATCAATCACGTCATCGGTGTCGTTGCCAACGCCTCTAAAAATATTTCCTCCGCCAATTACGATGGCTATTTCCACACCTTTGTCTACGACCCTTTTGATGTCAGTTGCATACTTTTTCAGCCGGTCGTGATCAATGCCGAATTCTTTTTCACCCATCAGGGCTTCACCGCTTAACTTGAGAAGTATGCGTTTGTATTTCATTCGTTGGGGAAATTTAATCCGATGCGAATTTATTGAATAAAGAGTTTACTGCAAGCGGAAAGTTACTTTGTTAGTCTGGAGTAACTAGTTCGGAGTCCGGAGACAATGACTTGCGCCTCTACGGTTCCCCGATTCTCCCATTCTCCGATTCGTCTTTTATCTGTCTCCGAACTCCGAACTAGTTACTCTCGACTATCATAGTTATGAACAAAAGGCGTTCATAAAGGAATCCGGGATGACTTAAAAGATGAAACATTTTATTGACAAAATGGTTTAATTTGTAAATTCAAATTATGAAAACGAATATGAGTCTTACGAAGGAGCAGAAACAGGATCTTGATCAACTAAGTACCTATTTTCGAAAGCTTGAAAAGCTTGCCTTGAAAAAAGGCATTGACCTTGATGTTTTCATTTCTGAATACAGAGATGACGGTTATGCTGTGTATGCCACCGAAAATATTAAGGAAAAAGCCGACAGTCGCAAAAAGATTTTTGAGAAAGAAGGAAAAGAAAAATCAGCAGATAAAAACCCTGTCGCAAGAAGAGTTTAAACACACCCATAAATATAAGTGCAAAATCCCGTTTTGAATCAATTCAGAACGGGATTTTGTATTCATGATAGTTCAAAGTTCTTAGTTCAAAGTGGTCTAACTCTGAACTAAGAACTTTGAACTATAAATAAATTACCCTTTCAACAGAATCTTTTCCTGCTGAGAAAAGCCGAAGAGTGTCACTGAACTTGCTGAAGTGCGTCACTGAGCTTGTCGAAGTGAAAAATAAATTCCATACCAATAGATAAAATTTTACTTTTGCCTTCCACCTAAAGAAAAACTACCATGACCATGAAGAAGCTCGAAACCGTATTCATCGTTGAAGACAGCGAAATAGAACGTTCCATGCTGAAAGACCATCTTTCAAAATATAAGAACCTGAAGATAAAAGAGTATTCATCCGGCTCCGCCTGCGTCAAAGATTTAATTGTCGGAAATTCACAGGAGCCTGATCTTATTTTGATGGATTACTTCCTGGATTCGAATGTGAGTACCTCAAAGGATGGCTTAGAGTCGCTTGCAAAACTCAAAGAGGTTTGCCCTGCTGCCAACGTCATCATGCTGACTTCGGTTGACAATAAAAGAATCGTTGAACTTGCAAAAGAAAAAGGCGCATTGGATTATGTTGTAAAAGGCGCTTCAGGATTTAATGATCTTGACGTTGTTTTGAAGAAGCACTTCTCAATAGGAAAATAGAAAATAAGAGAATTAGAAAATTATTGCAAGATCCCGAAGAGACTAAGAATCTTTTCGGGTTTTGTTTTAAATTGGATAATGAGAAATCGTACTATTCGTATCAATTAGTAATTAGTAATTTTTACTTTTGCCACACAATCACGAACGCATGTTGCAATTTGCCTGGCTCATTCCTGTTTTTCCCTTGCTCGGTTTTCTTGCTATCAGTCTTCTTGGTAAATCTTTTAAAAGCCAAACTGCCGGAGTTATTGCCTCTGCAATGGTTCTTTTTTCTTTTATCATTTCATGCGGTTTATTTTTTCAATTACCAGCCACTCCACAATCAATTACATATTTTGATTGGATAAATGCAGGATCATTAAAAATTCCAATATCATTTTTAATTGATCCTGTTTCTTGCGTCATGCTGCTTATCATTACAGGAATTGGCTTTTTGATTCATGTTTATTCCATCGGTGACATGAAACACGATGAAGCATTCAACCGCTTCTTCGCTCACATGAACCTGTTTATTTTCTTCATGCTTATTCTCGTTCTCGGAAGCAATTACGTATTAATGTTTGCCGGATGGGAAGGTGTCGGTTTGTGTTCGTACTTACTCATCGGTTTCTGGTTTAAGAACGATGAATACAATCGTGCTGCCAACAAAGCATTCATCATGAATCGCATCGGCGATCTTGGTTTTCTGCTTGGGATCATTCTCATCTTCGTCACATTCGGAAGCGTTCAGTTCAATGAAGTGTTCGCCTCGGCGAAAGGTTTTTCTGACAACCAACCCGTTATCGTTGCCATTACACTTTTGCTATTTGTAGGTGCAATGGGAAAGAGTGCTCAAATTCCTTTGTATACCTGGTTACCTGATGCGATGGCCGGTCCAACGCCGGTGTCAGCACTCATTCACGCAGCTACGATGGTGACGGCAGGAATTTACATGGTCGTGCGTTCCAATGTTCTTTATTCTCTTGCTCCTATAACCTTGTCTTTCATCACGGTTATTGGATTGGCAACGGCAATTTTTGCTGCAACCATTGCACTCACGCAAACGGATATTAAAAAGGTGTTGGCGTACTCCACCGTTTCACAACTCGGTTACATGTTCGTTGCGCTTGGCGTTGGCGCTTATTCAACAGCGTTATTTCATGTAACGACGCATGCATTTTTTAAAGCACTTTTATTCCTTGCTGCAGGAAGTGTAATTCATGCCATGAGTGGCGAACAGGACATTCGCAAAATGGGAGGACTGAAAAAAAAATTACCTGTTACGTATTTTGTTTTTCTTATCGGAGTTTTGGCAATCAGCGGTGTTCCTCCGTTCGCGGGTTTTTTCTCAAAAGATGAAATACTTGCCAAAGCACACATTCAAAGTAATTTTCTTTTCACGCTACTTTCAATCACATCCGTCATCACAGCAGTGTATATGTTCCGTTTGTTCTTCCTTACATTCTTTGGAATGTTCAGGGGAACACATGAGCAGGAACATCACGTGCATGAATCTCCGAAGGTCATGACGATTCCACTGATCATTCTTGCAATTCTCTCAACGCTCGGAGGATTTTTAGGAATGCCTTCTGTTTTCAGTGAGAAAAATTTCTTCGAGAAATTTCTTGAACCGGTATTGTCAATTCCTTCAAGCATCAGCCATCTCGAGCCAACTCATTTCTTCGAATGGGCAATGATTGGTATTTCCATCGTTACACTGATTATTCTTATTACGATGGTGTACAATCGTTATGTGAAAAAGAATCATGTTGCTCCGATGGATGAAACAGAATTTAAACCTGCATTCAAACTACTTTACCACAAATATTACATTGATGAATTGTATGACAAATTGTTTGTGAGACCCTTGTATTGGTTCAGCGATTTGTTCTACAAAGTATTCGATTTGAAAATGATGGACGGTCTTGTAAATTCTGTCGGTAAAGGAGTGGTGTGGGGAGGTAAAACAGTTCGGCTTGCACAATCAGGCTCAACCGGCTTTTACATCTTTGTGATGGTAATTGGAATTATTGCAATGTTGTTGTTTAATTTATTTTGATGAAATAATTAAATAAAAATGTTGACGCTACTTATATTCTTTCCTCTTGTTGCTGGGATAGCAGTTCTCTTTGCAAAGGACCATGCAAAGCAGATTGCATTGGGCGCAACCGTGATTGAGTTTGTGTTGAGTGTTTGGATGACGATGCAATTCAATTCGACAGGAGGAACACAATTCATGGCAGACTACTGGTGGATTCCTTCATTGGGCATTAGCTTTAAAATCGGAATGGATGGAATTAGTTTGTTGTTGGTATTACTGACAACTTTTCTGACGCCAATTATTATTCTCTCCTCTTTCAATCATAACTACAAAAACCCTTCGCTGTTTTATTCGCTCATCCTGGTGATGCAAATGGCATTGATCGGAGTGTTTGTCTCACTTGACGGATTTTTATTTTACATCTTCTGGGAACTTGCATTGATACCAATCTATCTCATCTGTTTAATGTGGGGAGGAAATGACCGCGTCCGTATCACATTGAAATTTTTCATCTATACATTATTCGGAAGTTTAATCATGCTTGTCGGATTGATTTACCTCTACCTGCAAACGCCGGGCAATCACACATTCGATATCAACGCATTTTATGCATTGCATTTGTCGACTGCCGAACAAGGATGGATTTTCTGGGCATTCTTTTTAGCATTTGCCATCAAAATGCCGGTCTTTCCATTTCATACATGGCAACCGGATACGTATACGGATTCACCAACTCCCGGAACCATGCTTCTTTCAGGAATCATGTTGAAGATGGGAATCTACGGGTTGATTCGCTGGTTGCTTCCGATTGCACCACTCGGCCTAAAAGATTGGGGAACGACAGCGATGATTCTTTCCATCATCGGAATCGTGTATGCATCATGCATTGCGTTGGTGCAAAAAGATTTTAAAAGATTGATTGCTTATTCTTCCATTGCTCATGTTGGACTGATTGCCGCCGGAATTTTTTCATTGACGATCCAGGGATTGCAGGGCGGAATGATCCAGATGTTGAGTCATGGAATTAACGTAGTTGGAATGTTCTTCATTGCAGACATCATCATGTCACGAACGAATACAAGACTAGTGAGTGAGCTTGGAGGAATCAGGAATGCAGCCCCACAGTTCGCAACCTTTTTTATAATTATTCTGTTGGCAACCGTTGCGCTTCCGTTAACAAACGGATTTGTCGGGGAGTTCCTCCTTATCAATGGAATCTATCAGTACAATGCATGGATGGCTGCTGTTGCGGGTTTGTCCATTATTCTCGGAGCGGTTTACATGCTCACCGCGTACCAGAAAATTTCTCTTGGAGAAAAAAATAAATTGACAGAGAAATTTCGCGACTTAACATCAACAGAAAAAGCGGTATTAATCCCATTGGTGATCATGATATTCTGGATTGGAATTTATCCGAAACCGTTTCTGGATATCGCAGAACCATCGGTGAAGAATTTATTAGATGTAGTACATGGAGTGGTAATAAAGTAATAAGGAAGAATGAAAAAGGAATACAAGACTATGGGACAAATATTATTCATTATTACTTATTCATTATTCATTCCTTTCCTCTGCTTGGTAAAATTGAAATGAATACACTAATCATACTTTCCGCGCTCGGAGTACTTGCTCTGTTTTCTGAAATGTTGAATTTCAAGAAAGCGCTGCAGCCGTTGATTATGCTTGGATTAGCCGGAGCATTGGTTGCCGATGTAATAGCATGGAATACGAATGTTCATTACTACAATGAAATGATGGTCGTGGACAATTATGCTGTCGCATTTACAGGATTGCTCATCATCATTACGCTGTTGTGGTTCATCATGTCACCGGAATTTTTTCATGAACCATCTTCTCGCGTGGATCATTTTGCATTGATCATTTTTGCATTGGTTGGCGGAACACTTCTGACATCTTACAACAACTTGCTGATGCTTTTTCTTGGAATTGAAATCCTTTCGATCCCGATGTACATTCTCGCAGGAAGCAATAAATCGGATTTGAAATCCAATGAAGCATCCTTAAAATATTTTTTGATGGGAGCCTTTGCAACCGGATTTCTTCTTTTCGGCATTGCATTGATTTATGGAGTAACGGGTTCATTCAACCTGCAAAGCATTGCGCAGTTTATGACATCCCAACAAAGCAATATTCCTGTTATGCTTGTTGCAGGAGTCATTATGATGATGATCGGGCTTGCCTTTAAAGTGTCGGCGGTTCCATTTCATTTCTGGACACCTGATGTATATACCGGTTCTCCGACAGTCATTACAGCTTTTATGAGTACCGTAGTGAAATCAGCGGCCTTCGCAGGATTTTTCAGATTGTTTTTCACTTGCTTTAGTACGTCAACTGCAATGTGGGCAAATACAATTTGGGTACTTGCAGCACTCACAATCGTTATCGGAAATGTGACTGCCGTTTACCAAACGAACTTCAAACGGATGCTTGCTTATTCAAGCATTGCGCATGCTGGCTATATGTTGCTTGCCATTCTTGCGATGAACAACTATGCGCAGAGTTCCATTTTATTTTATGCGACAGCATACTCCATTTCTTCCATCACTTCATTTGCAATTCTGCTGGTTGTAAGTCATGTGACAAAAAATGATTCGATTGATTCTTTTAACGGTTTGGCGAAAAAGAATCCACTGCTTGCTTTTATTACAGTGGTTGCAATGCTTTCTCTGGCAGGTATTCCTCCGATGGCAGGCTTCTTTGCGAAGTATTATATTTTCACGGCTGCTTTGCAGCAGCATTATACCTGGCTGGTGATTATTGCCGTATTGGGTTCCCTGGTCGGAGTATTTTATTATTTCAGGATCATCATCGCTTTATTCAAAAGCGAAACCGAAGGAGTGATTATCCCGATGAACGCTGTTTTCAAAACTTTTTTGATTGTGACTTCCCTTGCGACGTTGGCTCTGGGAATTATGCCGCAGATTATTGCAGGGCTTCTTTAAGAATTATTCAATCACAAATTTTCCTTTTGCCAAAACATCTCTCTCGTTTTCCATGACAAGCTGATAGAAATAAATTCCATCAGCTAAATTTTTTCTATCAATGATCGCAGATTCTCCATTGATCTTTTTAGTGGAAACATATTCACCAAACACATTGTAAATTTTCAATTCAACATTGCGAATTACCCGATCACCTTTAATCATGAAGGTTGCAGAACTATGGAACGGATTCGGAGAAACAGAAACAGAAAAATTATTTTCGGAAATATTTTTTACATCCAATATAACTTCGCATGAAGTTGTCGTATCCGGGTAAAGAGTTTGCCCGTTTTGCGAGAAGCAAACAATGGAGCAATCAGCGAAATCAGTAGCACCTAAACCGGGGGATGGTTCAATTAAACCATACGTTGATCCGATTCCCTCTATAATATAGACCGAATAAAATGGGTTGATAAACCATCTTTTCCGATAGCTAGTTCCAATTAAAATTGAATCGATTGAGATAACAGTATCATGTGGAGGGACCAATGATTTTATAATTCCTTCAATGGTATCACCTATTTGTAAATTAAAGTCATAAAGCAGTTGCTCACTTGTGTCATTTGGATATATATAATAAACCTTTTTAACGATAGTGTCCTGTCTTATGGAACCCTTGTAACCGGAAGTATGAATGGAGCAGGAATCAAATTGAACAAAGGGAATATTGATTTTGTGATAAGTTATTGTATTAATTATAGTATCTCCGGATAAAATATAAGAATAGTCTTCAGAAAGATTAACAAATGGAAAAAAACAACCACCACCTAGATAAACACTCATATTCCAGACTGCATTCGAATCAGGAAACGGATGATAAAAAGATGTCTGTGATTTAGAAGACAAGCCGGAAAGAAGAAGTAGGAAGAGTACAAGTTTTTTCATGTTAAATTATTTTAAAGTCAGGATTGTAAATCAAAGCTACTCAAAAAAGGTCATACTACAATCGTCAGACAGATGTCATAAAAAGAGGATTTGCGTTTTGGAATTGAACAGAATTTCCTATTATTGCGTCCCCAAGAATGGGAAGGAACAAAATTTATCAGACAAATAATCGTTATCAAACACCTCGAAATTCTAAAAACAATCATCCTTAAATCAATATTCTCATGAGTCAACAACAATCATCGGGCGGTTTTAAATCAATCATGGTAGCCGTTGTAATTCCGGCAGCGTTTTTAGTGGCTGTTCTCTTTTTCATGTTTGTGCTGGGCAACCCTGCGAACTTCCAGGACAACGATCCTGAAAAGAATCCAATGAATTATTTCGGAACCATGCACAAGGGTGGACCAATCGTTCCTGTGTTGATCACCTGCTTTTTAGTCGTCATGATATTTGCGATCGAGCGTTTTGTGACCATTCGCAAATCGAAAGGAACTGCAAGCATTGAAAGTTTTGTCGGAAGAATCAGATCGCTGATGACAAAAGGAGACCTTGCCGGAGCAAAAGCAGAATGCCTGAAACAACGTGGGTCTATCGCCAATGTAGTGGATGCCGGTATTAATATGTATCAGCAAATAGAACCGGATAAAAATCTTGATAAGGAGAGAAAGATCCTGGCTATTCAAAAGGAATTGGAAGAAGCTACTACACTTGAACTTCCAATGCTTTCAAAAAATCTTGTGATTATTTCTACCATCGCTTCCATTGCAACCCTCTTAGGTTTGTTGGGAACGGTAATCGGGATGATTCGCGCCTTCCAGGCGTTAGCGCAAGCCGGAGCACCGGATGCTGTAGCACTTTCAACCGGTATTTCGGAAGCACTTATTAATACTGCTCTCGGAATTTTAACGTCTGCAGTAGCCATTATTCTTTATAACTATTTCACCAATAAGATTGATAGCATTACCTATGGTATTGATGAAGCGGGTTACAGTGTGGTTCAAACATTTGCTTCACGTTACAAAGAATCGTAACAATCTTTTAGATCATTCTTTAATTCACAGAATCAGTTGAGAAAGATTTGTGGAAAAAGAATCATTCAGGACTCACCATTTTAAAAAAATAGAATGCCTAAAATAAAAATACCGAAGAAAAGTCCCTCATTGGATATGACACCCATGGTGGATTTGGCGTTTTTGTTAGTGACGTTCTTTATGCTCACGACCAAATTCCGTCCCGATGAGCCGGTTATTGTTGACATGCCATCATCGGTTTCAGAAGTACCGTTACCCGATAAAGAAGTTTTCCTCATTACGGTGGATAAAGATGGTCGCATATTCTATAATGTGGAAGGGCAACAGATCAGGACCGGCATTCTTCAGAAAATGGCGGAACATTACAAAATTCAGTTTACACCTCAAGAAGAAAAAAGGTTTTCTGTATTGTCATCCTTTGGAATGCCAATGGACAACATGAAAGCATACCTTGACGCAGATGAAGACGGAAGAAAAAAAATGAACCTCTCTACCAAGGGAATTCCAACGGACTCCTTAAACAACCAACTTTCGGATTGGATTAACTTCGGTCGCCATGTCGGACCAAGATACCACATAGCGATTCGCGGTGATGGTGATGCAGATATTCCAACCATCAGGCGGGTTATTTCAATTCTTCAGGATAACAAGGCAAACAGTTTTGCGCTGATTACAAATCTTGAGGGAGCTCCTGCAGAAGTAAAGAAAAAATAATGTCCAGTACGATATTCTTGTATTCGTAAATTCGTTTAAGATTCGTAATCCGAAATAGAAAATAAAACAGTCAGAGTAAAATAAAATGTCAGAGGTACAACAACAGGACAGCGGAGGTAAAGGCGGCAAGCACACGAAAGTTCGTGCTAAAAAGTCCTCTACCCACATTGACATGACACCCATGGTGGATCTGGCATTCCTGCTTCTTACTTTTTTTATGCTTACCACCACCTTCAGTAAACCGAAGACGATGGATATTACCATGCCGGTGAAAGATGCAAAAGAAGAAGAGCAAACAAAAGTTCCGGCATCTCAAACACTTTCTATTCTTCTTACAGAAAAAGATCGAATCATCTGGTACATGGGTGTGAACGATCCGACACAACCACCGCAAACGAACATTGCAGATTTCTCCTTGAACGGAGCTAACAGCATTCATAAAATATTACTGGAAAAAAATCAGTTGATATTTAACGAAGTGCAGGCTGTGAAAGACTCTGTTGCAAAAGGATTAATTAAAAATGAAAGTGCTGAAATCAAAAGACATATCGGTGCTGTGAAGTCTGCTGAGAAAAAGGGATTGATTGTATTGATAAAGCCTGATGACAAATCAAAGTACAAAAACCTGATTGATATATTGGACGAAATGCTGGTGTGCAACGTGGCGCGTTATGCAATTGTTGACGCTTCTGAAAATGAATTGGAGTTGATAAAAAATACGCATTAATTCTTACTAGAATAGAGAACAAGAAAGATGAAATGGCTTTTTGATTGGAATGATGCAACGAATCCCGAAAGGGCTGAATTGGTATTTGCCAATCGTAACAAAGAATATGGTGCTTACCAGCTTCGCAGGAAATACGAGAAGCGTGTTATCAATGCATTACTCTTCACGGTGTGTGCTGTTGCTTTGGCAGTGATTGTTCCCATCATCGTAAATGTGATATCAAAAGCGAATTTCGGAAACAATGTAAAAGTGTTGGAAGATGTTACGCTTATGGATGCACCGCCGATTGATAAATCAGCGCCACCTCCACCTCCGGTTATTCCACCTCCACCTGTTCAACAAACAATAAAATTTACTCCTCCGAAAGTGGTAAAGGACGAAGAGGTTGAAGAGCCGCCTCCGACCCAGGAAGAAACAAAAGAAGTACAGGTAAGCACCGAAACACACGAAGGAGAAAAAATTGTTGACCTGCCTCCTGAGGCGAAAGTGGGCGATGACGAGGGAAAAATTTTTACCATCGTGGAAGAGATGCCAAGCTTTCCGGGTGGAGAAGAAAAAATGATGGAGTATATTTATAAAAACTTTAAATATCCTCCTGTTGCCCGCGAGAACGGAATTACGGGAAGGGTGTACGTAAATTTTTACATTGATAAAGACGGAAAAGTTCAGAATGTAAAAATAGCCCGTGGCATTGGTGGAGGCCTGGATGAGGAAGCTTTGCGTGTTGTGAAATCCATGCCACCCTGGAAGCCCGGAAAACAAAACGGTCGTGCAGTTAATGTAAATTACAACCTGCCGATTAATTGCACGCTCAAATAATTTTTTCATTATCATGAGCAACCGTAAGCCTTTTGCGGAGCGCGCTTATCTTTATTTCAGCATTTTTATGATTGCAGTATATGTATTCACCGGTTTAATGCTGATATTTGTTTTGACGTTTTTACAAATCCAACCAACAAACAGAATTGCAGCTGGGGGTATTTTAATCTTGTATGCATTTTACAGAACGTATAAAGTAATTCGTGAATCGAGACAGTAATCGGGATACGCAAACAACGGATCAGGAAAATGAGTCGTCTAAAATTTTTTGCATTTATTTTAACCGGGTACGTTTTTGCTTCCTGTGGTAATTCCGGCAAACCCAAATTAACAGATGGGCCTACTGCAGGAAACATCATGATCGTTTCGGATGAATCCTATCAACCGTTGATTTCAACGGAATCAGATACATTCATGGGTCTTTATCGCAATGCGAAAATTGCAGTGAAGTATCTTCCTGAAACCGATGCTTTCAAAGAGCTGACGAATAATGATTCCGTGAGGATTATTGTTTCCGCACGCGAGTTAAATGAAAATGAAAAAAATTATTTCAAGGGAAGAAATCTTATTCCGGTGACCACTAAAATTGCCGTTGATGCCGTGGCGCTCATTGTGAACAATGACAATTCGGATACACTTATCCGGTACGATCAGTTGAGCAACATCATCAACGGGCAGATATCATCCTGGAAACAATTGAATAAAAGATCAGTTTTGGATAGTATCAGTATTGTGTTCGACCGAAACGGATCAGCCAATACGCGCTACCTCAAAGAAAAATTTCTCGGCAATAATTCTTTCCCAAAAAACTGTTATGCGACCAATTCGAATTCCGAAGTAGTGGAATATGTCAGCAAAAATAAAAATGCAATCGGAGTGATCAGCGTAAACTGGATCAGTGATGCCGATGACCCGTCTGCGAATAGTTTTTTGAAAAAGATTCATGTAGCTGAAATTTCCCCACCCGATACATCAAAAGATGCAGGCAATTTTTTTAAGCCTTACCAGGGATACATCGCCCTGAATCAATATCCGCTTACAAGAAATGTGTATATTATCAGCCGTGAAGGGCGCAGCGGGCTTGGCACAGGCTTTGCCTCCTTCGTTGCCGGTGACCAGGGACAACGCATCGTGCGATTAATGGGAATGTTGCCGGCCACTATACCAGTTCGACTTATTCGCTTAAATCAATAATTAAAAATGAAAAAAAATAAAAAATTATTTTCAAGTTTAATGATTTTGCTGATTGCATTCAATGTTCAATCGCAGACATTGAAAGATGCAATTCATCTTACCGACAATGAGCAATTCGAGCCTGCAACATCTGTCTTCAGAAATCTGATCGTAGCGGAACCAACAAACGGGACCAATTATTTTTATTTCGGAGAAAATTATTTGCTTAATGATAATTCGGATTCTGCCTTCATGATGTTTAACAAGGGACTCCAGGTTGATCCCAACAACGCCTTAAACACAATCGGGCTTGCAAAAATTAAATTGAACAAGGCAAGTGTGACTGAAATGAAAGCATTGAGTGAACGGGCAGTACTTGACGCAGAGAAATCAAAAAGAGAATACGATGCGCTTCAAAATAAAACTCCCGAAGACCAGGTTAGCCTTATAGGAAATATGCAGGCGAAAATCGCTGATGCGCAGGCAAAATATGCAGAAGCAAAAGCAAATGTTGCAGAAGCTAATTCTTTGATTGATGCAGCGCTTCTGAAAGCCGGATCAAAAAATGCGCAGGCATTTATTGAAGCTGCAGACGCACTCATTAAATTTAAAAACAAAAGTCTTGCTGCCGCAACAACGCTGCTCGACAAAGCCGTTGCTCTTGATCCGAAAAATCCGGAGATCCAGATTTTGTATGGCGACGTTTATTCAGAGTTTAACAATGGATCGTTGGCAGCAGAGTACTATAATAAAGCGCTTGAACTGGATAAGAATTCGGCCAAAGCAACAGTAAGCAAGGGTAGATTGTATAGACGCTCCACCAATTACGAGGGTGCGGAACAAGAATTTCTAAATGCAGTCAAGATTGATCCATCCTACGCTCCTGCACATCGTGAATTAGCAGAAATATATGTCAAGCTCAATAAACTTGATAAGACTAAAGAGGAATATCGCATCTATCTTGATCTTTCAAAAAACAGTGTGAGTGCACGGATTCGTTATGCAACGATCCTTTACCTGACGAAGGATTACAGTGGAGCTCTCAACGAAATAAGCCAGCTATCCAAATTTGATCCTAATAATCTCACCTTGTTGCGGGTTTCGAGTTATTGTTACTATGAAACAAAGGACTCTGCAAAAGCACTCGCTGCCGTTCGTTTGCTTTTCACCAAACTGACGGATGAAAATACAATACCGAAAGATTACGAATATCATGGAAAAATTCTGGCGCTGAATAACCAGGATTCACTGGCTGTGATTCACCTTCGCAAGGCGTTTGACATGGATAATTCCCGTTGTGATATTTTGAATGAAATCTGGAAGAGTTTTGATAAGATGAAAAAGAATAAAGAAGCTGCAGATGTTTTGCAGGAAAAAATTCAAAACTGTAAAGGCGCAACCACCATTGATTATTTTAACTTAGGCCGTTCCTATTTTTACGCGGAAGAATTCCATGAAGCCGACAGCGCATTTGCAAAATTGAATGAAGTGTCTCCGAAATATGCAACCGGTTTTTTGTGGAGAGCAAAGGCAAACTCATACATTGATTCCACATCAGAACTTGGTCTTGCAAAACCTTTTTATGAAAAATATCTTGAAGTAACCACTGCCGATACAGTTGGTTTGTCAGGAGGAAAATACAAAGCCGGTATGATTGAAGCGTATCGTTACCTGGCCTACTATTATATTCTCAAGAATGATAAGACGAATACGAAAATTTACCTGAATAAAATTCTTGAGATTGATCCCAAAGATCCGCAGGCCTTGAAAGGACTTGAAGACATTGACCGTCCGAAACAACAACCTAAAAAACCGTAATAAATAAGTCCCCCGGAAACGGGGGATTTTTGTTTGTGTCATTTTAGTTTTTACATTGCGCTGAAACAAAAAATTTCAAGCACATGGGAAAATCAATGAGGTCAACAAAATCCATGGTAACCTTGATGGATGAATCAAGTGATACCGGTACCGGTCTTAAAAGAACGCTTGGTGTAGGCAATCTTGTTGCTCTTGGTATCGGAGCAATCATCGGTGCCGGATTATTTGTTCGTACTGCAGCGGCCGCTGCAAACAATGCAGGTCCATCTGTGACTATTGGATTTGTGATTGCAGGAATCGGCTGCGCGCTTGCAGGATTATGTTATGCGGAATTCGCTTCCATGATTCCGATTGCCGGCAGCGCTTACACCTATTCGTATGCAACCATGGGACAGCTTGTGGCCTGGATTATCGGATGGGATCTTGTATTGGAATATGCGTTGGGTGCTGCCACGGTAAGCATCGCCTGGAGCGAATACCTGAATAAATTGCTGCTGTATGTTGGCAATCATTTTCATCGGGATCTGACGATTGGTTTTCAATGGTGCCATTCTCCATTTGAAGTTTCGAACACGGGTCTTCATGGCATCATGAATCTGCCGGCATTATTTATTCTTGCTTTACTCACCCTGCTCCTGATTAAGGGAACCAAAGAATCGGCATTTGTAAATGGCATAATCGTGATTACAAAAGTTACGATCGTTATTTTATTTATTGGATTTGGATGGTCGTTTATTAACCCAGCCAATCATAGCCCTTTTATTCCTCCTGCGCAAACCTATGTGGACAGTCAAAATGTGCCACATAATTTTGGAGGGATCTTAGGAATTCTTGGTGCGGCCGGAGTTGTGTTTTTTGCCTTCATCGGTTTCGATGCTGTTTCAACAGCGGCACAGGAGGCGAAAAATCCGAAGAAAGATATGCCGATGGGAATTCTTGGATCACTTGCAATTTGTACGGTACTCTATATTTTGTTCGCATATGTTCTTACCGGAGTAGGAAGCACCGAAGATTTCAGGCATGCGGGGAAAGAAGCATCGGTCGCCTACGCCATTCAGACTTACATGACGGGTTATGGATGGCTGGCAAAGCTGGTGACCGTAGCCATCCTTGCGGGTTTCTCTTCTGTAATCCTCGTGATGTTGATGGGTCAGTCACGTGTATTTTATTCCATGAGCAATGATGGATTGGTGCCGAAAGTGTTTTCTGATTTGCATCCAAAGTTTCGCACTCCGTACAAATCAAATTTGTTGTTTCTTGCTTTTGTCGGGCTGTTCGCAGCGTTTGTTCCAGGAGATATTGTCGGTGATATGACGAGCATCGGAACCCTGTTTGCATTTATACTTGTATGTGCAGGTGTCTGGATACTTCGTGTAAAGCAACCCGGGCTAACCCGTCAATTTAAAACCCCGCTTGTTCCCCTTGTTCCAATACTTGGAATAATTGTTTGCGGAGCCATGATTTTTGGATTAGGCTGGACAAACTGGTTGCGTCTCGGTATCTGGATGGTTATTGGTTTTGTAATTTATTTAAGCTACAGCCGCTTTCACGCGAAGCACTAAAAATAATTTTAACTCCTTTGAAAGACCTGTCAGTTGTTTTAAATGACAGGTCTTTTATTGTAAGGTTACTTCCCGTAATTCAAAACATTTTTAGTGCATTAAAGTAAAACATGCAAGCCTCATTTAAATAAGTTGAGGATTGCAATGATTAAACTGTTTATTTTTTTGCAAGGAACCATTACTGATCCGGCTGATTCTTCTGCCTTTTGGCGCGACATCTGGTTAATCAGCGTCAGCTTCCTCATGTTCCTGGGAACTATTTATGTTTATTTCAAGTTGCGCGCAGGTACGTTCAGCCGTGTAAGAAAGTTATTGGAACAACGCGTTGAAGTGAAAACAAAACAATTGAGCGAAAAGAATATTGAGCTTGAAAAACTTTCACTCGTAGCTAGCAGAACCGATAATGCCGTGATGGTTACAGATTCATTAGGTAGAATAGAATGGGCGAACACGGCCTTTATGAGAATGGTTGGCAATGCAGAAGAGATCCTCGGGAAAAATGTTGCGCAAATTAATGTCTACCAAGATGTGATTGAAAGAATTGGTGAAGCTGTGGAAGAAAAAAGATCAAAAATTTTTGAGTCCAACCTGCATTTTGCACATCAACCTGAAACCTGGATCAGCACTACACTGACTCCGGTATTTGACGAGAAAAATAATTTGAAAGAACTGGTATTTGTGGATACGAACATCACGGCAAGTAAGATGCTCGAGAAGCAAATCAAATCATCGCTTCATGAAAAGGATGTACTGCTGAAGGAGATTCATCATCGTGTAAAAAATAATTTACAGATTATTATCAGTCTGCTGAATTTACAATCAGGCTACATCAAAGACGAACAGACGCTGAAAGCCGTAAAGGATGGGCAGAACAGGGTTCGATCGATGGCACTCGTGCATGAAAAATTTTACCAGTCAGATGAACTGACGGAAATAAATTTTGCAGAGTATGTTGAAAAACTATGTCAGTTTTTGTTTCAATCGTATGGTGACAATACGGACAGGATCAAATTAATTGTAAAAGCAGACGATGTAGCATTGGATATGGATACAGCCATGCCGTGTGGTTTGCTGATCAATGAAATTGTTTCCAACTCACTGAAATATGCTTTTCCAAATGATCATGAAGGTGAAATAAAAATAGAAGTGAAAAAACTTCCTGACAATTATATTGTGATGAGTATTTCTGATAATGGTATCGGGATATCTCAAGAAATTGATTTTGAAAAAGCCGAGTCGCTTGGATTGCAATTAATCACCGCCCTGGCGAGCCAGTTGGATGGAGAATTAAAAATCTCACGGGATACAGGAACAGAAATTTTAGTTAGTTTTAGGTATCCTAAAACTCAATCGTAAGATTGGGAGCAAAATTGAAGAAACTAATACCTACTCTTTCGGGTAGAATAGGTAACTATTTGAACTATGAGCACACTAAAAATAATGATCGTTGAGGACGAAATTATCGTTGCCAAAGATATTCAACGCATCTTAAAGAAACTCGGTTATGAAGCGTTCGATCCTTTCGTTATAGGAAAGAAAGCGCTTGACTCCATTGAAAAATTAAACCCGGATTTGATCCTTCTTGACATCAATCTGAAGGGAAGTGAAATGGACGGTATCGAGGTTGCCGAGCAGATACACCAGCATTACCAGATTCCGTTTATTTTTCTTACAGCGTTTTCAGATAAAGCAACACTGGAGAGAGCCAAGCTTGCAGAGCCTTACGGATACATCATCAAACCCTTTGAAGAAAATGACATTCGCACCGCTATTGAAATCGCGTATTACAAATACACGAAAGACCTTGAAATGATGAACAGGGGTAATCGTTTTGCCATTGCACTCGATAGTCTGGATGTAGCTGTGATCATTACAGATGCCAATGAAAAAATAATTTTCATGAATAAGATGGCGGAGACGCTTACGGGTTCATTGAAGCAGGAAGTGTTAGGGAAAGAGATTAGTGTTGCCATGAAAAACTGCAACTCGCACACGCGTGATGCAATTAAAATGCTTGCGAGAAGTGTGATTGACAGTGTGCAGAAAAACGGGAATGATTCAGAGCTTTCTGTGTCAAATGGCGTAACGGAACACAAAGTAAATATTAATACATACCCGATTCTGACGGTCAATAATAAAACGAATGGATGCGCTTTTGTTCTTACTGCACCGGGAGGTAAAAACTCCGTTCAGGAAACAAGTACGGATAAAAATCTTTTCAACTTCCTCGAAAATATTTATGCAAACAATAGTTTCTTTGTAAAAAAGGATTCGCGTTTTGTAAAAGTAAATTTCCAGGATATTTTGTGGATCGAAGCACTTGATAATTATGTGATCATTAAAACCTCGCCGAAGGAACAGTTCATTCTTCACAGTTCGATGAAAGATATTGAAGTGAAACTGCCGCAACTGAACTTTGCACGTGTACATCGCTCTTACATTGTTCAGTTGGAAAAAATTAATGCACTTGAAGAGAATGCCTGCCTGATTGATGGCAGCCGTATTCCGATCGGGAAATCGTACAAGGATAACCTGATGACTCGTCTCAATTTGTTTTAACAGATATTTTAAAATGTTAGCCCGTCTTGTTTCAGAATAGGACGGGCTTTTTTTTATTTCATTCGGTAATCACTTGTGGAGAAAAATTAATCGTTAGTTTCGCATCATAATTTTTTCAGGGTGAATCAAAGCAATTCAATCATCAGAGTTCAGAATCTTGTCAAGCATTACAACCACGTTCACGCAGTGAACGGAATCACATTTGATGTGTACGAAGGAGAAATTTTCGGTCTGCTTGGACCGAATGGTGCCGGTAAAACCACCACGCTCGAAATCATCGAAACGCTTCGGGAAAAAACTTCAGGTGAAATCTTTGTCGATCAATTGAATGTTGATGGTGACCAGGACGAAATCAAAAAAATTATTGGAGTACAGTTGCAGGCGGCAGGATATTATCCAAGCTTAACGTTGCTCGAATTGCTCCGCTTGTTTTCCGGTTTATACAACGTGAAGGTTGATGGGATGGAGATGCTGAAGCTTGTTGGGCTCGAAGACAAAGCGAAAGCGAAGTACAAAGAACTTTCAGGTGGACAGAAACAACGGTTCTCACTTTGCACAACATTGATCAACCAGCCGAAAGTTGTTTTCCTGGATGAACCTACGACAGGACTTGATCCGCAGGCGCGGAGAAACCTTTGGGAATTAATTCAGAAGATTCGCGACAAAGGAACAACGGTTGTACTTACCACACATTATATGGACGAAGCGGAAAGCCTTTGCGATCGTGTAGCGATTATTGAACAAGGGAAAATTATCGCGCTTGATACTCCTGATAAATTAATTGATGACCTGATCAAGAAAGGTTTTGAACGGAAGAAAGAAGTGAAGTCAGCGAATCTCGAAGATGTTTTTCTTTCTTTGACAGGACAGGAGTGGCGAGATGAATAACCAACTAATTACGAATTACAGGACGAATTTACGAATACTCGAATGATGAGTTCGTAATTCGTAGTTTCGTTTTAATATTCGTAATTCGTTGAAATAGTATAGAATGATGACAGAAAAAAAATACAGTCAGTTTAAAGCAATGCTTGCCGTTGCAAGAGCGAGTTTGCGGTCCAGTACACGGAGCCCGTCAGCCGTTGTATTTACACTGGCGTTCCCGTTAATCTTTATTGTCGTGTTTGGATTTATCGGCGGCGGAACTTTTTCCGTTGATGTGGCCGTGAAAAAAGATTGCGATAAAAACAATCCTGTTTACCAGTCTCTATTGCAGGTTCCTGTTGTGAAACTTGATACTTCGCTGACAGAAGAAGAAATAAAAAAGGATTTGGAAAAAGGGAGAATGGATGCAGCGATCTCTGTCAGGGTAAACAAACCGGGAGCCATTCCCCAGTACACGGTGTTTGTTGAAACCACGACTGCTTCACCGGAGCGCGGAAATGTTCTGAAGTCGGTGCTGAATAATATTTTTTATAACATCAACATTGCCATTGCGAATCTTCCAACTGTTGCCGAGTTAAAAGAAACCGAAGTGAATGTGCGTGAATATAAAACGATTGATTTTATTCTTCCCGGACAACTTGGATTTTCATTGTTGAGTTCTGGAGTTTTCGGAACGGCTTTTGTTTTTATGAGTTTGCGGCAGACACTTGTAATTAAACGTTTTTTTGCAACACCGATTAAACGACCATACATCGTTCTTGGTGAAGCTGCAAGCCGATTGATCTTTGCACTGATGGGGGCACTCATCATCATACTCATCGGTCATTATGCATTTGGATTTACACTGGTGCATGGAATAGCAACTGTCATCAACATGTTGATTCTTTCCACGCTTGGTTTGATTGTTTTTATGGGATTTGGTTTTGCAGTTTCAGGCATTGCAAAGAATGAAAGCGCCATTCCACCGATTGCAAACATCATCACGCTTCCTCAATTTTTATTATCCGGAACATTTTTTTCAATCAATGCTTTTCCATCTTGGCTCCAGCCGGTTTGCAGAGTACTTCCTCTTACTTTTCTCAACGATGCCATGCGAAAAATAGCATTTGAAGGAGCCAGTTTATTCAGCGTTGGTCATCAAATCGGAATTGTCGCCTTGTGGGGAATCGGTGTGTATGCGCTGGCGGTGAAAGTTTTTAAATGGGAGTGATGTTTTACCGCGAAGGCGCGAAGACGCAAAGTTTTTTATTTCTTATTCAAGCATCAACTTTTTCTTCTCGCTATAATTTTCAAAAGTAATTTCTACAACATACATTCCTTTTTGCAGGTTGATTTCAGAATGATTGATTGAAAGTGAAGATGAAACCGTAAATCGCTTTTCGAAAATCGTTTCTCCGAGCATGTTATAAATTTTTAGCAAACTTTTTTCTCCGAAGTGGTTACTGAATGATAAGGTGAATGCTCCTTTGGAAGGATTCGGATAAATATTAAACTTCAAAGAAGAAATTTCGTGAATGCCAACATTCGTTGAAAGTGTTGCTGATGTTTGATTGGTAACAACCGGCACATTGAAGTCAAAGAAAATGGATGCAGTATTTGTTAAGGTTGTTCCTACAGGAAGATTTACTTTTCGTTTTATTTTAAACTGAACGTATCCGTGACTGTTCAGTTCATCTGTTGTGCTATCGATAAGGTTGATGTTCGAATACGTGATGCGGAGAATGTTTCCGGGAAGCAATTGTGTAAACACATGATGGCTTGAGGAAAGAAAAGTGAATGTTGAGGCATCTAAATTTTCATTCAGAGTATCAAGAATAGAAATTTGATGAGCAGGCGCATTGCCTGTGTTCTGGAAAAATATGGTAAACGTGAACCATTGCTGCGAAGTATCAACCAATCCTGCCGGTGACATGTACTTCTCATTTGGATCATACGAACTTCGGATCGGATAACATGTACTCAAAAAGTTATTCAAAGGATTGCTGTCTGAATTCGGAAGAACATTTAATTGGATACAGGCACTGTCGCCGAATGTAGATGTTGTTTCAACCTGTACTAAGATATTGAAATCCAGTGACGGATTCACAGTGGAAAAGTCACTGATGTTCCATGTAATTGTATCTCCGCTTACGAAGGAAGGAGTTAAACCCAAAGGAGAAACATAAGAAATCGTGTTATTCAAAATCACCTGGACCGTACCACTGATTCCGGCAGCACACACATCTCCGGCCTTGAGATATAGAATCAACTGCGTACCGACGACAAAAATTGAAGATGGGGAAATACTTCTTGCTTCAAGATCATACAGTGCGTTACATTGAAGACCGAAGTCTAAACCGGAATCAATTGAATCAATTAAAGTAAGTACAGACGTGTGCGAAAATGAAAGTGGACAAACAACCTGGTAAGGAATATTGGTCGTATCCACCCGAACGATATAATTTCCCAATCCTGTAGTGAAGGAATATTCTCCATATATATTGGTGAGCACCTGTTGCAATTGTACGTTTCCGGAATCCAAGGAGACAGGAATATTTTCCAAACCGAAATCAAGAGTGTCCTGGATACAGTTTGCATTGTTATCTAAAAACACTTTTCCTGATATGTTCCAGAAAGAGGGGCAACTATCGGAAAGTTGGCATAAGGGTAAGGTGTTGATTGGAGGGGCTGCTCCAACAATGTTACCGAGGTTTGGTAAGCAATGAATATTTGTGTTCGTCCAGCCAAAATAATCTGTTATGTTTTTCATTTCCGGTAAGCAAGAAATTGGATTATTTGAAATCTCTAAATCTTCAATTGTATCGGGGAGATTGGGAAGTGATGTTAAATTATTAGAATCAAAATAGATTAGTCTAAGTGATGATGGGAGAGGTGGCAATGAAGATATTTGATTCCCGTCACAAAAAAGCCAAATGAGAGAGGAAGGAAGAGGTGGTAGGGAAGATATTTGCTGATTCCATTCGCAAAAAAGAACAGTAAGTGAAGGTGGTAAATTGGGCAACGATGTTAATTGAGTATGATATATTTCAAGATCATAAAGTGTATCCGGCAAAATGGGTAAAGAAATTAGAGGACTAGCACAAGAAAAAAATCTTAGTGTAGAAGGAAGACTTGGAAGTGTTGTAAAACTTCCTCGGCAATACAATTTAATCAAATTTGAAGGAAGCGGCGGAATAAATGTCAATGTGCTTGACGTGTCACCACATTCTAAATCCAAAAGAGAAGAAGGAAGATTTGGAAGTGAGGTCATATTATTTAGAGTACATATCAAAGTTTGAAGTGAAGGAGGAAGGCTCGGCAAAGATGTCAATAGATTAGTATAACAATTGAAGTATTGAAGCGAAGAAGGCAGTTGAGACAACGAACTAATTTGATTATAGCTACAATCAATGTATAAAAGATTCGAAGGGAGTGCAGGTAAAAATGTTAATTGATTCACGCCACAAAATAGAGTATCTAAATTAACAAAGTATTGTATTCCAGTTAGATCTTGAATGCCAGAATTACTGACAGAAATGAATGTGGCATTTATCACCGCTGGACAGGTAGTGTCCAACATTCCTCCTAACATACAACTAGGATAATATGTCTGTAGGAAATTTCTAAAATTCGCATCCGGAATATTCACATACTGTGCATCCGCTTTCTTAATAGAAACATTCAATAGAAGAACGAGACAAATAAAAATGCGCAGATAAAATTTTTGAGTAAAAATTGTTTTCATGAGAATTGATTTTAGAAGTTGAATCCGAAAGTTAACTATTCTTTCAAATGAAAATCAGTTTCGAATAGAAATTATGTGAACGCGAAAAAATCAGGGGTGAATAGACTTATTTCAGAATGTATTTTTTCACCACGGAGACACGGAGGCCACTTAGAAACACGGAGAATTCTCCGTGAACCTCTATGGTCTCCGTGCCTCCGTGGTGAAATCTTTTTATTGTAATTTCGTGTCACCAAAATTTTGCGTGTGCGAAGACTTCCATTGATTTTTTTTCTCTTCATTACCCATCAATGTTTTTCTCAACAGAAATACTGGATCACATTTACTGATAAAGCCGGAACTGTTTTTAATCCTTATCAGTATTTTGATGAACGCACGATTGCTCAACGTAACGCACAACATATTTCACTTTATGATTCAACTGACTTTCCCGTCAGCGAAAAATATATTTCAGAAATAAAATCCATCGTTGACTTCACGTCGTATTCAAGTCGTTGGTTAAATGGAATAGCTGTTTATGCTTCCGTTGATAAAATTGAAATGGTAAAAAAACTTTCATGTGTGGCTGAAGTTGAACAGATGAATGATGATGTTGTTGTAGCTTCAGAAAAGGAAATAAAACTTGAAAAATTTTCAAAAGAAGACTTGTCATTGCTAAAATTTCAGACCGCTCGGATGCAGGGAAATAAATTCAAGGAAAAAAAACTGGATGGTACAGGTATTCGCATTGCAGTTTTTGATGCCGGTTTTCCCAATGTCAATCATCATCCTGCTTTCAATCATCTGTGGAAGAATAATAAAATTGTTGCTACGTATGATTTTGTAAAGAAGAAAGAATATGTATATGCGCACAATTCGCATGGAGCCGAAACACTTTCATGCATCACTGGAATTATGGATACGATCAACAGCGGACTTGCTACAGGAGCAGAATTTTTATTGGCTCGAACTGAAATCGGATGGAGAGAACCATTCAGCGAAGAAGAGAACTGGCTTGCTGCTGTTGAGTGGGCGGATCAACACGGAGCGAATATTATCAGCTCTTCACTTGGTTACACGAACAAACGTTATTTCAATACGGAGATGAACGGAAGAAAAAGTTTGGTAGCCCGTGCAGCAAACATTGCCGCATCAAAAGGAATTCTTGTGGTGAATGCTGCGGGTAACGAGGGCGATGGTCCGTGGAAATTTATTGACACTCCAGGAGATGCGGACAGCGTGCTCACTGTTGGTGGAACTGATCCATATACAGATGCACATATTTATTTCAGTTCATTCGGTCCGACCAGCGATGGTCGTTTGAAGCCCAATGTTTCTTCGCTCGGAAATGCTATTGCAGCAGATGCAACCGGTTGGTCGAATGTATATGGAACTTCATTTTCCACACCGCTTGTTGCAGGCTTTGCTGCATGTGTATGGCAGGAACACCGCGACTGGAGCAACATGCAGGTGTTTCATGAAATTGAAAAATCTGCTCATCTTTATCCATATTTTGATTATGCTCATGGTTATGGAATTCCACAGGCAGGTTATTTCACCGATAAAAGAGATTCCGTAGAACCCACCTTTGACTTTGTGATCGTGAATGATGACATGAAAATTATTTTGCGTGAAAAATATTCATACACAGGAACGGAACAATTTCTCGGTTACAGTACGCGCCGGAATTTGTATTATCGCATTGATGATAAAAACGGAATTGTTCGCTATTATGCTGTGATTGTCGCAGAGCAAAAGGAAGCGTTGCATTATTTGCTGAGCCAGTTTCAGCCGGGCGATAAAATAACTGTACACTTTGAAGGTTATATGTATTCTTACAGTATTCCGGGAGATGAAAATGCTACGCCGGAAGACAAACAATGAATTCATAGAATCTGATTAAGGTTTTAAAAGAAAAATAGTAGCCGCAGATTCGCAGATTTAAAACGGATTAATAATACTTAAAAAAATCTATGAACCTGCTGCAACAAAAATTTGATGAACAAGAATCTCACAATTAGTTAAGCATGAAAAAAATTATCGGATTATTTTTTATTTATTTTATGCTCAATCTTTACGCAAGTCAGGCGCAGACCATGATTCTGCAAGTTGACCGAGCAACTGATTCCATTCCTTCGACACACGGACCGAATAAGGAAAAATTTATTCACTTCTTTATGTTTGTTGGTTTTGCTGCGGGTGCTGATGAAGCAGGGGCGAGGATTAAGTATTTCGCTTCAGATGAGTTTGGTTTGGGTGTGCGATGGAAATATAAAATCAGTAACATTTATTCAATTGGTTTTGAATGGCAGGCTGATTATTTCGAATATAAGATTGATCAAAAGAAAGGAAAAATTTTGCCGGATACTATTTTGAATGATGTTGAACGAATGGATTATAGCGCTTTGAAACTTGGCTTTTACAACCGGTTCAATTTTAATCCGAAGCGCGGCAATTATCTTGGTAATTATCTTGACATTGGAATCCGGAGCGAATGGGATTATGTTATTTCTCATATTATCAAAAACGATTTGTTTGATGGAAGCAGCATCAAATCAAGCATCTCATCTTTGCCGTATGTAAACAAAATTAATTATTCTGTATTCGGACGAATCGGATTGAACAAAGTTTTATTTTATGCTTCGTACCGGTTATCTGACTTATTCAAGTCAAAATACAATTACCCTGAATTGCCGCGGCTGACAGCCGGAATCGAGCTGGGAATTTTCCGACAATAATTAATTTCAGAAATTACTATGAAAAAAGTGACCGCTACTACAATTCTCTATTGTCTTTTTTGCATGCTGCATGCTGTGTATGCTCAGAATGTACTCATTGTAATTGCACATCCCGATGATGAAACGTCAGGCTCGGCTACGATTTACAAGATTACACATGAGTTGAAAGGGAATGTTGACATCGCACTGATCACGAATGGAGAAGGCGGATATAAATATTCAACACTTGCAGAAGATTATTATCACCTGGAATTGACAGATGAAAAAGTGGGGCGTGCAAATCTTCCACGCATTCGAAAGACGGAACTGATGAACGCCGGAAATATAATCGGGATTCGGAATTATTTTTTTCTCGACCAATGGGATCGAAAATATACCACCAATGAACGTGATCCATTGGATACGGCCTGGGATGTACCACTCGTGAAAAAATGGTTGAATGGAATCATGACAAAAACCAACTACGATTTTGTCTTTTGCACGTTACCCGTTCCCGGAACGCACGGGCATCACAAAGCAGCTGCAATGCTTGCTTTGGAGACGGTGAACAATCTTCCTAAAGAGCAGCGACCGATTATTTTGGGGATGAGTAATTCAAGCAAGGGAGATTCTGCAAAAGAAGAATTCACTCAACTAAAGGATTATGTTTTGACAGCAGTGAATAAAAACGTTGGCGCGTTTGTCCTTGACCGGACAACAAAGTTCGGATATAAAGATGCACTCAGCTATAAAATTATCGTCAACTGGGAAACTGCGGAACACAAATCGCAGGGAACCATACAGGCTGAAAAAGTCAGCGACTATGAAAACTTTTCGTACTTCAAAATCAATGAAGATAGTGGAATTGAAAAAACGAAAAAACTTTTTGATGAATTGAAAAAGATTCCGTACCCCGTTAAAACATATTAGCTAATTAGCAAATCAGCTAATGACTCAACTCTCCCGTTCACTTTCTCTCCGGCAAGCCACAGCCATCAACATGATTGACATGGTGGGCATTGGTCCGTTTGTGACGATGCCATTTGTAATTGGTGCGATGAATGGTCCGGCTTGTTTGATTGCCTGGTTGCTTGGAGCATTGCTTTCATTCAGTGATGGATTCGTGTGGGCGGAACTCGGTGCAAAATATTCCGAAGCAGGAGGGAGCTATGTTTTTCTGAAAAAACTATTCGGAGAAAAGACATGGGGAAATCTTTTTTCATTTCTCTACATTTGGCAGACAACCATACAGGCACCGTTGGTGATTGCATCAGGAGCAATCGGGTTCGCTGAATATTTTTCTTACCTGCTACCGTTAGATGAATTGCAGCGCAAAATCGTTTCAGGTACACTTGTTATTTTACTTACATTCCTGTTGTATCGAAAAATTTCTGTGGTAGGAAAAATTTCTGTCGCACTCTGGATTGGAGTTATCATCACATTGCTGTGGTTGATTTTTGCGGGCTTTACACATTTTAATTTTCACCAGGCATTTGATTTTTCTTCCGGTAACATCGGCTTCTCTACACTTTTTTTTGCAGGCCTTGGACAAGCGTCTGTAAAAACAATCTACAGTTATCTTGGCTATTACAATGTTTGTCATCTTGGAGCTGAAATAAAAAATCCGGAGAAAAACATTCCGCGAAGTATTTTTATTTCCATAGCCGGCATCAGTGTTTTGTATTTGCTGATGCAGATCAGCGTACTCGGTGTGGTACCCTGGCAAGAAGCAAAGGATTCAAAATTTTTAGTCAGCACTTTTTTTGAAAGAGTATATGGTGGCTCTGTTGGAATCATTGCGACCATTCTCATTCTATGGATTGCGCTCGCCTCGCTTTTCTCAGTCATCCTGGGCTATTCGCGCGTGCCGTATGCAGCTGCCGTTGACGGAAATTATTTTTCTGTTTTCAAAAAAATCCACCCAACAAAAAATTTTCCACATATATCATTACTTATTCTTTGTGCGACAGGATTTGTATTCAGCTTGCTGTTTAAATTGAAAGAAGTGATCACAGCCATCATCGTCATGCGAATCCTCATCCAGTTTGTTTCCCAATCGGTGGGGATCATTATGCTTCACCTGAAAAAAGAAAAGACGACCTTCCCTTTTCGCATGTGGTTATTTCCATTGCCCGCATTGATTGGCATTACAGTATGGATGTTTGTTTTCTTTTCTGTGGACTTGAACTATATCCTTGGCGCTTTTTCGGTTATTGTTTCCGGTACGATTTTGTTTTTGTATCGGGCGAAAAGAATAAAAGTGTGGCCATTTGTAAAAGATAATTTAGATAATTAAGGCAATTAGAAAATTAAGTAGTGGTTCATTTTGGTTTCACGCAGGGATAATAGAGAAGCAGAGGTCGCTGAGGGTATCAATTTTATCATTTCTCAGCGTTCTCTGCAACTCAGCGTTCTCAGCGTGAAAGGTTTTATAAAACTGACCCACTACCGAAAATTAAGTTCATTGCAACTGAATTTCTATGAGTGGCTTGAAATGCAATTCTCCAATTTTCTATTTTTCCAATTCTCATGTTCACTCTTCACGATTAACGTCCACTTTCTTTCTCGCGAGCTTCTTTTTCTGTTCCTTCTTTTTATCCCTTATGGTTTTCTCCTTGAAGCGGCCGTCATAAAATCCTTGCTGCAAGGCAAGTTTGCGTTGCAACTTTTTCGCAACATCCAACGATGTTTGTTTTTTGTTCTTATTCTTTTTCATTGGCAAAAACCGAATGGTGGACGAATCCCGTTAAAGATCGGGACAAGTTATACAAATACTCTGATTTTACTCATTCGAATGCCTCCTGTTATTCAGTATTTGGGCGGATTCTTGGATTTCAAATCATAATTTTGATATCTCAATATTTCTTCTTTATTTTTACGATAGACAACCGCTGATAAATATCATTTGAAAATGCTGCCAGGTAATTCAAATTTGTCTTTCCCAAGTCTTATATCTATTGTTTCATAATTCAAATCCCAAATGCTATGAAAGTATATGACGATAAACACATCAAGAACGTGGTGCTCGTTGGCGCCTCGAAATCCGGCAAAACAACATTAGCAGAAGCCATGTTGTTTGAAGCCGGGCTCATCAACAGAAGAGGAACAGTGGAAGAAAAAAATACTGTTTCTGATTACCACGAAATAGAACACGAGCGCGGAAGTTCGGTCTATGCGACAACCATGCACACAGAATGGAGGGATTATAAAATAAATATTATCGATACGCCGGGACTGGATGATTTTATCGGGGAAGTTATTTCATCACTACGTGTTGCTGATACAGCAGTGATGTTGCTGAATGCAGAACATGGTGTTGAAGTAGGAACAGAATTGATTTGGAATTACGTGGAACAATTTCAGAAACCGATCATCTTTGCAGTGAATCATGTGGATCATAGCAAAGCGGATTTTGATTCAACGGTTGAACAGGCAAAAAAACGTTTTGGAAAAGCAATCACTCTGATGCAATATCCGGTTAATGCAGGTGACGGTTTCGACCGCATCATTGATTTGCTGAAGATGACGATGTATAAATTTTCCCCCAACGGCGGCAAGCCGCAAAAACTTCCCATTCCGACGGAAGAACAAGACAGAGCAAACCAGTTGCACAATGAATTGGTAGAGAAGGCAGCAGAGAATGATGAAAAGCTGATGGAAAAATTTTTTGAGAAAGGTTCATTGGACGAAGATGAGTTACGCCAAGGATTAAAACTCGGTATGTTGCATCATGATGTGTTCCCTGTATTTTGTCTCTCAGCAAAGGAAGATATGGGAAGCGGACGGTTGATGGGTTTCATCGACAACGTAGCTCCGAGCGCAACCGATCAGTTCAAAGAAAAATTAGTGAATGGTGATGAATTGGCATGTGACCCGAAAGGAACAACGTCCATTTTTGTTTTCAAGACGTTGATCGAACCTCATCTTGGTAAACTTTCTTTCTTCAAAGTGATGAGTGGTGAAGTAAAAGCTGGAATGGATTTATACAATCCTGTAACGCGCGCTACGGAACGACTCAACCAGTTGTTCATCATGGATGGGAAGAACAGGAACCAGGTGGAAAAATTTACCGCGGGAGATATCGGAGCAACATTAAAGTTAAAGGACACGCAAACCAACCAATCGTTGTGTGCAACCGGAAAGGAAATTGAATTCGAGAAAATTAATTTCCCTGAAGCGCGAATTCGAACGGCGATCATCGCAAAGAACATAGCCGATGATGAAAAATTAGGATCAGTGCTTGCAGAAATTCACCAGGAAGATCCGACTATTAACATTGAATATTCACGCGAGCTCAAACAAATTCTTTTGTCGGCACAAGGTGAGTTGCATCTTACGATTACAAAGTGGCGGTTGAATCATATCTATCATCTTGAAGTGGAATTTATCAAACCTCGCATTCCTTATCGTGAGACGATTCAGAAATCTTCCATGGCGAATTATCGTCATAAAAAACAAAGTGGTGGTAATGGACAGTTTGGAGAAGTGTACATGAAGGTTGAACCCTACTATGAAGGAATGCCGGAGCCAACGGGTGTAAGCATTCGTGACAAAGAAATTATTGACCTGCAGTGGGGCGGAAAATTAGTTTTCTATAATTGTATCGTTGGTGGTGTGATTGATCAGCGGTTTATTCCTTCTATACAAAAGGGCGTGATGGAGAAAATGCATGAAGGTCCGATTACCGGATCATTCGTGCGTGACGTACGCGTGATCGTGTATGACGGGAAAATGCATCCCGTAGATTCGAACGACATCAGCTTTAAAATTGCAGGCATGATGGCTTTCAAAGAAGCATTCCAGTTAGCCGATCCGAAAATTTTGGAACCGATTTATGAAATTGAAATTCGTGTGCCGGAAGAACTGATGGGTGATGTGGTGACGGATCTTCAATCAAGACGCTCCATTATTCTTGGTATGGATTCAAAGGGAAGTTACCAGGTAATCAAAGCGCGGACACCACTGGCCGAGTTGGATAAATATTCTACGTCGTTGCGAAGCATTACACAAGGAAGAGGAAACTATACAGGAAAGTTTGCCGAGTATGCAACGGTGCCGGGAGAGATTCAGAAAAAATTGGCTGAAGAGTATAAGAAGAACGAGGATCATTGATTAGTTTGGAGTTCTTAGTTGTTGGGTTGTTAAGTTATTAGTTCTTAGTTCAATGTTGGGAAATGAGTTAATTGTTGGTAATAGCTCGCGAATTCAACAACCTACCAACTCAACAACTTAAATCAATTAACTAAAGAACTTCCTCGTCAGCACTTTTTGAAACTCTCTTTGAATAACGGCTTCCGCCAGTTGTTCTGCAAAATTTTCTTTGGAAGTATTTTCTATTAACTCACGAAACTTTTTTTCACTGATGTCAACACGATAAAGAAGCGACTGGAATGCTGACGAATTGCTTTGATAAAGTTTTAGAAGAAGTGGAGCAAGTTGATTTTTCAATTCCTCATAAGCCGTAAATTCATTTCCGCTGAATTTTATTTCGTGACCGAATATTTCAAAATCTTTTTTTACCTGCTCAGCTGTGAGCCGGATGATTTCAAGATCGTGACGGTATTTATCAATGTCCATTGCTAAATGAGAATAGTTTAATGGTTCAATGGTTTAATAGTTCAGTTGCAAGACCCTGATTCAAAACGAATGAACCATTGAACTTCTAAACTATTGAACCATTAAACTTCCTTCGTAAAGTCGGTAATTAATCGCTGCACCGGCCGGTTATTGATGATGTGCTCATTGATGATTTCCTCCACATCGCTTAGCTGAACTCCTCCATAATAAATACCTTCAGGGTAAACAACCATGGAAGGGCCATAATCGCAGGCGTCTAAACACCCTGCACGCTGTGCACGGATTTTTCCTTTCATGCCTTTGTCGTGCAAAGATTTTTTAAACGCTTTTACCAGTTCCATTCCGCATGCTTCGCCACATGATTTCCGGTTGGGATCATTGCGTTCGTTGGTGCAGATAAAAATATGTTTTTCAAACTTCATAAGCGGCTAATTACGAATTTGTACGAAACTACGAATTACTAAGGGGTACGAATTACAAATGAAGACGAATGTACAAATACTATAAGCAAGAAAAGGTTCCGCATTTGTAATTCGTAGTTTCGTACAAATTCGTATTTCGATGGCACTGCTCAAGTGACAACATTTGTAATCAGTAGTTTCGTACAAATTCATAATTCGAAGTCACTGCCTAAGTGACAACATTTGTAATTCGTAGTTTCGTACAAATTCGTATTTCGATGTTATACATGGAGGTTGGATCGAAACAATTTGATCGCTATAGCGAGCAGTACGATTCCAAAAACTTTTCTTACGATGTTGATTCCTCCGGGCCCTAAAAGTTTTTCCAGGAAGCCAAGATTTTTCAGTACCAGGTAAACCAAAATGATATTCAGAAAAATTCCTACCAGGATGGTTTCAACATTGTAAGCCGAACGGAGTGAAAGTAGTGTAGTCATGGTTCCTGTTCCTGCAATCACCGGAAAAGCAATCGGAATCACTGAGGCCGTTTCAGGTAACTCGTCTTTATATAGTTTGATTCCAAGGATCATTTCCAATGCAAGAAAAAATAGTACGAGTGAACCTGCAATGGCAAAGGAGGGAATATCGACTCCCATAAAATCTAAAATATTTTCTCCCACGAACATAAACACTACCATGATAAGTAATGAAACCAATGTTGTTTTCTCCGGATGAATCGTTCCGACGCGTTGTCGCACAGAAAGTATAATTGGAATAGAACCGATCACGTCGATGACAGCAAATAAAATCGTGGAGACGGTGAGGATGTCGTGGAGGTTCATGATGATGGTGAGAAGTTATTGTCAAAAGTAATTATTTTAGTTATGAGTTATGAATTGAGAATTATGAGTTCAGAGTTGTTTAGTTATTAGTTGTTGAGTTGTTAGATTATTTCTGATCATCTTAATTCAAAGGTATAATGGACAGTCATTGAAAAAACAACTTAAGAACCCAACAACTTAACAACATAACAACCATCACACAAAACAAAAACGCCTCCTTCATTTTTGAAAGAGACGCCCGCTTTTCTATTTACTGCAACTGCTTACTGCCGCTGCTTACTGCTACTATCCATTCAACGCTTCTGCTCCTGCAACAATTTCAAGAATTTCTCCTGTAATCGCTGCCTGCCGTGCTTTGTTATAAGAGAGACGAAGATCTTTCAAGAGATCTCCTGCATTGTCGGTCGCTTTGCTCATGGCTGTCATTCGCGCTCCATGTTCAGAAGCATTTGAATCGAGCAATGCTTTGTAAAGCTGAATCTTGATGGCTTTTGGAATCAATTGCAGAACCAGCTCTTCTTTGTTAGGTTCAAAGATATAGTCATTAATTAAAGCAGGACCCTTGCTTGCTTGAGCGCTAAGCCCCTCCTTTGGAGGGGTTGGGGAGGCCGTGATCGGTAACAATTGCTCAACCTGAACATACTGTACAGCAGCATTCTTAAATTGGTTGTAAACGATTTCCACTTTATCATACGCACCTTCTGCAAACTCCTTCATTATTTTTTCTGCAATAACAGAAGCGTTGTCGAAGCTGAGTTGGTTGTAAATTTCGTTGTGATTACCTGCATACAAATTCGCATTCTTAGAAAAGAAGTCAGACGCTTTTTTTCCGATGCAAAGTATTTTTACATTTCCTTCTTTTACCTGTGCAACATATTGTTCACGAAGAAGGCGATTGATGGTACGGACAATGTTTGCGTTGAAGCCGCCACACAATCCGCGGTTGGAGTTGATCGCAACGATTAATACTTTTTTCACCGGACGAATGGTTGCATACGCACCGCCTGCACTACTGTCCAATGTTGAAGAAATATTTTCCATGATCTCGCGAAGCTTCGCAGCATACGGACGCATCTGGATGATGGCGTCCTGTGCACGTCTCAGCTTGGAAGCACTCACCATCTTCATCGCTTTGGTGATCTGCTGCGTGGAGATGACGGAGGATATTCGGTTTCGGACTTCTTTTAAATTGGCCATTTTCTTTCAGTTGACAGTTTGCAATTGGCAGTTTGCAAACTGCCAATTGCAAA
>JAYVUK010000070.1:0-39243 GCA_043787975.1 Bacteroidota bacterium
GATGCTTCGCATCCGCCATTTCTCTGTACTATTAACACACTCCGTCATTCCGAACGAAGTGAGGAATCTCTCAATCTTATCAAATCGTAAACTTAATCCCCTGCGCCAACGGAAGTTCAGTAGAATAATTGATCGTGTTCGTTTGTCTGCGCATGTAAACTTTCCACGCATCGCTTCCCGATTCTCTTCCACCACCGGTTTCTTTCTCGCCACCAAAGGCACCGCCGATTTCTGCTCCGCTGGTTCCGATGTTTACATTGGCGATTCCGCAATCACTTCCTTCATGCGAAAGAAATTTTTCAGTCTCCAACATGTTTCTTGAAAAGATAGCCGACGATAATCCTTGCGGAACATCATTATGCAAAGCAATAGCTTCGTCTATCGTCTTGTATTTCATCAGGTATAACAACGGAGCGAATGTTTCTTCACAAACTATTTGCAAGTTCTTACTCACTTCGGCAATACAAGGCATTACATAACATCCGCTTTCATACCCTTCACCTGTCATCACTTCACCTCCGAAAATAATTTTTCCGTTTTCTTTTTTCACGCGTTCGATGGCTGTTAGAAACCCTTTCACTGCATCTTTGTCGATGAGCGGCCCGACCAATGTTTTTTCATCCAACGGATGACCGATACGAATATGCTGATATGCATTCATCAATTGCGTTTTGAATTTCTCATATACAGATTCATGAATGATCAGTCTTCGTGTGGATGTGCAGCGTTGACCTGCTGTTCCGACAGCGCCAAACAAAACTGCACGCAACGCCATATCCAAATCAGCATTTTCAGTAATGATGATGGCGTTGTTGCCTCCGAGTTCGAGCAAGCTTCTTCCCAATCGTTCTCCGACAATTTTCCCGACACGTTTTCCAACGCGTGTTGAACCGGTTGCAGAAATCAACGGAACACGGTGATCAGCCAAAAAATTATCTCCGATATATTTTGATCCTCCGGCAACTAAATTGACAACGCCTTCGGGAACATTATTTTTCTTCAACACATTCGCAATGATGTTATGTGTGGCAATCGAACATAGCATCACTTTTGAACTTGGTTTCCAAACTACGACATCTCCGCAAACCATGGCAAGCATCGCATTCCACGCCCACACGGCAACCGGGAAATTAAATGCTGAAATAACTCCGATAATTCCAAGCGGATGATATTGTTCATACATGCGATGACGTTCGCGCTCGCTGTGCATGGTCAACCCGTACAACTGTCGCGACAAACCCACGGCAAAATCGCAGATGTCAATCATCTCTTGTACTTCGCCCAACCCTTCCTGATAAATTTTTCCCATCTCATAGGAAACGAGTTTTCCGAGAGGCTCTTTATATTTCCGCAGCTCATCACCGATCTGGCGAACCACTTCACCACGCTTTGGCGCCGGAATCATTCTCCATGTTTTGAAAGCTTCCTGTGCTGTCTGAATTATTTTATCATAGTCTTCAGCTGTTGCCTGTTTTATTTTTCCGATCAACACACCGTCAGCAGAAGAGTACGATTCGATGATCTCTCCTTTTGTTTCGATCCATTTTGTTCCGGTGCAAGCTCCGTTGTTGACTTCCGATAAGCCCAACGTTTTTAATACTTCAGCAATACCAAAGTCTTTCGCTGCAAGAGTTTCTGATTTCATTCCTGTTATTTTTTTTGCAAAGATATTAAAATGGGACGAGGGAGGAAGTATCAATATGATTCGGTGGGCATTCACTTCGTTTTTAATAAAAAACTCTGCGCTCTTTGCGCCTTTGCGCGAAAAAATTCTCTCGCAAAGGCGCAAAGAGCGCAGAGAAATGACAACTCGGTACCGTGGTTGAGGCTTTAATTTTTCTTGGGAATACTCTTCGCGATATATTCCGATAACTTCGGGAAATTCCTCATCATGATATCATTCACATCGTTGCTGTTGCTTGGGAAATCCACTACGGCAACATCTCCGTATACCTGTTTTCCGGAAGCATCAAAAACGGAATAGTGAACCTTGAGTTGACGTCTGTAAATTTTCATGGCGAGGTCGAGGCAATCGCTGTAATTGGTGACGATATCAAATTGATTTAAGAAAACAAAAAGATCGGTACCGTATTTTTCAGAAAGCATTTTCAGCAACTCCGGGTGACTCAATTTGACATTCATGTATTTCAGGTCATGAATCTCAGCAACCTTTTGTTTTTTTGAGAACGGAGATTTTTTATGAAGCGTATCTTTTGCCGGATGCGAAACCGGGAACACAGTATCCATTTCATAATTCAGCGAACCGTAAATCATATCCAGTTCGCGTTCGTTGTCCGTCAATACATTCGATTGCATTGAATAGGTGGGATAGCTTTCAATCAATTTAGCGTTGACATATTTTGTTAAGCCGGCGCGGAACCTCGTACGAACCTGCTCATTGCTTATCTGCGAATAGTCGGCAATATCATGATCAGCATCTGAAAGATGCATCATTGAATTGTACGGAATGAGAAGAATCTTTTTGTAAGCAGTATCCTGGCTCTGCACAGGAGAATTTGTTTGCGCAAAGACTGAAACAAAAAGTAAACTGAAAAATAAAACTAAAAGATTTTTCTTAAACATTCGTTGTTGTTTTTTCTTCCATGAAAATTTATGACTATGTCATACGGAAAATAAAATAATGAGTTGCCTGAAAATTGAATTGTATGAATCAAAAATTATTGTCAGCAAAAAGAAATAAATTTTAGTACACACGTACTATTGACGAAAGCACTTCGCTCTATATGTTTGTCGCGGTTTTAATTCTATTCTCAGAGAATTGTTTGAAGATTTTTACCGGCTAATTAAATTCAGTGTGTGCGTTTAATTTTTTTTATCGTAGTTGAACTTTTTAAACCCTTTTTAATTCATGTTTGATTTACAAAAAAAATATTTGCTATATCAAAAGCAACGTTATTGGCGCAGTAGCGCCAATTAAAAAAAACCGGTTACAGCTTTTGCAAGATGCAAAACCTGGCAACTAGTGTAACTAAACTAAATTAGTTGATCATTCAAATCAAAATAAATTTCAAATTTTTTAAAAATAAAAAAACATGAAAACAATCAGAATAGTATTATTAGCATTCATTTTAATTGGAACCAACATGGTGGAAGCATATTCCAAAGTAATTGTAACGATTACATTGGCGCGACACCGGGATTGCGACGGTTTTGGGTGGTGCAGGGGAACGATTGTAGTAGATCCGGCACCGCGACCAATTGGGAATGTGGGAAATGCAGTTGCTGAAATAAATGCTGCGGGTCGTTTGACTCTTACTTTTAACAAGAGTACCGATTTGTCTCCTGAGGCTTTCAACAAATATTTTTCCAAGGGAACCTTTGTCTGTGAAGATGATTTTCCTGTTCCTGTTGAAATTCTTAAGGCCTTAGGTTATTCCGGCTCATACACGGTAGCAAAAGGTAATTATAACATCACTACAACTAGAGACGGTCTATTGACGATTACTTTTTAAATAAACTAAACAAGAAAGCTTTCTTCCGGTTAAGAAGGCTTTCTTGTTTTATTAAAATTTGAATATAAGAAGTAAATGTTTTGAACTCCATACTATGATTAAAAATAATTTTCCAGATGAAAAATAAAATAACTGCTCTAGCTCTTTCGATTTTTTTTTCCAGTTGCACTCCTGTACTAAAACTATATTATGGGTGTCATGAACCCAAAGCGGAGGATAGTATATCGCTGACAAAATATTATAACAAGAAAGGAATAGACATTCACAATATGTTGGTGCTTTCCGATTCTGTTAAGTATTACGAACGCATCAAGGAAGTAACCGGGTTTCCGGAAATAAGAGTTTTTAACAAAGAAGGACATTTAATTTATTATAAAGACACAGCCAAGGCATGTAGCGCTCCGGCCTATGACTTTACCAAAACAATTTGTAGTGCGTCCGGTTTAAAATCTAATGTTTCAAAGAATTTGAAATCCGAAACAAACGGTCTGCTGGAATTAAATAACTCACCCTTGAATTTGACAGACACCCTTTATGACTATTATGTATTTATTTACTCTGCACGTTTTGCTGGGCGCTTAAATAAAGACCATGTAAAAGTATGGCAGCACAACCTGGAAAATGCAAAAGGCTGCAAAGTAAAATATTACTTAGTAGATATGGATTGGCAGAAGTCGTGGGATAAGCGAGACTGATGTCAGTCTGCTTTGTTATTCCGGCAACTTTTCTAAAAAAACTATCAGTCAATTTTTGAAAAAAAATCCACGCTGAACTTCAAACCGGCTTCAATTAATCACATGCTTCCAGATATCATTACCGATGGTGTAAGCCATTAAGGCAAGCAGGATAACCATTCCGACAATCTGTGCACGTTCCATAAATTTATCGGAGAACTTTTTCCGGGAAATGGATTCGATGGAAAGGAAAATTACATGGCCTCCGTCAAGAGCCGGAATCGGAAGGATGTTCATAAAGGCAAGTACCATAGAAAGCAAACCGGTAATTGTCCAGAATCTTCTCCAGTCCCAAATACCTCCGTAGATTGTTGCAATACCAATCGGTCCCTGCAGCGAGTCGCTGGCCTTTTCATGTCCTGTGAATATCCGTTTCAACCCTTTCAGGTTGGTAACAATAGCATCAAAGGCATCAGACGTTCCGAAGTGAAGGGATGATGCAAATGAATAATCGGTTAAAGGATAGTTTCCCATCTTGGGATAATGCTGAATACCGATCGTTCCTGAATCACTTACAACAGGCTGGGTAATCAATGAATCAATCCCACGAAGCACACCGATGGTAACGGATTTATTCTTATTTTCTACAATCTGGTTTTTAAATTCCTGCGGCGAAAATTCATGCTGGTCATTGATCGAAAGAATTTGATCTCCTTTCTTCAAACCAGCTGCTTCCGCCGGTTTCCCGGGCACCACGCTGTCAATAATCAAACTCCATTGATACGTGCTAATAAAATTTCCTTTCCCAATTTCCGATACCTGCCTGTAAAAATCATCCGGAACTTTTACATCGAGTAGTTTGCCGTTGCGGTTCACATTTAAAGTCGCTCCGAATAAAACACGTCCACTAAGCAATTCATCAAAACGTTGCACTGGTTTTCCGTTGATGGAAATAATTTTATCTCCCGTTTCCAAACCGATTTTTTTTCCCAGCTCAAACGCATAAATACCATCAGTCACATTATCATTGCTCAAATATTTTTGTTCGTAGTGAAGCAACGTGTAGGAATAAATGGCAATGCCGAGTAACACATTCATCGTCACTCCGGCAACCATAACGATCAACCGTTGCCATGCAGGTTTGGCGCGAAACTCCCAATTCTCTGCGGGTTTTTTCATGGCTTCCGTATCCATGCTTTCATCGATCATTCCGGCAATTTTTACATAACCACCCAACGGAAGCCAGCCAATACCATATTCTGTATCTCCTTTTTTGAAGCTGAAGAATTTGAAACCCCACGCATCGAAGAAGAGGTAAAATTTTTCTACACGAATTCCAAAAGCACGGGCAGCAAGGAAGTGTCCGAGTTCGTGAAGTGTCACTAAAATTGCAAGACCCAGAATTAACTGAGCTGCCATGATTAATCCGGCCATGTTTATTGATTGATTAGTTGAAGGTGATAACTTTAGCTCTTAGTACGTTAGTTCGGTGTTCGGAGACTCATTGTGTCGACATTTTTCTCTGAACTCCGAACTAATAACTCACTACTTAATAAAATGCAAAGTTGCAAAATAAAAAGGGAATGTGCGTGAGTGGTTTATGAATCAATATAAACGAATTATGCGGGAAGAAATTCTATTGCCCGTTTACGTGTTTCATGATCGGTTTCTACATAATCCTGGTAGGATGGTTGGGCGATGAATGAAACTTTTTTCATGCACCCTTCAATCATGTCTGACATTTCTAAAAAACCAACCTGGTCGCGGAGAAAAGCAGCCACCATAATTTCATTTGCTGCGTTGATGATGCACGGCATGTTGCCTCCGCGTTTCATCGCTTCCGTCGCCAACGCAAGATTCCGGAAGGTGTCTGTGTCAGGCTTTTCAAAAGTGAGCGATGCATAATTTGCAAAATCAAACCGTTTGAAGTCGGATTTCAAGCGTTGAGGATATCCCAATGCATATTGAATTGGTAATTTCATATCAGGCAAACCCATCTGCGCTTTCATACTCCCATCTTCAAACTGCACCATGCTGTGAATGATGCTTTGCGGATGAATGATCACATCAATTTGTTCGGGTGATAAACCGAAGAGCCATTTTGCCTCAATCATCTCCAGCCCTTTATTCATCAGCGTTGCCGAGTCGATCGTAACTTTTGCTCCCATGCTCCAGTTCGGGTGTTTCAGCGCCTGCTCTTTTTTCACATCGGAAAGAAAATTTTTGTCTCTACCCCTGAACGGGCCGCCTGAAGCCGTGAGGTAAATCTTTTCAATCTTATTATTCCACTCGCCTGCCATGCATTGAAAGATGGCGGAATGTTCCGAATCAACAGGATAAATATTGACGTTTTTTTCTTTTGCTGTGGATGTGATCAATTCACCGGCCACAACCAATGTTTCCTTATTCGCGAGTGCAATTTGTTTTCCGGCACGAATGGCTTCCAGTGTGGGTTTCAAGCCGGCATAACCGACCAACGCTGTAAGTACAATATCAATTTCATCCATCTGCACAGCTTGTGCAATGGCATCATGGCCTGCAAAAACCTTTATCGGCAAATCCTTCAACGCATCGCGAACCAATTGCCATTTGGTTTCATCAGCAATGACAACTGTGTTGGGCTGAAATTCCTTAGCCTGCTGAATGAGCAAATCAGCATTGCTGTTTGCCGTCAATAATTCAACAACAAAATTATCCGGGTGCGCTTTGATGACTTCCAAAGCCTGCCTTCCAATTGAGCCTGTAGAGCCTAGTATAGCGATATGTCGTTTCAACTTATTTTTTTGTGCTGACGAAGTTACGATTTTCGTTTACTAAAAGATGAATTAGTTCAGTATGAATTTCTTCAACTCCTCTGCAATCTTTCTGTCGTTAGACAAGCGAGGTACTTTATTTTGACCTCCCAATTTACCAATTGACTTCATGTAAGAAATAAATGCATCCTTCTGTAGCCGCTGTATTTTCAACGGCTGGAGGATATTTCCTTGTATCAAATCACGGTAATAAATATTTTGTTCCTGCAAATTCTTATCAATCGATAAACGGAATTTTTCAGGATCATCCGGAGGAGAAGCAAATTCAATGAACCATTCGTGAAATGGTAAATTGCCTTCAGCCTCCAGCGGATTCACCTGCGGAGCTACGGTGAATTCAACCACTTCCGCATGATGCTCATGTGCGGCTTTCATCAGTGCCTGTTCAACTTCTTCCGAAATGACATGCTCACCGAAAGCGGAGATGTAATGTTTGATTCGCCCGGTAACTACAATTTTATATGGATTCTTGGAAACAAATTTTACCGTATCGCCAAGGTTGTATCCCCATAAACCTGCATTGGTATTGAGAATTAGAGCATAGTTAATGCCCAACTCCACATCTTTCAATGAAATCCTGGACGGCTGTTTTGAAAAATATTCCGAAACGGGAATGAACTCATAAAATATTCCTGAATTCAAAAGTAGCAGCAATGAATTTTCTTTCTGCGAATCCTGGTAAGCAATGAATCCTTCGGAGGCCGGGTACAATTCGATCGAGTCAATTTTTTTTCCGATGCTTTGTTCGAGTTTTCTTCGGTACGGTTCGTAGTTCACGCCACCATAAACAAACAATGAAAAGTTCGGAAAAATATCTTTGATTTTTTTTCCTGTCTGTTCATGCAGCTTGTCAAAATACATCTGAACCCATGGAGGAATGCCGCTGATAAGCGTCATATCCTTTCGAATGGTTTCATCCACAATCCCGTTCACTTTCGTTTCCCAATCTTCAATGCAGTTTGTATTGTAGGTTGGCAATTGTCTTCTTCTCAGAAATCCCGGAACATGATGATTCACGATACCTGACAAGCGACCGACCGGAATTGCATTCATCTCTTCCAAGGCCGGGCTGCCGGAAATAAAAATCAACTTACCACTGAGAAAACCTGCCTTGCCTGTTTCGTGAATGTAATTTAGCAAAGCATTGCGTGTGGAGTTAATGTGATTCGGCAACGATTCTTTGGTAATTGGAATATACTTCACTCCTGAAGTCGTGCCCGAAGTTTTAGAAAGATATACCGGCTTCCCTTTCCACAACACATTTTCTTCTCCGGCTTTTATTTTTTCGATGTACGGTTTTAAATCCTCGTAATCACTGAGAGGAACGCGTTGTTTGAAGTCATCGTAACTCTTTATATTTTGAAAATCATGTTCCTTTCCGAACAACGTATTTTTTCCTCTTTGAATTAATTTTTCAAACACACGCTGTTGCGCAGCCATTCCATTCCTGCTCCAGGAGCGGGTTTGGCGTGCGATGATACTCGCAATAGGTTTACTAAATGCCGAAAGAAGTCCCATGTAATAGAAACTGTTTAAAAAGAAATGTATTTCTGCGGATCGAGTGCTGTTCCGTTGTACCACAATTCAAAATGCAGATGCGGACCGCTGCTTAACTCTCCACTGTTGCCGATGATTGCTATCACTTCTCCCGCTTTTACAAAATCTCCTGCCTTCTTCAAAAGTGATGAGTTGTGCTTATAAAATGAAATCAAATTGTTTGAATGTTGAATAGCAATCAGGTAACCCGTTTCCGAAGTAAAGTTTGCTATCAGTACCGTCCCGTCCAGTGTCGCTTTTACAGCTTCATTGGCATTGGCTACAATGTCGATCCCGAAATGTTTTGTGACAGGATCAAACCGGTTCGTTACGGTTCCTTTTACAGGAGGGAAAAATAAAAAACCGCTCATGTTGTTGGAAAAAGCCGTCTGACTTTTTACACCAAGTGTATATTGATCCTGCGACTCGATTTCTTTTCTCAATACAGAATCCTGAACGGATTTTTTCAACGAACGGATGGTATCATATTTTGCTCCCTGAGTTTTTTTATTCTCATCTACTCTTCCTTCCATGTTCCCGTTTACGATGTTGTTAATGTTTTGAATATACAGATCACGTGCATTGAGCGCTTTCTCCATCGAATCGGCTTTCAAAGCAAGCGAATACACTTTGCGCTGCATCTTCACATCAGCATAACCGGGAATGTATTCCCGTAACGGGGTGAACGCAATAATAAATGTAGTGAGCGTGATGAGCAGAATGATGACGATTCCAATGGTAACAAATACATTGAGCGGGCGCAGATTGAACGAGGCCTTTTCTTCAAAAGTCTGTTCATTCATGATCACCAGCCGGTATTTGTTTTTGAGCCGCTGAAATAGTTTTTTCTTTTTGTGTTCTGCCATGAAAATCTTGTTGCGTTCAAATATCGCGATTAAAAGGGAAATAGAAATATTGAATTACAATCACTGCTAATTTACAAATAGCAGAAAAGAAAAAACCACCTGTGAAAATAGGTGGCTCTTTAAAATATTATGATGGTTGCTGTGGAACAAAGAACAATCTTGGATTACATTTTCACAGGTTTACATGCAGTCTTCTTAATTAATTTTAATAAGTTTCATTGTTTTTTCTTCTCCTTCTGAAAGCAACTTACAATAATAAACTCCGGGGTTTAATATTGATGCATCAAAATTATAGACATAGCTACCTGCTTTAAATTCAATATTATTAATGATGGTTTTTATTTCTCTCCCATATGAATCAAATATTTTTAAATATAAATGGCGAGAAGAAGTAACACCAAATTTAATTTCTGTGTTTTGAGAAGTAGGATTTGGTGAAATATTAGCATAGGCGATACGATTGACATCGGCATGTGCTTTTTTATCGTTGTTTGTATTCGAACTTTGATTTGACGAACGATGTTCTCCGCAAAGTGGTATTATCACAGGAGAAATATAAGCGTCAAACTCTGAACCTGTTTGTGCTGTGAAACCATCTGACAAAGTAATTTCATCATTTGCAACAAATGTTACGTCTGCATTTGGTACTACATTGTAGGGACCAGATGTCGTGCCTACATCCACGTAAGATCCAGCTTCAATCGTACTGCCCGATTGAAACTCTAATATTTTTTCCGTTTCCGTTTTATTTTGAAAATAAAAATGCGGATCCGCTTTTGTTAACTTGCCTCCATTTAATAACATTCCATATCGGTTTACATTAACCTGATTGGTTGACCAGTGCTTAAAAATCAATTCAGATCCCGATTGCACATCGAAAGTACAATCAAATAGTTTGACACAAGACTCTATGAAAATTTTGCTTCCACTCTCTAAATGATAAACTGAAGAATATTTTGGATCATTTGTAGGATAACCAAATGTGTCATGATAATCTACTCCTAAATCAGTAAGAACAGGAACATCCTTTTTCTCAGTATAGGGACCACCATTGGCAGCATTATCATAGGCTGCTACTTCATTATCATAAGGATATGTGGCACGAATTGTTTTGAAAGTATAATTAGTAGGGAAATTTAAATGGTTTGCCCCAGATGTAATGAAAACCTCTGAAGGATTATAAATTATCTTTTCTGTTTGATTAATGTTTTCTAAGTTTATATTCTTGTCTATTTCATAATGGTGCACTATGGGAGCAATATTAAGTGCACTAAGTGAAGTTCCATCAGTTGAATATCCTGAGAATGTTTTTCCATCATCACTTCTAGGAAATGTGCTAACCACAAAAGTATAAGGAGGCAAGGGAATTTTTTGAATTTTATTACCAATAGAATAAGGAACACTGAGTGACCCCACTTTTACATCATTATAATCTGTACTTGCAAGTGCGCAGTTATCATCAGTCGTAAGAGAAAATAGTGAATAATCAATCGTTCCCCCTTTTGCATCAGGATCGCCCGAATTTGGGCAAGAATTTGATCCAATTTCCTGAAAATTATAAAATTCACAATTATCTGTTGAACCATAAGAATGATATGAGTCAAGCCATCCGCCAGTATAGGGATTACCATCAGTAATACTCCAAATTTCAGGTACAATACAAATATCATAATGTACCCGATCGGGACCAGAATTGACAGGATTGGAATCGTAATAAGGATATTCCCTAAGTCTGCCTCTTGTTGGATCAACTAAAAATGAAAAAGAACTTATTACAGGAGATGCATTAATGTTTGTTCCCGCCAAAATACTGACTGTATGTTTAAGAATAGTATGTGGAAAGACATCATTTCCTATTGGGAATCCGGCATCATGACAAAAGTCGCCCGAAACTAAATCGGAAGGTTCTGTAAATACACCATTATCAAAAGGTTTCTCTACATATCTAAGAAGCTTATTCTCAGAGAAAGGTAGTGCTGGAAAAAATTGCCAAAACAATCCTGAACCATCTAAATTATTATCATCAGGCACCTTCATAATTCTTTCTGGAGTCGCTCCCCCAGCACCTGCACAGCCACCAGTGACCGGATTTACGGATTCATCAAAAGCGCATGGGCAATAAAAAGGGAAAGAAACAGCTTCTATTTTATATGTTACAAGAAATAACCCTAAATGATGAGCCTCATTGATAGCATCTGAGGTGAAGAGTGGTGGATATGATGGATCAGATGGCGGTATTCTATATACCCATGGAAAAAATCTATTTAAAAGAATCTGATATTCTCCGTTATAAGTATTTTGATGCGAAAAATAACTTGTGGGATCATACTCTTCCCACCCTGTGGACCCAGTATAAGGAGTAAAAATAAGATCGCTTGTATTTACATTATCATAATTCTGTTTGTAAATATTAATAAGATCTTGCGCGTTTGAATTGTAAATATCGAAAGAAAAAAGAAATAAAATTACTACTAGTAGCTTTTGCATTTTCATAGTTTAATTAAGAATTAACTTAACTGAATGTGTATTTTTTTCTTTGTCTGAAATTGTAATAAAATATATTCCAGGCTTTAATTTGTCAGGCAACTCCAAACTTGATTCTTTGTCTCGTAGTGAAAATTGATAAATGCTCCGTCCCATCATATCGAACATATTTAAATGATACTCAAGAGCAATGTAATTAAATTGGAGACGTAGTTTTTCAGTTATTGAGGCAGGATTAGGATAAATTAGTAATCGGTTGTCTAATGAAATTTCCTCCATGCTATTGACAAGGCTATATCTGGCAATATTGGATACAGAGGTGCCATTAATACTCGAAAAATTTCCAGATACATAAAGCTCATTATTATAAACAATCATTTTATCTACATAACCTGTGACATTGCCGACGGAATCATAACCAGAGCCATTAAACTTTGCAATATCAGGAGGAATAGTAAAAAGTCCACATACATATAAATTGCCCTGGTAAAAAGCAACATCATGTATTTGTGGCTGAGGACCACCGCTTGGATAAGGCACGGGTTGCCAAGCTGTGCCGTCCCATTTACTTATGTAATAAGAATGATTTAGAGGAATGCTGGTAAATTTACCGACTGCATAAAGAGTGTCCTGAATAATTTTAACTGAAGCAACGCCGTTGTTAAATCCAGCTCCGATGGTGTCCCAATTAATTCCGTTCCATACAATAACTCCTGTTTCCCAAACGGATGTCTGATATGCTCCATTAAATGATCCACCTATAATTAATCTTTGATTAAAAACGGTCATTGATATCACAACATTGTCTAAACCCCAACCGATACCTAGTCTCATCCAGTTAGTTCCATTCCATTTGGAAATGTTATAAATAGTATCAGTTCCCGAATGGTGGAAATAGCCACCGGCATATAATTCTCCATTGTAAACTTCCAAACAAGTAACAAGATCATCAAAGCCGTCACTCATTGCATTCCATTGTATACCATCCCATCGCGCTATATTGCCAGCAGGAATGCCGGCAACGGAATCAAATCTTCCCGCAGCAATTAACTCACCATTGAATAAAGTAAGGGCTAAAATCTGTCCTGAAAAAGAATTATATGTAAAATGTGCATTTGTTCCAACAGTTGACCAATTGCTTCCGTTCCAAATTCCAACTTGATTTATGGCATCACCTCCCAAGTGATCGAATCTTCCACCTACATATAATAAATTAGAAATAGTATCAACGTATGTACCTTCTACAACGTTATCAGCTCCTCCTCCAACGTCCATCCACTGCTGCGCATTGATATCCACCGATGAGATAAAAAGTAAGATTAAGCTAATATATTTTTTCAATATTTTCATTTATTTATTTTCTCCTGCAACTTATCAATCTTTTTATCCTGTTCGATAATGTACAAGGTCAACTCTTCAATTTTTTGAAGTAACTTAGCCTGCATAACACCTAGTTCGATTCCGTTGTTCGATTCCACCTCTGCTGCAGAAGGAATTTCCGGCAAATGGCGATTTAATTTGATATAGTTTTCTACTTCACTTAAAGATCGTAAATTATATGAACTATTAAACACGTAATCTGGAAAATTACTTTGGGTTACTTTCACTTCTCTCGCTCCAATGGTTCCTTCAACCTGCAGAACTGTTGCGTCACCAACATCCGGGACAATTCCAATTCCAACTAAACCAGCACTAGTAATAACTAAGCCGGGATTACCACCATTTGTATTTTTTAAATTACCGTTATTCAAACTCCAATAACTTGCATTTCCAGATGAAGGCACTGGTCCAAAAGTTCCATTACCCAACATCACATAACTGTTGTTTGAAAATGGAGTATTACCTAAAACACCATTAGCATTGAATTTGGCAATACTTCCAGAGGAGCCCGCATTTGAAATAAATCCTACACTTCCGGCAATATCTAAATCGTTTATTGGATCTAATGTTCCTATGCCAATTTTACCGGAGGATGTAAATCGCATTCTTTCACCTCCATTTGTTACATTATTTTTATTAGTAATCACAACAAAGTCAGCATTGTTTACTGTACCAATAAAATCAATGGGAGCTATGCCTGTCGTAGCATTAATATTGTCATTTCCTCTCGTTAACCAGGGAACAGGACCTTGCAACGGGTTAGTTGGAATATTTACACACAACTTTCCATTTGCATCAACAAACAAAACACGATTTCCACTTCCGGATAAACTTTGAAGGGTTAAATCATTTGTCACCTTGAAATTTCCATTCGAATACAAACGCATTCTTTCTGTGGCATTCGTTTTAAAAACAAAATCTTTATTGTCTGTTGTTCCTATAAAATTAGTAGTAGGATTAGTTCCTGCCGAACCAGTAAGAGACCAATCATCGCGAGGTGGTTCAGTAAGATAAACGGTTACCGGATCAGTGCTGCATCCGTTATTATCGGTTACCATAAAATGAAAGTCGCCTCCTCCCAAACCTGTCCTGTTTTGCCAGGAAGGTCCGTCATACCATAAATACGAATAAGGAGTAGCTCCGCCGCTAACGGATAGAGTAATGCTTCCATCAAATGTGTGATAACCTGAAGGGTCTTGAGAAGAATAAGTTGCAGTCGGTGGTTCTGGTGCAATAAGGGTCAGACCATCTTTTGTTACGTTAGAACTTACATCGGTTACAACAACTTGGTAATAACTTGCAGCAAGTCCCGAAATTGTTTGAGTGGTTGGCCCGTTACTCCATTTATATGTATAGGGGGGAGTACCACCCGAAGGATTAGCTGTTATGCTTCCATCGTATTGGCTAGAGCAAGTATTAGTTACTGTAAATGTAACCTGAAGTTGTGCTTTACTAATGACGCTTATGAACAGTAAGAAAGCCAATAAGCAAAACCGGAAAGAGTAATTGTGTTTCATAATATTTTTTTTGTTTTTTTATTAATGTGTATATGTTTCGTTAATCTATTCTAGTTGCAAAATTTGAATAGATTGAGATTATAACCTAATGAACATTTACATATGGATATTACCACATTCATTTTTATTTATGAAGAGAAGTTTATCCGTACATCAAGTTTGTACTTTAAATTAATTCTTCAATGCCAATAAATAATTATTTACTACCAACTGCACGACGTCTGTACAAATAAATTTTCAAACACTGAAAAATTAAACTCAAAATCTCCTTGTGGGCGGGGAGGTGGCTGAAGTACGCAGGTAAAATCCTTGTGTTTATTGTTGGTCAAGAATTTTAATAAGAACAAGCCCGAAAAAATATCGCTCTTCTTATCAGCCGGAGATTCTTTAATGAGTCAATGCTAAAAATAATTTCTGTACAAAACAAATAATTCATAAAATAGTTCTCCACAAAGAAGCATTCAAGAAAAATCTGATCAGTAAAAATCTGCGCGTTTAAAATAGACTTCTATCTTCTGAAACAACTTACTCCTCATATCACATCCGGACTGCGTTCTTTTCAAAATATTTTTGCAGTTTTGCAGTTATTACAACTTCGCAAAGGCAAGCGCCTGTTTCATGGTTAAATCAATAGCTTCAAGGCTTCTCTTTTTTATTCTTTTAGCAGTATTTATGGGGTGTTCAACCAAGAACAACTTCGTAAACCGTACATTTCATAACCTTTCTGCTCATTATAACGGTTATTTTAATGCAGGCTTAAAGCTGGAAGAAGCGCAGACAAAACTTGCCTCACTTCACGAGGACAAATACGACCGTGTACTTTCTGTATTTAAATATGGCGACCGGGCAAAGGCAAAAACGATTTTCCCGCTGTTGGATGACGCGATGAAACGCACTTCGCTGGTGATCTCACGTCATACCATCCTCAACAAAAACGGCAATGAAATTCCTACCGCCGAAAAATGGATTGATGACAACTGGCTGGTGTATGGCAAGTGCCAGTTTTTCAAACATGATTATTTTGACGCGATTGAAACATTCAAATACATAGAAGGAACTTACAAAACAGAACCCTCACGATTTGCTGCGTCACTCTGGCTGGCTAAAACATACCTTGAGTTGACACAGCTTCGCGATGCTGAAGATCGCCTGGATTACCTGCGCAATCAGAAAGACATGCCGCGAAACCTGAAAGGTGAATTCGAAGCGGTGTCTGCTGATTTTTATCTCCAGACAAAAAACGAAGACAAAGGAATCGAACATCTTACGAAAGCATCGATTCATGTAAGTAAACGTGTAGACCGGATTCGTTATATGTTTATTCTCGGACAGTTGTATCAGAAACACGGTGATTACAAGAAAGCGTTTGATCTGTATACACATGTCATCAAAAAAAATCCGCCGTATGAAATGGATTTTAACGCACGCATCAACGGCGCGCGATGCTCGGATGCGGAAGGTAAAGGCGGAGAAACCGTGAAGAAGGAATTGCTGCACATGATGAAAGACATCAAGAACAAAGATTACCTGGACCAGATTTATTTTGCACTTGCCGGACTTTCAGAAAAAGAAAACAAAGAAGACGAAGCCATTGATTACCTGAGCAAATCTGTGAAGGTGAGTACAACCAATGCCAATCAAAAAGCGATTTCGTATTGGGAGCTTGCCAAGATTTATTTCGCAAAACCTCAATACAAAAAAGCGCAGGCGTATTATGACAGCACGATCACATACCTCACCAATGATCACCCAAGCTATTCTGAAATTCTGAATACAAGAAACAGTCTTACCAAACTTGTCAAGTACCTGAACACGATTCAGCTAGAAGACAGTCTTCAACATTTGGCCTCACTTTCCAAGGAAGATCGCGAAAAAATTATTTCAGATAAGATAAAGAAAGAAGAAGAGGAAGCTGCCGCGAAGAAGAAAGAGGAAGAAGAGGAGCAGGTAAACCAGATATTCAATCAAAATACTGAATCTCAAAATCAATTTAATCAGCAGTCGGGATCAAACTGGTATTTCTACAATGTGCAGGCCATCAGTTTTGGGTTGAATGAGTTCACCAAAAAATGGGGCAACAGGAAACTGGAAGACAACTGGAGGAGAAGTAGCAAGGAAATCGTTGCTGAGAATGAAGAAGGACCTACAGAGAAGGATTCGTCTTTGGTGACCAACGAGAAAGAAATTAAAGAAACCCCTGAACAACGGCAACAGCGGCTTTTGAAGGATGTTCCCGCAACTGCGGAAGCGCTTGCCAAATCAACAGGTAAAATTATTGATGCATACTACAATGCCGGAATGATTTACAAAGACCAATTGAACAATCTTCCGGAAGCGGCAAAAATGTTTGAAGACCTTGTTCAGAAATACCCAAAGAATAAATATGAGCTGCCATGTTACTACCAGCTTTACAGGATTTACCTGGCATTGAATAACAATCCAAAATCTGAGTATTACAAAAATATTATTCTCAACGAACATGGCGACACGGAGTATGCGCAGATTATCCGCAACCCGAATTATGCCGCTGAACTTGCCGGAAGAAAATCGAATCTTGAAATATATTACGAAGAAACCTATCGCAAATACCTGAACGGTGAATATGCATCGGTGATGCAGCGCAAAACGGAAGCTGATATTATGTTTCCTCAGAATGCTCTCGTTCCGAAGTTTGATTACCTCAAGACATTGTCTATCGGTAAAACACAACCTGTGAAAACATTTGAAGCATCGCTGGGAGATATTATCCGAACCTATTCCAGTGATCCGGTAAAAGACCAGGCGCAGGATATTTTGGATTACCTTCATGGAGGAGCGGATGCGGGAAAAAATGAAACACCGGTCGCAGATACAACCAAACGACTGTACACCTATTACCCTGACACAGCACAGTTTGTTGTGGTTTCATTTCAAAGCATTGGCGGACCGATAAAATCCGATACCCTTCTGAGAAGGCTTTCAAATTACAATGCGAAGTATTATGGCATGAAAGCATACGACATCAGCAGTTTGATGTTTGATCACCGGTTAAAAATTGTGATGGTGAAAGAGTTCAAAAACAAAGAAGAGGCGCTTGAATATTATAACGGGTTGCTTGATAACGATGAAGTGTACGGGAATCTGAACCCGGATTCGTACAAGCAGTTTATTGTATCAACAAACAATTTTGCTCCGTTCATCATCGAGAAAAAACTGGATGACTACATTGATTTCTTCAATCGCTTTTACAAATAATAGCTCACGCATATCCAGGTAAAAAAAGAACATCGCTTTAAAAAAATGATAACTTTGCCTGACTAAAACAGAAACGACTTATAATCAAACAAAAATTTGTACGATCATGTTTAATAAAAACAACAAAGAAAACGGTATGATGACAAAAGGCGCAGAAGGCACTTCATCTTCCATCAACCTGATTGGTGCAGGAACCGTCATAGAAGGCGACATCCGTTCGAATGGGGATATCCGCATTGATGGAACCGTGTATGGATCGGTTTCCTCAAAAGCAAAAGTTGTAATCGGAACAACAGGAATTATCGAAGGTGATGTGAACAGCCAGAATGCGGATGTATCGGGAACCATAAAAGGAAAAACAACCATTGGAGAATTACTTTTTCTGAAATCAACTTCTAAAATTATCGGTGACCTGGTGACCGGAAAATTAGTGGTTGAAGTAGGAGCAAGCTTTACCGGATCATGCAACATGGGTCCTATGATTAAAGACATAAAAGATGGCGACAAACCAGTCGAACTCAACAAAGAAAAAGCAGCCTACTCCTAACAGCTACATCCGCTATGCCACCATGGGAACACAGATGATCGTGATCATGGGACTGGGCGCGTTTGGCGGATACGCGTTGGACAAATGGCTGCAGTTCAAGTTCCCGGTTTTTACAATTTTGCTTAGTCTTCTTTCAATTGCCGCAGCACTGTATCTATCCATCAAAGATTTTTTGAAAAAATAAATTGCCTTCATGCGAAAAGATTTTCTAAGTTTCCTCAAGGCAATTTTTATTTTCTCCATCATCATTTCAGCAATCGTTTTCATTGTCTCCTTTAGTCTCGCTGAAGATAAAATCGACCACCTGACGTGGTTGGTGCTTTTTTACTTCGTCCTGATTACAACTGGGTTTCATTTTGGATTACTGAAGGCGTCAGAAGGTCGACCGCAGGTATTTATACGATATTACATGGGTGCCACTACATTCAAATTATTCATTCACGTGATTGTAATTTTAATGTATTGTCTTTTTAACAGGAATGATGCTGTGCGTTTCATCATCACTTTCTTAATCCTGTATCTTTTGTACACCGTATTTGAGACCGTGCTTGCGACAAAAAAATTCAGAAAATAATTTTCAACCGAATGCGATGTTCGGTTGGCTTTTTGAAGGTTGAATAAATTGTTTCTTCAGCTTTTTTACAAAGGAAATAAAATAGTTTCCGGAATCCTGGGAACGCAGTGAATCCAGTTTGCCAAATTGAAATCGTTTCTCAAAATTTAAATCCGTAGGCTGGTAATAAATATCATGACTTGCTCTTCTGGAAAGAGTTTCAAAATGTTGCCCGTCTGCATAAAGTAAAATAACTTCTGCTTTCTTCAGCCTGTGATACACTTTCGCTTCACTGATTGCATGGAATCCGAAAACTTTCTTGAGAAATTCTGCTCTGCGAGGATGCACTCCAATTACATAGTCGTGATAACTGCTGTGAACACCGAAACGTGCAATACTTGAAAGCATTTCAATGGTTTGCGCCGGGTTGATGACATCCCGTGCACTTGCCAACAAGCCAATTTCAATCAATTTTTTCTTTTGGCCTCTTAATTCATCCAATTCCTTTTTAAAATAGGCGTCGAGCGGCAACCCTCTCTTGCTGTCGAGTACAGCAGATATGGTACAAATGCTCTTGTCGTTTTGTTTTCCCAGGATAACGGCTGCATTCCTGCTGACATATTCGGGAAAAGTAAAAATGGAAAAGGGATTTACATCGATGAGCATGGTTGCAACATATTGATGATATACCAATCTCCAGCTTTCAATAATTTCGTCCAGGGTCGTTGCTACTTTAAGATTCATAATTTTGAGAATATAAAAAGCGAGGCTGGAAAATTGTGCCAGTAATATAGTGCTAAAACGCGCTCAGGGCCTACTCCAAAACAGTATCAACTAAAAAAATTGTAGACTTTGTTTCCCACTGAGGGAAATAAACCCTGCCGATGAAATGCGCCGGCAAGTCCAATTCATTGAAAATACCTCAATCCTTCGTTTCAAAAATTATGGTATGAATTTTAATTCCTGATGGAATTCTAATTAAGAATTATCAGAAATACTCATCATTAAAAAAAAAATTATGAAAAACTCAAGTAAAGTTCTGTTGGCCCTCGGATGTGGTGCCGTTATAGGAAGCATTCTCGGAATTCTTTTTGCTCCCGACAAAGGATCCGAAACAAGAAAAAAAGTTTCCGACACAGCAAATGATCTTACGAAGAAAGTGAAGGACATGAAAGATTCCATCACAGGAAAATACAAGATTCCACACAACAGACGAACAGGAGTGGAAAATGAAATCAACGAATATGTGAGTTGATTTTTTATCACCAGGATTTTCAACTCAGTTCTTTAATTAAGTTGAGGACGGCGTCTTTGATTTTATTTCGGACTTCTCTTGTTGCCGTTATTCTTTCTTCGTGTGTACCTGTTAAGGCAGAAGGATCTTCAAAACTCCAATTTATTTTTTTGTGAACACCCGGGAAAATCGGGCATTGTGCTGCACTTGCTTCATCGCATACAGTTACTACATAATGATACAGTCTTCCTTCTTTTAAAAAGTCAAATACGTTTTTGGTTGGATTGTTTGAAATATCAATACCGTCTTCCTTCATTACTTCTATCACAAGCGGATTGAGTTTGCCTGCTTCCAGTCCTGCACTTTCAACGTGAAAATTTCCTCCGCCAAATTTTTTCAAATAAGCTTCCGCCATCTGGCTGCGTGCAGAATTGTGAATACAGAGAAATAAAACTTTTATCATGTTGAATAGAATTTTTGTTTGAGAACTAAACTTACTTTCACTAATAAAATCAAAACGGGAACTTCAACCAACGGACCGATGACTCCGGCAAACGCCTGTGGCGAGTGGATGCCAAATACTGCAATCGCAACTGCAATGGCTAATTCAAAATTATTGCCGGTAGCCGTAAATGATATTGCAGCATTTTTTTCGTACGAAACGTTCATTGATTTGCTGATGAAAAAGCTCGTAAAAAACATCAGCACAAAATAAATAACCAATGGAATGGCTATTTTGATTACGTCTAAAGGAAGTTGCAGAATTTTGTCGCCTTTCAAACTGAACATTAAAACGATTGTAAACAGTAAGGCGTAAAGCGTTAGGGGCGAAATGGCGGGAACAAATTTTCTGTTGTACCACTCTTTTCCTTTCTGGCTGATTAAAATATATCGTGTTAAAAATCCGGCAATGAATGGTATACCCAAATAAATAAAAACACTCCGAGCCACATCGTTCATGGGAACTGAAATATTGAAGTTGCCAAAACCTAATTTGTGCGGTAACATATTGACGAAAAGCCATACATAAAAACTATACGTGATTACCTGGAAGACACTGTTCAATGCAACTAATAAAGCACCATACTCACGGTTTCCGCCTGCTAAATCATTCCACACAATTACCATTGCAATGCATCTTGCCAAACCGATTAATATCAGACCAACCATATAACCCGGTTCGTTGTGCAGAAAAATAATTGCCAGTAAAAACATTAAGACCGGACCAACAATCCAGTTTAATAAAAGTGATAAGGACATCACTTTCTTATCCTGAAAAGCAATTGGTAATAATGAATAATCCACTTTTGCCAATGGAGGATACATCATTAAAATCAAACCTATTGCCAATGGAATATTCGTGGCTCCCACAGAAAGCGAATCCGCAATATTTGAAATTCCGGGAACCAGGTATCCTAAGAGAACGCCCAAAGCCATGGCGAGAAAAATCCAAATAGTCAGGTAGCGGTCGAGGAATTTTAATTTCGGCTGCATAAGTTTTTATAAAGATTAACAACAACTCTTATCGGTTGTCAATTCATTGAGATGAATTTTTGTTTTGTCTGTTGGCGAACAACAAGCCGATGTTTCGCTCATCTCATAATGCGGATCGTTGAATTCTGCATCTTCGTGGAAATAATAAACTTCCCATTGTACACCGTCAGGATCATTGACCCAGAACTTGTCCTGTTTTGCATAACAACAGTTGGTTCCTTTCTCTTCCTTCGAAACAAGGTTTTTCTTTTTCGCCTCCCAGAGTTTGATATTCAAATCTTCAAGTGTTTCAACCTGGAAACCCAGGTGTCCGAAATTGGATTGTACCCTCTCCTTATTTTCAACAAACGAAATAATAAGCGACGGTTTGTCCAAAACAAACTTGGCATAGTTTGGTTTTACTTTGTTGGGTTCCTGTCCGAAAAACTGAGAATAGAAATCTACCGATTGTTGAATGTCACTGACATACAAGCTGACATGCATTCTTGGAAATTGATTGTTCATTTTGTTTTGGTTTAACAACATTTAGGGTTATTGGAATTTGTCTTCGTAAAAAATTCATTGAATGTCTTTTCAAATTTCTCAAACGTTTTCCAGTTGATACAATAACAGGATTTTGTTCCATCCACAGTTCCTTTGATTAATTCTGCTTTCAACAGTTCTTTGAGATGCTGCGATACGGTGGATTGTGCTAGCGGTAGCACCTCCACAATTTCACCGCAAATACAACTTTCGCGGTCGGCAATTTGTTTCAGGATGGCTACTCTCGCCGGATGGCTGATGGCATTTGCAAAATCCGCCAATTCATTTTCTTTCTTACTGAACTCGTCTTTCTTGTTCTGGGCCATTGTTTATATTATATCGCAAATATACGATAAATAGAATCAAACTTCCAACTGATTTGAAAAATTTTTTTTCTTTGACTTTTCGATGCCACTTTTTGTCTCCGAACACCGAACTTCATACTCCCGGCTATATATTTGGCATTCTTATTTACATTTACACATTCCTATCATTTTAGAACCATGCCGACATTTCCGAGCCTTGTCAAATCAAAACTTCCAAAAGTTGGAACAACCATTTTCACGGTGATGTCTGCACTTGCCAATGAATACAAAGCCATTAATTTATCACAAGGATTCCCGAATTTTGAAACTCCGGATGAATTGATTTCACTTGTAAATCAATACATGAAAAAAGGAATGAATCAATATGCTTTCATGCAAGGCATCATGATCTTGCGTGAAGCTATTGCAGGAAAAATGGAAGATCTGTATGGAATAAAATACAATCCTGAGACGGAAATCACCGTGACCAGTGGCGGCACACAAGCCATTTACACAGCCATTGCTTCCGTGATCCGGGAAGGTGATGAAGTGATTGTGATGGAGCCGGCATACGATTGTTATGTTCCTGCCATTGAACTGAACGGTGGTATTCCTGTTTTTGTTCAACTTAAATCGCCCGACTATTCAATTGATTGGGACGTGGTAAAAAAAGCCGTGACGAGCCGTACCAAAATGATCATGATCAACACGCCGCAAAATCCTACAGGAGCCGTGATGAATTCTAAGGATATGAAAGAGTTAGAGAAAATTACCGACGGAACCGATATTATTATTTTAAGTGACGAAGTATATGAGCACATCATATTCGACGACTTACGTCATGAAAGCGTTTGCTATTATCCCAAACTTGCCGAACGTAGTTTCGTTATTTTTTCATTCGGAAAAACCTATCATGCTACCGGCTGGAAAATGGGATATTGTCTTGCTCCTGCAAATCTTTCCGCTGAATTCAGGAAGGTACATCAGTTCATCGTGTTCTGCGCCAATACACCTGTTCAATATGCGCTAGCAGAATACATGAGGAAGAAAGAAAAATACCAGGAACTCCCTCAATTTTACCAGGAAAAGCGTGACTACTTTATCAAACTCATACACGGATCGAAGTTTAAATTCAAACCCGCTTCCGGTTCTTATTTTCAGTTGCTTGATTACAGCACAATTACGAATGAAAAAGATACAGAGTTTGCAAAACGCATGACAAAAGAATTTGGTGTTGCCTCCATTCCGATTTCTGTTTTTTATCGCGAACCAGTCGACAACAAATTACTGCGGTTTTGTTTTGCTAAGACAAACGACACCCTTGAACAAGCTGCCGAACGACTTCTGAAAATTTCCTGAACCATGAACGATTTAAAAATCACGATCATTCAATCCGAACTTTTTTGGGAAGACATTGACAAGAACCTTGATATGTTTTCAAAAAAAATTTCTTCCATAAAAGAAGCCACTGATCTGATCATTCTTCCGGAAATGTTCAGCACCGGATTTACGATGAATGCAAAAACCTGTTCCGAGGAAATGACTCCCGAAAAAAACGCGACAAGCGGTAAAACGATTGAGTGGCTTCGCTCAAAAGCAAAAGCAAAAAATTGTGTAATCACCGGAAGTGTAATTATTGGAGAAGGTGGGAAATTTTATAATCGTCTTATCTGGATGAAACCGGATCGGACTTTTCAGCTTTATGATAAGCGCCATTTGTTTAGCCTGGCCGATGAACAAAAAACGTACACCGCAGGAAATAAAAAAATCATTCCCGAAATAAACGGATGGAAGATTTGTCCGCTCATTTGTTTCGATCTGCGTTTTCCTGTCTGGAGCAGAAGAACAAAAAAAGAGGATTATGATTTACTCATTTACGTCGCGAATTGGCCCGACAAAAGAATTCACGCCTGGAGACAGCTACTTATTGCACGCGCTATCGAAAACCAATGTTATGTCGCCGGCGTGAACAGAATCGGTGATGACGGAAATGCCATGCATCATTCCGGATATTCTACCATGATTGATTTTAAAGGCGAACAACTAAGTAAAACACAGCCCGACGAGGAGTCCATCGAAACTATTTCATTGAGTAGAACATCCTTGCTTGATTTCAGAAAACACTTTCCGTTTGCTGCCGATGCTGATGACTTCAGCATCGTATCGTAATTTTTTTTAGTTTTGAATCTGCTTCCAACCGGCAGTTCACATGAAAATACGACTACACAAAAAACTTTCGCCGATATTTCTATCGGTACTTATCAGCACTTTTACTTTCGCACAGAATAATTCTCATCGCATGACCGACGCAGAAAAAAGCGCGATGCCTGATTACCTGCAAACCATTTCAACTACGAGTGCAACCGGAATTACAACACCGCCCACTTCGCCGGTTAGAGCAAGCGCTGAATGGGAGGAGATTGACTATCTCATGGTAGCATGGACAGGCTACCCTACCATCATCCGTGAAATCGTTCGCGCTGCGCGTCTCGAAACGCAGGTTATTATTATCTGCGGAAGCGCTTGTTCGGGAAGCACGGATTCAACTTCTATTAAAACGACACTTACCTCCAATGGAATTCCTCTTACGAATATTCATTTCCTGTACGCTCCATGTAATTCCATTTGGTCACGCGATTATGGTCAATGGAATATTTACACCAACGATGTTGATTCGCTTGCACTCATCGACTGGATTTACAATCGCCCGCGTCCGAAAGATGATACAGTGCCATTAGCCATTGCGAATTTTACCGGCTTACCGATTTACAGAACTACCGTTGCACCAAACAATCTTGTACATACGGGAGGAGATTTTATGACCGATGGTTTCGGAACAGGATTTTCTTCCAATTTGATTTTGACTGATAACCTTCCGGCTGCAGGATTTGGCGCAAACCATACATCCGCTGAAATTGATACCATTATGAAACATTTCATGGGCATCAACCGCTATGTTAAAATGACAACATTGCCTTATGATGTGATTCATCATATTGATATGCATTTGAAACTTCTCGATGAAGAAACATTGCTTGTCGGAGAATATCCTGCAGGTGTTGCAGATGGTCCGCAGATAGAAGCCAATCTTCAATACGTTCTCAGCAATTATAATTCTGTGTTTGGCACTCCTTATAAAGTGGTTCGAATACCGATGCCTCCCGGCCCTACAGGCACGTATCCTGACAACAATGGCGACTACAGAACATACGCCAACGCCGTGTTCGTAAACAAAACGATCATTCTTCCGACGTATGCGCAGCAGTATGATACCACAGCATTGAGAATCTGGCGCGAAGCTTTGCCGGGCTATATCATCAAAACGATAGACTGCAACAGCATCATTACCCAGCTTGGAGCGATTCATTGCATCACCAAAGAAGTTTCCGCTGCTGATCCGTTGTTGATTTCACACCAGGCATTGCATGACACCTACAACACAATCAATCCTTACCAGGTTGATGCGCGAATTCAACATCGTTCCGGAATTTCATCAGCAGAAATTTATTATCGCACTGACACCACGCAACCCTATGTTTCTGTTTCGATGACTCAAGACGTTGACCCGATTTATTGGACCGGTTTTATTCCTGCACAACCAGCGGGCACAACCGTTTACTACTATCTACAGGCAAGTTCTGTTTCGGGAAAAACGCAAGTCCGTCCGATGCCGGCTCCGGCAGGATATTGGAAATTTAAGGTGTTGCTGAATGTCGGAATCTCGGAAGCAACATTAAATATTCTCCAACTTCAACCAGCATTTCCAAATCCGTCAAAGGGAATAACATGCATTCCTGTTTCCAATGCATGGCCGCAACACGCAAGTATTTTGCTGAAGGATATTTTAGGCAGAACGGTACAAACTATTTTTGATGGAGAGATTCCTTCCGGTGAGAAAAAATATTTCGCCAACACTGAAAGTCTTGCATCCGGAGTTTACATGATTGAACTGAAAACAAAAAACAAAACTTTTGTTCAGAAATTAATTGTGAGATAGTTCTTTTTTGAACTCTGACATGAGGAATTCTCAAAAATGTTAGTTCCCTTAGATACTATTGTAAATCGCTTTGTCTTTGCGTTCTTTGCGAAATACTTTGCGCCCTTTGCAGTAAAATAATTTGAACCGCAAAGGGCGCAAAGAAAAAAAACACAAAGAGCGCGAAGGGAATATCCGGAAAGATGTGAACGGATATCAATCCTTCTCCGATCCGAACCAACTACTCCTAAATAAGAAGTATGGCTAAGCAGCAAAAGCAAACGAAGACTCCTTCAGTACAAATTAAGAAACCGGTCAAAGCTTCAAAAACTTTGTTTGAAAGCCTTGAAACTGTTTTTCAGAATAACCAGCGGTTAATTTTTTTCATCATCATCGGGTTGAGCGCACTTTTCGGGGCGCTGCTCTTTGATGTGAAAGTAAGCGAAGGCAACGATGATTCGGAATACATTGAGTGGGGTTATGATTTTTCACAAAACATACACAACCTCAGTCTTGGCAAAGGCCCACTTTACCCGATGTTGCTGAGTATTCCCATTCGTATTGCGGGAATAAATTTAATTATGCTTAAAAGTCTTTCATTGGTATTCTCCGTGCTCTCCCTTGTATTTTTATACTTCGCGTTTCGTAAACGTTTAGCATTGGTTGTTTTGTTTCCTGTGCTTTTCCTGGTCGCGGTAAATTCTTCGTTTCAATATTTCGCCAGCCAAACCTACACAGAAGCATTGTTCATGATGTTGCAGGCGTTGTTTGTATGGGCGTTTATGAATGTATACGAGAATGAAAACAAAAACGAACTGGTTCCTTCCAACTGGAAACAGTGGCTCGTATTGGGTTTTATGATTCTTGTTTTAGCGCTGGCGAAAAATTTAGCCGTTGTCGCCATCCTTGCTCTCATCCTCTATTTTGCACTCAATAAACAATTCAAACAGGTTGCCTATACGATTGTTGCGTACCTGGTATTCCGTTTACCTTTTGAAGTATTGAGATATCTAGTATGGAATAAATCAAATCAATATCAATCGCAGACAGATATCCTGTTGCGTAAAGATCCGTATGATCCTTCCAAAGGGTTGGAAGACTTCTCCGGTTTTGTAACACGCTTCTTTCAAAACATTGAACTGTACATTTCAAAACGATTCTTCCAGATCCTGAACTTCCGGTCCATGGATGAAGTTAACATAAAACCCGGTTTGACTTTTTTGTTTTTTGTCATTCTCTTTCTCTGCATCTTTTTTATCATCCGGAATAAAAACAAGCTGATGCTTTTTATTTCCATCTATGTTCTCACGATGATGTTTACCACGTTCGTGGCATTGCAAACCCGTTGGGATCAGCCGCGGTTGATCATGGTATTCATTCCGTTTATTTTACTCATCATGACATCTGCCATTCATCCGCGGCTGCGCAATTCGTTCGGTCAGTTTTTTTATCTTGTGTTTATTGTCATTCTGCTTGGAACAAGTTTATTCTCTACGATCGGCAAAGCCGAAAAACAATATCCTGTTCTGAAAAAAAATATGGCCGGTGATATTTATTACGGCTATACACCGGATTGGGTAAATTATCTTAAGATGAGTGCTTATTGTGGCGATAGCCTTCCATCCAACGGTCTTGTAGCCTGCCGAAAAGCCCCCATGTCATTTGTGTATGGAAAAGGGAAAAAGTTTTACGCCATTTATTCTGTCATCAGCAGTGATCCCGATACGGTTTTAAAAATTTTCAAGCGCGACAGTGTTACGCATGTCATTGTTGCAAGTCTCCGGCGTGACCCGAGACGCGAAGACGGATACATCATTAACACCGTTCACCGTATGTTACAACCCATCCAACAAAAATATCCTGAGAAACTCGTGATGATAAAGCAAATCGGAGAATCTGAACCTGCTTTTTTGTATAAGATCAATTATTGATTTGACCATGAAGTACACATCAGAATTTGATCTGGATGATCCACAGCGCACGATTGAACATGCGGAAATAATAAAGTCAAAACCCTTTTTAAAAAAACTTTATCAAGACTGGTATTCAAGTTTTGTAAAAGTTCTTTCGCAATTGCCCCAAGGAAAAATGATAGAGATCGGGAGCGGTGGTGGTTTCTTAAAGGAAATGATACCAACTGTAATTACCAGTGACGTTCTTCCGCTGCCCGATTGTGAGATGTGTTTTTCAGCCGAGCATTTGCCTTTTCAAAATGAAGAGTTGAGCGCCATATTTATGGTAAACGTGTTGCATCATATTCCGGATGTGAAAAAATTTTTTTCCGAAGCACAATTGAAATTGAAAAAAGGTGGAATGATTGTGATGGTGGAAACCGCGCACACTCCCTTTTCAAAATTTATTTATCAGCGCTTTCATCACGAACCATTTGATCCGACAGTTACGGATTGGAAATTACCGGAAGGCGGACCGATGAGCATCAGCAACCAGGCATTGCCATGGATTATTTTTAAACGCGACCGAAAACTATTTGAATCACTTTATCCTAATTTAAAAATTGAGAGCATAAAATATCATACACCGTTCAGGTATATTTTGAGCGGTGGCGTTTCAAGAAAAGCCTTCGTCCCCGATTGGTCATTTGGTCTTTTTACGACCCTTGAAAAAATATTGACTCCTTTTTCAAAATTATCTTCTTTGTTTTTTACTGTCACTGTAAGAAAGGTATAATGAACCGGAAATTATCCATTCAGGATTCAACTTTTTTTTCTACTATCGCTGAAATTTAATTCGAAAAATTTTGCCTCGTTATAAAGAATACTTCGATCAGCTTGCAAGCAGCCGTGTACGTATACGTAAACGTCACCGTTACTATTGGAATGAAATCACGCGTTATTGCAATTACTTTTCACATGAAACACTTTCTGTTCTGGAGGTTGGCTGTGGCACCGGCGAACTGATTGGCGGACTGAAAGCTACCAAGAAAGTCGGAATTGATTTCAGCGACAAGATGATTGACATTGCGCGACAGCAATATCCCGATGTTGATTTCAAGGTGATGGACGCGGAAGATTTACACCTCAACGAAAAATTTGATCTCATCATCGTTTCTAACCTGATTGGATTTGCAGGTGATGTTCAGGCAGTGTTTGAGCAGCTTCACAAAGTGTGTCACAGCCGCACAAAAATTATCGTGACCTATTATAATTTTTTGTGGGAGCCACTTTTAAACCTCGCTGAGTTTTTACGGTTGAAAACAAAATCTCCCAAACAAAACTGGCTCACTCAATCCGATATTAAAAACCTGTTGTTCCTTGCCGGCTTCGATGAATACAGGCGCACCAACCTGATGTTGCTGCCCGTTTATATTCCCTTGTTATCTGAATTCTTCAATAAGTTTTTGGTGAGGTTGCCGTTGATCCGGAGTCTTGCCATCAACCATTATTCTTTTTCCCATCTGCGTTCCGAATTGAACAACGAAGAAGCACAAAAACTTTTTTCCGTGTCGATTGTAATTCCAGCGCGCAACGAAAGCGGTAACATTGAAAATGCAATCACACGGCTTCCGTCATTCGGCAGCCACCAGGAAATTATTTTTGTAGAAGGAAACTCGACTGACGATACGTGGGAAAAAATTCAGGAGATACAGAAAAAATACTCTGCCAAGCACGACATTAAAATTGCAAAACAGCCGGGCAAAGGAAAAAACGATGCTGTAAGAAAAGGATTCGGTATGGCTACAGGAGATATTTTTATGATCCTCGATGCCGACCTCACCGTTCCACCGGAGGATCTGCCGAAATTCTACGATGCGATCGCAACTGGCAAAGGAGATTTTATTAACGGATGCCGGCTCGTTTACCAGATGGAAAAAGAAGCGATGCGTTTTTTAAACCTGCTTGGAAATAAATTTTTCAGCATCATGTTTACATTTCTTCTCGAACAAAGTTTTAAAGACACGCTCTGCGGAACAAAAGTTATTTTCAGAAAAGATTATGACAAGTTAGTTTCCAACCGAAAATTTTTCGGCGAATTCGATCCGTTCGGAGATTATGATTTGATCTTCGGAGCGTACAAACTCAACCTTCGTATCGTGGAAATTCCGATTCGTTACCGTGAACGAACCTACGGCAGCACGAATATTTCGCGATTCAAACATGGATTAATTTTATTGCGCATGTGTTTGTTTGCTGCACGGAAAATTAAATTTGTTTGAGAATAGACCGCAGATTTTCATGATGATCGGGAGTAGTTATGATTCTTTTATCCGCGAACATCATAATCATCATGAAAATCTGCGGTCTATTTTAAAATCCTTGCAATTAATCTCTTAGATGAAAAACAGGTTATTTATTTTGGCGTTCTCATTTTCTTGCATTGCTAATGCTCAACCAAGCCTTCAGCAAGGCAACTGGCGCTTGGTGCTACAGCTTAATGACACCACAGAATTGCCTTTCAACTGTGAATTGAATGAAAAAACAATGGACATCATCAACGCCGGAGAGCTGATTACGGTGGATGAAATAAATTATTCAGGCGATTCTGTTTTCATCCGGATGCCCGTTTTTGATTCCGAGTTCCGCGGAAAATTTTCTCAAACAGAAATCACGGGAAATTATTTGAACCATGCCAGAAGAAATAAAAATGTAATTCCTTTTCGTGCCGACTATGGATTGGGATTTCGTTTCATTGATCGAGCACAAAAGACAAACGAAGATTTCAGCGGACGATGGGAAGTCGAATTTGCTGGTGATAGCGGTGACGCTGAAACAAAAACTTCAATCGGTGAATTTAAACAAAATGGAAATCACATCACAGGAACTTTTCTTACCGTGACCGGGGATTACCGTTATCTCCAGGGTGATGTAATGGGCAATACATTTTCAATTTCCTGTTTTGATGGTTCACACGCTTTTCTTTTCACTGCAAAATTTCAACCTGATGGAACATTGCTTGGTGATTATTACTCAGGCCAACACTGGCATGACACCTGGATTGCAAAACGAAATGAAAAAATACAATTAGCAAATCCTGATTCGCTTACCTTCCTGAAACCGGGCTATGATCGCGTGAACTTTTCTTTTCCTGATGTAGACAGCAACCTGATTTCGTTGGGAGATAAAAATTTTAAAAACAAAATTGTCATTGTGCAAATTATGGGAACATGGTGTCCGAATTGCATGGATGAAACTGCTTTTCTTTCTCCTTTTTATAAAAAGTACAAAGACAAAGGCCTTGAAATAATTGCTCTTGATTTTGAACGCATCACTGAATTTCCAATTGCACAGAAAAATCTTCAGCGTTTAAAAAAGAGATTCGATATTGACTACACCTTGTTGTATGCAGGAACTACGGATGCAGAGCTTCGAGGAAAAACGTTGCCGATGCTCAACCGGATTTTTTCTTTTCCGACCACAATCTTCATTGATCGCACCGGAAAGGTGAGAAGAATTCACACCGGCTTTTCAGGACCTGCTACCGGTGAACATTACGACCGATGGAAAGATGGTTTTATTGATTTTGTTGATGGGTTGGTGAAGGAAAAATAATCTGAACCTGAAAAAATTGGCTCAATTCCTACCTGTCAGGAGTAGCTTCGAAAAAATTCATACTTGAACAGTAGAATAATCTCAAAAAATTGATCTTGATAATTTTGTGCCTTACATGAAAAGGTAGCGTTTGAAGGCTTTCAGGGCAACAGATTGTCGTGAACCTGTTGCTCTCCTAAGAAGTATTTTCTATTTTTGTTTTCCTTTTAATTTCCTGCCCCAACCTGCGTATGCAAAAAAGATTACTCCTCGTTAGTACTTCTGTTATCCTTGTTGTTCTGCTCATGAATTTTTTAATTGAGCAGGATGCAAAAGCCTCTTTTCACACACAGCAGGAAATAGCCATCTTTAAAAAAAGGATGGCGGATCCCATCGCTCCGGGAGAGTATTTTTTACATTCCTCCCACTGCGAAGGATGCCACGGTTTTGATTCAGCACATGTAGCGAATGTGGATCCTGACGGTAAAGACGTAAATCTTTTTGATCACTGGCAAAGTACGATGATGGCAAACAGTGCGCGCGATCCGTTGTGGCGCGCAAAAGTAAGCCAGGAAATATTGGTGAATCCTTCTCATGCTGCCGGGTTGCAGGACAAGTGTACATCCTGTCACGCGCCGATGGGAAAATACACCTCGTTGTTTCATGGCACTGCACATTACGGGTTGGCTAATCTTGCTGTGGATTCATTGGGACAGGATGGAGTTGCCTGCGAAGCCTGCCACACCATCGGAACATCGGTTGGAAATACATTTTCAGGAATTATTCCTTACGACACTTCCCGCAGTGTATATGGTCCGTTTCCAAATCCGTTTGTAGGTCCGATGCAACTGTATGAAGGATATACTCCTGTTTACAGTAGTCACATGAACCAGGCGCGTCTATGTTCGTCCTGTCATACACTCATTACGCAATCGGTGGATACCAGTGGTGTTTTTACCGGCGGAGAATTTGTAGAGCAAGCCACCTATCACGAATATCTAAACTCACAATTTCCTGCGGATAACATCACGTGCCAAACCTGTCACATGCCGCATCTTGAAGATTCCATCATCATCGCAAATGGATTTGCTGTTTTGCAACCTCGCGGCCCGTTCAATCAACATGTATTTGTGGGAGCGAATTCTTTTATGCTCAACATCATAAAAAATAACAAGACGCAACTTGGTGCTCCCGCTGACGACTCGCAATTTGATACGACCATTGCGGCGACCAATCGGCTACTGCGTGAGCAGTCCATTAATTTCAATTTACAATTCGACAGCCTGGCAAACAACATCGGCTACTTTACAACGCGAATTCAAAATAAAGCAGGACATAAATTTCCTTCGGGATATCCTTCGCGCAGAGCTGTGATCCAACTGATCGTTACCGATGCAACCGGTGATACTGTTTTTAAATCAGGAACATTTACAAATGATTATCGCGTGGTTGGAGAAACACCGGCATTCGAACCGCATCACGATGTCATTAACCAACCGGATGTTCCGCAGATTTATGAATTGGTGATGGGTGATGTGTACGGACATTTCACCTCGGTGCTTGAACGTGCTGCTGTTCTGCTCAAGGACAATCGTGTTCCTCCGCTTGGTTTTACAACAACTTCCAATGTATACGACACGGTTAAGATTTCGAACGATGCGCTTGCCGATCCTGACTTTAACAAAATAAATTCGGTGGAAGGCTCGGGAGTTGACAAGATCCATTACCAGGTGCCTGTTACCGGGGCTGTCGGAACCATCACCGTTCATGCAAACGTATTTTACCAGTCGGTTCCGCCAAAATGGTTGGACGAAATGTTTGTCTTGAATAGTCCTCAAATTGATTCCTTCCGAATCATGTTCAACAATGCCGATCAAACACCGTTGCTGATTGCGTCTGACAGCCTGTTGAATATTGATCTCGCAGTTGGTGGAAATCCTGCTAAAGAAAATGACCTCCTTGTTTATCCGACTATTTCAACAGACGGAAGAGTCTTTATTAAAAGTCCTTCTGGGCTTCACATCAGGCACATAGATATATACACCGGCGATGGTAAAAAAGTCAACACGATAACCTCAGAAGAAAGCACAGCGATTCGTTCCATTTTATTACCTCTCCAGCAAACTGTATATTTGATGAAGATTCAAACTGAGAATAGAACATTTTATAGGAAAGTTATCCGCCAGTAATAAAAAAACTCTTTCTTTGTTTCTCACAAATATAATGTCAACAAGACTATTCTAATTATCACTTTAATCCATAAACAAAAAACAATGAAAACAACAACTACTCTTTATCGTTCGCTTTTTGTATTAACCGCGTTTATGCTGGTAGCGTTTGCTTCCCATGCGCAACAAATTGCGTTTACAAATGCCAATAGTTTAATCACCACGGCAACTCACAGCGGATGCTGCGTAACCGTTGTAGATGTTAACAGTGATGGTCTTGATGATATTTTAATCATGGATCAGTCAAAAACATTAGTCCTTGAATTACAAAACCGCGACGGTTCATACACGCGAACCAGCTTAGGTACCGTTACGGATAATGCAAGGGTGTGGGGAATGGCTGCAGCCGATGTGGATCACAACGGTTGGAAAGATGTTGTAACAGGAAGCGGATCTCCATATTTGTTTAAACTCTCTTCTTCAGGAGGAGTTGTATCTGCAACCATTACCCAATTGGGCGGAAGTTATTTTGTTCAAAATGTTTTGTTCGGTGACTTTAATAATGACGGATGGGTTGACCTTGAAGTAAATGATGACGATGATTATGCAAAAATTTACCAGAACGATGGAACAGGAAATCTGAACCTCTCGACTTCCCTCATCCACACTGAAATTAATCCGGGATTAACGTACAGTGGTGATCCTTATGATTCAGGTAACTACGGAAGCGTTTGGACTGACTTTGATAACGATGGAGATCTGGATCTTTACATTTCACATTGCCGCCAAAGCACTTCCAGTAATACCGATCAACGCAGACGTGACCGTTTGTTTGTAAACAACGGAAGCAATGTGTTTACTGAAAATGCACAGGCTTATGGAATTGAAATAACTGATTTTAAACAAACATGGACAACCAGTTTCGGAGATATTGATAACGATGGTGATTTGGATATCGTGATGACGAATCACGGAGAAAACGGACAGATTTTACAGAACGATGGAACAGGACATTTTACTGACATCACCTCGTCAACGGGTTTCACAACTCCGGGAATGGATCCAATTGAATCCATGGTTGAAGATTTTGACAATGACGGATTCCTTGATGTCCTGATTACCGGTGGTGGTAATGGAGATTCTTACTTCCTGTATCACAATAATGGAAACAGTACATTCACACTACTCACATTGCCGATTCCTGCTGCAGGACACGGTATGTTATCTGCTGCATTTGGAGATTTGAATCATGATGGTAAAGTTGATTTGTACGCTTCTTACGGAAACGTATACGTAACTCCGACCACAACAGCAGATGTTCTTTACCTGAATACAACACACAACTCCAATCATTTTATTTCATTCGACTTGAAAGGAACTATCAGCAATGTTGGCGCTATCGGCGCCCGTGTTACAATTTACGGTCCTTGGGGAAAACAAATTCGTGAAGTGCACGCAGGAGACAATTACGGAACATGCAACAGCTTTCAGTTGCACTTTGGTTTAGGTCAAGCGATGATGGTTGACTCTGCACGTATTGACTGGCCTTCTCATTTACAAACTCACTTTACAAACTTAGCAGCTGATCAATTTGTAACTTCTGTTGAAGGAGGATGCACCATCACAGGAAATGTTATTCCGGGTCCTTATGTCCTTTGCACCGGACAAACACTTAACCTCAGCACCGGTTCAGGATTCGCTTCATACGACTGGTCAACAGGTGGTACTGCATCATCAATCTCTGTTTCAACAACCGGTTCGTATAATGTTGTTGTAACAAATGGAGGCGGATGTTCAAACATCTCTCCGACTGTAAATGTTGTATTGAATCCTGATGAGACTCCTTCTGTAACATCGGATGCTACTTCCGTTTCATGTGCCGGTACCGCTACGTTAACGAGCAGCCCTGCCATGTCTTATTTATGGAGTGGCCCCAATAGTTTCAGCGCGACTACGCAATCAATTAACCCAATCGATCCCGGAAATTATACCGTTACCATCCAGGGTAGTTGTGCAACATGGCCTTCGACACCTGTGTCAGTAAGTTTATTGGCTGCTCCTGCTCCAACGGCTTCCGATGTATCGGGTAATGGTCCAGCTTCATTCCTATTAACAGCAAGCGGTAGCGGTGGCGTTCTTTCATGGTACGATGTACCATCCGGAGGATCCGTTTTAGGAACAGGCACTACCTTCAACACTCCGGTTATCAATTTCACAACAACGTATTATGTTACGGAGTCTACTTCTTATCCCGGCGTTAGTGGTCACACCGGTCAGCCTACGCATTCCGGTACGAACTTATACAACAATACCGTGAATGGTGGTATTGACTTCAATGTGCTTGCTGCAAGCACACTTAATTCTGTAAAAGTTATTACAGAATCCACTCATTACGGAACCCGTGAAATTCAAATTAAGAATTCAGGAGGAACAGTAATAAATTCTGCGATCGTTAATATCACTGCCGATACAACTATTGTCGCGTTGAACTTCCCCTTAACAGTCGGAGTTGGTTACCGCCTTACGACAAACGGAACATTGGACATGACAAACTTCGGTGCAGCTTCTCCTTTCTTACAACGCAGCAACACAGCAGTTACGTATCCTTATACCCTGAACAACGTGGTATCAATAACAAACGGATACACCGGCACAGCAACAAGCACGACGGCATATTATTATTTCTATGACTGGAGCGTGACTTCTTCTCCGACTGTTTGTGAAAGTTCGCGCATACCGGTTCATGTGACTGTCGTAACAGGGATCAACACGTTTGCCCTTGATAATAATTTCCGTATCTATCCAAACCCGACTAGTGAAAACGTAACTGTTTCGTTTAACCTGCCGGGAGCAACAACTTCAACGGTTGAATTTATTGACGCTGTTGGTCACGTTGTTTCATCTGACGTGTTTGAAAACATTGCAGGAAATTACAATCATGTTTTTGACATCAGTCATTTCGCAAAAGGAATCTATACGATTCATGTTTCATCAAAAGACAAGACATCGTATCAGAAGCTGATCATTCAATAAATAGTATCCAACTAAAAAAGAGTCCTCCGATATATCGGAGGACTCTTTTTTCATTTAGTACATTGCCGTTCCATGACGATAGCGTTCAAAACCCGGTTTTGCTTTTTGCTTTTTATCATTGCATCTCTCACCTTACATGCACAACCTGCATTTACAATTTTCGATGTAGTTAATTCTCCGCTGCCCGATAATTCAGTACGATGTATTACCATCGATTCTCATGGACGCAAATGGATCGGGACCAGTTATGGTCTTGCTATATACAACGACACGACGTGGAACGTGTACTTCACAACTAATTCCGGATTGACAGACAACTCCATCAAAAGTATTGTGTTTGATACTTCGGGCACTGCATGGATCGGAACACAAAGCGGAGGTCTGAACACATTTGATGGCACGAACTGGACAGTTTACAATACATTCAGCTCCGGAATTTCATCGGATGAAATACGCGGCATCGCCATTGATCCACTCGGTAACAAATGGGTCTGCACATTCAACGGGTTGAACAGGTTTGATGGCACATCATGGAAGGTCTTTGACATTTCAAATTCGGGATTACCCGTTAACTCTTTAAATTGTATTGCTGTTGAAAATGACAGTTTAAGATACATCGGAACGGTGAATGGAGGTTTTGTGATCATGCAGGATACAGCCTTTACCGTGTATACGATTGCCAGTTCCGGTTTTCCGGATAACACTGTTCTTGGAATTTGCATAGACACATCAGGAGCGAAATGGATGGCCTGCCCCGCAGGAGCATTGGTGAGGTATTATTCCGGCTTGTTCAGTTCTTTCAATACAGGCAACTCTTTGAATCCGACAAATAATTTTGATGCAATTGCTGTGGATTCAATCCAACATGTTTACCTCGGTTCTTATGACAAAGGAGTAGTGAAGAAAAATGGATTTAATTTTTCTTCTTACAACACGTTGAATTCAGCAATGCCGGATGATATTGTTTATTCTGTAGCAGTGGAACGAAACGGAATTATATGGGCAGGAACATCGGCTTTCGGTTTGGTTCGCATCGACGAAACGTCCGTAGGTGTTCCTGAACTGTTTATTCCAAATCCTGTTGTTGTGTTTCCAAATCCTGTAAGACAAATGTTGAATGTGATAGTCAATCAGAAAATAATTTCATTCAAAATAATTGACCTGACAGGATTGGTTAGGATGGAAAAGAAAATGCTAGACAACAATGCAACTATTTTTTCTGTTGATGTTTCTTTTCTCCAGTCAGGAATGTATTTCCTTTCCGTTAACACCGGAGAAAAAAATATGTCGAAACGATTTATAAAAGTGGAATGACTTTGTTCGTATCTGCAACTCTAAAACTCCCTGCTAACTTGAAACTATATCGCTTTGAATCAACATTTTTTTGAATCACTTGGACAACAACCGACACTGCTTCTAATGCCAACTCTAAAAAAATAAATTTGTAAAAAAAGCCCACCGCACTCCACCGCACAAAACACACTTTCATTTTTTTTGCTCACACACAAATCAACCCCCAAAAAAATTGAAAGAGTGTTTTCGACACCCCAAAAAATACAGAATACAAAAAGGAAAAAACAGCACCAAAAACGGTGCTGCTATCTTTTGCCTCTACACAACAACTGGTTTTATTTCTTGCTTTTAAAATACTTTTTCCTATGTTTCATTCCCCATGTCACCATTTCCAAAATTACTTTTTCCAATTCTTTACCCGATGATGTAAGTTCATATTCTATTGTCACGGGGGTGGAATCGTAAACCTTTCTTATTACAATCCCGTTTACTTCTAAATCTTTCAGAATTTTTGACAGCATCCTTGGAGTAATATTTGGAATTTTTTTTTGCACTTCAATGAATAACCCCGAAGCAGAGCTTCGAGGTATCTTGTTACTCGAATAAACTTAATTGACCACTATGAATTTTTTTGTATTCCGTTTTTTCATTGCCT
>JAYVUK010000071.1:0-169943 GCA_043787975.1 Bacteroidota bacterium
TTGCCGTAGTTAGTTACACTATGACTGCGAAACACTTCGTTGTCTCGCTCAAAAATACGCTATAAACATTTTCACAATATAAATTTAAACAGTTCCTTAAAGAGATTTTTATTTTAGCTGAATATCTTTCACGTTCAGCTGGATGGAAGTTTTTCCATTCCACACATTTTCTTCAAGCGTGTAACAAATATCAAATGGAATTTTTCGTGAAATCATCGGGTAAAATTGTCCGAGTTGAAACGCGATCGCATCGATACCGAAACGCGTGGTTTCATCTTCCGCAAGATTTAATTTCAGGTGATTGCTTCCAACGATCCGTGTCATTCCTGTATCCCGCACATTTTCAGTTCTGAAAACAGGATTCATATTTCCCGGACCGAAGGGTGCAAATTGTTTTAGCACATTAAAAAATGAAGGCGTTATATCTTTGAATGAGATGTCAGCATCGATTTCAATTTCCTGTGTGAGTATGCGCTCATCAATGGTGGAAGCAACAATTTCTTCAAAGCGTTCGGTGAACTTTTCAATGTTCTCAATCTTCATGGTTAATCCGGCAGCATACATGTGCCCGCCAAATTGGTCAAGTAAATCGCTGCATGATTCGATGGCATTGTAGATATCGAAATCCTTGATGGAACGGGCTGATCCTGTTGCCATACCATTTGATTCGGTGAGGATAATGGTAGGACGATAAAATTTTTCAGTGAGTCTTGAAGCAACAATTCCAATCACACCTTTATGCCAGCTCGGATGAAACAACACCGTTGATTTTCGTTTGCTGAAATGCGGATCTTCCTGAACGAGCAGCAATGCATGTTCCGTAATGCTGAGATCAAGCGTTCTTCTCTCTACGTTACTTTCATTTATTTTTCCACCTTCAAGCAGCGCGTCAGAGCGATTGGCGGATATCAGCAAGTCAACTGCCTGTCGTGCATCCTGGATTCTTCCTGCTGCATTGATACGTGGACCGATGATGAACACGACATCACTTACCGTCAGTTCACGCTTCACCTGTGCGATGTCAAGGATGGCCTTGATGCCCGGGCGAGGATTTTTATTCAGCCAGTGAAGGCCAAAATGAACAAGCACACGATTCTCACCGACAATGGGAACAATGTCTGCAGCCGTGCTGATTGCAACAAGGTCAAGGTATTGTTCAATTTGTTCAAAAGGAATTGCATGTTTTTGAGAATACGCCTGTATTAATTTGAAGCCGATTCCGCAACCTGAAAGTTCATCAAAGGGATACTTACAATCATCTCGCTTTGGATCGAGCACGGCAACAGCAGCAGGTAATTTTTCTCCCGGCCTGTGGTGATCACAAATGATAAAATCGATGCCGCGTTCTTTTGCATAATCAACTTTATCGTTTGCCTTGATGCCGCAATCCAGCGCAATGATGAGTGTAAAATTATTGTCGTGTGCAAAATCAATTCCTGCAAACGAAACACCATATCCTTCTTTGTAACGATCCGGCAAATAGTAATCTGCATTTTCGTAAAATGATTTGATGAACGAATACGTCAACGCCACAGCCGTGGTTCCGTCTACATCGTAATCACCATACACAAGAATATTTTCGTTGTTGTTGATGGCTTGTTCAAGCCTGACAATCGCCTTGTCCATGTCAGTCATCAGAAACGGATCATACAGATCAGTCACCGATGGCCTGAAAAATTTTTTTGCTTCATCAAAAGTTGCAACACCTCGTTGCGTGAGGAGGTTGCCTAAAAGAGGGCTGATGTTTAACTGCTTTGATAAATCTGCTACCAACCCGGGGTTGCATTGCTTCTTCAGCGCCCAACGTTTTTCCCTTACATCCACGATCATAAAAAATTAAAAGTGACGCAAGGTAATGAATTGGCAAGTGAAGTGAGAACTTGTTGATAGAAAAATTAAGCAGGATTTGGTTAACGTGCGGAATAAGGAAATTCTAAAGAACTTCGATTATTCAAAGGCATTCAGCCCTGTCACATCCATTCCGGTAATGAGCAAATGGATATCATGCGTACCTTCATAGGTGATCACGGACTCAAGATTCATCATGTGCCGCATGATCGGGTATTCCCCCGTAATGCCCATTCCACCGTGGATTTGCCGTGCTTCACGCGCAATCTGCAAGGCCATGTTCACATTGTTTCTTTTCGCCATACTGATCTGTGCCGGTGTTGCACGGTTTTCATTTTTTAACACGCCCAATCGCCAGGTAAGCAACTGCGCCTTGGTGATTTCAGTGATCATCTCTGCTAACTTTTTTTGCGTGAGCTGAAAACCACCGATCGGTCTCCCAAACTGAACCCGTTCTTTCGAATAACGCAACGCTGAATCGTAACAATCCATGGCGGCGCCAATCGCGCCCCAGCTGATTCCATAACGTGCGGAGTTGAGGCATCCAAGCGGACCTTTCAACCCTTTTACATTCGGCAATAAATTTTCTTTCGGAACTTGTACATTGTCAAAAACCAATTCACCGGTTGCACTTGCGCGGAGCGACCACTTACCATGTGTTTCAGGAGTGGAGAATCCCTTCATGCCGCGTTCAACAATGATCCCGCGAATAATTCCTTCTTCGTCTTTTGCCCACACCACTGCAATGTCAGAAAAAGGTGAATTGCTGATCCACATCTTGGAACCGTTTAATACATAATAATCGCCTTTGTCTTTGATGTTGCTCAACATGCCGGAAGGATTACTTCCGTGATCGGGTTCTGTCAACCCGAAACATCCCATCCACTCACCGCTTGCCAGTTTTGGTAAATATTTTTTTCGTTGTTCTTCGCTGCCATATGTATAAATCGGATACATGACGAGCGAACTTTGAACGGAAGCTGTTGAACGCAATCCGGAATCGCCACGCTCAAGTTCCTGCATGATTAATCCGTAAGCGATCTGGTCAAGTCCGCCGCCACCATACTCTTGCGGAATATACGGACCAAAGGCGCCTATCTCTGCCAGGCCTTTTATCCATTGCTTTGGAAATTCCGCTTTCTGGCAAGCATCTTCCACCACAGGTGAAACTTCTTTCTTCACCCATTCGCGGACGCTCCCACGAATAAGTTTATATTCTTCGGTAAGCAGTTCATCCATCAAATAATAATCATGCGCCTGGAAACGGTCTTGTGCCATATTAGTTAGGAGTAGGTAGTTTGTAGTTCGGAGACTTTAAGAGTGCGAATTTAAAATTATTTCATGGAATGGCTCTATTGAAAATGAACAATGATTTTTCTTAGCTTCATCGAAAATTATTTTCATCATTTATGATCAATCAAAACACTTCGGATGCACCCCACGCACCGATCATGGATTTAATAAAATTGGTAATCAGAAGGAAGAAATTCATTCTTGTATTTTGCTTTGCCGGGTTCGTGAGCGCCATTATTTTTTCGGGTCCTGCTTTTATAGAACCGGTTTATAAATCCGAAGTGATCCTGTATCCTCCCAATACGAACTCAAATAAAATTCTGATCGAAAAGGATCCACGCTTCGGGTCAGATGATGATGTGGATCAGCAAATCCAAATTCTAAAATCAGGACTCGTGCGCGATTCCGTGATTCGAAAATATGATTTGATGAAACACTATAACATTGATACCACGTCAGCATTAAAAATTTACAGTCTTACAAAAGAGTACGAATCGAATGTGCATGTTGAGCGAACCCGTTACAACTCTGTTTCCGTAACCGTGTACGATACGGATCCATTGCTTGCTGCCGCCATGGCGAATGATATTGTAAAGATAAGTGACCGTGTAAAAAGTGAAGTGTTGAAACAAAATCTCAGCGGAGCATTTCATTCATTGGAGAAAGAGTACACGTCCGCATTAAATGAAGCGGATCTCCTCGCCGATAAAGTAAGCGGGTTACTGGGAAAATCATTTGTGTCAACGATTTCTCTTGAAAATAAATCCACACCCAATCAACTGAAGGAACAAATTGATTTGCAGCAAGCCATTGTGCAGGCGAGAAAATCAAATCAAAATGAGTTGCTCGGCTTGCTGTATGATTATCAAAGTAAGTTGCAGCGACTCATGGAACTCCGGTGGAGTTACGACCAGGCAGCAGGATATATTAACCTCGATGTTCCTTCGAGTTATGTTATTTCTCCGGCAGAAGTAAATTTTAAAAAGGATTCTCCGAACCGGAAACTCCTGGTACTCTTGGCAACTCTTTGCTGTTTTCTTGTTTCAACAGCCGGCTTGGTGGTGCAGGAAAAATATAAAAAGGTATCATCACAATAGGCCGATGATTACGGTATCAAAAAAAATTTTCGTTTTAGCAGGAATACTTGCCTTGTCGATTGTATCTGTTCTGTTCACGCGTTTCAACTTTTTGGTGGTTCCTGTTTTTGTATTGGCATCGTTGCTATCGCTGGCGATCATCTTTTCATTTTGTGATTATCGAAGCCTGATGATGTTCATGATTTTTTCGCTTCCGCTCTCCATAAATTTCCAATTGTTCGCTTCTGAAGCGTCCATTATTTTTCCTTCCGAATTGTTTGTTGGCTTGCTTGTATTGATTTTTTTCTTCCGGTCTGTCGGGGGAGAAAAATCTTTTTCATTCGATCGTTCATTTTTAAAACACCCGATCACGTACTTCCTGTTTTTTTATTTTGCGGGACTATTGTTCAGTAGTATTTTTTCCACGATGTCTGTCGTATCCTGGAAATCACTGGTGGTTAGATTTTCCTACATCCTCATATTTTATTTCATGGCGCATGCTTTTTTTAAGACGTCAGCTAAAAATTATGTTTCGGTTTTTCTTCTGTATGGATTCGCTTTGCTTGTTGTGATAGTGTATGCAATCACAAAACATTCTTCGCTGGGATTGATAAAAAATAATGCCGCTTCTTCGGTAAGTCTTTTTTATAATGACCATACCATGTACAGTGCTGCGATCGCTTTTGTGATCCCGGCATTTACGGCATTGCTTTTCTTTTCAAAAACATTTCTTATCGGAAGAATCATGAGGCCGATAATTTTTATTGCAACGGTATTATTTTTTGCTGGACTTTATTTATCGTTTTGCCGCGCAGCATGGGTCAGCATCGTGGTTGCGCTTGTGGTCTTTTTCCTGTTGTTGATGAAAACAAGATTCAGGACATTCATTTTCTTACTCACCGCGATACTGGTCTACACGTTTTATAACTATGATGACCTGAAAAATTCCTTTCGTGAGAACAGGATCGATTCCAGTGTGAAGAATGCCGGCTTCTATGAACAAACCCGTTCCATCACAAACATCACAAACGATGTAAGCAACGCTGAACGGTTGAATCGTTGGAGTTGTGCCATTCGTATGTTCCGGGATAAACCGGTTACCGGTTTTGGATTGGGTACCTACCAGTTTCAATATTTTCCTTACCAGCGAAAAGACGAGATGACACGTATCAGTGTAACATCGCCGTACGATATTCCGCAAGGTCATGGAGGATCCACGCATTCGGAGTATCTCGTGACACTTTCAGAGTCCGGAATTTTTTCCCTGTTGTCGTTCATCGGTTTGTTTCTTGCCTCGTTGTTTACAGTTATCAGGCTTGCAAAATCAAATGATAAAAAAATTCGCATCACGGCTATCTTCGTTTTCCTGGGTCTTGTTACCTATTTCACGCATGGACTCTTCAATAATTTTTTAGACAATGATAAGCTCGCTTTTTTATTTTGGGCATCACTGAGCATTTTAGCTACCATGGATTCATCGGTCAAAGAACCCCGGCAAGAATATGAATGAACATAATTTTTCAAAACTTTATTTTCAGACCAGGGAGAAAGAAAACAGAATTTATTCTGATGAAGAAGTTGCGATGCTTCCTTTTGTGAAAAGAGATCACCCACATTTCAAAGAATGGGAAGTGCGAAAAAATTCATTTAAAAAATTGAGAATCGATCTTCAAAATAAAAACAAGCCATTTCATATTCTTGATATTGGTTGTGGAAACGGATGGATGTCGAATTTGTTGAGTGAAATAAATGATTCAACGGTCATAGGAATTGATCCGAACGATTTTGAAATAGAACAGGCAAAAAGAGTTTTTAAAGAGAATGGTCGCGTACGTTATTTTTGTGATGATGTTTTGCAAACGCGGTTTACCGGATCAGAACTATTTGATATAATCGTGATGGCTGCTTCTGTCCAGTATTTTCCGGATTTTAAAATTCTCATTGAACGATTATCCGGGATGCTTAAACCAGATGGTGAAATACACTTACTCGATTCTCGTTTTTACGATGAAGGCAACATAGCGAGAGCAAAGGAATCTTCGCGACTCTATTATGAGCGTGTTGGGTATACGGAAATGGCGAATCATTATTACCATCATCGTTGGTCGGATCTAAGTACGTTTAATTTTGAGATCAGGAACAGGTCAATGTTCCAACGTTTTCTTTTGAAAATCTTTAACACAAGGATGAATTATTTCCCATGGATCATCATTAAGAAGTGAGAAAGCGGTGAGAAAAAAAGTACAATACCTTCTTGAAAATTCAGGGCTGTTTTTTGGACTGCTCGCACTCTTGCTTTTTCTTTTTACTGTATTTGCTTCCTTCAATGGATTATACGGACAGGATGCACACGAATATTTCCGTTACACAAAATCGATGCATGATTTTTTTGTTTCAGGTAAAAATCCGGGCGATTATTTTTGGCCTCTTCTTTACCCTGTTTGTGGAGGGCTGCTTTCATTGTTTATTCCAACGCTGCTTTCGTTGCAACTTATTTCGAGTATCTCTTTTGTAGTTACATTTTATTTTCTTGAAAAAATTATTGCAATACTTTTTGATACTGAAAAACGATCGATCAGAATTTACCTTTTGCTTTTCCTTTTTTTATCTCCGTTCATGTTGCGCGCATCGGCGGTTGTGATGTCAGACATGTTTTGCACGATGTGGATCACCATCTCCTTTTATGCTTTTATAAAATTCTATTCTTTATACAAGCAGAAATATTTTTTACTTTTTGTTGTGTCTGCAACCGCGGCTGCAATGACCCGTTATGTTTCGTCTGTGTTGATATTTCTTCCTGCTATCGTGATCGGCATTCGTTTCCTGAAACAGTTCAGCATTAAATATTTTTGTCTTGCGATTTTATCGGTACTTGTTTTGACAGCACCGCATTTTCTCATCCGGCAAACAAATCCGGCTGCGTTTTTACACCATGACTGGCTGCAAAATTGGTCTCTGCAAAATTTCTTTCGTGTTTCTTTCGATACATTGGATGGCCATGCTGAGTATTCTTTTCCAAACATTCTGTATGCGTTCTTGAATTGGATTCATCCGGGTTATATTTTTACGGGAGTCTTTTTTATTTTTTTCTTTCGAAAAAAAATAGTCCAATCCTTGATTCAAAAAATTCTGTTGGGTTCAGTTTTTTTATATTCTTTTTTTATTGCCGGAATACCTTTGCAAAACCTGCGCTTTGAGCAATTATCGTTTCCGCTGGTTCTGATTTTATTTTTTCCTTCGGCAATAGCAGGATTGGGTTTCATATCAACAAGGATGAAAAAAGAAAGATGGATAGTTTCCATCGCCATCATTCAACTGCTATTATTTGTTCGTGCATTTATTCCCTTTTACAATTACAATCATCTCGAAAGGCAGGTAGCAGAGGAAGTAAAAAAATATCCGGGGAGTAAAGTGTATACATTCGAAATGGAAAGTGCTTTGCAATCGTATGATGTCAAAAATAAAATCGTTGGTTTGTGGAATCAAAAACTGGATTCTGTTGAATCACATTCGTTGTTATTGTTCAATGAGAAGAAATTTGAATCGCAATGGAAGGGGACCAATGTGATGCTTAACTATGAAATGATGAGGCAGAACAAAAAAATTAAACTATTGAAATCCTTTGACAATGGCTGGCATCTCAACGAACTCGAATAGAACTGTTGTTATCCTGACGCCGGGTTTTCCTGAAGATGAAACTGATTCATCCTGCATTCCTGCTTTGCAGGATTATGTTTTATGTCTTCAAAAGGATTTCCCCCAATTAAAAATCCTGGTGCTAACATTTCAATACCCGTTTAAGAAAGGGTGGTACACATGGAATGGAATTGATGTGTTTTCTGCCGGAGGAAAAAACAGAAAATTATTTTCCAGGGTGAAGACTTGGAAAATAATATGGACGCAATTAAAAAAAAATCACCAAGATGTTAATATAGATGTCCTTCATAGTTTTTGGCTTGGTGAAGCAACACTCATCGCACAGCGTTTTGCAAAGAAGAAGAATGTTAAACACATTGCAACAATATTCGGTCAGGATGCACGTACATCAAACAAATATCTCCGGTTATTAAATTTTGACCGGATGATGGTGGTTGCAAATTCTGTGTTTACGGCAAAAACTTTTTTTAATACAAGCAATCGTCAGCCCGACAGTGTTATTTCTTTCGGGTTAAATATGGATTTGATTCCCGTTGATAAAGTTGATCAAACTAAGTATGATGTCATTGGTGTAGGAGGATTGACAAAAGTTAAAAACTATGATTTGTTTCTGGAAGTCATTCAGAGTCTCGTCAATGATTTTCCCGATATGAAAGTTGTGATTATCGGAGAAGGTGAAGAAAGGCAGCTCCTCGAAAAGAACATCCGCAATTATAAATTAGATAAGGTTGTTGAGCTAAAGGGATTGTTACCACGCAAGGAAGTTTTTCAATACCTGGAGCAAAGCAAACTTTTTTTGCATACGGCAGGTTATGAATCATCGTGCCATGCAAGGCTTGAAGCGCTTGCCTGCGGATGTTCAGTCGTAACTTTTGACAACGGGTATTTACCTGAACATCCGCTCTTGTATATTTCTAAGGATAAAGAAGAGATGATTTCAATAGCAAGGGAATTGTTAAAGAAGAATAAACCTGAGTCCAAAACGAATTTGAAAAGTATCGGTGAAACCGTGAAGTCATTCCATGAAATCTATTTCAGTTAAATACATCAATAGGTTTAAACTCGTTATCGGTGGGAGTGTTTTTAACCTCGTTACTCCATTTGGTAATTTGTTGATCTCTGTATTATTTATCCGGTTGACATCACAAACGTTTTACGGAACCATTGCTTCTCTTTTAATTTTATTTGATCTCGCCTTCAATGTTATTTCCTGGGGGAATAAAGAATTTCTTTTAAGAGAGTTCAGCAAGTCACCGGCTCAAAGTAACATGCTTTGGAGTGAATCCATCTTAAACAGAATTCCATTGTTGATCTTATTTCTCTTACTGATTCCCTTTTTTGCAGAATCATTTCGTGAAGGAATTTTCTTTTTGATATGGATTGTCTCCCGGTATGTTCAGCGATCATACGATGTACACATTCAGTTCAATAAAGTTTTTTCGTGGGCGGCAGTCATTGAAATGATTGGTTTTTCTATTGTGATTGCCCCGGTATTATTTTTTAAAAATTCAATTTCAAGAAACCAGGTTATTTTCTCTTTTGCTGTAAGCGCAGCAGTAAAAATGATGCTGACTTTTTTCCTGTTTCGAAAAAAAGCAGCATGGTCATTCAATGTGCCCTTTAGTCCATTCAACTATCTTGTAGGTTTAGTTCCTTTCCTGTTACTCACGTTGAGCGGACTGTTTCAGTCCAAAGCAGATGTTTACGGAGTAGCGCTCTATATGCTTCCGTCTGAATTGGCGCAGTACCAGGTGTTAAGCGGCTTCCTTGGTTTTGCATTGATGATTGCTCACTTACTTTTATTTCCCTTTGCAAAAAATATGTATCGCATCAACAAAGCAACCATGCGCAAGCTAAAACAAAAATTATTTTTAAATGGAATTTTAATTTCTGCGGCTGCTATGTTTTTTATTTACGTGGTCATGATACTAATTTATCGGATCGAGTTTCCTTTTGTTCTTTATGTACTTTGCTTTCTTTATTTAATTCCTGCGTATTTGTATGTCACGTACTTTTATGAATACACCAAACACAATTTTCAAAAGCACACCGTATTGTTTACGATGATAAGTGGCTCCGTTAATTTTATTTTATGTCGCTACCTGATTGGTGTTTTTGGAAGGGAAGGTGCCATGGCTGCTGCGGTTACATCGCAATGGCTATTGTATTTTTTATTCGTGACAAAGAAAATACCGATTAAAACGAAATGATAACCGTCATCACCATCACATACAATCGCGCTCACCTGATCGGTGAAGCAATTAAAAGCGTGCTTTCTCAATCGTATTCCGATTTTGAATATTTAATTGTTGATGATGGTTCAACAGATGAGACAGAAAAAGTTGTGAGAATGTTCAATGACTCAAGAATTGTTTACAAACGGTTTAGTCATACTGGAAAAATTCCATTCCTCCGAAACAAAGCGACGCAATTAGCACAGGGAAATTTTATTGCATTTATTGATTCGGATGATCTGTGGATGAGCGATAAGTTGCAACAACAGGTAGATGCTTTGATAAACGATTCATCGGATTTTTCTTTTTGTGAAGCAGAAATATTCACATCAAAAAAAATAGTTTTTCCCTCTCTCTACGACAAACATAATTTACCATCAGCCGGAAATTATTTTCTTCCGCTGATCGCCGATGTAACATTTGTGTTGTTTCCTTCAACTGTGTTTTTCAAAACGTCCTGTCTTACAAAAACAGGTTACTTGAATGAAAGACGTACAAGCGGAGATAAGGATTTTCTTTGCCGGCTAACATTGAATTTTAAAGGAAGTTTTGTAAATAAAAAACTGGTGAGGATAAGGAGACATGAAGAAAATGTCACGCATGATTTTGAACATGTAAAAGGGATTCTTGAAGATGAGTTAAAAACGACCCGTGATTTTTATTCGGAGGAAGCAATAGATAGAAAGTTGTATAAAAAATTGACTGCACGGTTTCATTACAAATTAGCCGAGCATTTTTATCACGCAGATAAATTTTCTGATGCGAAAAGAAATTATTCAGCCTCACTGCTTTTAAATCCATTTAATTGGAAGGCAATTGCCAAACTTATTATTTCAGCAGTCAAATCATGATTTAAAGATCGTCGGTTGATTTATTTATCTTTGTCATATGAAAGTACTTTTTTTTAATCCGCGTGCTGCCGAAACGAAGGCTAGAATTCCGAATTCTATTCTTGCAATAGCGGCAACGATTGAGGGTACATATGACTATGCGATTGTTGACGGGAATCTTGAAAAGAAACCACTTAAGAAATTGCTTAACTATTTAGATACAGGCAATTATTCCGTTTTTGCCTGTACGGTCATGCCCGGCCCACAATTGAAGCAAGCCATTCCATTTACAAAAAAAATCCGAGAAAAATATCCGCAGGTAAAAATTGTCTGGGGTGGATATTTTGCATCCAATCACAGCAACATTTCCATTCATTCAGGATATGTTGATTATATAGTTTATGGTCCGGGCGACAGAGCTTTTCCGATGTTATTGAATGCGATTGAAAATGATTCTCCGGTTCGGGAGATTCCGAATTTAATTTTTAAAGAAGATAATTCGATTGTCAAAACAAAGAAGGATGAATTGTACGACCAGGATTCTTTACCGGATCTTCCGTATGAAAAATTGAATTCATTTTACCCGATGAAGAAATACATCGGTAAAACATTTCTCGGAACAAAAACATTCGCCTACCACAGTAGTGTGGGTTGCCCGTTTACCTGTGCCTTTTGCGGTGTGGTTCCTATTTACAATGCCAGGTGGAAAGGAAAATCGGCAGAGAAAATATATTATGATGTTAAGCACGTGAAAGAAAAATATGGCGTGAACGCAATTGAGTTTTACGACAGCAATTTTTTTGTCTCGGAAAAAAGAACGGTGGACTTTTCCAATCTTGTTGAAAAGGAAAATTTAATTTGGTGGGGCGAAGGAAGAATAGATACGATTGATAAGTACAGCGATGAGAGTTTGAAAAGGATGCGCGCCTCAGGATGTAAGATGATTTTTTTCGGTGCCGAAACCGGCAATGATGTCATGTTAAAAAAAATGGATAAAGGAGGAACACAATCTGCTGAGCAAATAAAAAAGTTTGCAGCGCGCATGGCAGAGTTTGATATTATTCCTGAATATTCTTTTATCCTGGGAACACCGGCAGACACAGAAGATGAAGTAAATGCGCAAATCGATTTCGACATTCAATTTATTAAGGAGATCAAGAATATAAATCCCCAAACGGAGATTATAATTTATGTCTATAGTCCGGTGCCAACGGAAGGCTCGGTCATGTCACAGGATGTAATTAAATCCGGATTTAAGTTTCCTCAAACACTTGACGACTGGATGCATCCTCAATGGCAAAATTTTGATTTGCACCGAAACCCATTGACTCCCTGGTTGAAACCGTACATGGTAGACAAAATAAAAAATTTCGAAACGGTGCTCAATGGATATTTTCCAACTATCTCAGATACGAAGCTTACGCCTTTGCGTATCCAATCTCTCAAAACTCTTTCTGCATTCCGTTATAGGAAGAACGCATATAAATTTCCGTACGAGATAAAAGTGATGCAAAAACTTTTTAAATACCGCCAACCGGAACTCGAAGGGTTCTGAAAAATTTTAATTTCCGTTTTTCAAACTGTAATGCGTTGGTTTCTTTTTCGTCAAGGCATCGGAAGGTTCGGGAACCCAGTGATGCAACCCTCCGGCGAGTTCATCATCAAATGTTTTTGGAATAGTTCCCTGTAGTGTTCTTTCTTTCCAGGTGAGGTGTTTTTTACCATCGTCCTTTCGCTCCATCGTAATGCAACCTTCAACAGGACAAACGAGTGAACACAAATTACATCCGACACAATTCTCTTCGATGATAAATGGTTTACGATTCAACAGATCTTCCGATAAACCGATTGCCTGGTGCGCACCGTCTTCACACGCCGTGTAACACAATTGACAACCGATGCACTTCTCTTCGTGGATGTCAGCGACAATTTTATATTTCAGATTCAAGTCTTCCCAATGCAAAATGTTTTTCAATGCTTTTCCTCTGAAATCGTCCAGTGTTTGAAAACCTTTTTCATCCATGTACTGTTCAAGTCCTGCAACCATCTCGCGGATAATTCCGAAACCGTAATGCATCACGGCTGTGCAAACCTGGACGGAAGATGCACCAAGCAAAATAAATTCGACGGCATCTCTCCAATTCTCTACACCACCAATTCCGCTGATGGGAATATTTACCTGCGGATGCTGTGCACAATTTTTCAGCATGTTCATGGCAATCGGTTTTACTGCCGGTCCGCAGTAACCGCCATTCGTACTCTTACCATCTACAACAGGATAAGGCACAAAATTATCGATGTCAACTCCGACAATACTTTGGATTGTATTGATCAGTGAGATGGCGTCACCACCACCTTCAACAGCAGCAACTGCAGGACGGGTGATATCAGAAATATTCGGAGTCAATTTTACGATAACAGGAATAGTTGCAACTTCTTTCACCCAACTCACAATTGTTTTTAAAACTTTCGGTTCTTGTCCAACAGCACTTCCCATTCCCCGCTCACACATTCCATGTGGACAACCGAAATTTAATTCAACACCATCCGCTCCTGCATTGGTAACGTCTTTCATGATCTGGTGCCACTCTTCTTTTGTTTCTACCATTAGTGAAGCAATCACGGCATGATCCGGAAAACGCTTTTTCACTTCTTCAATCTCACGAAGATTATCGCGTAACGGACGATCAGTGATCAATTCAATATTATTGAAACCCATCATCCGTGTATCGCGATAATTGAGTGAACCGTAGCGTGAGGAAACATTCACAACAGGAACGCCAAGAGTTTTCCAGACAGCACCGCCCCATCCTGCATCAAAAGCTTTCATGATTTGATAACCGCTGTTCGTTGGCGGAGCGCTTGCCAACCAAAAAGGGTTCGGAGATTTTATTCCTGCGAAGTTTGTTTGAAGATTTGCCATAACATCTACGAATTACGAATGAATACGAATTTACGAATGGGGAATTAAACAGATAATGAAAATTTTATTCCATGGGCCGCTTTCTTGCCGTCAGCCACAGCATTTACGACTTCCTGTCCGCCACTTACGGCATCACCTGCTGCAAAATATTTTTTGTTTGAGGTTTGAAAATTTTCATTCACGGAAACTTTTCCTTTGTCATCTAATTTAATTCCTTCAATTAAATTCAAAAAATCTTTTTGTTTTGACTGACCGGTTGCTTTTATCACCCAATCACATTCTTCAATGGATTCTTCTCCGTTGATGGTTGATTTGAATTTTACTCCGTTTACTTTTCCGTTTCCGAGAATTTCAACAGGCGTAACATTAAACAATCCTTTTACGCCAACACTTTTAGCAAGATCATATTCAAAATGGTAAGCGCCCATTTCTTCTTTGCTTTTGCGATAGGCGAGAATCACTTCTTCAGCTCCCATGCGAGCGCTCTCGCTGGCTGCATCCATCGCAGTGTTTCCACCACCAAGTACAATTACTTTTTTAGGCACGGAAACATTATGGTGATTCATTCTTAATTGTCCCACAAATTCAACAGCGCCAAACACATTTTCCAATTCTTCTCCTTTTATTTTAAGGTCAGAAGTTTTTCCCAAACCAATGCCGATAAATATAGCATCGTAATCTTTTTCCAGCGCAGTCAAGTCTTCTTTGGAAGAAATCTTTTTGTTGTACTGAATCTTAAATCCAAATTGCTTTTCAAGGTAACTCACTTCGTCCAACGCCTCTGCATTCGTGATTTTGTAAGGAGCGACACCGTAGATCGTAAGGCCGGATGGTTTTTCCTTTGCTTCAAAAATATCCACCTCAAATCCCATCATACGCAATTCGCAGGCGCAACTTATTCCGGCGGGACCGCCACCAATCACTGCAATTTTTTTTCCATTTGGTTCCGGAGTCGTATAAATTTTTCTGCTGAATGCAATTGCTTTTCCTGTTGCAAACGATTGTAATCGTCCGATCTCAATCGGTTTTACATCGGAGTTGTTGTACACGCAAGCACCTTCGCACAATACTTCAGTAGGACACACTTTGCCGCAGGAATAACCAAAGAAATTGGAATCGTAAATTGTTTTTGCAGCAGCGAATTCATTCTTAGAATTTATCTGGCGGATAAAAAGCGGAATATCAATTCCCGTCGGGCAGGCGTTTACGCAAGGCGCATCGTAACAAAACAAGCAGCGTGAGCTTTCATAATACGCTTCCGTGTCACTCATCAAATGTTTTATCTGTGCAAAGTTTTCGGAGAATTCTTTTTCGCTAGTAGGTTTTTTATATTCGCTCATGCATTTTAGTTGTTAAGTTGTTTAGTTGTTAGGTTAATAGGTTCGTGCGAAGATTTCCTTCAACAACTTAATAACCTAACAACTTCTTCAAACTAAAGTTCTGTTAATTTTCCATACGTCTCCGGCCTCCGGTCTCTGAAAAATTGCCAAACGGATCGTACTTCTTCAATCATATCCAAATCAAATTCTGCAATCAGTAATTCATCTTTATCCTCTGATGCTTGCGCAAAAATTTGTCCGCGCGGATCCACAAAATAAGAAGAGCCATAAAATTTTCCAAGGTTCCAGGGTTTCTCTTGGCCAACACGATTGATACATCCCATGAAATATCCATTCGCTGCTGCATGCGCAGGTTGTTCAAGTTTCCATAAATATTGTGAAAGTCCTGCAACTGTAGCGGAAGGATTGTAAACGATTTCAGCTCCGTTCAAACCTAAACATCGTGCGCCGTCAGGAAAGTGACGGTCGTAACAAATGTAAACTCCAACTTTTGCATAGCGTGTTTGAAACACAGGATAACCAAGGTTTCCGGGTTTGAAGAAAAATTTTTCCCAGAACCCTGATGTGTGTGGAATGTGATTCTTGCGATACTTACCGAGGTATGTTCCGTCAGCATCAATCACGGCTGCTGTATTGTATAAAACACCGGCTTGTTCCTTTTCATAAATAGGAACGATGATCACCATGTTGTATTTTTTAGCATAGGTTGCCATCAGTTCAGTAGTCGGACCGGGAACTGTTTCAGCACTCTCATACCATTTTTTATCCTGGCCCGGACAAAAGTATGGCGTATTAAAAATTTCCTGCAGACATAAAATCTGCACACCTTTTTTTCCTGCTTCTTCAATCAGAGGAATGTGCTTTGCCACCATGGCATCCACAATTTCTTTGATGGTTCCTTCGCCTTCCGTTTTCGGAAGCGACATTTGAATGAGTCCTGATTTGATTATTCTGCACATAGAATTAAGTTGTTGAGTTGATAGGTTATAAAGTTCTTAAGTGGATGGGTTGTTAGTTGTTAAGTTTTTAGGTTGTTGGATTTCTTTAGTTGCTGCCAGAGATTCTTTCTGAATTTTTGCTTTTTTTAAATAAGCGACATAACCATTCAGAATCTTTAAGCAGTTTTCAAACATATCTTTATGAGTTTTGAAATCAGATTCACTGATATAGCCAGCATCCAAAGCGCATGTCAAATGTTCAAATGTTTCATAAGGTGACCCTCTTGAGATCCTACAAAACCGGATATTATCCTGGTGATTGAACCTGCCGAACCCTTCGGCAATATTTGTCGCAACTGAGCGTGAGGATCGGATGATCTGATCTGTAAGCCTGAATTTTTCTTCTGATGGAAACACGTTGGTTAGTTTTTGTATAGAATTTCTTAATTCACGTGAAGCTTGCCAAACGGCTAATTCTGTAAAACTATTCATAGCATTTTAGAAAATTGTAAAATAACTTAACAACCTTTCAACTTAACAACTAAATAATTCCATTAACTTTATTTCGACGAACAAACTTCCCGTAGCCCTTCCTAATTTTTACTTCTCCATTATCAACAGCAACTTGTCCCCGAAGAATGGTCGTTTTTGTTTTGCCTTTTACTTTCCACCCTTCGTATGCAGAGTAATCCACATTCATGTGATGTGATTTCGAAGACAATGTATGCTCTTCATTCGGGTCAAATATAATGATGTCAGCATCACTGCCTACAGCAATGCAACCTTTCTTTGGAAACATGCCGAAAATTTTTGCTGCGTTGGTTGAACTCACCTCAACAAATTTATGGAGAGAAATTTTTCCCTTATTCACGCCTTCGCTGAAAAGTAATTCCATGCGATGTTCAATGGCGGGATGACCGTTCGGGATTTTTGAAAAATCTTTTTCACCCATTAATTTTTTCTCCCACGTAAACGGGCAATGGTCAGTAGCGACAACCTGGACAGTTCCCTGGTTGATTCCCGCCCACAAAGAAGCTTGGTCTTTTTTCTCACGCAACGGTGGGCTCATCACCCACTTTGCTCCGTCAAAATCTTTTTCATAAAGCGAGGCATCAAGGAGTAAATATTGAATGCAGGTCTCTGCATACACTTTTTGATTTCTTTTTTCCACGTCACGAATGTGGTTGAGAGCACCTTCACACGTCATATGCACGACATAAGCCGGAACGCCAGTGTAATTTGCCATGTCCGCAAATCTTCCGGTTGCCTCCGCTTCCGTAATTTCAGGTTGAGACAAATAATGATAGAGTGGAGAAAGCTTTCCTTCACTACAATGTTTTGCCACCAGGAAATCAATCATATCACCGTTGGTTGCATGAACCGTAACCATGCCTTCGCATTTTTTAACTTCCTGCATCAAACCCACCATCTGGCGGTCGTCAATCATCAATGCACCTTTGTATGCCATGAATGTTTTGAAAGAAGTGATTCCTTCTTTCTCTACCATCTCAATGATTTCCTTTTTCGTCTCTTCGTTAAAATCAGTCACGGCCATGTGAAAAGAATAATCACCATAACAATTCCCGTTCGAACGCCCTTGCCATTGTTCTAAAGCATGACGCAAGGATTTGCCTTGTGTTTGCAAAATGAAATCAATCACCATGGTTGTTCCACCATGCAATGCAGCAAGTGTTCCTGTTTCATAATTGTCGCTGCTATAAGTTCCCATAAAAGGCATGTCGAGATGAACATGCGGATCTATGCCGCCTGGAAAAATTAATTTTCCTTTTGCATCAATGGTTTCATCGGCCACCGTTGAAAGATTTTTCCCAATGCAGGAAATGGTTTCACCTTCAATAAAAATATCAGCAACATAATCTTCCGATGCTGTGATGATTCTTCCGTTTTTAATTAGTAAGGACATGATAAAATTTATTTTTTGTCAAACCGTATTTCGCATAACCGGAGGAACCGATTCTTTTCTCATAGCAAGATAATAAACTCCGAATGAAACTGCGAAACCCACGAACCATGCATAATTATAAAGATGCGAAATTATTTCCGGAAATGTGTCTCCAGCCACTACTTTGATAGTAACTAAAAAACCGGGAATGTTTGGAACAATGCCAAGCAACAGCGCTATAATTGCTGAACGGTTAAAACCGTTTGAATACTTATAAATTCCCTCGTGAGAATACAAATCGGTTGTAACTAAATTTTTCTTCCGGATGAAAAAATAATCTGCAATCATAATTCCTCCGACAGGTCCAAGCAAACTTGAGTATGCAATGAGCCATGTGAAAATATATCCGTTTGGATCGGCGATTAATTTCCAGGGAAAAATTAAAATACCGATGATGCCTGTTATGTATCCGCCGGTTCTGAAATTTATTTTTGAAGGAGAAAGGTTTGCAAAGTCGTTTGCCGGACTTACAATGTTTGCTGCAATATTTGTTGCCAGTGTTGAAATCGTAACGGCAATCATGGCGATACTCACCAATAATTTGCTTTCAAATTTTCCTGCAAGAACCAATGGATCCCAAATTGTTTCTCCATAAATAATAAATGTTGCTGATGTCACCACGACTCCGATGAAGGAAAACAATGTCATGGATGGAGGAAGACCGATGGCCTGTCCTGTAATTTGCACTCGCTGACTTTTTGCATAGCGTGTAAAGTCAGGAATGTTCAATGAAAGTGTTGCCCAAAATCCAACCATACCTGTTAATGCCGGAAAAAAGAAATTCCAAAACTCAGCGCTCGTTGTAAACTTGGATGGTTGAGAAAGTATGGGGCCTAATCCATGTCCTGCATTGATTGCCCAGAATAACAGAGCAAGTGCAGCGACCGGAAGAAAAAATGCTTTGAATACTAAAAGTTTCCGGATGCTGTCAACTCCGAGATAGACAACATACATATTCAATAACCAAAAAAGAAAAAATGTAATCGCCGGTCCGGTTTGTAAACTGAATGAGGCAGGAAAAATTTGTGGCAAAGTTTCAATCGAAGGCATCCATACTTTAATCATCAGGTACAAAGCATATCCGCCAATCCAGGTTTGAATACCAAACCAACCGCAGGCAACAATGGCTCTTAACATGGCCGGTACATTCGCTCCACGCACACCGAAACTCGCACGCGCAAGAACAGGAAAAGGAATTCCATATTTCGCTCCCGCATGTCCGTTTAAAATCATTGGGATTAAAACTACCGTGTTACCAATAAAAATAGTGAGGATCGCCTGCCACCAATTCATGCCTCCGGAGATCAGCGAACTTGCAAGCATGTACGTCGGAATACATAAACTCATGCTGATCCAAAGCGCAGCATAGTTCCACGTATTCCAGGTTCGCTTGTCGTGTGGAATAGGCGCGAGGTCTTCGCTATAAAGGGATGTACTATTATTTGTAGCCAATTTTTTTTCGAGGCGGATTAGGTGAGTTCAACAATTGTTTCAGTGCTTTAAAGATTAATTCAATGTCACCATCGTGTTTGTTTACTTTCTTTTCAAGTTGTTCCAACTTTAATAAAACATCTTTGTTTGATGAAAGCACTTCACGCATTTTTGTGAAGATGCGGATGATTTTGATATTTACTTCTATGGCTTGTTTGCTGCTGAGTATACTTGATAACATGGCAACGCCTTGTTCCGTAAAACAAAATGGCGGATAACGAAGCCCCATCTTATCTGAAAAATTGGAGGTCACAATTTGTGATCTCCAATTTTGAAACTCATCTTCATTCATCTCGAACATAAAATCCCCAGGAAATCGTTCAATATTTCTTTTAACAGCTTGTTTAAGAACGCGTGTCTCAACTCCGTAAAGTTCTGCAAGGTCCCGGTCAAGCATTATTTTCATTCCTCTAAGAAGATAGATTTTATTGACGATCTGCTCGTCAGCGATTGATAAAAGTTTGTTCATGATAGTTTATGAAAAAGAATATAAATTTTAGAATGGAGGTGATCAAAAATATTATTTTATTTGTGGCAATCATAACAATCTGCATCATCAGCGTTCTGTCTTTAATTGCAGTGTTCATCCGCAACAGCAATTGCTTTCGAAATTATTTCCAGTCCTTCATCCATTTCATCCTTGGTGATGCAAAGCGGGGGACATGTAAAAATATAATTCCACCGAACGAAGGTAAACATGCCGAGTTCGGAAATTTTAGCCGCTACCTTATTCATGACTTCCATTTCAGTTGGTGATGCATTCCATGGAGCCATTGGCTCTTTTGTTTTCCTGTTCTTCACCAATTCAATGCAGCCGAGTAAACCGGTCGCTCTGAAATCTCCGATGCTTGGATGTTTTTGTTTTAGTTTTTCTACTTGCTGTGACATGTATGTTCCCATGTTTGCAGCATTGTCAATTAATTTTTCGTCCTCGTATATTTTCAATACCTCAACAGCTGCAGCACAAGCAACTGCATGAGCGGAGTATGTCAAGCCAATCGGCAGAGGTTTATCATTAAAGTGATTGATGATTTCTTCTTTCACAATCATTCCGCCCAAAGGAAGATAACCACATGTAAGTCCCTTTGCAAAACACATGATATCCGGAACAACATTATGATGATCCACACCAAACCATTTTCCGGTTCTGCCAAAACCGCTCATTACTTCATCAGCAATTAAAAGTATTCCATAATTGTCAGCGATTTCACGAATGCGTTTCCAATATCCGGGAGGATATTTAATGCAACCGCTTGAACCGCTTTCACCTTCCATTAATATAGCCGCAACATTGTTGGGTCCTTCATACTTAATCACACGTTCCATGTGTGCGGCTGCATTCTCCGTGCATTCTTCGGGAGTTTTGCTATTCCATGGACAGCGATAAAAAAACGGATTCTCCACATGAATAAAATTCGGTGACTGCTGTGTGTCGTGCGGAAGTTTTCTCGGATCACCACCAACAGACATCGCACCATAAGACGCACCATGATAACTTTGGTAGAGAGAAATGATTTTATGACGTCCTGTGTATAGCCGCGCAAACTTGATAGCATTTTCAATCGCTTCTGCTCCTGCATTCGTAAAAAAAGTTTTCTTCAGTGACCCCGGAGTGATCTCTGCTAATTTTTTTCCGAGTTCTCCTCTTGCTTTGGTGATCATTCCGGGATGAACAAAACTGACTTCATCCATTTGTTTCATTACAGCTTCTTTCACACGCGGATGTCCGTGACCGATGTTCATGTTCATCAATTGTGATGAAAAGTCTAAAATCTTTTTTCCGCTCCGGTCATAGAGATAAACACCTTTCGCGGTTTTTACATTCAGCGGATTTAATCCTGATTGTTTGCTCCAGGAAAAAATCGTATAGTCTAAATTGTTTTTTAGAATTTCTTCTTTTTCGGAAACCGATAATTCTACTTCCATATTTTATTGATTAGCTAATTAGCTAATTAGACAATTAGCTAATTGATTTAACTCATCCAATTCGTTTTCCCTTCCGGGTTCCATTTCACAGTTGTCTTTTTCAGCTTCGTCCAGAATTCGATCGAACTTTTTCCTGTGATATCATTCACTCCGAATTTGCTTTCGTTCCAGCCGCCAAATGAAAATGGTTCGCGCGGAACGGGAACACCGACATTCACCCCGATCATTCCGGCGCTTGCACGTTCCATCACTTGTCTCGCTGTTCCACCGCTTTGTGTGAAAACAGATGCTGCGTTTCCGTATGGAGAACTGTTTTCTATGTGGATTGCTTCATCCAAATCCTTTGCACGAATAATGGCAAGCACCGGTCCGAATACTTCTTCTTTTGCAATGGCCATGTCAGGAGTTACAAAATCTAGTACGGTTGGCCCGACATAAAAACCATTTTCATGACCTTCCACTTTATAATTTCTTCCGTCTACTAAAATCTTTGCTCCTGCTTTTTCCGCTTCCGTGATGTAGCGTTCAATGCGTTCTTTCGCTTCTTTGCTGATGACACTTCCTAAATTTTTCCCCGGAATAATTTTCTTTGCTTCATCACAAATTTTTTGAATGATGGAATCAATTGGTCCAACTGCAACCATAGCACTTGCTGCCATGCAACGCTGACCCGCGCAGCCGCTCATGCTTGCTGTTACATTTGACGCTGTCATATCCGGATGAGCGTCTGGCATTACGATTAAATGATTTTTTGCTCCGCCTAAAGCCACACAACGTTTCAGGTTTGATGTTGAACGTTTGTAAACAATCTTTGCCACTTTTGTTGAACCGACAAATGACACTGCTTCAATTCCCGGATGATCGCAAATCGCCTCCACAATTTCCCGGTCACCGTTGACAACATTGAAAACTCCGTCCGGCAATCCTGCTTCTTTCAGTAACTCTGCAATTCGATTGGATGAAATAGGAACCTGCTCGGATGGTTTTAAGATCATACAATTTCCCAGCGCCAGTGCATTCGGAATGGTCCAATGCGGAACCATGTTTGGGAAATTAAATGGAGCGATGGATGCAACAACACCAAGAGGTTTGTGTTCAACACGACATTCAACACCTTTACTAACTTCCAGCAATTCTCCTGAAATTAATTGCGGCAATGAACAGGCAAACTCAGTCAACTCAATACTCTTTTCCACTTCCGCTCTTGCTTCATCCATCGTTTTCCCATTTTCTTCATGAACAAGAGTAGATAGTTCAACCACATGTTTTTCCAACAAAGTTTTGTAGCGATAAAAAATCTGTACACGTTCTTTAATTGGAGTTGAACTCCAGGAAGGAAATGCAGCTTGTGCAGATTTCACTGCTTCATCCAATTGTTGTGCTGATGAAAGCGGAACCGTAGAAATAATTTTTCCGGTTAAAGGAGAAAGCACTTCCATTGTTTTTCCTGCACTGTTTGTAAACTTTCCTGAAACGTAATTCTTTACTTCAGGATATTTGAGGGTGATAGTTGTCATCGGTTATCAGTATTGAACCTGTAAATATAGAAAAACAAGTTGTTAAGTTATTCACTTGTCGAGTTGTCGAGTTGTTATGTTGTTGAGTTGGTCCTCCGTCAGAGGGTGCTTGTATAACAACTAAATAACCTAACAACTTAGTACTAATCACCAATATCCTCATTCCACAACTTGGGATTGTCGCAGATAAAATTTTCCATCATCTCAATACATTCCGGACTGCTTAGATTGATAACTTCCACACCATGTTGTCTCATGAAATCTTCTGCACCGGAAAAAGTTTTTGATTCGCCTACAATCACTTTTTTGATGTTGAACTGAACAACCGTTCCGGCACACATGTAACAAGGCATCAGTGTGGAATATAAAACGGTTCCTTTGTATGAGCCTATTCTTCCTGCATTACGGAGGCAATCAGTTTCAGCATGTGTCATCGGATCGTTTTTTTGAACACGCTGGTTGTGGCCTCGCCCTAAAATTTTTCCATCCTTTACTAAAACAGAACCGATTGGAATTCCTCCTTCCGCTAATCCTTTACGTGCCTCTTCGATGGCAGTTTTCATGAATTCGTCCATTTTTATTGAGTGACTAAGTGATTGAGTAACGAAGTGACTAAGAGATTGAGTGACTAAGTGATTATGTGATTAGGAGATTAAGTGACTAAGTGATTAAGTAACGAAGTGACTAGGTATTGAGACACTGAAATTGTTTGCGGAGTTGATGGAGAAGACTTGATAGGCTATTAAATTATTTATTCAACAAAATTTTATTACATGCATTAAATAACTTCGTTACTTAATCACTTAGTCACTCAATCACACAGTCACTTCGTAACTTCTCTAAACAAACGCCTGCAAATCATACAACTTTTTATACACTCCGTTCCGTGTCAACAACTCATTGTGTTTTCCTCGCTCGATGATTTCACCTTTTTGCATCACAATAATTTCGTCTGCATGTTGAATGGTCGACAAGCGATGTGCAATAACAAGTGTTGTTCGGTTTTGCATCAACTTGATTAACGCATCCTGCACCAAACGTTCGCTTTCCGTGTCGAGTGCTGATGTTGCTTCATCTAAAATAAGTATGGGAGGATTTTTTAATATTGCTCTTGCAATGCTGATTCGTTGACGTTGTCCCCCGCTCATCTTGCCGCCACGATCACCGATGTTTGTCTGGTAACCATTTGGCATTTCGGAAATGAAATCATGAGCATTTGCAATTCTCGCCGCTGCAATTACATCTTCTTCTTTTGCATGTGACATTCCGAATGCAATGTTGTTGAAGACTGTATCGTTGAATAAAATACTTTCCTGTGTAACAATGCCCATCAGTTTTCTTAAATCGGTTAATTTATATTCCTTGATATTCTCACCATCAATTAAAATTTCTCCCGTTTCTAAATCGTAAAAACGGGGAAGCAGATCTGCAAGTGTAGTTTTTCCCGAACCGCTTTGTCCGACCAACGCAATCGTTTTCCCCTTTTCAATTTTCAGGCGGATGTCTTTTAAAATATTTCCTATCTCTCCTTTGATATATTTGAATGAAACATTTTTGTATTCAATTACATTTTTGAACTCTGTAATTCTCATTGGAGATTCCTTGTCACGAATGGTAACTTCAGCATCCAGGATTTTGTTGATTCGTTCGGCCGATGCAAGCCCTTTCTGTGCATTGTAATACGCGTCAGCAAATGATTTTGCAGGGGCAATGATCTGTGAAAAGATGGCGAGAAAAGAAATGAACATGGATGGTTCAAGATTGTTATCTCCTTTTAGTACCAGCTGACCACCGAAATATAAAATGACAGCCATAACCGACGCACCCAAAAATTCACTCATCGGAGAACTGAGATCACGTTTCCGCATAGCACGTATGAGAAACCTCCGGTGATCATCATTCGCCTCCTGGAATTTTTTAGTCGAGCTGTCTTCCGCAGAAAACGCTTTGATGATACGCAACCCGCCCAATGTTTCTTCTATGATGCTGATCAGAGATCCCATTTGCTCCACCACTTTGGAGGAACTCCTTCGCAGGCTGCTGCCGATCACTCCAATCAACAGTCCTGCAATCGGGAGAAGAATAAGTACCAGCAAGGTGAGTTTCGCACTCATTACAAACATGGTAGCAATGAATAAAATCACGGTGACCGGCTCACGAAAAAATACTTCCAGTGATTGCATGATTCCCCATTCCACTTCCATGACATCGTTGCTCATGCGCGAGATGAGATCACCTTTCCGTTCTTCTGAAAAATAACTCAATGGGAGATGCAGGATCTTTTCATACATCTGTCTGCGTAAATCGCGTACTACGCCAAATCGCGCAGGAGAAATAAAAAACTGTGCGAGGTAACGGAAGAAGTTCTTAAAGAAAAACATCGCAACAACAAAAACTGCAATCAGCATCAAAGCATCCGTCTTGCCATGTTCAACAATAAATTGAGAGAGGAAATAATTGAAATTGTTCAGGAGTGTTTTGATGGACAGCGTCCAGGGAACCTGTTGGTACTTCCCATCGCTGCTGAACAGCACATTTAAAAAGGGATAAACCATCGCCAGCGAGAAAAGCGAAAAGATTACGGAGAGTAGATTGAAAAAGATGTTCAATGCCACATTCGTCTTGTAGTTTTTCAGGTAACTTAATAAACGCAGGTAGTTCTTCACACGACAAAGAAATCAGCTAATTAGCGAAATAGCAAATTAGCTGATGAATATTAATTTAATGGTTCGGTATACGAACGCTTGTTTGACTTTTTTATTGACGAATCAAGACGTCATCACATTGGCTAATTAACCCTACTTTCGCCCAATGGATTCATTGAGACAACAAAAGTACGGACGCCTTATCCAGAAAGAGATCGGAGAAATCTTTCAGCGTGACGGATTCAATTATTTCGGAAAAGCATTTGTGACTGTGATGGGCGCGCAGATCAGTCCTGATTTAAGTGTTGCAAAAATTTATATCAGCGTTTTGGGAGTGAAGGAGGGTCAGTCAGTTCTTGTTCAGATCGAAAAGCACACCAAGGAAATCAGGAAAGAACTCGGTTCAAGAATTCGTCACCAGGCTCGCATCATTCCTGAGTTGAAATTTTTCCTGGACGAATCGCTTGATCATGTGGAGAAGATTGAAAAACTTTTGAAAGATTCTAACCAACCTCCTGAAACGAATTAGCTAATTGGATGATGTGATAATTAGCTAATTTGTTGATTAGCTGATTTGCCAATGAAAAATGTTCCCTATTAATTACTTTCGCACGTTATTAAATACACATCAGCTAATTATCACATCAGCTAATCAATATGGAATACGATCCAATCAAACGTTCACTGGGAAATGTTTTTAACAAGTCTGCATTTCTCCGGAAAACATTCTACAATTTACTTGATCTTTTACTGCTGCGTTCCTGGCATATTCATAAGCAGTTGATAGTTTTTAGTTCGGAGTTCGGAGATAATCCCAATATATTAGATGCAGGCGCGGGGTTCGGGCAGTATTCCTATTGGATGATTCGTCATTTCAAGAATTGTAACATTCTTGCCGTAGATGTGAAAGAAGAACAGGTGGATGATTCCAACAGATTTTTTTCTAAGATCGGTGCGTCCAATGTGAAATTTGAAATAGCGGATCTCACCAAGTTTGTGAAAGCAAATTCGTACGATCTTGTTTTGTCGGTGGATGTGATGGAACATATTTTAGAAGATGTACAGGTCTTCAAAAATTTTCATGCTTCGATGAAGCAGGGTGGAATGTTGCTAATCTCCACACCTTCTGATCAAGGAGGAAGCGACGTACATGGAGAAGGCGATTCTTCTTTTATTGAAGAACATGTGCGCGATGGTTACAACATCAAAGAGATTGAAGACAAACTTCGTTCGGCAGGATTTTCAAAAGTCGATGCAAAATATTCGTACGGAGCTCCCGGGAAAATTTCATGGCGACTTTCAATGAAGTATCCCATCTTAATGCTCGGTACTTCCAAATTGTTTTTCATCGTTCTGCCCTTCTATTACATCATTGCATATCCAATTTCATTTGTGCTGAATTATTTCGACACACATGGAAATCATAAAACCGGAACAGGATTGATCGTAAAGGCGTGGAAGTAGTTTCAAACTCAGCGTGTCATTCCGAACTTGTTTCGGAATCTCACAGAAGTTAGGAGATGCTGAAACAAGTTCAGCATGACAACATCAGGCATCTTCAATTTTCTGGAACAACCAGCTTATATCCGCCACCTGTTTTTTTTCTTCCAGCTCTTTTTTAATCGCTGAAATTTTTTTTAGGTTACCGTTGGCTCTCAGCAACTGACCCGTGTACATGATAAAATTCCGGTACGAAGTGCGTTGATAATCCGAAACCAATTTATTTCTTCGGATGTATGTTCTGAACGCCGAAGCATGGTAGAAAAAAGCTTCCGTATCCTCCTGTTCGAAATAGGTTTTTAAAACGATGGAGCGCGTATCGAGCTGGTAGTACACATCGGTGAATTGCACACGCTGGAAAAGCGATAATGTTTTTGAATAGTCACGGTTGTGAAAATGCCAATGAGCCAGGTTGTATGTGTATGCATTTTCTCTTTCTTCTTTTCCCAAATACGGTTTGTATTCTTCAATAAATTTTTTGGCCCACGAAAGTTCTTTCATCCGCAAAGCAATGGTCACAATGTTTTTGTAATCGAATTGAGGAAGAAATTTTTCAGGCATTAATACCTTTTTCGGAAGAATGATTTTATAGAGTTCGAAAAGAGTTTTGAAATAATCCGTGTTCCCTTTGTTTATTTTCTTAATGCAGTAATTCATGGCATACTGGTAGATTTCCCGCAGTTGTTGCAACGAAAATTTCTTTTCGTGTTGTGAAATAATTTCCAGCAGCTTCTCGAAATGTCTTTCTTCTTCTTCTTTCGTCAGCGTTAAAAGTATTTGATTGTAAACGGAGATAACAGGAACCTTTTTGTAATCGTGTGATTGTATGAGTTTGACAAGTTCCTCACGGAAATTGTTTTTGTAATTCATCGCGAGCACGTTTCTGAAATTCTGGACAGCACAACTAAGTTCCAGTTTTTTCGCGAAATAAAATTTATCGAGATTTTCGATGACAGCTTCTATGTTTTGTTCTTCTTTTCTTTTTTGTTTGCTGATCCACAAATCAAGATGCGTGTATTCGGCCTGGTATTGATGAAGAAAGTAATCGGCATCTTCTGTGAGATGAGCAATCCCGGTTTGGAATTTTGTGTTGTATGCTTTTGAACAATTGCGCGATGCAAGTTCTTTGCGAAGAATTTGTTCTTTTAGAGAACGATTGCTGAAGAGCGATTCATCCACGAGAAAATTTTCCAGCAACCTTGTGTAATCAGTAAAGAGATAACGAATTTTTTTATCTTCATACTTCTGTTGCGGAAAGAGATGTTTGAAAAGAATTTTTTTATCCGTTGAGACAGAATTGTAATGCGGATGATGTTTTCTGATGAGGTGATGGAAAGAAATCAATTGCTTGTTGCTGTTCATGTACGGCGATTGAATATACTTGCCTAAGCTTATCATTTCATAAGCAGATAGCGATTTCAGCAACTCAAAAAGCTTTGAATCCTTCACTGTACAAAAATAGTATTTCCGACAAAATAGAAAAATAAGTCAAATTAGTTAATTGGTTATTGGTTCATTAGTGATTGGAGATTACGTATAAAATTCAATATTCATTCTTCAATATTCAATAAATATAGTTGCGACAAACATTAAAAAATGTATTTTTATCTGCCACTACCTCAACATACTTTTGGATCGTGAAAAACTATCTAATCGGGATTCAAACTCAACCACTATGAAAAATTTCTATTTACTCATTGTTGCTGTACTGCTTATTCAACAGGCTTCTGCACAATGCGGAACAATCGTAACTCAAACGGAAGTGACTTGCAATGGAGCTTGCGATGGCACAATTTCATTTTCTTCTTTCAGCGGAACATCTCCCTGGACGCTCACTGTTGACGGCACACCTTATCTTGTTGTTGCGGATACATTCGTAGCTGTATGTGCCGGAAATCATACTTGGATACTGACAGATGCAATATCCTCGTGTAGTGATAATGGAAATGTAACCATTACACAACCTTTTGTACTTACTCCGAGCCTTGATATGGTTACGGATGTAACCTGTATCGGAGCGAATAATGGTTCTGCCTGTATAGGGGTAACAGGAGGGACACCTCCTTACAGTTATTTATGGTCCGGTGGCGGAGGAACAAATGCTTGTGCAACCGGTCTCCAACCAGGTAGTTTTACATGTACCATCACCGACTTCAATGGTTGTATAACTACGCAAGCCGTTCTCATAAATCAACCACCTGCACTTGTTTTATCAATCTCGACAACTACAAATGTAACCTGCAACGGAGGAAATGATGGCTCGGTAACCGTGAACGCTGCCGGAGGAACCTCACCATACCAATATTCAATCGACGGTGGAATAACCTGGCAGTTAAGTTCAACCTTTAATAATCTTACCGGCGGAAGTTATACAGTCACGGTCATGGATTTGAATGGATGTACATCAACTCAAGGTGCAACAATTACTCAGCCTCCGTTATTTCAGGCTACTATTACCGGTCCGACAACTGTTTTATGTTATGGAGATACTGTTTCTATTTGTTCAAACACGATAGGTGGAATTTCACCGTTTGCTTATATCTGGAGTACCGGAGATACAACCAGTTGCCTGACCAGTTTAGTTGCCGATAGTTTTTTGGTTGTTATTACTGATGTTAATGGATGCACTGCAACACAAACTATTATTATCAGTCAACCTCCGCAAATAACAATAAACATTAATTCAATTCCTCCATCCTGCGGACAATGTGATGGATATGCAACAGCAATTGTAACTGGCGGAACCCCAGTTTACACCTATGTTTGGACACCGGGACTTATTACTACACCATTTATTGCTAACTTTTGTACAGGAAATTATCATCTTGATGTGGTGGATGTAAATGGTTGCCTGGATTCAACGAGTGTTTCTTTCTCTGCTCAATGTGACTCTGTGTGGCCGGGAGATGCAAACTTGGATGGAGTTGCTGATAACAACGATGTACTTGCGCTCGGTATTTCCTTCGGAGCAACAGGTGCTGTCCGTTCGGGAGCGACGAATGCATGGACAGGACAAACATGTTTGAACTGGAACAATGAATTACTAAGCGGAACAAATTACAAACACAGCGATTGCGATGGAAACGGAATTGTAAATGCTGATGATACACTTCCGGTTTCTTTGAATTACGGATTGACGCATCTCCGTCCAACTGCTCCTTTATACAATGCAGCATTGCCTGATCTTTACCTGGAAGCGACAGTTGATACAGCGGGATTGAATCAATTACTGCATGTTAAAATGCATCTCGGTACATCAGCGGTTCCTGTGCCCGCTGTGTATGGTTTGGCTTTTACCTTGACATTTGATCAAACATTAGTTGATACTACAACGGCCTCTTTTGATTATTCAATGTCTGCTTTGGGAACAATTGGCAGTGATTTGTTGTCATTTCAACATTCATTTTATTCAGCCGGAGCCATTGATGTTGCAATCACACGAACCAACCAAACGGATGTTTTGAATGTGGACAGTTTGATCGGGATATTTGATGTGGTCATCACCGATAATGTTTCTGCCATTGATCAACTGCGTTTCGATGTTTCAAACCTGACGACCATTACACATAATCAAAGCCTTGTTGCGTTGAATGCAATCGGTGATTCGGTTACGGTTGATCCCGCATATGTGGGAATTCCGGTTATCAATCCTGAAAATGAAATTCATATTTTCCCTTCACCTGTAAAAGATTATCTGAAAATAAATTCTCCTGTTGAAATTGAAAGAACAGAATTAATCAATGAACTTGGCGAAACCATTTTCAACCGATCCGTTCACCAGAAAAATTTCAACCTTGATATGACGGGAATAAAAAACGGAATGTATTTTCTTCAACTCACCACCTCGCAAGGATTAGTGAGGAAAAAAGTGTGTGTGATCAAATAGAAATTTGATTTGTGATTGATGTTGTCATTCCGAACTTGTTTCGGAATCTCAACATCAATAAGAAGTGCTGAAACAAGTTCAGCACGACATGCTATATTTTTTTGTGAATTCCGGATTTGTTACTCCTTAGAAAAACCTTGGCATTTTATTGAAATGCTTGTTACGCTGTCCTCGCCGGATACCCATAATGTATGAAAGCGTAACTTCAAATCCGCCTGCAGAGCCCGCCAATGTAGCGAGTTCAGAAGTTGTAAAATCATAACTGATTCCCAAACCAAAGTCGGTATATTCTCCACGCGCAGCAATAATAATCGCATCATCCAAACGATAAAATGCTCCACCGCTTACAATGAAATCCTTGCGGTAGTTTGTATATTTTGATTTCAACTGCATCCGGCTTTTGACAAAAGCACCGGCAACGATCTCACGTTGATTTCCCTGGAACTCCGCAAGAGCTTTTGGCGCAAACCAAATCGAACTATAATCATCAAGACATATTTCAGCAGTGGCGTGCGCAGTAATACGGCTGTTCAGGATGTCTTCAAAATTTGAATTTAAGGCGACATCAGGGCTGGTTATATGAGCGAACGAGCCTCCGACGCAAACGGTGTTTCTTCCGTCAGGAATATAGTACCACATCAACCCGGCAGTCATATCCAAACCAATGCTTTGGCTTACTCCAGGTACTTCACCGGAAGTAATATTCGGGTTGAATGCATCACCATCATATTGGTTATCCCAGGTTGCATTTGAAAGATTCACCTGGTGTGAATTGATTCCGCCACGGAAACCAACAGCCAGGTAATTGTCGCCATCATCAATAGAAAGCGTATAAGCAATCGACCCTTCCACAATTGTTTGCGTGAACCCGGCTTCTCCGGCTTTATCATAATAAATCAAAAGCCCGAGTCCGAAATAATCATGTTTAAATCTTGACTTACCGACAGGCAGGTCGCCGGATAAATGAATGGTGCTGTAACCGCTTCCAAATCCTGACCATTGTGAACGGTAATTATTTGTAACCCGCACTTTCCCATCAAAGATACCGGTCATCGCAGGATTAACAAGCATAGGTGTTGAATAGAACTGGGAAAAGTGAACATCTTGTGCGCGCGAAGTAGCGCCCACCACAATGAATACAGCTAAAAGTAAAAATCCTTTCCTCATTTTATTCATTTATATTCTTGTCATACTGCACCTAAAAACAATCGTTCGTTTTTTACCTGATCAATGCAATCGTCCCTTTTTTTGTTTCTTTCTTCGTGTCATTAAATACGACAGCAGCAAAATAGGTGTACACTCCTGAATTGAGGGGTTCGCCCTTGTACGTTCCGTCCCATCCCTGCGAATTAGGATTATCTTCTGAATCATATACTTTTTCTCCCCAGCGATCAAACACGACAAGACGGGAACTGAAAATATTATTTCCGCGAATCAGGAACTTATCATTACGCCCGTCACCGTTTGGCGAGAAGGCATCTGGAAGAAATATCTTGTCAAGATGAAGAATGAATATGGTTACTTTTCTTACGGTGTGACAATCGAATGAATCCGTGATGCTGCAATAATAAGTAGTTGTATTCACAGGAGAGGCAATCGGATTTGCAATGTCAACAAAGTCTAATCCCAATGCCGGTGTCCAATGATAAAATTCTCCGCCACTGGCAGCTAGCTGGTAGGAGTCGCCAACGTACATGGTTGTGTCAGCGCTAATGGTTGCCCCAGGAACGCGTGCTATCTGAATGAATGAATACCTGACTAAAGAATCTCTGCCATTGTCATTATATGCAACTAGGGTTACATCATACAAACCATCCGAGGCATAACAAATATTTAACGGATTGCGTACATTGGAGCTGCTTGGCACTGCTCCCGGGAAATACCAATGCCATGCATTTACAGGATATAATATGGTGTCTGCGGATGTTGAGTTATCAAAAAAATTAATACAGCTATCACACGCTCCGGGTACCGAGGTATAAAAATCAGTAACGGGTATCGGGCAATTGTTTACAGTGATATAACCAACTTTGAGTGTGTCATCAGTCCCGTTTACATTCGTTACGATTAACTGAACGTCCCAAATACCCGGATTCGGATAACAAATGTTGACAGGATTTTGTAAGGTAGACGTTGCAGTACTTGCCCCAGGAAAACTCCATGCCCAACTTGTCGGGTTATTGGTGCTAAGATCGGTAAAGTCGATGCAATGATTTTGACAGATGGTTGTTGTTGATGCGCTGAAATTTGCTACCGGTGGCGGAAAAGCACTTAACTTGATATCATCTAAAGCGAACGATGGACCTGTTCCGGTTAAATCGTCATTGTTCACCCATTGGAATCCTAATTTTACATTGGGATTGTTATTCGCTGAAGGGGGAAGAATTACGCTGAAGTCTGTCCAGATACCACCACCACTGCATGGGACAGTGTTTGTTTTGTATGTATCAAATAATGGAACCCAAACGGAACCATCAAAATACTGTACCGTTCCGTTGTCAAGAGAAGTATCACCATTTTCAAGGTAGCTGAATTCAAGAATGACATTAACCCTTCCGCTGCAATCAATGACAGGAGATTCAGCCCGCCTGCTTGTTCTCACCTGGTCGCCTGTAAGAGAAAATGCATCATACATGGCTCCGCAATCTCCGAAAGGACACAGGACAACTAAAGATGGCGAACCCAAAACATTTCCCACATGAAGAGTTTGATTCGAAAGTGTTGTATCAATCAGGCATGAGTTTCTGCAAGTGCCCACGGGAAAACCTGCTTCTGTGCTGCTGATGTACCAAGTATTCGCAAACACATCGTTGATGCCTGTGTTCGTAACTGTCCAGGTTCCGTTCGCTGTAACATAACCGTTTGCAAGATTTCCCTGGTTACAGGTTACACTGGCGCCAAAGTCCTCCGTCCAAAAAACAACCTGTGAAAAGGAATCATGTAAATAACCGGAACACAAAATCATCATCGTAAGGATGAGGTGGCGAAAAATTTTGATTGTATGTCGGGTATATTTTTGAATCATTGAATTCATAAAAAAGTGAAGTAATTTACAACTATTTTATAAATCACAAAGTTTTGTCTGCTGAATAAGAATCGGCAAATTTATAAATGTTAAAGTGAGAAGCAAGTGATGCTTTTTCAAGGGCTTGTTGCAGGTCTGTTTTGTCAATGGAACGCATGCGTTTTTTCTGAATCATCCGGTACACCTTCTCGGTAAGCAGTTGGGTTCTTTTTTTATGGGCCGTGTTCGAATGCAGATGTTTTTCAACCATGTCAGCCAGTTCCTCGACTCCGGTTCCTACTGTCGCAATTACTTTTATAACGGGAGTGACCCACTCCGCTGAAGCTGTTGCGTGAACTAATTTTTTCAGCGTATTCTCAAAAATATCAGCGCCTTCACGATCGGATTTGTTCACCACAAAAATGTCTGCGATTTCCATGATGCCTGATTTCATCGTTTGAATTTCATCTCCTGATTCAGGAACAAATACCACCACCGTCGTATCGGCAAGCCCCGCGATTTCAACTTCTGATTGTCCGACACCAACAGTCTCGATGAGGATCATGTCAAACGAAGCTGACTTCATCACACCTGCAATCTCGATGGCTTTTTCTGATAAGCCGCCGAGTGAACCTCGCGTCGCAATCGAGCGGATGAAAACATTCCGATCATTAAAATGTTCATTCATCCGAAGACGGTCGCCAAGCAGTGAACCGTAATTAAAAGGAGAAGTAGGATCAATGGCAATGACGGCAACTTTTTTTCCTGAAGTCGAAAGATGACGAACAATCGCATTGATGAGCGTACTTTTCCCGGCTCCGGGCGGCCCCGTAAATCCAACTACAGGGACATTGTTTTTTTCATCGAGTGAAAATAATATCTCCTCGTAACCATCCAATTCGTTTTCGACAACTGTGATAGCACGCGCAAGCGCTTTTCTGTCGCCTTCTTTGATCAAAGAAATCAGGTCAGCATTTTTGTTCATGAAAAATAGTAATGCCTTGCTGACAAAGGAACAAGAAAGAAAATCATCCTGAAAAGGAAATTGGAAATATCTCTAACTTGCAAGCGTTAATAACTCGCAATGGTCAAACTATCCGTTGTTATCATTACCTATAACGAAGAACGAAACATTGAGCGATGCATCCGTTCGGTTCTTGAGATTGCAGATGAAATAGTTGTGGTGGATTCTTTTTCGACAGATAAAACGGAACAGCTCTGCAAACAATTCGGTGTACGGTTTATTCAGCATGCTTTTGACGGTTATGTGGAGCAGAAAAATTTTGCGCTTGCTCAAAGTACCCATGATAAGATACTTTCCATGGATGCTGATGAAGTGTTGTCAGAAGAATTAAAAGCTTCCATCCTGGCAGTAAAAAGTAACTGGAAGCATTCGTCTTACCGGATGAACAGGCTCAACAATTATTGCGGACAATGGATCAGGCATTGCGGCTGGTATCCCGATCGCAAAGTCCGACTCTTTGAAAAGGGAAAAGGAAAATGGGGTGGACAAAATCCGCACGATAAATACTTACCGGATCATTCAAATGATGTTGGTTTCCTCTCCGGTGATTTGCTGCATTATTCGTTCTATACCATTGCCGAACACATCGCGCAAGTGAATAAATTTTCGGAGATCAGCGCGAAGAGTGCGTATGACAATGGAACTCGTTCCAATCTTTTTAAAATAATGTTGAAGCCACCGTTTAAATTTTTCCGTGATTACGTTTTAAAGCTGGGGTTTCTGGATGGGTTTTATGGTTTTGTGATCAGCCGGATTTCCGCGCATGCAACCTTCCTGAAGTATGTGAAGCTGCGCGAACTTTCAAAAAGGAAATGAAGTAACTATTTTTTTTAGGGGACATCTTACGCAAATGGTTGGTTTAATATTTTCGCTTAGTGCTTCTCAGTGTTCTTAGTGTCATAGTGGTAATTTTTTACCACTATGACACTAAGAACACAAAGTTACATGAAGACCTAATTTTAAGAAGTTAATCTATTGATTAGTGATTATTCAAATGGACCCACTACCCTTCCGCATCATTCAGCAACTGATTTCTTCCCGAATAAAAACAGGCTGGAGAAAAAAGCAAAGAAGGTAGCTCCCGGCTGAGTTTCTAATGTATCTTCAGTTATCATGGAAAGCACAGCGATTATCCAAAATAACACGTAGTAATAATCAAGGAATTTTTTTTGAAGGATCATCGGAGCAATCAAGGCAAAAAGAAAATATAAAAGCCCGATGAACCCAAATGCTACAGTGATTGCAAGGTATTGATCATGTGCGCGCATCCTGTATTTTGGAAGAAGCCGCGATTTCATTTTTTCATATTGCTCACTGTATGCAGTCGGCATATCGCCTGTCCCGACACCCAAAACCGGATGCTCACGGATAATTCCGGTGGCAGCTTTCCAAAAATCGAATCGCTGAGTCACAGAATGTCCGCTCGGATTTCCGCCGCGCATAAAGAGATCGAACTCCCATAAAACCTTCATCAACCTGGCTTTCATGCTTGTTATGTTCTGGTAATTTACATTGGCAACACCTCCTTCGATGGCACGTATTTCTTTGTCTGTAAGCTTTAGAACAGCATCTCCGTCTTTTCGCAATCCTTTTGATGACAGAAACCGGATGAGTGTATATTTAATTCCCTGACCGCGCCAATCTAACGAGTCATAAGGAAATGTGCTTTGCTTGTTCCATTCAAGTCGCATTTCATCTTCACAAACATATACCCAGATAGGGTAACCGTTTTCAAGTTGCGTTGCTGCCGTATCAAATACATAGTGATTTCCACGGGCAGTAACAGCATTGCGATCGATCACATCTGAATGAGTCACATAAAATTCTGTTGCATATTTTTTAACGACAAACATCACGGATGCGGGAATGAGTAAGGCAAACAATAGGAAGCTGACCCGAAAAGACCCCCTTTTATTTTTCAGCGCAAAATACAGCAAGAGCATGGTTGAAGCAACCATAAGAATGGACAAGCCGGTAACAGATTCCATGATGACAAGAAAAATAATAAACCAGGTTGCAAGTAATGCTAACCCGATTTTTTCAGAAACCTGGAAGGACAATTCAGAAGAAAACAAAAAATGCAGCAGTGAAAAAATGGCAATGCAGGTGAATAAAGCAAAACGGATGTGTGAGATGTGAAAAATAAAAATATCACGGATGTCGTAAACGGGACGATGGATAATGCCTGAAATGACCGCCATGCTCACCATGCTTCCGGCAAAAATGCCACCGATAAAAAATGCCATGACCCAATTGAATTGCTTTCGTGAGAGCGGCTCACTGCCTGCAACAATCACGGGGAATATCAGCAGCGGAAGTTTGATACGAATATCTTTGAATCCTTCTGTGAGATCACTCGTGTAGAGCAATCCGAGTACATGCATTAACCAAATGCCGGCAATGATCAACGCAGCTTTGTTGCGAAAAAAAAGTTTGAATTTTTCGATGAAGTTTCCTTCCAGAAAAAATGATCCGGCAAGAACAAACTGTGAAAGGCTGGTAAGAAAAAGAGACAACGATAAACTGCTCACCAATAAAATGAGACCGAAAACATACAGGTAATTGGAACGGAAAAGCACCGGTTTAATCATAGAAGATTTTTCTAACGCAACAAGATTGCAAATGAAACCAACCGGATTCATTAATCAAAGGCAAATAAAAGATCATGTTGGCTCCACCTCAGCAATTAAAACAAAAACATTTTCAGCTGAAACGAAAAGGGTTCGTGATTATTGAAGAAGAATACTTTAATTCAAATAATCGCAGGAAATTATTTCCCAACCTTCACCCTGATTCCTTCAGAATGTGCTGCAAATTCCGGTGCGTACATACACTGAATTTCCGTGATGCCGTTAGAGAAATCACCGTTGTGAGAAACACGCAACGGGTATTCAAAAACGTAGGTTCCTTTTTGCAAATAGGAGAAAAAGAAATTCGTGGATGCATCACGCGTGGTTTCATAATAACCCAATCCGTCCTGCCATTTGTATTGTGACAAAACCTGCTCCGGTTCAAAACCGGAAGCGCGCATATCTTTCATCATCACGTATTCCATGTCGCGGTTAACCCGCAACTCAATGCGTACTTTAATCCGATCACCGGTATTCAATGTTGTTTGCGTTGTAACGGGAACAATCACAGGTCCTGTGGCAGATGTTTTTTCAAGGAATAATTCTTTCTTCAGGTTCAAAGGTGTTTGGTGCGGAGTGATTTTATCAAGTTGCTCAAAGTATTGCCAATAGACGGCTCCCCATGCAACCACTTCATTTTTGTTTTCAACTTTCACCGAAGCCATTTCCGGTTTGACATCACTTCCGCTCCAGGAAATTTTAAAGTATCCCGTGCCTGCTTCGTGCTGGTTGTCCTCAAGTGTATTGGAGTTTATTTTTTTGTCTCCGAGTTGGATTTCCACTCCGTTGTCTTCCGCCAACCAGTTGGTTCCTTTCAACAACAATGCGTAACAAGCTTCAGCTGTGGCTTTGGTTGTTTTCCAATCCTGTGTTTGCTTTTGTTTGAGTAACCACACTTTCATTTCTTCCACCGATGATTGGTCGTTTGCAACTTCATCAAACACTTCGATCAGCAATGCTTGTGTTTCAACCGGCGCCTGGTTCCAATAATATCCGCCCATGTTATTTTTCCAATACATTCCCATCTCTTCGTTGTGTTGAGCATTTTCTTTCAACGATTTTAAAATATCTGCCGGAGTTATTTTGTCATCATAGCGGTGAAGCGCCAATGCAATCATGCCTTGCAGGTATTCATTGTTGGGGAGCCAGAATTTTTTGCTTTGATCCTTATAAAAATCGAATGCTTTTTTTGAATCAGCAGCGACAGGAATATCTTTAAAATAACTTCTCGCATAGAGGTATTGAATTTGGATGGATGACAACTGATTTTTTGAAAGATCAGCTTTGACTTCGAGAAGACGATTGTAATCATCTTTAATTCTTGCGTCGAGATATTGAACCGCTTGCTTCACCATGTTCCATGTTTTGTCGTCAGCGCGGACAGATTTTATTCCGAGATGGTCAAGGTGACCGAAACCTTCCACAATGTATTGCGTGATGTAGCGATCATCAGGCATTCCTTCAAACCAACTCCATGCACCGTTTGCCACTTGCTTTTTTTGCAGCTTGATCAATGCACCGTTCAACTCATTCGACATTTTATTGAGATCGAAAAGCAACCCGATGCGTTTTTTTCTTTCTGTTTCATTCTTTGCATCAAGCACCCAGGGCGTTTCTTCAAGCAAAAGGGATTTTAGTTCCCGGTTTTTTTCCAGGTTGGACAAAAATGCCTGTGGTGATTGCGATTTCCACGAATCAAACACGGCTTTAATCTTCGGGCTTGAATTCGCGATGTGTGATGCAATTGCGTTTGCGTAGTAACGTGAAAAAATTTGTTCGGAACATTCATACGGAAATTCCATCATGTAAGGCAATGCTTGTACAGCATACCACGCCGGATTACTAGTAAATTCAAGCGTTAGGCTATGATTGCGAAGTGTAGTGGAAGCGCCGGAATTTTTCAACTTCGTAAATTCAAATGTCTTTGTTTGTTTTCTTCTCACGGGAAGTGGTAATGTTTCTGTCACCAGCATCCGATTGCTCAAAACAGGAATTGTTTGTTCTTCTCCGTCGCTGAAGTTTCCTGCCTTTGCAACGACCCTATAAGTGATCGCTCCGCCATTTTCCGGAATAGCAAGGTTCCATGTTGCTGTTGTGCTTTGCCCTTTTGATGCGGTAAAAGAAGCCTCATCCTTTCCCTTTTCCAAAAGAGAAGGAGTGATGGGTTGCATCGTGATCGCGTCATACAAAAAAAGTTGAGCAACTCCGGAAAGAGTAGTATCAGAGAGGTTAGTGATCTTCACGGAGAGCGCTATCTGATCACCTTCTCTGAAAAAGCGCGGAGGATTCGGAATGACCATCAGTTCTTTTTGTGTGATCAGCTCTTTCTCGATCATTCCATATTTTAAATCGGTGGTCGTTGCAAAGCCCATCATTTTCCAGCGAGTCATCGCTTCAGGAATGGTAAATGAAATATTGATTTCTCCGCTGTCGTTCGTGGTCAATTGTGGATAGAAAAAAGCAGTCTCATTAAAATTCGTTCTGCCTTTTACGGCTGAAAGAGGTTGAGGTGTTTTTTCTTTTTGAACTTCCGGCTTATCATCTGCCTCAGCTTTTCTAAGTGTTTCCTTTTCCTCTGCAACAGTTCCGGCCTTTGCAGGCATTGCATTCATCGTTCTGATACCACCTGATTGATCCCCAAACTGCGCAGAACTTCCGCCTGCCATTCCATCCATGTAATATCCGCCACTTTCAAACCCAAACCAGTTCAACCGGTCATAGGTTCTGAATTTTTGTGGCTGGTAAATATTCCATTCATGAGAAAACGCATTGGAGGTCGCAATTCCAAATGAACGATTTGTTTCAAAATTGAGGGAAGCATAATACGAGTTGTAAATGCTGAAGAACCAATTGTGTGGTTTAAATGCATCCAACGAAGCATCGTACATGGTTGCGAGCATTTCGGCCGCAATTTTTTCTCCTTTCTTTCCTTTGATTTTTATTTTCCACTCTTCCTGTTGCCCGGGGTACAATTTGCTTCGGAATGTTTCAAAAGAAATATCAAGTTGTTTGTTTGTGAACGGAACCGTTAAGACATGATCGAAGTGAAAGTCACGGTTGTGTTTTACAAAAGTGAAGTGAACGGATATGTTACCGCGGTGCTTTTCTTCAATCGGGATTTCAATTAGCTTTTGTTCATCGTTTAGCCGGAGCCATTGTTTGCTGACGATTTCATTTTTCTGTTCAATCTCATACAGGACGGTTACATTTTTATCGCGTGTGCCGATGAGGAACTGATCCGTTCCTCCCGGCTCGGCATTGTCTTTTAAAACAGTAAACCAGTCAATGCTTTTTGTTGCGGCTTGCTTTTCCAAAGGAGAAAATACGGTGAAGTATTTCACCAATTTTATCTCTTCATTGTATTTGTCCTTTGATAAAGCTTCGAGTTTATACGTTCCCTGTTTCCAGTCTTTCAACGTTTGCAAATGCAACAATGAGTCCTTTCCGGTATCGAAAGAAGAATTGAAAACAATGTTTTCACTTTCCCATTTTTCAGGATTGTCTTCGTCAGCATACACATCGAATGGAAATGCTTTTTCGTATTCTTCCTTGTCGATGAAATGTTTTTCCGGCTTTGCCCATTTTCTCTTTCTCAATAACCGCAACGGCTCTTTCAGTTTTGAAATGATCATCGTTCCTTTTGCCGCAACAAAAGTTCCTGCAAGATTTTTTGAACTGATGATAAAATCTTTTTCAGAATTCCTATTCAGTTTTTCAGGAATGTTTATGGATAGCAACAATGTTTTGTAGCTCACAGATATATTCTGTGATTCACTTTGTGTTTCACCATTCATATCGGTGACGTCAGCATTTATTTTAAAATTGAAAACAGGATTGCTTTCTTTCTCTACACTCAAATCAGGAATTGCATCAAACGTGATAAAAAATTCTCCCTTCTCGTTTGTAGTTGATGTCCCATGTGCAATTTCCATCTGTGGAGATGACGGATACGGTCGCCAGTAATAATTCCAAAAAGGGAATTCAGCAGTTCGTGTTACATGATATTGAACCTGTGCATGATCGACGTCAGCTCCGGAATATGAAACGGCTTTTCCCTTCACGACAACTTTATCGTTCAACCTGAAAATACCGGTGACCGGTTCAAACGTTACTTCAAACTTCGGTCGCTTGTATTCTTCCACCGAAAAATAAATCGAACCGGTTTCGTTTTGAATCCGCATCATCCCATTCAGTAAACCGATCGGAGCGGTAAAGCTTCCGTTAAATGTTCCGTAATCATTGGTGGTGAATTTTTGTTCGGAGACTTTTTGTCCGTTTACATCAAATAGTGTAACAGTGGTGGATTGTTTTGCTCGGATATTATTTTTTTCTCCATCGGTTTCAATTGTAATCCCTTTAAAGTACACCGTTTGCCCGGGGCGATAAATGGACCGGTCGGTGAAGAAAAAAGTTTGCTGCCGCAGATGCTTTTCAGTACGATCGTTCCGGTATTGGTAAAAATTATCGTTCAGGAATAAACGGTCATCCCCCTTTGTAAATTCAATGTTGAAGTTCCTGTAGTCGCCCGGAGATTCAATCGAAAAATATCCTTCCGCATTCGAGGTATAAGAATTTATTTTGTTGCAACGGTATTTCCTGTTGGGGTAATCATATTGTTGACCATATAAGGTGGCCGTTACATTCGCAAGTGGTTCACCGGTTTCACGATGGAGCAGATAAAAATCATAGCTGCCGTCATCATGTCTTCGGCTTACATAACTGATGTTTGAGACCCGGCAGGTTGCATAACCGATTCCATTTTTTTCATAGGTAAAATCGGGAGAAGAAGCGGAGAGGATCACATAATTCCCGAAAGGCAGCCCGGGAATTTTCAGTTCGGAAGAATGTGTTTGATAATCTCCGTCGTCTTCCGCATCAATACTCCATTGCTTTACCAACGGAAGTTCCAGGTAATGCCTGGCCAGTTTCTCACCATACAACTCATCCGACCTGTTGATTTCATCGCGGTCATTCTTTGAGATCCGGAAGTAAATTTTTTTCAGGTTCTTGTAATCCAGCTTTGCGCGAAACGGTTGATCCGGAACATTTACCTGCTCAACGGTGAATACCATTGACTTTTCTTCAATCCGGCTTTTCAACGATTTACAATTTAATCCTCCTTGCGAATAAGGAAATCTCGAAATGGCATCTTCGCAAATCTCTTTTGCTTTTTTGATCAGCAATTTTGCATCCGGTTTTTCACCGAGACCATACTTGTTTCCCCAACCGTAATTCAATGTTGCAAGTTCATACAACGCATCCGTGCATCCCGGGTATTCCTTGTAACGCGTTTCGATATCGCGAAGTGCTTTTACATACAAACTGTCTTTATTCGAAATGGTAACTTGGTTGTAGACAAATTTCAACCGCTCAAGATCAACATCAATGAGCGCTCCCGGATGACTGTCATTTTTGTGAAATTCTATTAGCTCTTGCAGCAATGTAATTGCTTGTAGTTTTAATGAAAGGGAATCATCGCTTCTCAGAACGAAATTCAAAAATAGGTCAGCATTGTTCAAATAAAATGCGCTGTTGATTTCAAATTTGTTGGCGGGTTCCGTTAATCCTGTTTCTTCATTCTTGTAAAAGTCGATGGCACGATGTGCAAGAAAATCAAAAAGAGTAGGGCGGAATTTCCGGGCCTCTTCCGGATCTCCTTTCTCGACGACATCATCATACACGGCTGCTTGTGTACGTTTAGAACTATCTTCATCAGCAAGCGAAAGATCGTATTCGCTAAGGGTTTCTTTTAAAATCTTTTTCAAATCCCACGTGTTGATGTCGGCATTTTTGTATTCAATGGTTTCGGTGCGGTTGAGAAAACGATAGCGGTTCTGTTCGTAAAACCGCCAGTAGGTTTCTGCCAACATACTATGTAAAAGCGGACGCGCTGGAAAGTGTGCCGATGAAGTTTCTTTTTTCAGGTCAGCGATTATTTTTTTCATCGCATCCTCTTCGAGGTAACTTTGAAATTTCATGCGATGAATTACCGCCTTCACCAATTGAGAAGCATTGTTTTCGGTGTTGGCTCTTTTGTAAATGATCATCACCTGTTCAAGCGCTGATTTGTTCAGTCCTTTCTGTGTAAGTGAATCAACCCGCGCCCACAACTGCATATAACTTCCTATAGGCGCTTGCGAATTCTGTTTCGTTTTTTTTTGTTTTTGACTTTTTTGTTGCGCGGAAATAAAAACAACCGAGGCAAACAACAAAAGGAATGAAGTAATTAAGAGCGCGCTTTTTTTCATACGTAAATTTTAATCGGCTATAAAGTTAGCCGAAGATTTTATAAAATAAGATTGATTTTAGTGGGGGCGCGATAACAACCATCATTCCATAAATCAAAAGCATATTTTTCTGAATCATTCCTGGTTTGAATGATTAACTTTACGTCTTGTTATTAAATTAACTCATCATGGAAAAAGATAACCGGGAAAACGGAAGACGTAATTTTTTAAAGAAAGGTGCTCTGCTTACAGTGGCTGGATTTGCGGCGAATACATTGTTGTCAAAAATTTCTTCAGCGGAAAATCGGGTGAATGAAAACCCTTTTGAAACGATGGAAGGAAAGTTTTCACTTCCGGCATTGCCGTATTCATACGATGCACTCGAACCGCACATTGATAAAATGACGATGGAAATTCATCACGACAAACATCACCAGGCATACGTTACCAATTTGAACAAGGCTTGTGAAGAAAATAAAATTGAGGCTTCGCTGGATGAGATCATTAAAAATGTTTCAAAATATCCTGCCGCTGTTCGCAACAATGGAGGTGGTCATTGGAACCATTCTTTCTTTTGGAAATTAATGAAGCCAAATGGAGGAGGGGCGCCGGCAGGAAAAGTTGGGGAAGCCATCAACGGTGCTTTCGGAAGTTTTGATGAACTGAAAAATAAATTTAACGATGCCGCCAAAACCCGCTTTGGAAGCGGCTGGGCATGGTTGGTCAACAACAATGGAAAGTTAACAATCGGCTCTACACCGAACCAGGATAATCCGCTAATGGATGTGGTTGGGGAGTCTGGTCGAGCCGCTGATTTCAAAGGCAAACCAATTCTTGGAATCGATGTATGGGAACACGCATACTACTTAAAGTATCAGAACAAGCGCGCAGATTACATTACAGCGTGGTGGAATCTTGTCAACTGGGATGAAGTAGCGAAAAGTTTATAGAAAGTTCTATTGCAATGTCACTGAGCATGTCGAAGCGCACGCTGAGCGTAGTCGAAGCGAGCTTGTCGAAGTGTAATGTCACTGAGCTTGTCGAAGTGCTATCCCACTTTTTTCATCTGGTAATAAAGCAGGTCATCGCTTTTTCCGTCACCGTCAAAATCAAGTTTGGAGCGAAGTTCCGCGCATCCGTCAGAAAGGTCAATCCGGTAATTCATCTGCTGGTCATTCGGAAAAAGCTGGTGTATCTTTAACTGATTTTTTTCTACATTCCATCTGCCCGTGGTAAACCGGATAATTTTTCCTTCGCTCGTGCAATATGCAGAGATGTATGTTTTATTCGGGCTGAACAGGGTCTGAATCGGTTGCAGTTTTAATTTTTCCTTCCATTCATCCTGCGCGATTTGAAGAATCACAGAAGTCTCGCTGTTGTATATAGTATCAATACCCACCAGCAATGAATTCATTTGCCACATTCCCACCAATGAGTTTTGCAAATCAGTTCCTGTTCCCGTTTCTGAACATGCTTCGTTCATTGGCATCACCGGTGCGCGGCTACAGGCCAACAACGTAAAGAGTAGGAAGCAGAATGGAATTGAATATTTCTTAAGGGAGAAAATCATGAATCAAATATAGGATTATTGTTGACTTAGTAAACAATTCGGATAAAAAATTACAACTTAGTTGAACGGTCTTTTCCAACTTTTATTTCATGCGTGAAAAATAAATAGTGAAATTTATCCTTTTTCAAATCGGAACATTATCTTCGCCTGCGAATTAACCGGAAAAGAATGATTGCATCTCTGAAAATGTTTTACACATCAGTCGGTCGTAAATTTGTAATGGCAATGACCGGCCTGTTCCTGTGTATTTATCTCATCGAACACCTGTATGGGAACCTACTTCTATACAAACTGGATAATGGAAGAGCATTCAACGACTACACGGAATTCATGACCGGGAACATGTTGATCCGTACCATTGAGTTTGTGTTATTCGGAGGAATCATCATCCACGCATTGGACGGATGCATGTTGATCTTTGCAAACAGAAGAGCGCGACCTGTTCGTTATGCCGTCAACCGCTCATCGCAAAACAGCACCTGGTTTTCAAGAAACATGGGATTAACCGGAAGCATCATTTTTATTTTCTTGATCATTCACCTGCGGGAATTTTTCTTTGCGCACCGTTTCGGAGGAGCCCTTGAGCCCATGTCCATGAGTGTAGCAAATGCTTTTTCCTCATCATGGTATTCAGCGCTGTACGTTGTTGCGATGGTGTTGCTCGGGGCGCATCTCAACCACGGCTTTCAAAGTGCATTTCAAACCTTAGGATGGAATAATCACAAGTACCTGAAAAAATTAAAACGCGTGGGAACAGTATTCGCCATGATCATGATGATTGGTTTTTCTTCTTTTCCCATCATGTTCTACTTTAATTTGTTCAACATCACTTCAAATGTTTTAGGGCGATAATGGAATGGCTAAATGGATGAATTGTTAAATGGTTATGGCTGAAAAGAAATTTCTTACTTTGAATGATGTTGAATGTTATAAAATGGCTTTTCGTTTGAGTAATCGTATTTGGGATGTTGTTATTCAATGGAAAGCATTTCCGCAGGGTACGATAGGAAAACAATTTGTGAATGCTGTGGATTCTATTTCTGCTAATGTAGCTGAGGGTTTCGGACGTTATGGAAAGAAAGATAAGATTCGGTTTTATCGGATCGCAAACGGTTCTGTTCTTGAATCATTAGATTGGAATGAAAAAGCAAAAGTCAGACAGTTAATTTCAGTTGATGAATATAAATACAACCTGGAACAATTAAAGCAAATTCCTAAAATGATAAATATATTGGTCAAAATCACGAATAGCAAATTAACCATTTAGCCATTTAGCCATTTGACTATTCTAACAATACAATGAGCAAACTCAATTCAAAAATTCCCGACGGTTCCATAGAAGAAAAATGGACAAAATATAAATCCACGGTCCGTCTTGTAAATCCTGCCAACAAAAGAAAAATTGAAGTGATCGTGGTGGGCTCCGGATTGGCAGGAGCTTCAGCGGCTTCTTCACTGGCAGAACTCGGTTACTCGGTAAAATGTTTTTGCTTCCAGGATTCTCCTCGCAGAGCCCATTCGATTGCAGCGCAAGGAGGAATCAATGCAGCAAAAAATTATTCAAACGATGGCGACAGTGTATTCCGCCTATTCTATGATACAGTCAAAGGTGGCGATTACCGCGCCCGCGAAGCCAATGTATATCGCCTGGCGGAAGTAAGTACATCCATCATTGATCAGTGCGTTGCACAGGGAGTTCCGTTTGCGCGTGAGTATGGTGGGTTGCTCGATAACCGTTCTTTTGGTGGTGTGCAGGTTTCCCGAACTTTTTATGCGCGCGGACAAACAGGGCAACAATTATTGCTTGGCGCTTACTCTGCGTTGTCAAGACAGATTTCAAAAGGAAACTGCGAGATGCACAACCGTCATGAAATGCTTGAAGTGGTTGTGATCGACGGCAAAGCACGTGGTATCATCGCACGTAATTTAATCACAGGAGAAATTGAAAGGCATTCGGCGCACGCTGTTATCCTTGCAACAGGTGGTTATGGAAATGTATTTTTTCTTTCCACCAATGCGATGGGTTGCAATACGACAGCCATCTGGAAAGCATATAAGAAAGGAGCGTTCTTCGGAAATCCCTGCTTCACACAAATTCATCCGACATGCATTCCTGTGTCTGGGGAATACCAGTCAAAGCTCACCTTGATGAGTGAGAGTTTACGCAATGACGGACGCATCTGGGTTCCGAAAAGCAAAGACGATGTGCGTAAACCTGCCGATATTCCTGAAGAAGAAAGAGATTATTATTTGGAGAGAAGATATCCTGCATTCGGAAATTTAGTTCCGCGCGATGTTGCGTCCCGCGCTGCCAAGGAGCGGTGCGATGAAGGATATGGAGTAGGCCCGTCAAAGCTTGCAGTGTATCTTGATTTCAAGGAAGCGATCAATCGCCTCGGTTTAGATGTAATCAAAGAACGTTACGGAAATCTTTTCGAGATGTATGACAAGATTACCGGAGAAGATCCATACAAAACTCCAATGCGGATTTATCCCGCAGTGCATTACACAATGGGTGGTTTGTGGGTGGACTATAACCTGATGACTTCCATTTCCGGTTTGTATGCACTCGGTGAGTGTAACTTCAGTGATCACGGAGCCAATCGTCTCGGAGCCTCTGCATTGATGCAGGGTTTAGCCGATGGCTATTTTGTAGTTCCCTATACCATCGGTGAATATCTCGCTGATGAAATCCGTAATGCAGCAGTACCGGTTTCACATCCTGAATTTGAAAAAGCAGAAAGTGCGGTGAAGGAAAACATCAACCGATTGATGAATGTGAAAGGAAAACAGAGCGTAGATGATTTGCACAAGAAGCTCGGCAAAGTGATGTGGGAATATTGTGGCATGGGACGCAACGAACAAGGATTGCTGAAAGCGCGTACCTTGATTAAAGAAATCAAAGAAGAGTTTTGGAAAGATGTTCGCGTTTCCGGAAGTGCAGATGAGTTCAATCCTGAGTTGGAAAAGGCAGGGCGTGTTGCCGACTTCATCGAGTTGGGCGCGTTGATGGTTGAAGATGCATTGCAACGCAAGGAGTCCTGTGGCGGACATTTTCGTGAAGAGTCACAAACCGAAGACGGAGAAGCAAAACGCGACGATGCAAACTTCAGTTACGTGTCAGCATGGGAATACGCAGGCGACAACAACGCTCCTATGTTGAACAAGGAAGAATTAAAATTTGATGTGGTGCATCCAAGTCAGAGGAGTTATAAATAATTTGATAATTCGTCAATTAGCTAATTAGCTAATTAACCAATCAGCTAATCAAGATATGAGCGAGACAATCAATCTCAAGTTAAGAATCTGGCGACAGAAAAACTCATCCGACAAAGGTCGGTTTGAAATCTATGACATGCCCGGCGTAAGCACACACATGTCTTTTCTTGAAATGATGGACGTGCTGAACGACCGTTTGATCAAAGAAGAAAAAGATCCTGTTGCTTTTGATCATGATTGCCGCGAAGGTATCTGCGGCATGTGCAGCATGTACATCAACGGTCGTGCGCATGGTCCGTTGAAAGGAACAACGGTTTGCCAGCTTCACATGCGTCATTTTGATAATGGGGAAACGGTAACCATCGAACCCTGGAGAGCAGAAGCATTTCCTGTGATCAAAGACCTCGCTGTTGACCGCAGCGCTTTTGACAGCATCGTACAGGCGGGAGGATATATTTCTGTGAACACGGGAAACGCAGTGGATGCGAATGCGCTTCCGATTGACAAAGTAAAATCGGATGAAGCATTTGATGCCGCAGCCTGCATCGGTTGCGGGGCTTGTGTGGCAGCGTGTAAAAATGCTTCAGCCATGTTATTCATGTCGGCAAAAGTTTCGCAGTTAGCGTTGTTACCGCAGGGAGAACCTGAACGTAATCTTCGCGTTTTGAAAATGATGGAAGCACACGATGATGCAGGTTTCGGAAGCTGCACCAACACCGGTGCATGCGAAGCTGAGTGCCCGAAAGAAATTTCTGTCTCGCACATCGCACGACTGAACAGAGAATACCTTCGCGCAAGTTTGATTAGCGAAAAGTGATTTTTCAGTTGTTCGTTATTCGTTGTTAGGTTGTTGAGGTACGACTGACCCTTGCATAGGTGGTAATAGGCAGGCTTAAGCCCGCCCCCCAGCCTTAATTTGCATTGTCATTCCGATCCCGATAATATCGGGAGAGGAATCCTTTTTCAAACTGCCCCACTACCCTAAATTCCATTTTCTGATTTCATATTTCTGATTTTGGTTTTCCGATACCTAATCCCTATTTGCTGGCTACTCTCTCCCTGTAGAATCTGTCCTTTAACCCCCATTATCGTCCGTTCACCAATTAGCTGTTGACTGCTGCCATCAATTGGAATACTTTTCCGGTCAGTACCCAAAACGGTTGTTATGACTTCAATGGAAATTCAGGATTATGTTCATGTGTATAGTATGTTTTCTTTTCGTAATGGAAACAGAATTCCCGGTATCATCGTGAACAAATACAATCCTGCAACTTCACAGGTTGAATATTATTTCATTGCGCATGAAGACATGCAGGCATATAAAAACGCCTTTGAAAAATACGATCGTAAAACGTGTGTGAATCTTAGTAAACGTATAAACACGGAAGATATTCAAAACATACAACCGGTATCTCTCTCTGATTATAAAATTATAATGCAATTGATGAATGAACAGCAACAGGTACGTAACATGCAGCATTAAAAACTACATGAAATTAAAAATATAAGATTGCAAAGACCCGCCCATTGCTGCGGGTTGTTGTCGTTTATGTATACTTGTGTTGGTTCAGAATTGATTGTGAGTTTTTAGATTAAATGTGAATGGATTTGTGAGGAAATTATTTTGTGAATAATAAGGAAACATTAAACTTTTTTTCTATCTTAGTCGGCTTATTTGTATTAACAGTATTGAATGGAATTTAACAACTACAAAACAATGAACAAAATCCGGAAAGTAGTTTTTGTAAGCGTACTTTTTATCACAGCGCTTTCCTATCATTCTTTTTCGCAGGTCCCCGGCGATTATGGTTCAATTGCATCCGGAAATTGGGGTTCAGCTTCAACCTGGGGAATATATAATGGATTTGATTTCACAAGTAATCCTGCCGCGTCACCTCCTCTTTGTGCTGACAATGTTTGGATTACATCACCATACACAGTAACCGTAGAAGCATCATTAAAAAATTGTAATAATTTGGATGTACAGGCAGGTGCAACTCTTTGGACAGGTGACGGTACATTAAATGGTAACCGATACATTACGGTATGTGGAAGCAGCATCGTCTGCGACGGTACAATCGGTAATGGTGCAACGTACGATAACATTTCTTTTAATATTGATGCTGCAAACTGTGCCATTACAGGAACAGGAGCTTTTGATGCTTCGCGTATCAGGAAAGAATATGCAACGAATGCCACTACCAACCTCACCATTGATATGAATGTGAATCTCCGTTTTAACGGAACTTCATTGACCCAGATTTATAACGATGCAGCCAATACGAATTTTAATGTAACTGTTGGTAGTTCAACTGCGAGCACAGCCATTTTAACCTGCGTTGCAGGAAATGCATCCATTGATGATATTGATGGGGTACAGTCACCATTAGTGGAAAAGGGAGGTTCTTATACGATAAATTCTACCATGGTGGTGGGCAACAAAATTTATGTGCAAACGAACAATGCGAATCCTACTTACAAAAATAAGTGGACAATTAATGGAACACTTAAGACAAGTGAAATTGTTTCTTCAGGAGCAGCACCGGTTGTCCCTGCTGGTGGCGGAGCCGCTAAGGATAGTATGGTTGTGAACAGCGGCGGTAGTTTAAATATAACAGGAACGAATGCCTTTTCTATTTTGACAACATTAGCGACTACAAATAATAATTTTTATGTTTTTAAGGAAGGAAGTACTGTGGAGTATTCTGCTTCAGGTGCTCAGACAATTAAAACCAGTGTTGATTTCGGAACGGTTGGTATAAATAATTCGGAGTCTCAATATTATAACCTGATTATTTCAGGAAGCGGAAGCAAAACTCCGTCCAGCGCAATGGCAGTTAGAAATGATATTACCATTACAAACAGTACCGGGGCAGCAATTTTATCGGCCGGTACATTCAACATCAGCATCGGTGGTAATTGGACGAACTACAATCAAAGTGGTTTTACGGAAGGTGCATTAACTCAACTTGTAACGTTCTTTCCAAATGCTGTTACACTTGGAAACAATAACCAAATCATTACCTGTCCGGGAGGAGAATTTTTTAATAGTGTGAACCTTAGTAAAACATATGCGACAGCTAACGGAAAATATGTACAATTAAACAATGACGTTACGGTAGCAAAGACGTTGACGTTTTCAAGTACTGATTCATCCTGCATGGTTCTGAACGGCAATACGCTCAATATCACTAACGTCAATAACGCCGCTGCTCCATGGAATGGAATTATTGTCAGTGCTATTAATAATACCGCGGGTAGCTCTAACACATGCCGTTATATTATCAGTGAAACTGCAGTTGGCACCGCACTCTATGCTACCAATCCAAGTAAGATTAAGTGGACTTTTGGTACAGCAGCTACAATCTCTGCAGCCACCAATTATAATTTTCCTTTTGGCGTGAGTACTTCTTCCAGGATTCCCATTCCGGTAACTATTGGTAAGAAGGTATCGGGAACCACTGTAGATGTGACCATTGCAACGCGACATTCTCCGGGAGACGTCTCGCCTTCAGATAATCGTCCATGGGATGATGTAACTGCTGTTCCTCAAGTAAGCGTAATGCCAAGTTTGTTTGTGGCTGTAAATCCTGCTGCAGATTCCAATACGATTGATCGTTGGTGGGAGGTGGGTGCTTCTGTTACTCCGTTCCTGATAGACTCGATTCGTTTTTCTTACCAGGGGATTGAAAATACCATGAATCCCGCTTATCAAACAGGCGCTGTAAAAGCACAGGACTGGACAGGATCAGGCTGGGATAAAGGAGTAACATTGCCTTGTGCATATTGTTATTCAGGTGTAACCGGTGCAGGTGTTATCGGAGTAGCAGTGCTGCGATCTGATACACTTCTAACTTACCAACCGTGGGTATTAACTTCTGTCACACATCCGTTGCCGATCAAACTCATATCATTTACCGGAAAATTAAATGATGGCAAAGTGGACCTGAATTGGATAACTGCTTCTGAAATCAACAACAAGTATTTTTACATAGAGCGCAGCCGTGACGGAAAAGTATTTGAAGACATCGGAATAAAAGATGGGGCCGGCAATTCAACGGTTACCTTATATTATAGTTTTATAGATGGTCAGCCTTATTCCGGTCTTTCCTATTACCGGCTTCGCCAGGAAGATTATGATGGTACGGTTTCATACAGTGAATTGGTTCCTATTCTTAACAAAGATAAAGGGGCTGCATGGTATGTATTCCCGAATCCTGCTACGGATGTGATCAAAATTGCAAACAGCGGCAGCGATCATTTACAAAATGCAACCTTCAATTTATACAACCCGGAAGGCACCTTGATCAAAACGATCTCACTGGATGCAAAAAACCAGTCAGTTGTAAAAGTTGACATTAGTGACCTTGCCAAAGGGGTGTATTTTGGAAGAGTTACAGACGATTTCAACCAGCAGGTATTTAAGATTGTAAAGAATTAATCGGAGCCGGCCACGCGGTATGAGGTGGGTTTCCCTTGTTTCTGGTTTTATAAATTTTTATTGTCGTAAGCCATTTTTTTTTAACACGCTAAACATTATCTTGCAGGCGTTCCGTGGGAGTTTCCCCAGGATAAGTTCAATGAATTCAAAAAAATCATCAACAAAAAGAATATTCGAATCTGCATGTTGAAAATTAACAGAGAGTTTATACATCGTTCATCATCCCTTGAAACGTGATGAACAATTTTGCAAGAGATGAAAATTACTTAACAGTATAAAAAAATATCAACACCTCAACTCATTCCACCACCATGAAAGAACAAGTATCTAATTCAACAAAAAAGTCATTATTCTATTTACAGAAATTCGTTTACGTTTTCTTATTTGCAATGCTTGTCAGACTTACAAGCTTTGGACAAACCTCGGTTCAGAATTTTGGAACGGGCACAGCGTCGCAAACAAGTCAAACCGGATCAACTGCAATTATTCCAAATCCTACTTCCGGAACAACCTGGGCAAGAGGAGGAGTTACAGCGCCTGCGGCTCCGATCTTAGTTCTTAATACATCCAACCCTTTGGGAACAACCGGATCTTATGTGAGAGGTGTTGCGTCCACATCAACGTCTGTTTCTAAGTTTTCTCCGTGGGTAGCTTATACAGGTGGAACGGAGTTTTATACTTCTTTCAAAGTATTGTTTGGAGATGCTTCGGCCGGAAGCACAGCTATTTCAGGACAATGGGGTTTTTTCCAGGGTGCAGGTGCCATGTATTCCGATGCGAGTAATTTTAGCAGTGCGCAGGTGTTCACAGGATTGTTTTTTACGTACGGAGCAGGAGGGGCTCTTACTCTGACTTACAGGGCTGGAGGAACCACCGTGAATACCGGATTGACACAAACTTCTTTCAGTTCAGCAACGGTCTATACTGTTGAAATAGTAGGTAACAACAAGACGAGTGGAACAATTAATTATACCTATAACGGAAATTCCCAATCGGTTGCTGTTCAAAAATTTGATTTGTATATCAACGGCACCAAAATCGGTGATGACCTGGCGGAAGCATCATTGCTGGCGAATACCGCGATCGCTTCCGGAACTTTTATCGGTATCAGCAGCACATCTAATGTTGCAAATATTTTTGTGGATGATGCCACAACCTACAATGCTGTTCCTGCTGCTATTGGTGTAGGAGCTACTTCTGCAACATTGGCAAACATTACACAGCCCACAGGTTCTATCACCCAGGGAACAAACGATAATGTATTATCCGGTTTCACAGTTACTTCTGCTTCGACTGTTGACTTTACCAATGTAGTTGTTACGGCAACCGGCTCTGCTAATGGAAGTGATCTTAATTCGTTCAGAATTTTCAGAGACAATGATGGGAATGGTAGCATCAATGGTGCAGATGCAGCCGTTTCCGGGACGGTTACATATTCCGGAACCATGACATTTCCGATTTCAGGAGAAACCGGAATTACGTCAACGAGAAATTATTTAATAGTTGCCAATGTCGCCGCTGTTGGTACTTCAACTGCCGGACGTACGGTGACTGCAAGCATCGGCTCCGGTAATTTTACTACCACAGCAGTTACCAATCTGGGAAGTGCAACCGGCAATTCAAGAATCATTGCGGCACCTGTAGGAATTCCGGCTATTACTGTTACAGGAATTCCGTTGAGCACTTTTAATACTACAACCGGAACACCAAGTACTTCTCAAAAAGATACGGTTTCCGGAACTGACCTCACCGATAACATCTCTGTTAAACCGCCTGCCTCCTTTGAAGTTTCTTTGAATAATTCAACGTGGATTGCTTTTCCTGATTCAATTGTGCTTACCCCAACGTTAGGCGTTGTAAGTGCAACTCCAATTTATGTCAGATTTAATCCTACGGTTTCAGGTACAACGACCGGAAGCATTATCAATCGTTCAAATGGCGCTTCAGCAATCAATGTCCCGGTTACCGGTAACAGTGTCGGACCAATTTCTTATTTAGTTACAGGAAGTACGTATACCCAGGATTTCAATGGGCTTCCTCCATCAGGTTCATTTAGTTATACAGGTCAGGGTTCCGGACCATTCTATACATTCGGATCTCCTGTAAGCGCATCCGGAACAACCGGTTGGCAGTTTTTAAGAGTGGCAGGTTCAACTGCTGATGCAAAATTTACAGTGGATGATGGTGGAAGTAATTCAGGTTCTGCATTTAGTTATGGAACCGGAACTGCTACCGATCGTGCATTCGGTGCATTGACTTCGGGCGCCAACACTTCCAGGATTGGTGCCGTCATTAAAAACAGTACATCAGATATTTTAACCAATGTCACCATCTCTTATGCAGGTGAGCAGTGGAGATATGGCGGAACTGCCGGAGTAACGAACACATTGAGATTCTCCTATGCAGTTGGTGCTTCAGATATTTCAACGAACACGGTTACAGCAGTGCCTACATTGGATTTCGGTTCGCCGATTACATCAGGTGGAACAGCTGCAGCGCTTAACGGAAATGCACCTGCCAACAGAACACAGATTCCTGCCACTTCTTTTGTATTGAACAGCAACTGGATGCCGGGTCAAAACCTGGTCATCTACTGGGATGATATTAAACCTTCAGGAAATGCGAATGGTATTGCCGTGGATGACTTTAGTTTTTCTGCAACCGCTCCTTCAGCACCTACTCAGCAGGATAGCACCATTTCGTTTAATAATGTTTCGACATTTTCACTTACAGCACACTGGTTGAAAGGAAATGGAACAGGCCGCATTGTGGTGATGAACACATCGAATTCATTTACAAATCCTACCGATGGAACTTCGCCTACTGCAAACGCGAATTACATTTCCGGTCAGCAGGTGATTTACAACGGAATCGGCGATTCTGTTCATGTAACAGGATTAACAGCGGGAACTACATATTCTTTCAGGGTTTACGCCTACAACGGATCCGGCGCATCAACAAGATATAGTACTGCAAGCATTGCAGCGCCATTCGATAATCCGAAAAGCCAGGCAACAGTGTCTCCGGTACCACCGACACAATTAATTGTAACATCGGTGAACGGAGGAATCACTCCATTTACCAATGGTTCGTTCTACCTTGTTGTTCAGACGTTGGATGGAGCAGGCTTTCCTCAAAACGTAATCGCGAACACAAATTTATTGGTATCTATTTTACCCGGAAATGGATTTGGTACACCAAGTGGTAACCTTGTTGGAACATTATCAGCAGGAACATACATTGATACAATCTTCGGAATAAATTATACCACAGAAGACTTCAACGTCATACTTACTGTCAGCAGAACTTCAGGAGATGTTTTGACTTCAGGTAATACACCGCCATTTAATGTTTCAAGTTTGGCGACTCAATTGACTTTTCAAGGGGTTCCTGCTTCCGGAATTATTAATTCTAACGTGACCAGTTTCACGGTGCAGGCGCTTAAGGCAAACAATAATTTGGATGTGAACTATACAGGCGATATTACGATTTCAATCGCAGTGGGACCTGGAGGTGGAAATATGTTGGGAACGCTGACAAGAACTGCGGTTGGCGGTATTGCCACGTTTAATGATATTCACTTTGATCTTGCCGGATCCTATTACCTGGAAGCAGATGCGTTGGATTTAACAGCCGCTTCAACAGGTGAAATTATTATTACCAATGTACCGACCTTCACAGAACTTGTGGTTCCAAAATATATCGGAAGTAAAACTTCCGGAAGTGCCAACTCGAACCGGACTCCGATTGCTGTTTGTTTACAGTTAGATAACCTGGTTCCTAATACCACCTACGATCTAAGGGCAGGATTAGACACGGTAAATGCTCCTTCAACTTCGTATGGTGTCGGAAACACCTGGAGCGGTACGGCGTATGGCACCGCAACGATACAGAATGTTTTCACAACTGATGCTTTAGGAAGCAGCCACCCGTTTTGGATTTATATAGAACCTACCGGAAACGCAAGCCGCTATGGTGGCGGGCAGGTTCACAACCTACGCCTCGGGTATGTTCAGGATGGTGGTACATTACCACTTTCACCAAGCTTTGTGGGGAGCAAAACAATTACAGCATTAGACATTCAGAGCTCAGCCACTACATCCACCGCAGATGACGGAGCATTCCTTACCGGGTCTGCTATTTCATGTGCAGCCGGAAAATATATTTTGATCTATAATAACGTAGCTGGTACAGGTGATCCATTGTATTCTTACCAGGCAAGGCAGACAACTCCATCGGATACCGTTACGGCTAATTTAACTTCACTGCCGGGTCCTGTGAAAAATATTTTCCAGCAAAACCTGTCATCAAATATCGGTGATTGGGCAGCTGTTATTCCAACCGGTGTAAACAATCCAAACGGAGTGCAACGGGTGGAGGCGAGAAATTTTGACAATACAATTTTTAGTTCAGCAACGGATGCAGACGGCATTTGGCCCGGCGGAGCAAACACAACGAATGTCAGCAGGTTCGGAATCAGGACACTTACATTAAGCGATGCAAGCCTGGGTACAGTAACAGTCGTCAGTACTTCATCCACTCCTTCGTCATGTCCCGGCACAAATGACGGAACTGCAACTGTTGTAGCTACCGGAAATGGTTTGTTAACCTATTCCTGGAATACGTCTCCTGTACAAACATCGGCAACAGCAACAGGTCTTGCGGCTGGCACTTATACAGTGACTGTGACCGATGCTTCGGGATGTTCAGCTACAGCATCAGCAACGGTGTCTCAACCTGCGACTTCTACCATTAATGCAGACGGACCGACTACTTTCTGTACCGGTGGTTCTGTAACATTGTCTGTTGCTGCAGGTGCAGATAATTATTTATGGGCTTCCGTTCCTCCCGGTTTTTCTTCATCACTATCATCTGTTTTAATAACTACCGGAGGTTCATATACAGTAACTGTAACAACAGGTTCGTGTATCCAAACATCAGCACCGGTCGTGGTTACCGTAAACGGCTTTGCGTACAACGGAACCATCTTTTCTGAAAGCATGGGAACAGGTATAAGTACAACCATTAGCGGCTATTCCGGTTGGCAGAACGCAGCTCCTGTTGCGTTTACTTCTACCACGTCAACTCAAAGTGAGTTGAAAATAACCAATGCAAGTCCAACAGGCTCCGGGTTCAGTGGCGGATCGAATGTGTTTTTAGGAACGGGCACAAATTTTAACCGTGATTTTATTATTTCCGGAATTAATACATTGGGATATACAGGGCTTTCGCTCTCCTTCGGTTTACGAAGAGACAATGGAGCGATTGATTCCTCATTGACTCTTGAAGTAAGCAGCGATGGCAGCATTTATACTCCGCTAACATTTACTCCAACAGCGTTAATAAATACATGGTATTTAAAGACAGCAGCCGGAACAATACCTTCCACCGCAAATCTTAGAATTAAATTTTCTAAGAACAACGGATGTCAATACCGTCTTGACGATGTTAAATTAACGGGAACAACTTCTATTGTAAGTATTGCAGCAAACGGATCGGCCACTTTTTGTAGCGGAGGAAGTGTTCTGCTCACATCGAATGTGCCGACCGGAATTACGTGGTCTCCCGGAAATGAAACAACACAATCTATTTTAGTTACAACATCGGGAACTTATACGGTGACTGCGACAGCAAACAACGGATGTACGTTGACTGCTACATCAGCTCCTGTAACAGTGGTGGTTAATCCAACTCCTACAGTTGTGATTACCGATCCGGCTGCGGTTTGTTCACCGAATACTGTTGACATTACTCTGGCAACTGTTACCACGGGTTCAACTCCCGGTTTAGTTTATACCTATTGGACGGATTTATTGGCAACCATTCCATTCAATACTCCGACAACTGCCGGAACAGGTACGTATTACATTAAAGGAACAACGGGAGCAGGATGTTCGGCGGTTCAATCTGTTCATGTAACAGTTAATCCAACTCCGGCACAGCCTTCCATTACTGTTACGCAACCGACCTGTAACAGTTCAACAGGAACTATTACGGTAGACTCACCTATCGGTGCCGGTATCACGTACAGTATTGATAGTATAAATTATGTGAATACAACCGGCATATTTACTACGCTTACCCCCGGTCCGTATAGTGTATTTGCAATGAATAGCTTCGGTTGCATTTCACCTGCAGCACATGTAACAGTTAATCCACCGCCGGCTCCAATTGTAGTGTCATCATTTCTTCCATCAAGCGGAAGCGTTGGAACTCCTGTCATCATTTCAGGTAGTAACTTCACCGGAGCGACCAATGTTCTTTTCAATGGAACAAGTGTTACTTCCTTTACAGTTAACAACGACAATCAAATTACCACTTCTGTTCCCATTGGTGCAACAACAGGATTGATAACGGTCGTGAAAAATACATGCAGCGGTGTGAGTGGAGGTATCTTTACAGTGATCAATGCAGCTACGGTTAACGTGAAAGCATATTTCGAAGGATACTATCATGCTAATTGGGGTAGAATGGATTCTACTTTATTCGATATCTTGGCTAGTATAAACGAAATTGAATGTGATACAGTAATTGTGGAATTGCATGCTGCGAATGGATTTCATCCGTTGGTCGACAGTTACAAAGCAATCATTCATACGAATGGACAGGTTACAGGTACTATGTCGGTAGCCTCTATAGGAACAGCATACTACATCGCCGTGAGACACAGATCTGCTATCTGGACATGGAGTGCCAACCCGGTGATGCTTGCAGCAATTACCAATTACGATTTCACCACGTCACAATCGCAGGCATATCTTGATAACCAAATACTGTATGGCACTGCATGGTGTTTCTATATGGGCGATATGAACCAGGATGAAAATGTGGCGCTAGACGATTTTTCAATTTGGGATGCTGACAATACCAACTTTGCATTCGGGTATAACTCAACAGATTTGAATGGAGACGGTAATACTGCTCTTGACGATTTCTCAATCTGGGATGCCAACAATTCAAACTTCGTATTCTCCGCACATCCGCCATTATTTTAATTACTTAACCTGAAAAAGGAAAGACCGATCAGAGAATTCTCTGATCGGTCTTTCTTTTTTGATACATCATGAAGTTTATTTTTTCATTTTTTCCTTCCACAATTCGTTGAAGGATTTCTCTGCAATTTTCGGAAGTTCTCTTCTGTCTCCCCAACTCTTCTTAAAGAAGTTTTGCAACACAAAATTTTTTGCTTTTGCTCCGCCTTTGTTCATCAGGTTTCTTTTGAGCATGGCCTTCTTCCAGAAAATGTAAATCCATTTTTCGGATTTTGTCGACAGGCCTTCTTTAACTGATTCCTGGCGGTTGTACAAAAGAAGTTTATGTAAATCAATTTTTAAAGGACACACTTCTGTACATTTTCCGCACAACGAGGAAGCAAAGCTGAGGTGTTTGAATTCATTCATCCCGTTATAATGCGGAGTGATGACAGAGCCGATCGGTCCGCTGTAAGTAGAACCATACGCATGTCCGCCAACTCCTTTGTAAATCGGGCAACCGTTTAAGCAGGCACCGCAACGGATACACGACAACGCTTGACGTTGGTTTTGTTCTGCGAGTAAATTTGTTCTCCCGTTGTCGAGGAGGATTACATACATCTCTTCCGGTCCGTCTGTTTCATCCGGTTGTCGCGGGCCTGACATAATGGAATTATATACTGTTATATTTTGCCCGGTGCCATGAGTTGAAAGCAACGTCCAGAATAAATCCAAATCATTCAGTGAAGGAATAATTTTTTCAATTCCCGCAATGGCGATGTGCACCTTTGGAAAAGCCACACTCAGCAATGCATTCCCTTCGTTTTCGGTAACGGCAACAGCACCGACATCGGCAATCAAAAAATTGGCTCCTGTAATTCCGACTTCAGCCGACTGATATTTTTCACGCAGCTTTTTTCTCACGTAAGCAGTAATTTCCTGGGGCGTACTGTTGATGGGAAGTAAAAATTTTTCGTTGAATGTTTTTGCGACATCTTCTTTTGAAAGATGCATAGCGGGAGTCACAATGTGATAAGGAGCTTCGTTGCGAAGCTGAACAATGTATTCGCCCAAATCGGTTTCTACGGATTCTATTCCTTCTTTATCCAAAGCACGATTCAGGTGTATCTCTTCCGTTGTCATGGACTTTGACTTGACAACGGTTTTTGCATTCACCCGTTTCATGATGGTGTTGATCTCGGCGATTGCTTCTTCAGCATTCTGTGCCCAGATTACTTTTCCGCCACGTTTTGAAAAATTTGATTCAAACTCCTTCAGGTATTTTTCAAGATTCTCGATGGTTCTCCATTTGATATTTGCAGCGCGTTGCTTTGCCAATTCAAGATCATCAAACTGATGTTTTCCCTCGACAACTTTTTTATCGTATTGGGAAATGTTGAAAGCAAGTTTTCGCCTGTGTTCTTTATCGAACACTTTGCTTTCAGCATCGGTTAAAAATTGTTCAGCTTGTTCTGACATCCTCGGCTACCTAAAAATCAAAGGTCAACTTCTACCTGGTTCTTTAATAAATCGTCAAGCATTTCTCTTTTCCTGATCAGTTGCGCTTTTCCATTCGAGATGATAATTTCTGCAGGTCGTAAACGCGAATTATAATTGTTGCTCATGCTGAAACCATACGCACCCGCATTTTTAATAGCGAGAATGTCTCCTTCGTGAACTTCACTCATCTTTCTGTCCCAACCGAATGTATCTGTTTCACAAATGTATCCGACAATGGTGTAGATGCGTTGCTTCCCTTCAGGATTTGAAATGTTGACGATGTGATGATAGGCATCGTAAAACATCGGTCGGATCAAATGGTTTTGGCCGGAGTCAACGCCCACAAAAACCGTTGACAATGTTTGCTTGACAATGTTTGCTTTCACCAGCAACAAGCCACATTCACTCACTAAATATTTTCCCGGTTCAAACCACAACTCCAGTTCGCGACCGTATTGCTTGCAAAATTCGTTGAAGCGGGAAGTAAAATCTTTTCCCAATTCTTCAATGTCTGTTTCAGAATCCTCTTCTTTATATTTCACTTTAAAGCCGCTGCCGAAATCAATAAATTTTAAATCGGGGAAGTTCATTGCTTCTTCAAACATGAGCTCGGCTACTCTTAGAAAAACAGATGAGTCCAGGATTTCAGAACCCGTATGAATGTGAAGCCCTTCTACTTTGACGTTATAGGTTTTGATGACGCGTTCCACATGACGAAGCTGGTAAATTGAAATACCAAATTTCGAATCAATGTGACCGGTCTGGATGTGTTGATTGCCTCCCGCCTCCACATGTGGGTTCAGGCGAATGCAGCATGGAACGTTGTTTCCATATTCATGACCGAAATGTTCGAGTAGCGCAATGTTATCAATGTTGATGACAATATTTTTTTCTACTCCCTGTTTGATTTCATCAAATGAAACACCGTTTGGAGTAAATAAAATTTCGGAGGGAGAAAATCCTGCTTTTAATCCGAGCTGAACTTCCTCGATGGAAACAGCATCCAATCCGGAACCAAGTTTTTTCAGCAACTTCAGAACGGATTGATTCGATAAGGCTTTACAGGCATATTTAATTTTCAAATTAACTCCTGAAAAAGCAGTTGTAATTTTTTTGTACTGATGCGAGATGGTTGCCGCATCATACACATAAAGCGGTGTGCCGAATTGATTGCATACATCAACCAAATTAACTCCACCAACCTGGTAACGGGAATCCTTCAGAATCATGAGCTAAAAATAAAAACAGATCAGCTTGAAAAAACGGGTTACCTAAAAAAGTTATAAAGAAAAATCAAAAAAGGAATGCTTCAGCTTTTCTTTTTATAGACTGGAACGGTTGAACACGGTTCACCATACATGATGCTCTTTACCACAGGTTGGAGCAAAGCCGTTATTTCGACGTATGCAGAAGCCGGCACTGACACTTTACTGCAACCTTTTATCACCACGCGCTGGTTCCGATAATTTTCAGGATTGATTTTTGAAATCTGTTCATGAAAAATCTCTTCCTCTAACTTTTTCAAATCACCAAAAACAATTTTTTTTGCAACCGGTTCAAGCATGGTAACGACCAGCATAAAAGCCCAGGTCGGGACAATGGCATCGGCTGTGCAAGTGAGAGCGACAAATTTATTTTGATACTGAGACCAGTCATGATTTTTCAAGTGCTCTCGAAAATCTTTTTCTTTCAGAATAATTTCTTCAAACAGCCAGCTCTTCAGATCGAACAGAACCCGTTCACCGGGAACAAATAATTCCTCGGGATCGAATTGTACTAAACCACTCTCAGTAACTTTATTTTCTATTTTATCTTCCATCTGTCTCCGAACTAAGAACTACTAACTTTGAACTATTTCACCACATTCCCAATTCCAATTTCGCTTCTTCACTCATCATATCCTTTTCCCAAGGCGGATCAAATGTGATTTCGACTTTTGCATTGTTCACATCGGGAAGAGTTTTAATTTTTTGTTCCACCTCAACGGGCAATGTTTCAGCCACCGGACAAGCAGGCGATGTTAAGGTCATCTTCACAAATACATCGTTGCCCGGATCAATCCGTACTTCGTAAATCAAGCCAAGCTCATAAATGTTCACAGGAATCTCCGGATCGTAGCATGTTTTCAGTACGTCCTTTACCCGATCCTCAAGTGGTCTTATGTCAATTATTTCTTCCGTCATCTAAACAACTAATTAAAAAGTTAGCAATTAGCAGTTTGCAATTTGCAAATTGCTAACTGCTAACTTTATTTTGAAATGCCAACGCGTAAAGTTTCATTTGCTTAATCATACTTGCCAAACCGTTTGCTCTTGTTACAGCAACATGTTGACGCAATCCGATTTGATCGATGAAACCAAGTTCTGTACTTACAATGTCTTCCGGCTTTTGTCCGCTGAGCACCCGAATGAGTAATGCAATTTCTCCTTTTACAAATGTTGAATCGCTGTCGGCTTCAAAAAAGATTCGCCCGTCTTTTTCATAGCTGTTCAACCAAACACTGCTTTGGCAACCTTTAATTTTGTTTTCTTCCAGTTTATATTTTTCACTCAACACCGGAAGTTTTTGCCCGAGTTCAATGATATACTGATACTTATCCGCCCAATTATCAAAGAGTTCGAACTCTTCAACAATTTCATTTTCTATTTCTGCAATTGATTCCATCTTCTTTGGTTTCCCACGACTGAAGTCGTGGGCTAAGGTCGTAGGGCTATTTATTTTTTTAATAATGTGATTGCCTTTTTAATTCCTTCAATCATCACATCGATTTCTTCTTTCGTATTGTAAAACATAAACGATGCGCGAATCGTTCCCGGAATGTTAAATCGTTTCATAACCGGTTCGGTGCAATGATGCCCTGTACGGACAGCGATACCAAGTGTGTCGAGATACATTCCTGCATCGAGTGCATTTACGCCATCAATAACAAAGGAAACAATACTTGTCTTATTTCTTGAGGTGCCGATTAGTCTGACGCCTTCGATCTCGTTTAATTTTTGCGAAGCATACAACATCAGTTCATGTTCGTATTCAGAAATGGTTTTTCTGTTGAGTGATTGGATATAATCAACAGCTGCTCCCAATGCAATGACATCGGCAACATTCGGAGTTCCTGCTTCAAACTTAAAAGGCACTTCGTTGTAAGTTGTTTTCTCAAAACTTACGGAGTGAATCATTTCTCCGCCACCCTGGTAAGGCGGCATGTCTTCGAGAAGATTTAGTTTTCCGTACAGGCAACCAACGCCGGTTGGTCCAAACATTTTATGTCCGGAGAAAGCAAAGAAATCACAATCCAAATCCTGAACGTCAATTTGAGTGTGCGCGATCGATTGCGCCCCGTCAATCATGACCGGAATATATGCCTCACCACGACCCTCTCCAAAGGAAAGGGAGTGTTGTCGGGTGAGTTGAATAATTTCTTTTACGAGATTTATTGTTCCCAACGAGTTTGAAGTGTGAACAAGAGAGACAAATTTTGTTTTCGGGGAAAGCAGTTTCTCAAATTCTTCCAATATCAATTCTCCTGAATCATTGATCGGAATTACTTTTAGCAGAGCTTTCTTTTCTTCACAAAGCATTTGCCACGGAACGATGTTGCTGTGGTGCTCCATCGCTGAAACAATAATTTCATCTCCTTCGGAAATATTTTTTCTTCCGTAGGTAGAAGCAACCAGGTTGATGGACTCTGTAGTCCCCCTCGTAAAAATAATTTCCTGCTCAACTCTTGAACCAATGAACTCATGAACTTTTTTTCTTACATCGTCATACGCCTGTGACGCTTGCTGACTCAACGCATGAACTCCACGATGGATGTTGGCATTGTATTCAGAATAATATTTTACCAAAGCATCAATAACAACCTGTGGTTTCTGTGATGTGGCGGCATTGTCAAAATAGATCAGAGGCTTTCCGTATACCGATTGCGAAAGAATAGGAAAATCCTTCCTTGCTTTTTGAACATCAAATTCAGAAACAGGATTCATTAATATCGATTCTACAATTTTCATTTGCCGGCTTCTTTCAGCTTCGATTCAACCAATGAGGAAATATACTCGCGAAAAGAATCAATGGAAATGTTATTCAGGATATCGTTTGCAAACGCAACGTTGAGTAACGCTTTGGCATTCTCTTCACCGATGCCTCTTGAACGCAAATAAAATACAGCATCTTCATCCATTTGCCCGGTGGTAGCGCCGTGAGAACATTTTACATCATCAGCAAAAATTTCCAATTGTGGTTTTGCATTAATGACGGCGTCATTACTCAATAAAATATTTTTGTTGGATTGGTAAGCCAATGTTTTCTGCGCATCTTTCTCGACAACTATTTTCCCGTTAAAAACTCCGTTTGCCTTTCCTCCGATGATTCCTTTGTAAAGTTGGTTGCTGTTACAATTTGGTTTCGCGTGGTATACGGCTGTGTGATTATCTGTCAGCTGTGAATCATCGGCTAAATACAAACCGTGCATATAATTCTCAGCGTTGGAACCGTCCAACTTGATGTGCAGTTTGTTTTTTAAAATGCTGTTGCCAAGAGCAACGGTATTGATGTTGAATCTTGAATTCGCAGATTGGTAAACGTGTGTTCCGCAGATTTGAAAAGACTTTTTGTTTTCATTTTGCAACAGGTCGAATTCAACGGCAGCATTTTCATCAGCAAAAATTTCATTGATCACATTGACAAATGTTTCGGAAGAATTATCTTTTGAAATGTAGATGGTTGAAATTTTTGCAGAAGAATTTTTTTCAGCGATCACAAGCAAACGATTGTGAGAAATAATGGCTTGCTCTGTTGATGACGAAATATGAACGATGTAAATATTCTTTTCAATTCTTGCTTTTGGATGGATGTGAATGAACAATCCATCATTTGCAAAAGCAGTGTTCAGTGCCGCGAATGCATCTGCCTGAACATCGGCATAGAGGTTGAAATGTTTTTGAACGACCGAATCATTTTTTGAATCACGCAGACTTTTAATTTCAACTCCTGCAGGAAGAGCTTTAATTTCAGAAGCATCCTTATTCCATCTTCCGTTTTCAATCACTACAACAATTGAATTTTTTACAAAAGGAAACTGCTGCAGAATTTCTTCTTTTGAATTTTTTGTTTCAGGAACTGAAAAAGAAAAATTCCTAGAAGCAATCGGAGCGATGTTGGTATACTTCCATTCTTCATTTTTTGAAGTAGGAAATCCCAACCGATAGAAATGCTCCATGGCTTTTTCCTGCAATGCAGGAAATTCCTTTTGAATTGTTTTATATTTTTCTAAATATTCAGTCACAGACTCCACAGATTTTTTAATGTTCCATTGAACGATTAAACCATTGAACCTTCTTTAATCCAATCGTATCCTTTTTCTTCCAACTCCAATGCAAGTTCTTTCGTTCCGCTTTTTACAATCTTTCCATTGTATAATACGTGAACAAAATCAGGAACGATGTAATCCAACAAACGCTGGTAATGTGTGATGACAATGAACGAGCGCTCCTTGTTTCGCAACGCATTCACACCGTTTGCAACAATTCGTAGTGCATCGATATCAAGTCCTGAGTCGGTTTCATCCAATACGCAGAGCTTCGGTTCCAGCATTGCCATCTGGAAAATTTCATTTCTCTTTTTTTCTCCTCCGCTGAATCCTTCATTCACGCTGCGCTGCGTCATGGCTTTGTTCATTTCAACTAACTGCATTTTTTCTTTCATCAGTTTGAGGAAGTCTTTTGAGTCGAGTGGTTCCAATCCTTTTGATTTGCGCACCTCGTTCAATGCAGTCTTCAGGAAATTTGCATTGCTCACTCCCGGAATTTCTATTGGATACTGAAAAGCAAGAAACAATCCTTTTCGCGCCCTGTCTTCCGGCGACATGTCCTGGATGTTTTCTCCGTCAAATAAAATTTCTCCATCCGTTACATCAAACACATCTCTTCCTGAAAGAACAGAAGCCAGCGTGCTTTTTCCCGATCCGTTCGGACCCATAATGGCATGCACTTCTCCGTCTTTCACTTCAAGATCAATTCCGTTGAGAATTTGCTTGTCGGCTACTTTCGCTTTTAAATTTTTAATTCGTAACATTAAAGTTTAATAGTTTATGAGTTTAATGGTTGCGCTTTGAATTTAGTTCCCCGCAATTCGGAAGTTCTTAAATAGTCAGCAAGCCCATTGATAATCCTCTGTGTTTCTTCTGTTAAGTCAAATAAATTTTTGAAATCGATTTCAGAAATATATTCAATATCCAAAGCAACAAATAAATGGGATTGAAGTTCACACAGTGAAGCTTCAGAAATTGAAATAAACTGAAGAAATTCTTTGTTCCCTTTTCTCCCAAAACCTTCGGCAAGATTCGCCATAATTGAAATACTTGCTCGTCTCGTTTGGTCAACTAATGCAAAATCTTTTTTAAAAATCTCAGAACGGGTGGCGATATATACAGTTTTATTCAGCATGCGCGCTTTCTTCCATGCTTCCAAATCATAAAATCGCTTAATCGTTGCCATTACTTTTAAACTTTTAAACTATTGAACTTTTTATCCAACAGAACCTTCCAATGAAATAGCAAGTAACTTCTGCGCCTCCACGGCAAACTCCATCGGTAATTGATTAAAAACTTCCTTGCAGTATCCGTTTACAATCAATCCCACAGCATCTTCTGTAGAAATGCCTCGCTGGTTGCAATAGAAAATTTGATCTTCCCCTACCTTACTCGTTGTCGCTTCGTGTTCAACTTTTGCACTTTTGTTATGCACTTCGAGATATGGAAATGTATGAGCGCCACATTTATCTCCGAGTAACAATGAATCGCACTGGGAAAAATTACGTGCGTTCTCGGCGTTTCGGTTGATCTTCACCAGTCCGCGGTAACTGTTATTGCTTTTTCCTCCGCTGATTCCTTTTGAGATGATGGTGCTGCGTGTATTTTTTCCGAGGTGAATCATCTTCGTTCCGGTGTCGGCCTGTTGCATGTTATTCGTAACTGCAACGGAATAAAATTCTCCGATGGAATTATTTCCTTTCAGTATTACGCTTGGATATTTCCATGTAATCGATGAGCCGGTTTCTACTTGTGTCCAGCTGATCTTTGAATTTTCTCCCGCACAAATTCCACGCTTTGTAACGAAATTGTAGATTCCGCCTTTTCCATTTTTATCTCCGGGATACCAGTTCTGCACCGTTGAATATTTCACCTGCGCATCTTTGTGAGAATAAATTTCTACCACGGCAGCATGCAACTGGTTTTCGTCACGCATTGGAGCCGTGCATCCTTCAAGGTAACTTACAAAACTTCCTTCATCAGCAATGATGAGTGTTCGCTCAAACTGACCGGTGCCTGCAGAATTGATTCTGAAATACGTTGATAGTTCCATCGGACAACGAACTCCTTTTGGAATGTAGCAAAATGAACCGTCACTGAACACAGCGCTGTTTAATGCTGCGTAAAAATTATCAGTCATGGGAACTACAGAACCTAAATATTTTTTTATCAATTCAGGATAATCGTGGACAGCTTCGCTGAACGAACAAAAAATAATTCCAAGTTTCGAAAGTTCTTCCCTGAATGTTGTCTTTACAGAAACGCTGTCAATAACTGCATCCACCGCAACTCCTGACAAACGTTTTTGTTCTTCCAAAGAAATTCCAAGCTTGTCGAAGGTTGCTTTTATTTCAGGATCGAGTTCATCTAATGAATTAAGTTGTGGTTTTGGTTTCGGTGCAGAATAATAAATGATATCCTGGAAATCAATTTTCGGATGATGAATGTTGGCCCATGTTGGTTCTTCCTGGTTCAAAGATATCCAATGACGATATGCTTTCAATCGCCATTCCAGCATCCACTCAGGTTCTTTTTTCTTGATCGAAATAAAACGCACGATGTCTTCACTCAAACCTTTCGGAGCATTGTCGCTTTCAATATCGCTGACAAATCCCCATTTGTAATCGGTTTGAGAAAGATCTTCTAATATTTTTAAATCGTCTGTCATCTTATTTGGACTAATTCTAAATTGAAGGTTAGGACAAAAAAAATTTATACAGAGAAACTTTCTCCGCAACCGCAAGTTCTGCTTGCATTCGGGTTATGAAATGCAAACCCTTTTCCGTTTAATCCATCGGTGAAATCTAATTCTGTTCCTACCAAATAGAGAAAACTCTTCCGGTCGCAAACGATTTTCATCCCTTTATCTTCAAATACTTTATCTTCCGGTTTGATTACATTGTCGAATTCTAACTTGTAAGTCAATCCTGAGCAACCTCCGCCTTCCACGCCAACACGTATGAAAGCATCCACCGGTTTGTGCTCTTCTTGCATGATTGTCAGGGCTTTAGACTTCGCCCGTTCGGTCACTGTTATCATTTGTTTTCCTTTCTTTTTAGAAGGTTCAAAGATACGAAAATGGAGCATGTAAGGCAAGCGAGGCTATTAAGTAGAGTCTCAGTTTGAAAAAGATTCCTCGCTTCGCTCGGAATCTAAATATAATTTAAACTGAGACACTAACCGTATAAATCAAGAGTTCCGAGTTCAGAGAGAAATTGTCTCCGAACTCCGAACTCACGACTCACGACTGAACATTGAATAACGACACCATTCATCTACCTTTGGCTCCTGAAAATTTTAGAAGCATGTTTGAGAATAAAGAGAATCGTACGGAATTAAGTTCGCTTGGCGAGTTTGGCCTGATTGAACACATTTCAAAAGCAATTGAATTGAGAAATCCGGAATCTGTAAAAGGGATTGGAGATGACGCAGCGATCATTGATTTTAAAAATAAAATGACTGTAGTGAGTGCTGATTTGCTTGCAGAAGGTGTCCACTTCGATCTCACGTTTCATCCCTTAAGACATTTGGGTTACAAAGCTGCGGTCGTAAATTTTTCTGACATCTATGCGATGAATGCAATTCCAAAACAAATTTTGGTCAGCATAGCACTGTCGAATCGTTTTTCTATTGAAGCCATTGATGAACTGTATGAGGGATTACTTCTTGCCTGTGAAAAGTACAATGTAGATTTAGTCGGCGGTGACACTACTTCATCTGTTGCCGGATTAATTCTTTCAATCACTGCAATCGGAACAGCGGATAGAGACCAGCTTGTTTATCGCAGCGGAGCGAAAGAACATGATTTGATTTGTGTGAGTGGGGATTTGGGTGGAGCGTACATGGGTTTGCAAGTGTTGGAGCGTGAGAAAAAAATATTTGTCGAGAACCCGAACATTCAACCTGACCTAGGTGGCAACGATTACATTCTCGAACGGCAACTGAAACCGGAAGCGCGAAAAGAAATTATTGAAAAACTTGCTGAGTTAAAAGTGATACCGACCTCGATGATTGATATTTCTGACGGCCTCTCTTCTGAAATACTTCACATCTGTAAACAATCAGATGTTGGTGCAGAAATTTATGAAGATAAAATTCCGATCGATCCGCAAACGTATGATCGCGCCCGTGAATTCAACTTGGATGCAACCGTTTGCGCGTTGAGTGGGGGAGAAGATTATGAATTGCTTTTTACAATTCAGCAAAGTGATTATGAAAAAATACGCGATCACATGGACATTTCCATCATCGGTCATATCACGGAAAAAAATTCAGGAGTGAACTTGATTGATAAATCCGGAAATTCAGTGAAGATGAAAGCGCAGGGATGGGATGCGCTTTTGAGTCGGCAGGAGTAAGGAAGTGGCAGCGGCAATAAGCAGCAGCAGTTAGCACGGCTTACTGCTGCTGCCAACTGCTACTTTTTACCGGCTGCTTTTTCCACGATCTTTCGGAACGATTCATTTTCCACTTTACTTTTTGCCCAAGATATAAAATCAAAATATTCAAAAACATTTTTTTCAAAATTATCTTTCGAAAGAATAACCAGCTCATCCTGAAATTTTTTATAAATTTTCTGATCGTCTTTTTTTGAAGCGAGCAATTGATTGGCAAACTCAAGAAAGACTGTTTCAAACTTGTAAATCCTTTTTCTGAAATTCAAATAGCGTTGCAATGATTTCACTGCGTAGGGAAGTAAGTCCTGGTTTTTCAGTTCGACATGAATGAGGATGTTAAAAATTTCGGCAAAGCAATGAATGTCCTGGCTTTCACTGATCGTATTGTCGTTCAGCAGACGATTGATCCATTTTAATGCAATGGAATATTTCTCCGCACCGAAATACAAGACGGCAATGTTGAAATAGAAGTATGCTTTGCGTAGCGGGCTCAGCTTCTCTTCGTAGCGCGAAAGTCCTGCATCAATTTTCGGCACCAGCTGAATTCCCTTTTCAAACTCGCCGAGTGTGATATACAAGGTGATTTCGATGCTGTAAGCACTGGAAAATAATTTGATCTCCATGTCTTCATTCCCTTTTGTATCCAGCATTTCAGGAATGGCTTTCAGCTTTTTCATATTCTCCATCACCTCATCGTATTTTTTCAACTGGCTTCCGACATAAATTGTATTTGTCAAAAGAGAAAAATAAAGGTTGGGTTCTTCCTTGAAAAGTTCGGTGTTGGATTCGATGAGCGAACTGTTTTTTTTCAGATGCTGGTAACTTTTTTTGTAATCACCGGTTCCGAAATTGAATGCACTGTAGATGTGATGAAATAAATATTTAGTTTCCGTTGAAAGCGCTTTGCTTTCTTTTTGAAGCAACGTATTGTCGATAATCTTTTTGAATTTTTTGAGTTCTTCATGGTTACGCACTTTTCCTTTTTTGTTCAGCAATACAAATAACCTGCTTTTAATATTCCAATAATCATTGAAGTTTTTAATTCGTTCGGCGATGCGTGCGTCTTCTGCTAACAAGTTGTTTAAATACTCTTCATCATGCCCGGAATAGTTGTCTTTCTCAATCAGTTTTTTTTCCCACTGAAAAATTTCGAGCAACACGAAATGCTTTTCATGTTTTGTCGCGAGCCGTTTTGCATTGTCAAGCATACGTTTGCATTGATCGTATAAACTTTTCTTGTAAAGAATTTCGGCGAAATGCAATTGCCGTTTTAGTTGCGCATCAATGGAACTGTTTGCGTGAAATGCATCGAGACTTCTTAGAATGGTATCAAACAACCTAGCTTTCGCAATCGCAAATTTTTTGATGAACGGTTCTTTGTGTAATTTTTTCAGAACGTTTTCTTCTGAGTATTCATCTTGTCCATCCATGACTTCAAACAACTTCAGGTAATTATTTTTTTCGCTGGAATGCCGCGATGCATAGATCTTGAAATATCTTTTTTCAGGTTTGTTCATCGACCGGATTAACCGGTGCAGGTTGTCAGATGGTTTCTTAGACATGTATAGTTATGACAAAAGTTGACTGGAATAGGGCTGATCTGACTATTGAAGCATGTTGTTTCGCAAATCAGAGGTTCTGTTAAATGTGATTGTAGTAATTAGCAATGACAGTATACCATTCAAACGAATTGACGGCATTGAATGCTTCCTAAAAGTAAAACCTTTTTGAATAGGAAAGATAGGAAAATTAAATTAACCAGCCTTAAAATTGACGCGTTAGAGATGTAACTTATGGCAATAATATTTGGTTATATAGGGAAAATTTTGCCGTGAAAAAATTTATCAAAGAATAATTACTCCCTACAGAAGGCAATGTAATCAGTGGGGAAAAGTTTCGTAAAACCAAGTTGCCGAAACATCGTGATCAGTTGCCCGCGATGATATGTTCCGTGATTCACTACATGCTGAATAATATCAGACACGTTATTTTTAAACCCCTCTCCGGCAATATTTTTATAGGTGAGCGGAGTTTCCAGGAAAGATTCATTGCTCGATCCGACAAAATCAATCAGTTCCTGAGAAGTTTCCATTACTCCTTTTACCAGGTCATCAGTTGTTCCGTTAAAACTTTTTGATGGAATGGAAATCGATGAAGCGCCTGCTAATCTTTGAAGCCAGATCGATTGCGCATCCCAAACATGAATCAATGTTTTTTGTACAGATGGAAAACTACTTGTGATTTCCTGATTCAGTTGTTCTTGGCTGAGATTGTTTTTCAAAAAATCACAAACCTTTTTATTCGCCCAGAGATTGTAGCGTGCGTCCTGAATCAATAAGTTTCTCATGTTTTACTTCACACTGCTGCTGCCTACTGCTACTCTCTTTCCCGCCATCAACTCCTCAATCTCATCCACTTCAACAGGAATTTTTGCCATGAGGTCAATAGGACCTTTCTCTGTTAGCAAAATATCATTTTCGATCCGGATGCCGAGATTTTCTTCCGGGATATAAATGCCGGGCTCGCATGTGAAAACCATTCCGGCTTGCATCGGTATGTAACGGTTGCCAACATCATGTACATCCAGCCCGAGAAAATGTGAAGTACCGTGCATGAAATATTTTTTATAAAGCGGTTGTTTTGGATCTTGTTTTTTTACTTCATCAGCATTCAACAATCCCAACACAATTAATTCCTGTTCCATTACGCGTCCGACTTCCTCGTGATATTTTGGAATTGTATTTCCAACTACGAGCATTTTTGTTGCAGCGCGCATCACGCGAAGTACAGCATTGTAAACATCTTTCTGACGTTTGGTGAATTTTCCGTTCACTGGAATCGAACGCGTTAAGTCTGCAGCATAGTTTGCATATTCTGCACCGAAGTCGAGCAGGATCACATCTCCGTCCTTACACGGACGTACATTTTCTGTGTAATGTAAAATACAAGCGCTGGCTCCGCTGGCAATGATCGGGTTGTATGCGTGACCGTTGGCACGGTTACGAATGAATTCGTGTGTGATCTCCGCTTCAATTTCATATTCCATCACGCCTGGTTTTGTGAAGTTCAGAACTCTTCGAAACGCTTTGTCGGTGATGTCGCAAGCCGTTTGCATCAGATCAATTTCCGTTTGTGATTTGATTGCACGCAATTTCGACATCAGCGGACCTGAACGTTCGTACTGATGATTCGGATATTTATTTTTTAAGTCTTGTGCAAAACGCAATTCGCGGTAAGGGACTTCCGTTACGAAGCGATCGTTTTCATTCAGGTTGACAAATACACTTTGAGAGTGATGCATCATAACAGGTAACATTGCCTGGAAATCATCCGCCCAATATACATGTTGAATGCCTGATGCTTCGCGTGCTTCTTCCTTGGTATATTTATGTCCTTCCCAAACGGCAATATGCTCATTTGTTTTTCTGACAAACAATGCTTCCCTGTATTCAGGTAACGGATGATTTGGAGCAAGAACTAAAATGGTTTGCTCCTGGTCAATTCCTGTAAGCCAGAATAAATCAGACTGTTGTCTGAATAAAAAATTTCCATCACCATTACGCGGCATTTCATCGTTACTGTTGAAGATGGCAATGGAATCCTGTTTCAGGTGAGCAGTGAATTTTTTCCTGTTCTCTATAAATAATTTTTTGTCGATGGCAGTGTATTTCATAAGGCTATTATTAATCCTGTAAAAGTAAAAATTTATTGATCAACTAAGAACTAAATCCGGGGTAGTGGGTCAGGTTGTATTATTGAGATTCCTCGCTTCGCTCGGAATGACAACACAAACCTGTTATGCTATGGCGGGCTTAAGCCCGCCTACTACCCAGCAAAGCAATTTGTCCTTCCGAGCGAAGCGAGGAATCTTTTTCAAATTGACCACGATCAAATCCGGAACCAGTTACCTGTAATTTGAATTCATGATGCATTTTGGAATATTCCACTGATGACGGTATTTTTCCGGATCAATTCGTTTGCCGACACAATCAAGCGGTTCGTTCTTTCCGTTTTTGTAAATGACTTTCATTTTTCCCGAACGAATTGAATCGCACACGGCTGTTTGTAATTCATGAATCGAACTTTTTTTATTCGCCCTTCCGATTTCAATCCCGATTCTATTGTTGAATAAGTCCATTGCTCCGCTTGCGGAATCAGGAAGAGCGCCCTCTTCCAGCCTGTGTTTTTTAAAATCAAGATAGTTCCCTTTCTCATGCGCATTTCCAAGCCATCGCCCTTTACGCCAGCAAATGTTTCTGGCGAGCAAAGCCATCCAGTATGAATGACGGAAAGCATCGACTTGTCCGCCGTTTTCATCACCATCAAGCAGTCCGCCTGAGGCGGATTCTTTTGCTGCACTTCTTGCGTCTTCTGTTAATCGAAATGTTTTCTTCGCGATGAACGGATGAAAAAATACCCACCACTTTTCAGGTCGGGACAACCGGTGAAACTCCTTCCTGTAATTTGATTGTGCAGTTGCCTGTTGAAAGGAAAACAGAAAATAAAGAGTAATACTCAAATAAAGTATGCGGTATTTCACGCTCGTGTTGATTTCGCCATTCAACTAAGGTCTGATTATTTTTCCCGTTCAGAAAGAAATTTTTGTGTATCCGTTTTATTTGTGCTTTATTCGGCACTTAGACGTTCAACGCATTATTCGTGAGAAAAGATTTTCAAAAAGGAATTCTGAAAAAAGTCCTGAATAAATTTTATAAACCGGCTGTCAAAAGGTATTTGAGCAAGGAGAGAAATTATGTGTATGATGGTTTGAAAATAAAAATTCTAGCGGGAGTTTTTCATCCGGGATTTTTTTTCAGCACAAAAATTTTACTTCATTGTATGGAGGGTTTGGATCTGAAAAATAAAACTGTTTTGGAATTGGGTGCAGGAAGCGGATTGATTTCTTTGGTGGCAGCAAAGAAAGGAGCAATTGTTACAGCAACTGACATCAGCAAAAAAGCACTTCAGAATATTGACCACAATAAAGAGATTAATCAACTGAAGGTTGAAATAATTGGTTCCGATCTGTTTCAACACATTTCCAAAAGAGTTTTTGATTTGATTGTGATCAATCCTCCTTATTACAAAGGAAAAATTTTGAATGAGGATGATCATGCATGGTATGCAGGAGAAGGGTTTGAATACTTTCAAAAATTATTTCAGCAGTTGCCTTCTTATGTAAACGAAAGGACAAAAACAATGATGGTTCTTTCTGACGATTGCGACATCACACGAATAGAATCCATCGCAGCGCAATATCATTTTAAATTTCATCTGATGTACTCAAAGAAAATATTCCTGGAAACAAATTTTGTATTTGAGATAAAAAAATAATCACTTTAATTCATTTACCTTTGAAAAGCTATGCCCGAAGCCGTTCCGCAGTTATCACCTGAAAAAATGCCCGGACTGAATCCACTGTCGAAGAACATACTTCGTGTCTTGTTGTATTTCGATATGTTCAAGCATCCGTTGAAGGCAGAAGAAATATTTCATTGTTGTACGGAACAGCCAAATTCACTGTTGATGGTTGAACATGAATTGGGTTTATTGATGTCGTGCCATCTTATCATGAAAAAAAATGGATATTTTTTTCTTGAAGACAATCAAAGTTTTGTGGAGCGAAGAATTGTGGGAGAGGCGAAAGCAAAAAAAACATGGATGATAGCGTTACGGTTTTCAAAACTCATTTCACGTTTTCCATTTGTCAGGGGAGTTTACATCAGCGGTTCACTTTCCAAAGGATACATGGATAAAGATGGTGACATTGATTATTTCATCGTTACAAAGCCCAGAAGATTATGGCTTTCGCGGTCATTGCTCATTTTTTTCAAGAAGATATTTTTGCTGAATTCCCGGAAATATTTCTGCCTGAATTATTTTATTGACGAAGATACCTTGCGAATTCCTGACAAGAATTATTTTACAGCCACTGAATTGGTATTCCTGTTGCCGACGTATAACCATGAACTCTATCTTGAATTGATGCGCCGGAATTCGTGGGTGAAAAGATATTACCCGGATTTCCCTTTGCGCGGAAATTACCGGGTGGTTCCGGCAAAAAGATATTTTACAAAGAATATATTTGAAGCAATTTTTAAAGGAGCGATTGGCGAAAAGCTTGACGTTTTCTTTTTCAGGATCACCATCCATCACTGGAAACGAAAGTTCACGCATTTTGATGAAAAAACTTTTGATCTGAGATTACGATCAAAAAAAAATGTTTCCAAGCACCATCCCCGGGGTTTCCAGGAAAAAATTCTGAAGCAATGGGAAGAAAAGATAGATCTTTTTGAAATGCAACATGGAGTTGAGATACGATGAAGAAGAGAATTTTATTTACGCACTCTTATTTTCTCCGCTTTGATCCGAAGCAATGGAAGCTGCAACAACCGTATCCTCCGCTTGCAACCATGTATGCTGCTGCTGTGATGCGCGAAACAGGATTTGACGTTTCATTGTTTGATACCATGTTTGCCGAATCACCGGAGGAAATCAAATCGCATCTCAAAAACTTTTCACCGGATTATGTCGTGCTATACGATGATGGTTTTAATTACCTCACGAAAATGTGTCTTACCAACATGCGTGAAGCTGCTTTTAAAATGTCGGACTTCGCGCGTGAAGCAGGATGCAAGGTAATTGTCTGCAGCAGTGATGCAACCGATCATGCGGAAATGTATCTCAGTCATGGATCTGATTTTGTGATTCAGGGCGAAGGAGAACTCACATTGAAAGAATTAATTGGAACCATCGAAAAAGTAGAAGGTAATTTTGCAAGTATCAGCGGACTTGTTTTTTATAAAGATGAAAAACTAATAGTCACGAAGAAAAGAGAAGTACTTCGCGACCTTGATTCATTGCCGGTGCCTGCCTGGGATTTAATTAATATGAGCGAGTATAAATCGCGTTGGAAAAAAAGTCACGGCTACTTTTCACTCAACATGAGCACAACACGTGGTTGCCCTTTTCATTGCAACTGGTGTGCGAAACCGATCTATGGAAATCGTTACAATGTGCATAGTCCACAACATGTGGTTGATGAATTAAAGATGTTGATGCATCAATTCGGTGCTGAACATTTTTGGATGACAGACGATATTTTCGGATTGAAGCCCAATTGGATCAATGAGTTTGCAGGGATCGCTGAAAGAGAAAAGATTAAATTCAGGTTTAAAATTCAATCGCGAGTCGATTTGCTTTTACAGGAAAATAATATTGCTGCTCTTGCTCGCTCCGGTTGCGAAACGGTTTGGGTGGGCGCTGAAAGCGGATCACAAAAAATCCTGGATGCGATGGATAAAGGAACCAAGGTTGAACAAATTTATGAAGCGACCAGGTTGTTGAAGAAATATAAAATTAAAGCAGCGTTCTTTCTTCAGTTCGGTTATCCCGGGGAAACCCGGGAAGATATTGAAGCAACTACAAAAATGGTCATGGACTTAATGCCCGATGATATAGGGGTAAGTGTTTCATATCCGTTGCCCGGGACAAAATTTTATGAGACCGTAAAAAGTGAATTGAAAGTAAAGGCCAACTGGAAGGATTCTGATGAATTGGCGTTGATGTTCTGCAATACGTATCCGTCACCGTTTTATAAGGAGCTGCAGCGCTATATTCACAAACGATACAGAGCCAAGCAAGGAGTGAATGAATTGAAAAATTTATTTTCAACTCCGGTAAAAATTTCTTCACAAAAATTGAGAAGGATTGCCGGCATCCCGTTTTATTTTACCGGATCGTTATTGCGGAAAGCCCGTTTGACAAAATTTGAAAACAAGTTGAATCTTTCTGAATGAGTGATTCAAATCTCCACGCTGCTGCTTCCGCTTTTTCAAAACAATCCGTCATCTTTGATCAACTGGAGGAAGATAACGAGATACTTCAATGGATGAGAACGCAGGTTCACGATCATTGCCTGCAATTTTTTAAAACCGGTGATCACATCCTCGAACTGAATTGCGGAACCGGTATCGATGCCGTTTTTTTTGCTGAATACGGAATGAAAGTTCATGCAACCGATATTTCGGAAGGGATGTTGAGTGAGTTGAAAAAAAAAATTGCGTTTAAAAACTTAGACAACAGGATTTCAGTTCAGCAATGTTCATTTACTGAATTAACCAGCACTTCGACTACGCTCAGTGAGACAAAAAAATTTGATCACATCTTTTCTGATTTCGGCGGATTGAATTGTGCGGAGAATATTGAACACGTGATTGCTCAATTCAAAAATCTTTTAAAACCCGGAGGAACTGTCACATTGGTGATCATGCCACCGGTTTGTCCGTGGGAAATTTTTTTGGCATTGAAAGGAAATTTTAAAACTGCTTTCAGGAGGTTTAAGAAAAATAGCGCTGATTCAAATGTGGAAGGAATTCATTTCAACACGTATTATTTTTCTCCTTCAAGGATTATCAAAGCATTTGGTAATGAGTACCAGGTTCTCGATTTGAAAGGACTTGCATCTCTTGTTCCTCCGCCATACTTAGAAAATTTTTCCAAAAAATATCCGAAGGTTTTTAAAAAGTTAAAGCAAGCAGATGAAAAATTGAATCGTACTTTTCCATTCAATCGTTGGGCAGATCATTTTATTCTGACAATGAAACTGAGTTGAAAAAACCTATTGTATCTCCAGCGTTTCACAAGCCAGTTTTGCAGCAATCTGTTCGGCACGTTTCTTAGAATAATCCTCACCTTTTCCTAACTCAGCACCATCTACTAACACCTGTACACGAAGCAAACGTTTTCCGCCATTGTCAACTTCTTCCAAAAATTTAAACTCAACAGCTTTTCGCTCGCGTTGTCCCCAGTTTATTAATTTGCTTTTGAAATTATTCTCGATCATTTCTAGTTCTTCCACATCAATGTGATGTTTGATGAAGCGGTGCAAAATGACTTTCCGTGTCACTTCATACCCTTTATCAATGTACACGGCGCCAATCAATGCTTCGAATGCATCACCATACACGGAGCGGCTTTTTGCAGAAGGCTCAATGGAACCATTCATGTAATGATCAATTCCCAATTTCAATGCAAGCTTGTTAAGGTGTTCGCGGTTTACAATTTTGGAACGCATCTCGGTAAGAAATCCTTCTTCTTTAAAAGGAAATTTTTTGAAGAGCATTTCCGCTACCACGGCGCCAAGGACGGCATCACCCAAATATTCCAGTCGCTCGTTGCTCAGCTTCAAACCGCTTGGATGTTCTTCCGCGCTGCTGCGATGGCTGAACGCAAGCTTATAAACGGAAAGGTTGTTCGGATAAAAACCCAGCAAATTTTTCATCGAGTGAAAAAGATGCTTGTCTTTCGAAAAAAATATTTTGAATACGGATAGCAAAGAATCAGTTATTAGTTGTTAGCTGGAGAAAAATACAAGTAAGCCAAGTCTCCGAACTCAAATCTCCTGACTAAATTTAAGCAAAGCTCCAGTCATGCGAATCGATTTCCTGGAGGCAATGAGTGAGTAAATCAATAGAGGCTTGAATGTCATTCTTGTCAGCCATTTCAATCACCTGGTGAATGTGTCGTGTAGGAATTGAAACCGCTCCCGCGATCGAACCGGTCTTGCTCATTCGCTGAATACCGGCTGTATCGGTTCCTCCGGCTTGCAGAATTTCCGGTTGCCATTTTATTTTGTGCTTGTCAGCTGTTCGTTTCATGAACTCAACCATCCGGTAATCACAGATCGTGGATGAATCCATAATCTTGATAGCAGTTCCGCCACCGAGCGTCGTCACTTTTTCGTGAGGCTGTGCTCCGGGCACATCGTATGCAATGGTTGTATCCAGGCCAAAGCCAAAATCCGGTTGTATGTGATGAGCGGCTACAGAAGCGCCACGAATTCCTACTTCTTCCTGTACAGTGAAAACGGCATACACATCGTACGGAGTGCTTTTTAATTTCCGAAGCGATTCAAGAAGAATAAAAACAGAAACACGATTGTCGATGGATTTGCAGTTGACACATGTTCCCATCTCAATTAATTCACGCTGACGTGTGATCGGACTCCCTACACTTACATATTTATCTACTTCTTCTTTTGGCAATCCGAGGTCAATAAAAAAATCTTCAATCTTGGGAGCTTTTGTTTTCTCATCGGCTGACATGATGTGAATCGGTTTAGATCCCATCACTCCGATCAAATCTTTTTTACCGTGAACAATCACACGTTGTGCAGTCAATGTTTTCGGATCGAAGCCGCCGAGCGTATGAAAGCGAAGAAATCCATGTTCATCAATGTGTGTAACGATGAAACCGATTTCATCCATGTGTGCGGCAATCATCACTTTCTTTGGTTGCTTTCCCTTTTTTACACCGATTACATTTCCCATGTAATCAACAGAGAAGGAATCAACCAGTGGCTTCAGTTCCCTGATCACCACTTCGCGAATGCGTTGTTCAAAACCGGATGTACCGGCAATCTCACAAATTTCTTTTAACAAGGATACATTAATGGGCATACTATCTTTATTTTATAATTTCACATTATATCGAATAACGAATAAGTACGAAACTACGAATTACGAATGACTGTATCTGATTTTAGTAATTCGTAGTTTCGCTTTCGATTCGTAATTCGACGGGTTGTTTTATTTCACTTTACCTAATTTAATCATGTTCGTTCTGCCTTGTTCGCCAAGCGGAATACTTGCAAGGTTGATGATGATATCACCGCTGTCGACATATTTTTTTTCTTTTAATATTTCCTGAAGCTCAGTAATGGTTTCGTCCGTCGAAGAAGATTTATCGTAATAAAATCCCCGCACACCCCAGATCAAACTAAGCACACTAAGTACATCACGGAGGTCTGTAAAAATAAGAATGTCTGCCTTTGGCCGTTGCGATGCAACTTTAAATGCTGTGTAACCCGAGCGCGTCATGCCGACAATGGCTTTTGCGTCAACGTGAGAAGCCATCACACATGCGTTATAACACACAGAATCCGAAATAAAAGTTTTACTCAGGATATCCGGTTTGTTATCGCGGTTGTAACGATACCCTTTTTCTTCGATGGTAGCAATGATGCTCCGCATGTATTCCACCACTTTGAGAGGAAACATACCAACGGAGGTTTCTCCGCTTAACATCACGGCATCAGCGCCATCGAGTACGGCATTGGCTACATCGTTCACTTCTGCGCGCGTGGGAGTTGAATTGGTGATCATGCTCTCCATCATCTGCGTGGCAATGATGACGGGCTTGGAAGCCTGGATGCATTTATTCACAAGCATTTTCTGAATGAGCGGAACTTCTTCCATCGGCAGTTCAACACCGAGATCGCCACGCGCAACCATCAGGGCATCGGTTTCACGAATGATGTGATCGATTTCGGTAAGCGCTTCCGGTTTTTCTATCTTGGCAATGACACGCGCCTTTTTTTGATTCGCTGCAATTATTTTTTTCAGGTCAACAATATCCTGTGCCGTTCTCACAAACGAAAGGCCGATCCAATCCACGTTTTGCTCCAATGCAAACGCTAGATCTTCCATATCTTTCGGAGTAAGACTCGGCAATGAAATTTTTGTCTTGGGAAGATTGACTCCCTTTCTTGAAGAGAGCCTGCCACCGCTGTTTACCACGGTCATCACGGAATCCAGTCCATTCGTGGAAGTAACCGTCAACTGAATTTTTCCATCATCAATCAATACGTGGTCACCGATGGCTACATCCTTCGGGAACTGGAGATAATTGATAAAAAGATGTTCGGCATTACCTACACGTTCTTGCGTGGTAAGCTCGACTTCTTTTCCGATCTCCAGAAAAATTTCATTGTTCACCACTTCACCAATGCGAAGTTTCGGGCCTTGCAAATCAATGAGAATAGCGGTGTGGCAATGCAGTTCATGGTTGATCGAACGGATGTGCTCAATAATTTTTTCGTGGACTTTGTATTCGCCATGAGAAAAATTCAACCGGCAAACATCCACGCCGGCAAGAATCATTTGGCGCAACACTTCCCTGGAAGAGGAAGATGGACCAATCGTAGCGACAACCTTTGTCTTGTTAAATGGAATCATCAGAATAAAAGATTATCGCGTGACTTTAATTGTTTGGGATCAAATTTAAAAATACCGAGGATTACTTGTACGTTTTTCAACTTGTTGAGTAATTCCGCTTCATTGATTCTTTTTACATTTTCCTTAATCATGAGGAAATAGTCTATTTGTTTTTGTTCGGGAATTAGCACGCCCGGCTTACCTTTATTTGAAATTAAAAAATACCGATCGTCTTCTTCGTTTTTGTAACGGTAAAATGAAAAGGTCAATTTCTCCATTCTCTTGCCGTTAAAAATTTCATAGTCTGCATCGCGTGCCAACTCAATTTCAAGGACTTTATTTAACTCATGACAAAGCCTGTAATCCTTATGCTGGCAGGCAATTCCAACCAGGATAAAATCAAAGGGATCCTCAGCATCCAGTTTAAGAATCGTTTTTGCCACGAATGGTATCTGAAATTAACGGTGTGAAATTATAAATTTTGAACGAAGGGGTCTTATAAGTATCATCATTTAGATGAAAAGCACAGGTAAATTATTTAATACCTTTACAAAAAAATTATTTTCTTTGAGACTTTTATGGCAGTGAAGCGTGTCAATAAATAAATATATTTTTGGGATTTTACCCTTAACACAACGGAGTGAACAATAGTTTGAAGTCGGAACTTACTTACAAATACCTCATTGCCGCCTGTCTTGCATCGCTCGTCATCAGCACGTTTGCAAGTTATTTTTTCTATGACAGGTGGAGTGAAGCAGAGGATCGGTATGTTGTCATGCTGACTCAACGGAATGTAACCGTTCACAATTACAACGAGATAAAAAATTCATTCGATAAAGTGATGGGCGATCTCATGGTAATGCGTGATGAAGATTCGAAAATCTTCGTTTTACATCCTGCAGATACAACGTCACATTCACGGGTGCATGTTTACTGGAACAGCGATACACATGAAACTTTTGTGGATGTGATTTCGCTCCCTCCAAATGATTCAATAAAACAATATCAATTGTGGGCCATGGCAGGAGGACAACCTGTTGATGCAGGTGTTTTTAATGCGGAAGCCGACCAGGGAATTCAACATATGAAACCGGTGGTAAAAGTCGAAGGATGGGTGATTACCCTTGAGCCCAAAGGAGGAAACACAGCACCAACTCCTGACAGGGTACTATTGCTGTCCAAACTTTGATTGGATTTTTTTAAATCCCGGTTTGAAAATGGTTCAGCATCTTTTTTTTTCTAAAACCCAACCGTACTTTTTTTATCTTTGTTGAAGGGACATTTTCTATGAAATCAATCTGCCTTTTGTTTTTAATAACATTCATTTTTTTTGAAGGGTGTACCAAGGGTGTGCAGCAATTGATTATAACAAAACCACCCGGCTGCGATTCTGTTTCATTCAGTTATTCGGAAAACATTAAGCCGATTCTTCAAGGCAATTGCTCCGGTCCCCCTTGTCATTCCGGGGGCAATTACAACTATGATTATTCGACCTATGAAGTTGTCGCAGACCGCATACGTTCCGGTCGGTTTGAGGAAAGACTCCTGTTGCCTGACGGCGATCCGTTACATATGCCACAAGGAGGATCGCTAAACGATTGCGATTTATTTGCCTTGAGAACATGGATTCTCCAGGGATTTAAAAATAACTGAGTTTATGAAAGGAAAATTACTGATCGTTAGTTTTATACTTTGTGTGTTGGCTCTTGATTGCAATGCGCAATCCGTCTTCAGTTGCAAAGAGGGACACGTGTCTTTTTTTTCAGAAGCACCGCTGGAAAATATTGAAGCACATTCAAACAGTGTCAATTCATTTTTGAATGTTTCATCCAAAGAAATTGCATTCATCATTTCCATTCGCGGATTCAAATTTGCGAAGTCGTTGATGCAGGAACATTTCAATGAAAAATTCATGGAGAGTGATAAGTATCCGAATGCTACCTTCAGCGGAAAAATAAATGAAGCTATCGACTTTGGAAAAGATGGAACATATATGGCTACGTCCACAGGGAAATTGAAAATTCACGGTGTTGAAAAAGAAGTAACGCTTTCCGGAACGTTGGTGTTGGCGAAAAAGGAAATTAAACTTTCGTCCGAATTCAAGGTCGCCATCAAGGACTACAACATTACAATTCCAAAATTGTTGTTTCAGAATATTGCCGACACCGTCCTTGTAAAAATGAATGTCAATTATATACCCTACCAAAAATGATGAAGATCATTTCGTGTTTCTGTTTCCTGACTATGTTTCTGAACATGCCTGTATTGGCGCAGGACGATTTGCTGATGCAATTGCAAAAAGATCAGGCACCCGTTCCCGAAAAGGTGCTCGCTACATTCAAGGGAAATAAAATCATCAACATTCAGACGAATGAAACGGTGAAGAAAAAAAATCTTGATTTCCGGGTAAACCATTTGTTTGGAAACATCGGGAAAGAAAGTGGAGGAGGTATTCATACGTTGTACGGATTCGATCAGTCGAATGATATTCGCATAGCTCTCCAATATGGAATCAGCGACAAGTTCACTGCGGGAATCAGCCGTTGTAAGCGAAATGAAAACCTGGAAGGATTGCTGAAATACAGGGTGCTCGAACAATCCACGGATGACAAAATTCCGATTGCAATTTCTCTTTTTGGAAATACAACACTCACCACGAAATCAGGCGAACTGGTTGATAAATTTGAACACCGAATGACCTATTGTGCGCAAGTAATTTTTGCACGGAGATTTTCCTCGCATTTTTCTTTTGAAGTCGTGCCATCTTACCTGCATTCCAATTTTGTTCCTGAAGATGATAAAAATGATTTGATCAGCATCGGTGCCGGTGCACGCTATAAGTTGACTCGGAGCACATCTGTTATTGCAGATTACTTTTATACACCGGAACGGAAAAATTTATTCCAGGAACATTTCAATCCCATCGGTTTGGGATTTGAAATAGAAACTGGCGGCCATGTCTTTTCTCTCATGTTTACCAATGCATCCGGAATTCTTGAAAATGATTTTCTCGCCAATACGGTTGATGACTGGATGAAAGGCGGAGTCAAATTCAGTTTCATTATTTCACGGATGTTTAAGTTTGGCAAAATTGAAAAGTAAGGACGCAGAGAAAAACGCAAAGATTCGCAGAGAAATTGTCCGGTTAAAAAATTTGATTGGAATTTAAACAGCTTCTGAATGTTTAAAATTTTTCCGGGTCAACCGATCATGGAAGTGATTAGAAATTAATTTTACACCAATTACTTAGTCGCTGATGCAAGATTCAACACAATCCGTTATTCAGGCTCCTCCTTTGAGTCAGGAGGTTCATCCGGCTCAGGACTCTACGGTAAAAAGTTTAAAAAAGATTTTACAGGGGTCGTCTAAAAAAGATTCTGTTTCTAAAAGTTTGCATGTCAATCCTAGTGTAAACACTGTATTAGGTCAGAACCATGACACAGTCGTTTCAGTTGCAGCAGAAAGGGCAAAGCAAATAAATTTTTTTAGCGGTCATGAACTAAAAGTAATTCATAAAAATCCGCAACCACTCAATAAGACTACTCCCGACTGGATATTTCCCTTGCTTATTGTAATCGTTGCAGCATTTGCATGGCTGAGGGCTTTTTACAATAAATATTTTATCCAGATTATAACCGCATTTTTTAATAACAACCTCACCAACCAGATTGTGCGTGATGAAAATATTTTGGTGCAGCGTGCATCCATACTTCTAAACATGGTTTTCAGCCTGGTGGCAGCCTTGTTTCTTTATTTCGTAAGCGTCCATTTTAACTGGTCGCTGGGTGGTATGAGTTTCGGGTTGAGTCGCTATATTTTTTTCGCGCTTGCTGTTTCATCGGTCTATACGTTTAAATTTCTTGTACTAAAAATCTGTGGTTACCTGTTTCAGCTGGATAAAGAAATGGCTACCTATATTTTTAATATTTTCCTGGTCAACAATGTGGTGGGCACTTTATTAATTCCCGTGGTCTTATTTCTAGCTTTCAGCACCATGGTAAGCGCAACATTGCTCATTACGATTTCAATTTTTTTGATCGGTGGCGGATTTCTTTACAGGGTTGTACGGGGATTATCTGCAGGTTTTTCGTCCATCGTCTTCTCTCCCTACTATTTATTTTTATATCTTTGCGCTCTTGAAATTGCACCCTTGATCGTGCTTATTAAAATTTTAAACCAGGCGTAACGGACTCCCACTGTGGCATTGACCAAAACACTAAGTAATCCAGGAACGAGTTTGAAGGTAAAAAGCATTTTGGTAACTCAACCAAAGCCTGAAACTGACAAATCTCCTTATTTCGATCTTGCGAAAAAGTACAGCGTAAAAATTGACTTCCGGCCGTTTATTCATGTGGAACCGATTGCTGCCAAAGATTTCAGGAAAGACAGGATCAACATCCTCGATTATTCAGCAGTCATTTTTACAAGCCGAAACGCTGCGGATAATTTTTTCAGGATTTGTGTCGAGATGCGCGTGAACGTTCCGGAATCCATGAAATATTTTTGTGTGTCAGAATCAACAGCGTTCTACCTTCAGAAATATGTGGTGTATCGTAAACGAAAAATATTTTACGGCAAGCAAACCATCACGGACCTGATGGATGTGATTAAGAAACACCGGAAGGAAAAATTCCTCGTGCCTTGTACCGATATTCATAAACAAGAGATTTTCGAAACACTTGATGCCAATGAAATCGAATATACAAAGGCTGTTATATACAAAACTGTTGCAAGTGATTTATCCGATCTTGCCAATGTAAATTATGATGTGCTTGTTTTTTTCTCACCTTCAGGAATCAAATCGTTATTCAAAAACTTTCCGAAGTTCAAACAAAGTGCAACGCGTATCGCTGCATTTGGTCCTACGACTGCACAAGCTGTTCTCGATGCAGGTTTGAAACTTGATATCCAGGCACCTGTTCCTGCAGCTCCTTCCATGACCATGGCGCTCGAACAATACATTAAGAAGAATAATAGATAACCACTTTTTCTGTCCCGGGAACCTGTAAATCAGAAATCAAGTTGGGGTTCATAATTTTCCGTACTCAAAAAAATCATGGCAATAACGCGATTCACTTTCAAAAAAGAAGAACGCCTGTCGAGTCGTAAGATACTGACGGAGCTTTTTGAAAAAGGAAAAAGCATTGTTGTTTCTCCGTTCCGGTTATCATTCCTTAAAACAAAATTGGTCTCATCATCACCTGCGCAAATTGCATTCAGTGTTCCGGTAAAAAATTTCCGGCAGGCTGTGGACAGGAACCGCATCAAAAGACAAATGCGTGAAGTGTATCGAAAAAACAAATCGTCCGTATATGCGTTATTGGAAAATCAAAAATCACAATGTGCGATGATGATTGTTTTCATTGGGAAATCCAAACCCACATTTGAAGAAGTGGAGCAGAAATTAAAACTGACGTTGCATCGTTTTGAAGAGGAGTTTAAAAAGCATGCTGAGTAAAATTTTCATCGCCTTCATTCGTTTCTACCAAAACGCTCTTTCACCTTTGCTTGCACCTTCATGCCGTTATACGCCAACCTGTTCTCAATACGGTATCGAAGCAATTCAGAAATATGGTCCGTTCAAAGGTGGTTATCTCACCTTAAAAAGATTTCTTCGTTGTCATCCGTGGGGAAAACATGGACATGACCCTGTCCCGTAGGGAATTAGAAATTTTAGATTCTAAATTTTAAATTATAAGAATCATAATTCGCTTAGAAATATAACATCAAAAAATAAAGATGAATAAAATTAAATCAATAGTCGGAAAATTCAGAGTGATCATTCTTGTGTTGGTGGTTGCTGCAACAAGTGTTGTTACGTACAGTTTCGTAGATGATTATTTCGAAGTGTCAAAGAACCTCGATATTTTTTCATCGTTGTTTCGCGAAGTAAATTTGAATTATGTGGATTCCGTTGATCCCGGGAAATTGATGAAGAAGGGAATTGATGCCATGCTCGAAACGCTCGATCCATACACCGATTTTATTCCTGAATCGGATATTGAAGATTATCGTTTCATGACGACAGGCCAGTATGGTGGTATTGGTGCACTCATCAGGCAAAAAGGCGATTACGTGGCGATCAGTGAACCGTATGACGGATCTCCTGCACAAAAAGCAGACATACGTCCGGGTGATGAGATTTTGGAGATTGATGGCAAATCGCAAAAAGGAAAACGAACAGATGAGATCAGTAAAATATTAAAAGGCCAGCCGAAAACAATTGTTCACATTCTACTGAGAAGAGAAGGTGAAAAAAATCCTGTTGAGAAAACGGTGACACGTGAAGAAATTAAAGTGAAGAATGTTCCTTACTACGGAATGATTACAAAAGACATCGGCTACATCAAGTTGGATAAGTTTACGGAAAGCTCCGGAAAAAATGTGAGTGAAGCGTTGAAAGCATTAAAGGCAAAAGGAAATTTAAAAGGAGTTGTTTTTGATCTTCGTTCTAACCCGGGAGGTTTGCTGAATGAAGCGGTAAATGTTTCCAATGTTTTTGTAAACCGCGGACAGGATATCGTGGTGACAAAAGGGAAGATCAAAGAATTGGAGAAAACATACAAAGCCATCAACGATGCTGTGGATCTTGATTTGCCGTTAGCTGTCTTGGTGAATAGTGGTTCTGCTTCTGCTTCTGAAATTGTTTCCGGTTCATTGCAGGATTTAGATCGCGGAGTAATTATCGGTCAGCGTACGTTTGGAAAAGGATTGGTGCAAACTACACGGCAACTCAGTTACAACTCGCAACTGAAAATCACGACTGCGAAATATTACATTCCAAGCGGACGATGTATCCAGGCGCTTGATTACTCGCATCGCAACGAAGACGGAAGCGTAGGCAAAGTTCCCAATTCGCTGATGACAGCATTTAAAACACGCGATGGAAGAAAAGTTTTTGATGGTGGAGGAATTTTGCCGGATGTGATTACAGACGTTCGTAAGCTCAGCAGCATTACAACCAGCTTGCGGGATAAAAATTTGATTTTTGATTATGCCACGCATTACCGCTTGTTGCATGTTTCGATTGCTGATGCAAAAGACTTTCATTTTTCTGATAGTGACTTCAAAGATTTCATGGAATTTATTTCTGACAAGGAGTATGATTACAGCACCAAGAGTGAAAAAACCATGGATGATTTGAAAAAGAATACCGAAGAAGAAAAATATTTTGCTGATGTGAAACCGGAATTTGAAGCGCTGAAATCAAAACTGGCGCACAATAAGAAATCCGATGTACTGAAAAACAAAGAAGAGATCACGCAGTTGCTTGAAGAAGAAATTGCGTCGCGTTATTATTATCAAGCTGGCCGAATCGAAGCAACCTTCAATCACGATGACCAGATAAAGAAAGCGGTTGAAGTGTTGAACAATTCTTCGATGTATACTTCTGTTCTCAATGGTACTTATAAAGCAAGTAATGAAGGAGTGACGAAGTGATTAGGTGATTAAGTGACTAAGCAGGTGATAAACCTCGGAGAGGCTGCTGTAATTCGTTAAACGAGACAAGGAAAATTTATTTTTACTTTTTAAAAAGGGAAAGGCCTCTTCGAGGTTACGTTTCCAAGGTTTTCTTGAGAGCAGCGTAGTCTGCCAGCCGTCAAGCCTTCCTGAAGATTACGCTGAACGGGAACATAGAGAAAAATTACATCTCAATACCCCGATTTTTTATTCCGTGAAATAAATTCCTGAATATCTTGCAGACCATTTTTTCTATATCCTATTTTATAGTCAATTATTTTTCCGTATTTATTTACTAATAGAAAAGTTGGAAATGCATTGATTCCGTATTGTTTTTCTAGGTCGGATTTGGTGTCCAAATAAATATCAAAATCTATTTTAGTTGTTCGTTTTAAATTATTCAGTGATTTGGAATTTGTCGCAGAAGGTATGATTGATATAAACTTTATTCCTTCAGTTTTTAAGAAACTGAAGCTGGTTTCAGACTCATTAATAAACCAGTGGCAGGGGAGACAGTACTCGGTAAAAACAAATATTAGGTTCAGGGAATCCAGAACTTCTTGAATAAAATGTGCGGGTTCATTTTTAGAAATATTGGAAAGCAACAGATTGCTTATATTATAATCTTTTAATATTTCATGTCCATCGTACAATTTTTCTTTACCTTCTTTGCAGTCAATTATTTTAAAATCGGTTTTTGAATCTAATGGGAAATTGATACATATGTTCTCGTTCGAAAATGTTTTCAATACTGTATAAGACTTTATTTGTATAAGAGTATCCATCCAGATTTTACTGACCATAGATATAGGTGAATGATTATCATTATAATTAACAATTATTAATGCGGAATCAATCACTCCGAGGCTATCCGGAATATCTGAAAAAATTTTTTTTTGACTAGGAGTTTCTTCCACTCGGCTGCAGGACGAATTCATTAAAGAATCAAAATTGTATTTTAGGGGGGCAAATATCCAGGTTTGATTGATTGAAGAAATTTTAGAATGATAGGCAGTCTGTTTCGAAGTATTATGAATTGAATAGGTATTCATTAAAGTATCTACATACAATTCGCTTGAATCTCTACTTTCGCTATAAAATAAATTGCTGCAATACGGATCGTGAACATATTTCTCTCTTAGTGTAAAGCGTGACGTTTCATTTTCATAAAACGGTTTCCACCCAACTTCAAGTAAAATATCAAATTTACTTTGACGGATTTTTGATTGAGAAAAAGCAGAATTATAAAAAGCGCTAACTAATAATATAACGGCTATAGAATTAATTAGCGCTTTTTTAATCACGACTTTTAGTTTACAAGATTGACGGATACTGCCTCTAGGATCACATGATGACTGTGTTCATGACTAAAAGCCCTGCGCGCATCTAATCCACAATCACCATTGCAGTCTCCATTTTCACAATGAATTTCATTAGGGCAACATGACCCTCCTACACTGCAATGACCCTGAGCACTGCAGCATTCGCAGGTGAAAACAATACGAGTAGGCGCTCTCTCAGCAGTTGTAGGATCGTCAAAAGCGATAGCCCAATATGTTTTGGTGGAGTCTAAGTTTAAAACGGCCGAATCACCATAAATTGTATAACTTTGATCGAGTGAATAGGTTGCCCATTTGCTACTGTCCGTCACTGGTGCAAAGGAATAGGAATAGTTTACGGTTCCATCGGCTTGGTATGTGAGGTCTATTATGCAAATACTATCTTTGGATATATCGCACATTTCAGAACCAGTATGGATCTTAGAAATTACCCTCACGGTACCTGATTTAAACTGAACATTACTGCTGTTTTCATTTGATTGAGTTCCACCCTTTTCTTTGCTACAGGATATTACAAAGATGGTTCCGCTAAGGAATACTAAAGATAATAGTAATAAGCTAATCTTAAGTTTTTTTCTCATGATGTTTGTTTTTTGTCGTAGTTAGAACTTGTGAGTACAAAGCACAATACTATTTCTTGAATTGTCAAGCGTATTTCTACGGGAAATGACCAGTATTTCTACGGTAAATTTGAGGTCAGTTTTTGCTAGTTAGCAGGTTCCCATTTGATATAATTCCAATGATGTATAGTCTGCCCATCCCTAAACGTCTATGAGGAAAGCGGTTGAAATGCTGAATAATTCTTCGATGTATGCGTCCATTCTGAATGGAACGTATAAGGCGAGTAATGAGGAGTTGAAAAAATGATCTGGCTGTCATGCTGAACTTGTTTCAGCATCCCTTCAATAAAGAGATGCTGAAACAAGTTCAGCATGACAAGTTTTAAAGTTTTATGCAAACGTTCTTCTCTTCCGTAAAAAACTTGAGCGCTTCAAAACCGCCTTCACGGCCGACACCGGAATTTTTCATTCCGCCAAAAGGAGTGCGGAGGTCACGGAAGAGCCAGCAGTTGATCCAGATAATTCCAATGTGAAGTTGTGCCGCCAGCCTATGAGCGCGCGTGAGATTTTCAGTCCAGACCATCGCTGCCAAACCGTATTGTGTGGAGTTCGCAAACAGCAATGCTTCTTCGTCATTGTCAAAAGGAGTGAGCGTTACCACCGGTCCGAAGATTTCTTCCTGGTTGGTGCGGCAATCGTAACTCAATCCTTCGATTACAGTAGGCTCGATAAAATATCCGTTTGCATTTTTTCCGGAGAGGTGAATTTGATTTCCGCCGCAGAGAATTTTTCCACCTTCCTGTTTTGCAAGTTCGATGTAAGAGAGAACTTTTTCCATGTGAGGTTTTGAAACGATGGCTCCCATCCGGTTTTCATCATTCAAGGGATCTCCGACTTTCAATGTTGAAACTCTTTTCAGGAATGCTTCTTTGAACTTTTCGTAAATACTTTTTTCGATAAAGATTCGTGAGCCACACAAACAAATTTCTCCCTGATTGCTGAATGCTGCATTCACGGAAGTTTTCACGGCTTCGTCAAAATTGCAATCGGCAAAAATGAGGTTCGGATTTTTACCTCCGAGTTCAAGCGAAAGTTTTTTAAACATCGGTGCTGCCGTCCGTGCAATCCATTCACCTGTTTTTGTTCCACCAGTAAAACTGATCGCAGGAATTTTTGGATGAGAAACAATGGCTGCTCCGACTTTTGGACCGTAGCCGTGAACAATGTTCAAGACACCTTTTGGTAAACCCGCTTCGATGCAAAGTTCAGCAAGCAAAAAAGCAGTCATCGGCGTGATCTCACTTGGCTTTGCCACCACACAATTTCCCGATGCAAGAGCAGGAGCAATTTTCCAGGTGAATAAATAGAGTGGAAGATTCCATGGAGAAATACATCCTGCAATTCCAATCGGTTGTCGAAGCGTATAGTTGATTGCAGAATTTTCTGTAGCATGTGCTTCCGTGTGCAAATGAATCGCACCTGTTCCATAGAAATGAAAATTATCACGTGCACGCGGAATATCAACAGCTTTAGCAAGCCACAAAGGTTTTCCCTGGTCAATGCTTTCGGCAAGTGCAAGACGATCCAGGTTTTTTTCAATCAGAGAAGAAATTTTTAAAAGAATGTCGGAACGTTTTGCAACAGGCATGTTGCTCCATTCTATAAAAGCAGCAGCAGCAGCAGCAGTCGCCAGTTCAACATCGCGTTCATCCGAATCAGGAATGAGAGAGTAAACTTCTCCGGTTGCAGGATTAATGTTGTCGATGTAGGTTTTGCTGATTGGCTCAACCAACTCACCGTTGATGTAGTTTTTAATTTTTTGCATTTAAATTATTTTGACCACAGATGATCATGAAAAATCATGATCATCATGAGTATCTGTGGTCTATTTCATTATAAAGATAAAGTTCTTCCGCCATCCACCGGCAAATTAATTCCGGTGATGTAGCTTGCAGCGGGAGACGCCAGGAAAGCAATCGCGTTTGCAGTTTCATGTGCATCGGCAAACCGTGCCATCGGAATTTCTGAAATCATTTCTTCTTTTAATTCAGCAATGCTTTTTCCCGTACGCTGACTTTTCGCTTCCAGCAAAGTTTTAAGTCGAATAGTATCCGTGGCTCCGGGCAATACATTGTTCACAGTGATGTTAAACTTTGCAACTTCTCCGGCCAATGTCTTACTCCAGTTTGCGACAGCAGCACGAATAGTATTCGATACACCCAATCCTTTCAATGGCTGTTTCACAGAAGTAGAAATGACATTGATGATTCGTCCATAGTTAGCTTCTTTCATTCCCTTCAATACAGCCTGCGCAAGAATATGATTACAGATAAGATGGTTGTTGAAGGTGGAAATAAATTCTTCCGTTGTTGCTTCGGTGATGGTTCCGCTTTTCGGTCCACCTGTATTGTTCACAAGAATGTGAACAGTTCCGTTTTCTGAAACATATTTTTCAATCTTACTTTTCAACTCTTCCGGTTTGGAAAAATCAGCGATGATGTAATCATGTTTTTGTTTATGAGCTGTTGAAAGTTCCTTGCAGACTTTTTGTAAATCCGTTTCATTTCTTGCAATAAGTGTGATGGTTGCGCCTGAGTTTGCAAGCTCCAGAGCTGCCGCTTTGCCGATACCTTGCGTGCTTCCGCAAACAACAGCGTGTTTATTTTCGAGGGAAAGATTCATGAAACCGGTTTGTAAATTGAAAATATGTAAATTTGGAAATGTTTATTTTGGCGACTCTTATCTTTACGAGAGAACAAATCTAACCTCTAAAATCCACAATCTAAAATTTAAAACGATGCCAGTACAACGTGCCTTCAGCTTCAAAAAATGGATTGATGAAAACCGTCATCTGCTTAAGCCTCCTGTAGGAAACCAGCAGGTCTATAAAAACAATGATGACTTCATCGTCATGGTTGTTGGCGGACCTAATTCCCGGAAAGATTATCATTACAACGAAGGCGAAGAATTTTATTACCAGGTTGAAGGTGACATCGTCGTAAAGATTATTGAAGATGGAAAACCCGTTGACATTCCTGTTAAGGAAGGAGATATTTTTTTACTTCCGCCGCGAACACCGCATTCACCGCAACGTCCGGCTAACACCGTTGGTTTGGTGATGGAACTTTACCGGAACCAGGGCGAGGAAGATGCCTGTATGTGGTTTTGCGAAAAGTGCGGCAACAAATTGTATGAAGAATATTTTAGCCTCACCGATATTGTAACTCAGCTCCCGAAAGTGCTGAATGGTTTTTATTCCAACCTGGATCTGCGGACATGTAAGAATTGTGGAACGGTGATGGAGCCGCCAGCGCCGATGAAGTAGACCGCAGATTTTCATGATAATCATGATTTTAAAGATTTATTAAAATGCAAACAATTTATAAGTATTCTAACATTACAGAGAAAATTATTCATGCCTATTATAAGGTGTACAATCATCTTGGTTTTGGATTTCTTGAAAAGGTGTATGAGAAAGCAATGGTCATTGAACTTCTAAAGGAAAAATTGGTTGTTAAACCTCAACAGTCGATAAAAGTTTTTTATGAAGAAAATGAAATTGGCTTTTACCTGGCCGATATTGTGGTTAATGATTGTGTTATCATAGAAATAAAAGCAGCCGAATCCTTATGCGAAGAACACGAAGCTCAGTTACTTAATTATCTAAAGGCTTCTGAAATTGAAGTAGGGCTCTTGTTGAATTTCGGAAAGAAGGCTGAAGTAAAAAGAAAAATATTTTCTTCCGAATATAAACCGCTTGCTATTCAGAAGACATAAATAGTATGATCATATCAAAAAACTAAAAAAGTGGATCAGAGACAATCATGATCATCATGACAATCTGCGGTCAAATCCTATGCTGAAAATAGACATTCACACACACATTCTTCCTGAACACATTCCCGACTTCAAATCGAAGTTCGGTTACGGTGGATTTATTTCATTGGATCATCATAAGCCATGTTGCGCGAAGATGATGGTCGATGATAAATTTTTTCGTGAAGTGAATGACAATAGTTGGGATGCGGAAGTCCGCATGAAAGAATGTGATCATCATCATATCGATGTACAAGTGTTGTCAACGGTTCCGGTGATGTTCAGTTATTGGGCAAAGCCAAAAGACTGTCTCGAAGTTTCCAAATTTCTGAATGATCACATTGCTGAAATAGTTCAACGGTATCCGAAACGTTTCATCGGGCTTGGAACCATTCCTCTGCAGGATACTGACCTAGCCATTGCTGAGCTGGAAAGATGCATGAAGATCGGACTGGCAGGAATACAAATCGGTTCGCATGTGAATGAATGGAATCTGAATGCTCCGGAATTATTTCCCGTGTTTGCAGCGGCAGAAAAATTGGGTGCGGCAGTTTTTGTTCATCCGTGGGAAATGATGGGACAAGAGAAGATGCAGAAATACTGGCTTCCATGGCTGGTTGGAATGCCTGCAGAAACTTCGCGCGCAATATGCTCGATGATTTTTGGCGGCGTGTTTGAACGTTTACCGAAACTTCGTGTTGCGTTTGCTCATGGTGGTGGTTCATTTCCGTCAACCATTGGAAGAATACAACATGGATTTGATTGTCGTCCTGATTTGGTTGCAGTTGACAACAATGTTCCGCCGAAAAATTATCTCGGAAAATTTTATTTTGACTCACTCGTTCATGATGCCGACATGCTTCAGTTCCTTGTGAAGCTCGTTGGAGTCAATCGTGTAGCACTTGGTAGCGATTATCCTTTTCCACTCGGTGAAGATGTTCCGGGAAGTCTGATTGAGCGAATGGATTTTGATGTTGCTTCAAAAGAAAGATTGCTAAGCGGTACAGCGCTTGAATGGCTTGGATTATCGAAAGAAAAATTTCTACAGTGAATAAATTTTGAAACCGCGGAGAACGCAGAGTATTCGCAGAGGTTCGCAAAGAAAAAGCGGTAAGAAATTATCTGGAAGAAACTCCGCGCATCTTTGCGCCTTCTTAGCGTCCTCTGCGGTTTCATTTTTTAATTGCAACTCAGGCGATATGTTTCTCGTTTAAAATCGAATAAATGAAAAATTTTCTAAAAATATTTTCTGTCGCAACTTTGTTTTTCAAGGCAAATTTTCTGTTTGCTCAAACTGCGTCGCAACCATTTGCCGTGGTTGAACTATTTTCTTCTGAAGGTTGCAGTTCCTGTCCACCTGCCGAAAAATTATTGAGCAAGATCAGCAGCGATGCAAAAGCGAATCACAAAAATATTTTCTGCCTGGAATATCATGTTGACTACTGGAATCGCGCCGGATGGAAGGATCCATTCAGCAAAAATCAGTTTACGATGCGGCAGAACAATTACTCCAGCACCTTGCATCATGCTGAAATGTACACGCCTCAAATGATCGTCAACGGAGAAGCTGAATTTGTCGGGTCGGATGCCGGTAAAGCAAATGCAGCAATTGACAAGGCATTGAAAGCTTCTGCGAAAATGAATTTATCTGTCAGCGTTGATTCACTTTCTAACGATTCACTGTATGTTCACTATGTATCTTCCCAGGCAGACAAAAATTTTTCACTTCACTTTGCATTGGTTGAAAGCAATCTAACGTCCAAAATCAGCAAAGGAGAAAATTCAGGAAAGACATTAACGCACAACAACATTGTAAGGATATTTTATTCTGTTGGATTAACAAATGATTCCGGTATTTCAATAATTCCTTTAAAAGGATTAACGCTGAATCAGAATTGTACGCTCATTTCTTTTGTTCAGCACAGGCAAACCATGAAAATTTTTGCCGCATCCCAAAATACGTTGGCGAGTTTTTCTAAAAAGGGCAAAGAGTAATTACAGCCTGAAAACTCTCGAAACATTAAAGCCTAAACGTATTCCGGCATTATCCCATTTTGTATTGGTACGGGGAAGGAATTGCGTTTCTGCAAGTCCGAAAGAATTTGTGAGGTGAATGGAAAAAACGTGACCACCTGTTTCCAATTCATAGCCTATACCCATGCTGTCATAAAATTTCTGATTGGTGTACTTGTTTATCCGGTAGGAATATTCAACCGTGACGGCAGAACGTTTTGTAAACTTGTATCTCGCCAACCCGGAAACACCATATACGTCATTCTTATCCGCGAAGCTGTCAACTAAATTGTAATGAACAAACCAGCCGTTCACTTCAAGAGAAAATTTCGAACTGAATTTTTTTGCGATTAGAAGCTGATGGGCAAATGAGAGCCGGCTGGTAGCCAGCGCATATTTGTCGGAACCATCACTGAGAGTAACATTTTCCGCAGTGTAATAACCGCCTGTAAAAAGTGTAACACTCATTGGCATTTTATTATCGTCAGTTTGTCTTAGCAAACGATATTTCAGAAAACCGTCAAGTAATTTTCTCATGGACCCGTCAGCCGAATATCCGGCCGATGTTCTTCCGATTCCAACCATGAGTCGTCCGTCATAGCTGTATTCCAGATCAAGACGAATATTTACAGGGCCGTCTATTCCCCAGGCACCATAGGTTCCTGAATTAATATTTCCAAAGCGATGTGATATCCTGAAATCAAGTGTGCGCTTGCCAAGCGTCTCAATAGTATGCACATTAATCAGGCGCGTTGACTTGAATGTTGCCGACGTATATGTTTTAGAGCCTGATTGGTTGTCTAAAGAATCGAGCCACTGAGCAGAACTCGTCTTCGCCAGACAAATTGCAACGGAAATGATAAACAGTAATTTTTTTTTCACAGAAATGAATTTTACTATCACTTGGTTATTGAATCAAAATTAATTATTCAGAGCTCCCCGATTCACCCATGCTGCTATTTTATTAATGAGACACGGATTTAAAGAACCTCCACCCTGGGGCATAAAAAAAGCTGGCTCAACGCATTCATGTTTCAGAGAGAGTACCAAATAGCCGGTGCATGTTCCATGTCCCCCGGTAGCCTGGGCATGTACTCCATTATATGTATTCATCGGGTAAGAAGAAGCACCACTGTGACAAGAGGATTCATTCAGGCTGCAATATGAAGTCAAAATTGGTAGAATATCATTTGCATAAGTTATGGTTCCTGTTGTATCGCAAGTCTGAGTTTGTATGACCGGATGTAATTCATCCTGATTATCATAATAGCACGAACTTAATAATGATACTACAAATAGAATCGGAACAACTCTTTTAATAACTAAGTTTAATGAAATTCTCATATTTAATAATTAATTATTTTTTGCCCCCTGTTCTATCCAAACATAAATCAATTTAATTTCATTCTCATTTAAAATGCGTTTCGGAGATGGCGGCATCAGGTTTCCTGACTTCCCCACAATTCTTTGATACAATTGACTGTTGCGTGCGTCTCCCTGGTTCACACTTCGCATCACATCATCATAGGTTACTAACGGGTTTGGTTGATCGCTTCCTGCAGAATGACAACCACTTTCGGTGCAATTTCCAACGATGATTGCTTGCACATCAAATTTGAAACTTATTTCAGGTGATTCAGGAACTACAACATCATGTCTGCATGACGAGAGGAATGCCATGAAGCATACTAAGAGTGGTAAAAATTTCATACTTGCTTTCATAAAATACATACGTAAAAAATTATTCCACTCTTATGTCAACAAATAAATTGCAAAAAAAGGGTTATCAAAAAAATTTATCGCTGAACGAGAATTCGCTTGACCTGTTTGTTGGTTTCTGTTGAGATTTCCAAAAAATAAATTCCATTGTTCAGGATGAACGGGAGTGTCAGATTGCTTTCATTATCACCGGACGATTTAGTTCCGGAAAATAGCAAAGCACACATTTTTCCGGTTACATCAAATAGTTTGATATCTGTTTTCCCGGAATGATCTATTTTATAATTTAAATTAATGTGATCGGAGGCAGGAATTGGATAAACCGAAAATGAAGAAGCATCGGTAAAATTAAGATCACCGATACCGGCCGGTATTACCAATTCAGTTATGACAATATGGATCTTATTCCACTTGTCTGCTGTTGTGTTGGTGTCGTCATTATTCACAGCATTCAAAGCTGCCCAAAAAGAAATGGTACCCGTTCCTGCCGCCGGAGCCGTCCATGTAAATGTTTTGCTATAGGTGGTACCAGTACCTCCGGTTCCTGTAGTCGGTGAAAGAGCACTGCCATTTTCTACCACCTTTACAACAAAATTGCCGGCTTGCGGATTGGCAATGTGAGTTCCGGTTGGTAACGGTGTTGTCCAGGTTCCTTTATTAGTAGGGGTTGTTACTGCCGCTGACCCTAGTATACAACCAATCTGGAATCCAAATCGGGGAAGATTAAATGCGCTGTTATTGGTTCCTGTTATCTTTACAGTATAAAGACCGCCTCCAACATAATGAGTTGTAGGAACCCCCGCAGAATCCAGTTCGAGAGCAACATTAATGGCAGCGGTTGCTGAAGAAGAGTTTCCATGGCAACCGTTCGTATTATAGCATCCTGCCGGATTGCCAAGCCCGGTTTCCGCTCCGGTACAATCCCATCCATGTGTTCCGGGACCGTCCTTATAACTACAGACCATTAAATAAATGAAGCCGGCAATCAGGGTAAGAACAATAGATTTTATTTTCATTTTGGGTTTTTGCTATGAGAATCAAAATTATGAGGGACTAAAAGTATTAAAAGAATATTGTATAGTAACTGAAAAATTAGGACTTTTTTGAGTATCATTGAAATCTTCCATCTTTGCGCAATCACTAAATGTAACATCAAATGAAGGTATTGGTAATAGAAGACGAACAAGACTTGCTTAACTCTATCGTTGAGTATTTAAAAAAATCGGCATGCGACTGCGAGACGGCGCATAATTTTAAAACAGCCATCGAAAAAATTACCGCCAACACTTATGATTGCATCGTAGTGGACATCGGTTTGCCCGACGGTGACGGATTAAAAGTGATTGAAATATTGAAACAGGATAAAGCAGAAACAGGTGTTGTGATTGTTTCAGCAAAAAATTCGTTGGATGATAAGTTGAAAGGACTCAACATCGGAGCAGATGATTACATCACAAAACCATTTCACCTGTCAGAACTTTCGGCGCGCATCAAATCGGTGATTCGCAGAAGAATGGTTGAAGGTGGAAAAAAGGAAATTGTTTTTAATGAACTCCGGATTATTCCGGATGAAATGGTGGTGTATGTAAATGATCAGCTGATCAGCCTCACCCGTACAGAACATCAACTACTACTCTTTTTTGTTTCGAATCCGAGCAAGGTACTCACCAAAGAATCCATCGCAGAACATCTGTGGGGAGATCATTCCGATTTGGCTGACTCGTATGATTTTATTTACAGTCACATTAAAAACCTCCGGAAAAAAATTATGGAGAAGGGTGGAGCAGATTATGTAAAGTCAGTGTATGGTGTGGGTTATAAGATGAATGCAGAGTGAGATAACGCTCACCGGGGTTTCAAAACTTTTTTCCGGGGATCACCGAAGTAAACATCTTTTATGAAAATTTGCATGATCGAACATGTAAATCGAAATGTATAGATAGTATGTACATTCCATCTGCCGTTTGATAAACAAAATTAGGTACAGGTGAAACTTCTGAATAAAACAAACGAGTATTACATCGCTGTTGCGATCGCTATTTTGTTTATCGGAAGCTTTGTGATCGCCAACCGGATTCTTTCACTCGTAAATAAGGAATTGAACGAGCGTCTTGGCAATGAAAAATCAGCGGTCGAACTTCAGATTGCCAATCAACCGGAACTGGCAAGATCAGGAATTGTTCTCGGTGATCGTATTGAAATTTATCCTGTAGAAAAGTTTACAACGACATCGGTTGAATTGAAGGACACCGGAAGATACGATCCATATTCAGAAAAGATGGTTCCCTATCGGCAATTGTCGTATGAGAAGTTGATCAATACAAAGGTCTATAGGATTAAAATTCTGAAGCGTCTTCCGGAGATGCTGGACCTTTTTCAGGGACTTGCAATTACGATCATACTCACAGCCATCGATGTCATCTTCTGTTTTTATTTTTTGAACCGGTGGTTCTCGCGTAAAGTGTGGGCGCCTTTTTATGGTGCAATCAATAAGCTCAAAGCATTTGATCTGAACAACCGCACACAATTGGTTTTCAGGAAATCCAACATCGATGAATTCAATGATCTCAACGAAGAGTTGACAAAGCTTACGGACAGGATTGTACACGATTATCACAACCTGAAAGAGTTTACTGAAAATGCTTCGCACGAGATTCAGACTCCGCTTGCCATCATCCGTTCACGGCTGGAGTTGATGTTGCAATCCGATTTGCTCAATGGTGAGCATGTACAAAATATCCAGATCGCGATGGAAGCCGTTCATCGTCTTTCCAAGTTGAACAAGGAATTAATCCTGTTAACGCGCATTGAGAACCGGCAGTTTGCAGAGAGTGAAACATTCGTTTTGAATGATTTAATCTCAACGCAAATTGAACACCTCGAAGCGTTCATCACTCCGAAAAATATCAGGGTTGATAAACGGATGTTTGTCTCAACGAATGTCACGATGAACCGCAACCTGGCAGATATACTCATCTCTAATCTTCTTACCAATGCAATCAAATACAATCACGATGGTGGGAAAATAGTGGTCGAATTGAATGAACATTATTTGATTATTTCCAACTCGGGGGAACAACTGAAAATAGATTCTGATAAAATATTTGAGCGCTTTTTGAAAGACAAGCAATCAGAATCGCTCGGTCTTGGTCTAGCCATCGTTAAAAAGATATGTGATTTTCATGGCTTCTCCATTGAATATTCTTATTTGACGCACGATAAAATGCATTCATTCATCGTTCAGCTAAACACTGCCTGAATGCAAAGTTCCTCCTGAAAAATCGTATCTTTGTGCCTCAATTCAGAGATCACCAATGAGCGATTTCCTCCACCATGAATGCGGCATTGCAGTAATCCGGTTATTAAAACCGCTTTCTTTTTATCAGAAAAAATACGGCACTTCTTTTTACGGGATCAACAAATTGTATCTTCTCATGGAGAAGCAACATAATCGCGGACAAGATGGCGCCGGAGTCGTAAATATTAAATTTGATGTGGAACCGGGAACACGATACATCAGCCGTTATCGTTCCAATGACAAACAACCGATACAGGATATTTTCGGACGCATTCATGCTAAGTTTGAAGACGTGCGGAAAAAAGATCCTGCTTTATTAAATGATGTGAAGTGGCTGAAAAAGAATGCTGCTTTTACAGGGGAATTATTTCTTGGGCATCTTCGCTATGGAACGTATGGCGGCAACAGCATTGAACAATGTCATCCGTTTCTTCGTCAGAATAACTGGATGACGCGCAATCTCGTGGTTGCCGGTAATTTCAACATGACCAATGTGGACGAGTTGTTTGATGATCTGATCAGGCTCGGTCAGCATCCAAAGGAGAAAGCAGATACGGTAACAGTCATGGAAAACATCGGCCATTATCTCGATGAAGAAAATGATTCGCTGTATTATAAGTTCAAAGAGCTTGGCAACAGCAAGCAGGAAATTTCTCCACTCATTGCAGAGCATCTTGACATTTCGACAATTTTAAAACGGTCATCCAAAAGTTGGGATGGCGGTTACACCATTGCCGGCTTACTTGGTCACGGTGATGCGTTCGTGTTGCGCGATCCTGCAGGAATTCGTCCGGCTTATTTTTATAAGGATGATGAAGTGGTGATTGTAACCAGCGAACGTCCAGCCATTCAAACGGCTTTCAATGTTCCTGTGGAAGAGATTCATGAAATCAAACCCGGACATGCGTTGATCATTAAGAAGAACGGGAAAATCACTGAGCAGATGATCAAAGAACCGACACAACGGTTGAGTTGTTCATTCGAACGAATTTATTTTTCCCGCGGAAGCGATGTCGATATTTATAAAGAACGAAAAGAATTGGGACGATTACTTTGTCAGTCAACATTGCAATCGGTTGATCACGATCTGCGCAACACGGTTTTTTCTTTTATCCCGAATACGGCGGAAGTGGCCTTCTATGGTATGATGCAGGGAATGGAAGAATACCTGAAAGAAGTGAAGAAGCGGAAAATTAAAGCGGAGGGAAGTAACATCACGGATGAAAAACTGAATGAAATCCTTTCGATGAAACCGCGTGCAGAAAAAATTGCGATCAAAGATGCAAAGCTTCGTACGTTCATCACCAACGACACCGATCGGAGCGACATGGTTGCCCATGTGTATGATGTGACGTATGGAACCATTCGCATAGGCGTTGATAATTTGGTTGTGATTGATGACAGCATTGTGCGTGGAACCACCTTAAAGAACAGCATCCTCAAAATGCTGGATCGTTTAGGTCCGAAAAAAATTGTCGTTGTTTCTTCGGCTCCTCAAATCCGTTATCCGGATTGTTACGGAATAGACATGGCGCGCATTGGCGACCTGGTCGCATTCCGTGCTGCCATCGCTCTGCTCGAAGAAAATAACATGGAGCACATTGTGGATGAAACATATCACCGTTGTAAGGAACAGTTGGAGTCAGGTGTTAACCATCCTAAAAAAAACGGCGAAGGAATGAAAAATTTTGTTCGCATGATTTACCAACCGTTTTCTGCGGAACAGATCAGTGCGAAAATTGCGCAACTGGTGAAGCCGGAAAATTGTCATGCAGAACTTGAAATTATTTTCCAGAAAATTGAAGATTTACATTCGGCTTGTCCAAACCATCGCGGCGATTGGTATTTCAGCGGCAACTATCCGACTCCCGGAGGAAACAAAGTAGTGAGCCGCGCTTTTGTGAATTACATCGAGGGAATCAATGCAAGAGCATACTAATGAAAGATGGAACCATACTATAAAACAGCATGGTTTGAAATTTTTGTTTGGGTATATTTTGCAGCATCAAGGTTATGCGCAACCAATTGGGACACTCCTAACCAGAACAGTAGTGCAAGAAATGAACGGTAAAATAATACCTTAGCAACATAAATAAACTCATCAATCATTACCCGATTTTAAAGTATATACGTATTAATTCATCAATCAAAAAAAATCAATGAAAATCTATGTTAAAAATATGGCTTGTGAAAGTTGCAAAGTAGTAGTTAAGGAAGCTTTGGAGGAACTTGACATCTCACCAGTAAAAGTAGAATTGGGGGAAATAGAAACTAAGAAAGATATCACTGATGAAGAAAAGAAGAAACTGAATAGTAAAATCAAAAAAGTTGGATTAGAGCTGTTAGAAAAAAAACAAGGGGTACTAATTGAGAAAATCAGAAAAGTCATGATAGGTTATGTTTACAAATCAGATGAGAAACCAAATGTTAAGTTCTCTGTTTTGCTAAGCGAAGACTTAAATCATAGTTATACATACTTAGCTAATTTCTTTTCGGAAGTTGAAGCCACTACCATAGAACAATACCTTATTGCATTGAAAGTTGAACGAATAAAGGAGTTAATTATATTTGGAGAACATACCTTTTCGGAAATTGCGCACAAACTACATTACAGTAGTGTTGCCCATTTATCATCGCAGTTTAAAAAAATTACAGGGTTGACTCCATCGCATTTTAAAAGATTAAAAGAAAAAAGAAGAATTACCATTCAAAACATTTAAGCTCTCATATATCCAATTCACCATGACAAGTAAATGAACTTCTTACAACCTGTGGTGCGGCCTTCAAACTGTATGGCTTTGTAGCAACAGCTTGGCTGCGTGTAACAGAAAAAATCCGAAATAATTTTTTGAAGGGATGTATCGGAATTTAAAAAACAGAAAACAAAATTTCTTTCTGCTATCAAAAATTGCAATCTACTTGATGGTATGTTTGACAACTCATTGGTTGCAATTTTTTATTTACCTTTCTTCTATTAATCCCTTCAAAAATTTCTTTCGCAAATTCCTTCTACGATCTCCGCTATTTATTGCTACAGAAAAGCAAAAAGATTTCATCTCTCCATGTTGGCATGGACATTATTCGGATATCTCATTCCACTAATTTCTATCCTATTCATTCAAAGAAAAGTGAAACAGGGTAAAATTAAATCGGAATGGTAATTACAAATTCAGTGAACTCATTTTCCCTGCTGTCAATTTTGATGTCTCCGCCATGTCCTTTAATTATATCGTAGCAGATGCTCAACCCCAAACCTGTTCCTTCCCCGGAAGGTTTTGTTGTGAAAAAGGGTTCAAATATTTTTTCTTTTAAGTTTGCAGGAATCCCGGTTCCATTATCGCGAATGGTGATGGTCACAAACCTGTGTTGTAATACCGTTGAAATGCTGACTTTGGGCTTGTAGGTATTTTCAATTCCTGAAGGTTGTTCGTCCCCTCTTTTTTTCACGGCATAAAAGGCATTGGCAGTAATGTTTAAAAGAACCCTTGAAAAATCCTGTGAAATCACATTTACTTTTGGAAGTGCAGGGTCGAATGATTTCAAAATGTCGGTATTGAAGCTTGAATCCCTCGCACGCATACCATGATACGCAAGTCCGATAAATTCATCGCATAATTTGTTGAGGTCTGTAAGTTGCTTGTTTCCCAATCCTGAACGCGAATGTTGCAACATGCTTTTCACAATGCTGTCGGCCCGTTTGCCGTGTTCTGAAATTTTGTTGAGATTATTTTCAAGATCACCGAGAATCTCGTTTCGCTCTTCTGTATTGTCAGCTGTTTTTATTTCACCAACGAGTTCGACGGATAAATCAGCAAAATTATTTATGAAATTGAGTGGATTTTTTATTTCATGTGCAATACCGGCCGTAAGTCCGCCGAGCGAAGCAAGTTTTTCCTGCTGAATTAGTTGCTGCTGCGTTGCTTTAAGCGTTTCGTAGGTCGTAGCCAGTTGCAATGCACTCTTATGTTTGAGTCGTGCGCGGTTTAAAATGACAAGCAAAAGAATAACAAGCATGCCGATACCGGTGATGAAAGAATACTTCAGAATTTTTTGCTCTTGTATTTGCTCCTTTGAGATCGCCTCTTCCTTTTCCTGTTTTAGTTTTTGATCGTTGAGTTCTTTATCAAACACATATTTACTTTTTGATTCAGCAACGCGCTGTGCTACACTGCTGATGAAAATGGAATCCTTCAATTCTTTTAATTCATTCAGGTAAAAATAGGCTCTGTTAAAATCTCCTTTTTTGTAGTATGCCTGGTTCAATGTTTTCAATGATTCAAGCATGCTTATTTCATCATGAGTTTGTTTTCCGATTCCATAACTGGTGCTTGCGTACCTGATGGCATCCTCAATCTTGTTCTTCTTTAAAAAAGCGGTGGAAAGAAAAGAATACGGTCGGCTAAGGCTGAAACTGTCATTATCTTCTTTGTCTATGGTCAACGACCGGTTGAGATAATAAAATCCACTGTCTAGATCACCGGCATCTACAAACATTTTGCCCATGTAGATATAACATTCTTTAATCCCGTGCATATTCCCCAGTTCGGTATATTCCCGGAGCGTTAGTGCAAAATACTTTTTTGCATCATCAATTTTTTTTAATTCAGAATTTGAAATGGCGATCAGGTAGTGAGCTGTTGCCTTTATCGTCGGATTACTTTGTGCGAATAAGATAGACTGCTCCAGGTTTTTTATAACATCTTCATAATAGAGAAGTATGAAACTAACAACTCCTAACTGCAGGTAGCATCTTGAAACTCCTGAACTATCGTTTATTTTTTCAAAATTAAATTGTGCTTCCAGCAGATCAGTAGTGGCCTCTGCAAATTGGTTATTGCTTGACACTTCATATTTTCCTTTGTTAAGCAACGCATATGCAAGTCCTTTCCTGTAGGAAATTCGCTTCGCTAAAAGTATTGCACGCTCAGTATATTGAGGTGTCATTCGTTTGGTACGAAGGTCCACCGTTTCCATGGAAGCTGCGGCCAGTTGATTCAGAATATTTACTTTCGAAGTATCTGTTTTCGCTGCTTGCAATTTGTTAAGCAATGAATCAATACGCAACTGACCTTCACTTTGTGCAAACAGGTAACCATAAAAAATAAAAAAGGTTGTTATAGCAAGTATTTTTTTCATCAGAAAGATTTTTTACTTCCAAACCTTGATTTGATAAAACATGTTGATTTCGAAGTGGAGCTATTTTCTGGTCATGGAAAAGAATAGAATAAGGTCATCCCTATTTTGCCAATGACCCGCATAAGTGATTTTTAATGTTTCGGCACTTTGGCAATGTACTGGTTGAAGTAATTTATCCGGCCGTCTTTTAACATCCACCTTTCATACATCAGTGTAGTGTCTGCCGCACCCATTTTTGGATATCTTCTTTCATAGCACCAGACATTTACCCAGTCTTCATTTTTATCATTGCTATGAATGCTTTCCCACGTGGTAATGTCGAAACGGAGAGAATCTAATTTATCCATTTCCCTTTTTGCAACTGCAAGCAATCCCGCAACAGATCCATGATAGCCATGTCCGCTTGCATTTTCATACGTAACTGTATCTGCGAAGTAAGGTTTCATATCATCCACCCGGTTATGCTCAAACATTTTCCAGATTGTGAGAACTTTTTGTGCGTTTTCGGGGTGAGTTGACATTGACAGATCCGAAGAATAAAGAGCCTTGTAAGGATAAGTTGTCGTATCCTTTGTAACAGGATTGCTACTTACATCATTCTTCTTTTCATCATTTTTAATTTTTGTAGAGTTCGTATTGCACGAAATAAAAACAGAAGCAATGAATACCAAATAGAATAATGTTTTCATACGAGGTGAGTTGGTTTTTAAAGGATGAAATTAAGAAACTGTTTAAATTTATATTGTAAAAATGTTTATAGCGAATTTTTGAGTGAGACAACGAAGTGTTTTGAAGCCCTAGTGGAACTAACTACGGCAAGAAACACGGAGGAAGTCGCAACCAAAAAGACGCATAAACAAATTATGAGATAAATTTTAAACAGTTTCTAATAACGAATGAGATTTTCGATCAGGAAAACCCAAAAATAATAATTCCTATTTCCTGTATCCTTCGCTTCCGAATGCCTCACCTTTTCCGGTCTGGCAAAACTGACGCAGGCTCTCCATGTACCTGGCCCAGCTGAAACAAACGCTTGCATAAGAATCGTCTTGTTCCGTAAATCCGTTATGCGAAAAACGAATACGGGTTTTACCATCATTCTCATCGAGCCTGATTGAAAATGTATTTCCAATCCAGCCATGATCGCTTGCAACACATTCCCATGCGACGCTTTCATTTGGTTTTAATTCGGTAACCTTCATATCCATGCCGCCCATCGTTGCGAAACGGAATTGAATGATGCCGCCAACAGCAGTATTGCCTGTCGTTTGAATAGTCCACCAGTTTGATAAACCGTTAATGGAAGAAATGGCTTCAAATACTTTTTGTTTTGAAGCATTGATGTGAAAGAGATGCTTGATGGAGTAAGTCATGATATTTGGATTTGAATTTTAATAATGAATGCAAATTAATAATCAGGCAAAGTTGATGAATTTTTTTGCGAAGATAAATGGTGTTGAATGATAAAAGCACAAATATTTTTTTCTCACAATCGTTATTAGAAAAAAAATGATGAGAAATAATTGTGTTTTTCCGCTCCTTTTTATTCTCTTCTCTCCTACAGGACTTCATGCGGAGGGGCAAATCAAAAAATTACCCGGAACATTTTCTATAGGCACGCGCAGCACGGCAAGTTTGTTTAACAGAGATGGCGAAGGCAGCGCAGGAATTGGTATTGGCGGACAGATCAGGCTGCAGTTCAGCGACAAAGTAAATTCGGAATGGTTTGCCGATTTCATTACATCGTCCATTGATAACCGTGCTTCACGAACAGATTATCATGTGGGTTGGTCGTTGATGTTTTATGTAGGAAACAAAAAGGATTTCACGAACTTGGTTCAACCGTATATTTTAGCAGGACATTGCTTTGATTACACACGCGTGACGGATGACAGCAACAATGCAAACTTCAAAGACCGATGGAGTATGGCGATGCAGGCAGGTTTGGGAACACATTTTAATGTCACACCGCGTTTTGATTTTTCTCTTTCGGCGCAGTACATGTTGCATCTCGGTAAAGACATTCATACTGATGTGCAGGAAAATGAAATCGTAATTGAAAAAAGTAATTCTTCAAAGCCGGAAGGCCATCTGCTCGTTACCGTAAGCATCAACTACAAGATTGCGAATCTGTGGTAATACTGCTCCAACTATATTTGTTTAGTCCGTGATAGCGAGTTTCTCAGTAGCAATTACGTGGTCGTTTTGTGTAAGGCGGACAAAATAAATACCGGCCGGCAAATTGTTTCTGTTAAGAGTGATGGTTTTCCCTGAAATCTTTTTTAATGTTTTTATAATTTGCCCAAACTCATTAAACAGATTTAATTCTCCATTGCTGATTGAGTGGCTCCAGTTAATAGTAACTGTTGTATAAAAAGGATTCGGATAACTATGAATAGTTATTTCGCTCGTGTTTACTTCTGTTATACCAGTTGGGTTGATGATTTCAAAGGGCTGGGAACACGTGATACCATTGTATGTTGCCTGGAATGTATACGTGCCCGATACAGTTGGAAGTAATTTAGAGAAACCATAATAGCTCAGTTTATTTGCCGAACTGATATTGTAATTCCAGCTGTTATATACAGTCGTATTCGGATTCAGGATACTCATACTTAATTGTGTTCCGCTAGAGCTGTTTCTTACAAAGACATAAAACTTTGCATAGCCGGGATTTAATCCGGCACCTTGAAACGGAATCGTGTATGAGGTACTTTCATTGGTCGTTTCAGTTATTCCGCAGGCAGGAAAAGAAATGTCCGTGGTATGGACTGATGCTTTTATAGGCGCAGGTTCTGTATAGGGTTTTTGAACAGTCCACCATGTGGAAGCATTGAATAAATTGCAGGTGTCGGCAAAAGGATCTACGAGTGTACTTACTGTGCTTCCTGCCCAGACTTCAAAATGAAGATGCGGACCGGATGAACTGCCTGAGCTTCCAACAACACCAAGGTATTCTCCTGAGGTAACAGTTTGCCCGATAATCTTAGGTGTAAGAGAATTTTTTTTCATGTGCCAGTAGAATGCATAGGAACCGTCTGAATGTTGAATGACGATATAATTAGCCGTTAAGCCGCTGCCAACTCCTACACAATTCCTGTCGTATTCTCCGTCATGTTTGTCAATGATTGTTCCTGCTGCTGCTGCAATCACTTCCACCTCGCTGCTATCCATTTTGTAAAATGGAAATGGTCCGGTGGCAATGTCTGTTCCTCTATGTCCATCATAGGTATTTGTGCCGCAATTATAATCTGTGAATGTTGTTGTAGCCGCATCATGATCAACATAAGCAGCAACATAGTAAAAGCTACAGTCATTAAAACCGGCTGCTGCCTGAAGAGGCCAGTTTAATAGCACGGATGCTGTGGATCGCTGCGAAGGATTAGTAAGACCAAATGACTCAGCATTTTCATGAATGCGTTGTTCAATAAGATGGTATTGCTCCGCTGTGATGCATGGATTGGAAGCATTATTCATTTCCGTTTGCGCATATACATGCATGGTATGCAGACAGAAAAATGCAATCAGGAGGTAAAGTAGTTTTGTCTTCATTATAGTGGATATTAGTACCTATAACTTTAGACTGAATAATCAGGATTTTGGTTGCAATTCTTTGTAAAGAATTGGCGGATCTGTAAAAATGGTTGGTGAAAACTTTACGACACCATCTTTTTCGAAAATTTGTGAAGTGCTAAAAAACTATTCATCCTTACTCACCGCCTGCAACGAAATCTTTTTCTCGACTAACTTTTTTGCAGGATACCATGCTGCGAGCATACCAATGGAGAAAACGGTGATGAAGACATACAAAAAATCGAGCGGCTGAATGTACATCGGATAAGCATCTATAACGAACGAACCACTCCCGCTTAATTTGATGATGCCGTAGCGCTGCTGGAGAAAACAAATAATTCCTCCACCGATTAAACCGATAGTGGCACCCATGAAGGTGATGAACAACCCTTCGGTGAGAAAAATTTTTCGCAAAAAGCTCACATCGGCTCCCATGCTGTGAAGCACGGCAATGTCGTGTTGCTTCTCAATGATGAGCATCGTAAGCGAACCAATAACATTGAATGTGGCGATGAGGAGAATGAAAGCAAGAATTAAAAATACAGCCCATCGTTCGCTTTTCATGATACGATAGATAACAGAATGTTGTTGGAAGCGATCCTGCAAAACAAATTTATTTCCGATTGAATTTTTTAGTTGCGCCATCACGTTTTCTATGTTCGCACCCGGAACCGTAGCAATTTCAAGCGCTGACAGATGTGTGTCGTATTCAAAAAGCTCCTGCGCAAACCGTAACGGTACAATAATATATTTTGCATCAAACTCCTGCTGCACGGCAAAAACTCCTGTTGGTGAAATGTGTCTTCGGTTAAATGATTCTTCGGGATTGCTGAGAGAAGAAGCATCTCTGCGTGGTGCAAAAATTTCGACCTGGCTGAAAAGGTCTCCGAGATTCATTTGAAGATTGTAGGCGATGGCGCCACCAACAAGAGCGAAGTCAGTATCTCCACGTTGCAATAAAAATTCTCCGTTCACAATCATGGTATCAAGACCGCTGGTTTGCCGAAACTCTTCACTCACGCCTTTAATGGTAACGATGTCTTGTTTGTCGTGGTATTTTACCAATGCATTTTCTTCGAGTACACACGTAATTGCTTTGATGCCATTAATTTTTTTCAATGTGCTGAGAGGAATCGTATTTGCATCAAATGATTTTCCTTCGTTGAGCGTGACTTTAATGCCAGGATCAAATGAATTGTAAAGTGATACGACTAATTTTTCAAAACCATTGAATGCGGAGAGAACGATAATTAGCGCACCTGTTCCGATCACAATGGCGATGACAGATATCAACGAAATCACATTGATTGCCCGCTGTGATTTTTTCGAAAAAAAATATCGCTTTGCTATGAAAAGGGAAAGGTTCATTAAAATCTAACTGTTCTGGTAAATTAATTTTAAGCGGCAGTAGGCAGCTGCGGTATGCAGGAACTGCCAACTGCAGCTGCCTACTGCGTACTCAAAATCGCCTTCACTCCCGGTAACTCTTTTCCTTCCACGTATTCCAGCAGCGCGCCACCACCGGTAGAAACATAACTTACTTTGTCCGAAAGCTTAAATTTATTGATTGCTGCAGCCGAATCTCCGCCACCGATTAGCGAGTAAGCACCGTGTGATGTTGCGTCCGCAATAGCTTCAGCCATTTTCCGTGTTCCGGTTTCAAATTTTTGCATTTCAAAAACACCCATCGGTCCGTTCCATAAAATGGTTTTTGATTTGGAAATCACTTCACAAAATTCCTGTGTTGCTTTCGTCCCGATATCAAGTCCCATCCATCCGGAAGAAATATTCCTGTTATCAACTTCAGAAGTGTTCGCTTCGTTGTCGAAATTGTCTCCGGCAATGGAATCAACGGGTAGCATGAGGTTGCAATTTTTTTCTTTTGCTAATTGCAGCAAGTGTTTTGCAAGATCAAGTTTATCTTCTTCCACCAATGAGTTGCCGATGTTTCCGCCAAGTGCTTTGAAAAAAGTGTAAGCCATTCCTCCGCCGATTAAAATGTTGTCGGCTTTGCCGATCAGACTTTCAATGAGCAGAATTTTATCACTCACCTTGGCTCCTCCAATCACGGCCGTGAACGGATGCTGCGGATTATTCATGATCTTTTCTGCATTTTCAATTTCCTTTGCCATGAGATAACCAAAGAATTTTTTGCCCGGAAAAAATTTGGCAATCACTGCCGTGGAAGCATGCGCACGGTGCGCAGTTCCGAATGCATCATTCACATACACATCACCGTGTTTCGAAAGATTTTCCGCAAAACCTTCGTCACCTTTTTCTTCTTCTTTGTAAAAGCGAAGATTTTCCAGCAGCAATACTTCTCCGGCTTTTAAGTTTCGCGATTGTTCAAATGATTGATCACTGATGCAATCATCCGCAAATTTAATTTCACGATTGAGTAATCCGGAAAGACGTTTCACTACATGTTTCAGCGAAAATTTTTGACGATCGACAGTTCCGTCTTCCTTGAGTTTTTTTAATGGTCTCCCGAGATGACTCATCAATACAATGCTTCCGCCGTCATTTAATATTTTCTTAATCGTTGGAATGGAAGCCGTGATGCGACTGTCATCGGTAATGTTGAATTGTTTATCAAGCGGAACATTGAAGTCAACGCGGATCAATGCTTTATGTCCTGAAAAATTAAAATTGTCAATCGTTTTCATCGGTTGGTTTTCGTTCAGTGCAAATATATAGTAAGTGATTAGTGATTAGTTCGGAGTTGGGAGAAAAAATGAGGCTAAGGTCTCCGAGCTCCGAACTAATTGCTCATAACTCACTACATTTGCTCCATGCTATTCAAGGACGTTACTGGTCAGCAAGCCATAAAGCAACGCCTGATCAATTCTGTAAAAGAAAACCGTGTCAGTCATGCACAGCTTTTTCTTGGACCGGAAGGATCAGGAAATCTTGCCATGGCAATTGCGTATGCGCAATACCTGGTTTGTGAAAATCAACAGGACGCAGATTCCTGCGGAACATGTTCGGCTTGCATTAAAATGAAAAAGTTGGTTCACCCTGACGTCACGTTTTCTTATCCTGTTGCAACGAAAGAGAAAATTACAAGGCCTAAGAGCGTTGATTTTATAGAAGAATGGCGAAAAGCAGTGATCGAAAATCCGTATCAGAATTTTAATGATTGGGTTGAATCGCTAAACATCGAAAACAAACAGGGTATTATTTCGGTGGAAGAAAGCGCCGACATTCTTCGCAGGTTGAGTTTGAAAAGTGTGGAGTCAGGATATAAAATCGTCATCATCTGGCTGCCTGAAAAGCTGCACGTTTCTGCCGCTAATAAATTGTTGAAGATCATCGAAGAGCCGCCAGATCAGACCATCTTTATTTTAGTTGCGGAAAATCATGAGCAGATTATCAGCACGATTACTTCCCGCACACAACTCATAAAGATCAACCGGCTGAGTGATGAAGAATTGACAGGGAGCCTGATGAGCAGGCATGAGCTTCAGCGTGAAGCCGCAAAAAAAATTGTACATCGTGCTGATGGAAATTACCGTGAAGCATTGTTGCTGTTGAATCATGATCCGCAGGAAGATGACGATTCGCAGTTGTTTCTTGAATGGATGCGAAACTGCCTGAAGTCAAATGTTTCCAACATTACTGAGTTCTCTGAATCCATGTCGAAAGTGGGTCGTGAAAAACAAAAAATGTTTTTGCAGACGGCTTTACACATTGCACGCGAATGCCTGATGATGAACTATGCAGATCATTCGATGATACGGATGGAAGGAAAAGAACTGGAAGACTTCAAGCGGTTTTCTCCGTTTGTAAATAAAAACAATGCTGAACAATTTGTTGATGAATTGAACAAAGCTCATTTTCATCTCGAACGAAACGCCAATACCAGAATTCTTTTTACGGATCTTTCATTCACGATGAATCGCCTGTTGCACATGAAACAGGTGTAAAAATTTCTATTCCTTTTGAATATTTATCTTTGTTCGATATGGGTTCTCATAATACAATTACCAATCTACTAATTAAGCAATTAACTAACTATGGGATGTAGTTCATGCAGTACGGAAAAGGACGGAAAACCCGGTGGATGCCGTAGCAATGGAACTTGCGGAACAGGAGGCTGTAACAAGCTGAATGTATACAATTGGCTTACCGACATGACACTGCCGATGGGACAAGCTCCTTATGATGTCGTGGAGGTTCGTTTCAAAGGAAGCCGGAAAGAATTTTTCCGCAACAAAGAAAATATTCCTCTTAAAACCGGTGATACTGTGGCTGTCGAAGCAATGCCCGGACACGATGTTGGCGTTGTTTCACTGGCGGGAGAACTGGTGCGTTTTCAACTGAAGAAAAAAGGATTGGATGATAATTCCGACCAGATAAAAGTACTTTACCGGAAAGCAAAACAAAGCGAACTAGAGAAGTGGTTCCAGGTAAAAGATAGTGAAGCAACTACATTGAGCCGCGCGCGGACAATTATTCAAAGCCTGAAGCTAAGTATGAAACTGAGTGATGTGGAGTTTCAGGGCGATGGAAAAAAAGCTACTTTTTATTATACAGCGGATGACCGTGTTGACTTCCGTGAGTTGATCAGGAAACTGGCCGATGAATTTCATGTTCGCGTTGAGATGCGACAGATCGGAATGCGTCAGGAAGCAGGAAGACTCGGAGGACTCGGTTCATGCGGAAGAGAGTTATGTTGTTCCACATGGCTTGTTGATTTTAAAACGGTTTCGACAAGTGCAGCACGTTACCAGAATCTTGCGCTGAATCCTGCCAAGCTTGCCGGACAATGTGGGAAATTAAAATGCTGTCTCAACTATGAATTGGATAGTTACATGGATGCATTGAAAGATTTTCCGAAGACAAATGTTGTGCTTGAATCAGAAAAAGGAAGAGCATCTCATCGCAAGACCGACATCTTTAAACGAATGATGTGGTTTGGATACGACCAACTTGAAAGAACAGAAAGAAGAGAACGCCAGGAATCGGAAGGAGACAATTGGATTGCATTGTCTGTTGATCGCGTAAATGAAGTAATCGCTCTTAACAAACAGCAAATAAAACCTGTCGACTTAAAAGAATTCGAAGAAGAAGAAATTGATACCACTCCTGATTTTGAAAATGTAGTTGGCCAGGATCGCATCGACAGGATGGATAAAACGGGCAAACGGAAAAAGAAGAAGAAAAAGAAAAGCGGGCAAGGTGGACAGCAACAGTTGCAGTCAGCGGGGCAGGCGCAGCCAACCGATCAGCAGCCGGCAAATCAATCACAGCAGGGAAAACCGGCGCAACAAAACCGCCCTCAGCAGCAGGGGCAACCGCAAAATCCAAATCAGCAAAACCGGAATCAGCAAAACAAAAATCGTCAGCAAGGTCAGCAACAGCGAAATCCGAATCAGCCGAACAAACAAAACCAGCAGCAAAATAAACCGCAGCAATCGCAGCCGGCAGCTGGACAAGCACCAAAAAGTCCTGATCAGCAAAACAAACCGCAACAAGGACAACCGCAAAATCCAAATCAGCAAAACAGAAATCGTCCGCAACGTCAGCAGCCGCCTAAAAATCCTGAAACACCAAATCAATGATCAAAAGTTTCAAGAAGTACAGTCACATTGTTTTCTATTTTCTATTTTCTATTTTTCTTTCTTCCTGTGATCGCAATGTTGTGTTTGAAAAAAATGTAAAGCTCCCTGAAAACAAATGGGAGATGAATAACATCATCAAGTTTGATGCTGAAATAAAAGACACGATTTCATTACACAACATTTATATCAATGTGAGAAATGCAGGGGGTTATCAATTCAGCAACCTCTATTTATTCCTTAGCACACACACACCAAAAGGTGAAGATGCAAGAGACACCCTTGAATTAACACTTGCTGATGAACGTGGAAAGTGGCTCGGCATGGGCTCCGGCGATATCTGGGACAACCGTATTTTGTTGAAACAAAAATTTCGTTTCTCGGAATCGGGAATGTATCATTTTGAGATTCAGCAGGCGATGCGTATCAATCCGCTTCCTCAAATCATGGATGCAGGATTGCGAATTGAAAAAGTAGAATAATCTGCCATTACAATTTCGATTCCTTTACTTTAACTTTTCTCTAACACCGATCATGTTCTCAAAGTAGTTTTTATATTCTATTTTCGTTTCCTCATTTCTAAAAACAAGTCAGATGAAAAAAATATGTGCGTTTATGATTGTAGTGCTTTTGTTGTTTAGCGCTGCATTTGCGGGAAATGGAGTGGACGAAAAAATTCTTCCGTATCCGATTCATCAGAAAAAACTTGCCAACGGATTAAACGTGGTAACGATTCCTTACGACAGCCCGGGACTTGCGGCGTTTTACATTCTGATTCGCGCAGGATCGCGCGATGAGATTGAACCGGGACATACCGGCTTTGCGCATTTCTTCGAACACATGATGTTTCGTGGTACAGTTAAGTATCCGAAAGAAAAATACAGCGAAGTGTTGAAGAGTACAGGAGCTTCAGCAAATGCGAATACAAGTGATGACCGTACACTTTATCACATGACCGGAAATGCCGAAAAACTTGAAACAATGTTTGAAGTGGAAGCTGATCGTTTCCAAAACCTGAAATATTCTGTGCAGGATTTTAAAACAGAAGCAGGTGCTGTAAAAGGAGAATACACAAAGAACTCGGCAAGTCCGTATAGTCAGTTGGATGAAAAAGTTTCAGAGACTGCATTCAAAACTCACACCTACGCTCACACAACGATGGGATACTTCAAAGATATTGTTGACATGCCGAATCAATATGAATATTCCCTTGAATTCTTTAAACGCTTTTACCGTCCCGAATATGCGACTATCATTGTGGTTGGAGATGTAACACCTGAGAGAGTAGAGGCGCTGTCACAAAAGTATTTCGGTGCGTGGCAACATGGAAATTATGTTTCCAAAATTCCGCAAGAACCTGTTCAGAACGAAACACGATATGCGCATATTCAGAAAGCAGGTTTTCCTCCGTACCTGAATTTGAATTATAAAGGACCGGCATTCGATGATAAAACAATGGATATGCCGGCGCTGGATGTCCTCTCGTCAATTTTATTTTCGGAAAAAAGCGAGCTGTATAAAAAACTTGTACTTAATGAGCAAAAAGTTCGTGGTATACAGGGCGGCGCGAATGATACTCGTGATCCGAATTTATTCAGCGTAGGTGCATCCTTAGTGAAAGCGGAAGACTTGCAATATGTAAAAGATGAAATCACCAAGGCGCTTGAAAATGCAAAAGTGAAAAAAACGGACGCACAAGTGCTGGCTGATACAAAGTCGCATCTGAAATACAGTTTCGCCATGAGCATTGACAATCCGACAGCCATTGCAGAGTCCATCTCGCATTACACATGGCTGACCGGGGATCCGGAATCACTCAATCGTTTGTACGCATTGTATGATAAAGTAACTGCTGAAGATTTGATCAAGGTGGCAAATAAATATTTTGTGAATACTGCTCTTACAGTAGCAACAATTTCTCCGTCTGCGGAAGTTGGCGTGAAATAAAAATCAGGAAACAAAAAACAAATTCCGGTTGAACTTTTAAAACAAAAAAGAAACATATGAAATCAAAAATAGTTGCATCCCTCATCATTTTATTCGGAACGCTTTCTTCTTTTGCCCAGGAAGTGGTAGAACTGCCGATGCCGAAGTCGAACAAGGTGGTGATTAAGATCATGTTTAGGAATGGCTCCATCTGTGATCCTGTCGGAAAGGAAGGTCTTACAGAATTAACAGCATCGCTGATGACAGAAGGCGGAACAAAAGACTTAACACATTCTCAGATTACGGATAAAATTTATCCATGGTCGGCTTCTTATTATGGTTCCGTTGATAAAGAAGTTGTTGTGTTTACGTTTGAAGTTCCGAGAAATTTTCTGGATCAGTTTTATCCGATCATGAGGGGATTGTTGCTTACTCCGTCATTTACAAAAGACGACTTTGACAGGGTGAAATCAAACCAGCAGAATTATGTTGACCAAGTAGTTCGCGCCTCATCCGATGAAGAGTACAGCAAGAAAGCGCTTGAAGATTTTCTTTTCCGCGGAACCAATTACGAACATCTTGTTTCAGGCACCACTCAGGGATTGAAATCCGTTACACTGGAAGATGTGAAATTGCAGTACAAGAATTTTTTCACGCGTTATAATGTTACCATCGGTATTGCCGGGGGATATTCTCCTGAATTTCTTGAACGCCTGAAAGGAGACATGAGTGGCTTGTCACCTGTGAAACCGAATGTACCTGCTCCCGAAAAAGCAAAAATGCCGGATGGAATCAATGTTGAAATTGTTTCCAAAGAAAATGCGCTTGGCTCAGCCATCTTTGCCGGGTTCCCCATGAACATTACAAGAGGATACGATGATTTTGCTGCGCTCATGGTTGCTAATTCATGGCTAGGCGAACACCGTAAATCATATTCACGGTTGTATCAGAAAATTCGTGAAGCGCGTTCGATGAATTATGGTGATTACACCTACATCGAATGGTATGAAAACGGTGGAAGCAACATGTTGCCTGCTCCCGGAGTTCCGCGGTCATCAAATTATTTCAGCATTTGGATTCGCCCTGTTCAAACGGCGAAAGGATTGAAAGGACAATATCCTGAATTGAATGACATCAGCATCGGTCATGCGCATTATGCATTTCGAATGGTCTTAAGAGAAATGGATGACCTCATTCAAAAAGGAATGACTCAGCAGAATTTTGAATTGACAAGAGATTTCCTCCGTAGCTACATGAAACTGTATGTTCAAAGTCCCGAGCGTCAATTAGGTTTCCTCATGGATTCTCATTTCTACGGTCGCACGGATTACATTGCTGAAATGGATAAGCTGCTTTCGAAACTTACACTTGCTGATGTGAATACAGCCATCAAAAAATACTGGCAGACAAAGAACATGGACATTCTCATCGTAACGGATAAGAGCGAAGCGGAGCCGCTTGCAAAAAGCCTGAGAGAAAATCTACCTTCTCCGATGTCTTATTCAAACACACTGAAGTCAGCACTGTCAAATGATATTTTAGAAGAAGACAAAGTCGTGGAGAAATATCCGATGCCTGTGAAGAGTGTGAAAATTGTAAACTCCGATGATACATTTCGCAGCACATCCGATCAAAAAGCAGGCAGCAGAGGTTTGTTAAAACTGGAGAAGTAACACCGGTAGATTTAACCAGGCTACCTTTTTAACCTTTTCAGTATTCATCATGACAGATCAGATTATCTTAATCAACAAGCCTTTTCGGTGGACATCATTTGATGTGGTTAGAAAGGTGCGTAATCTGTTGACTTCCAATATGAAATTGGCGAACCCTGAATTTCGGATCCGCAACTTCAAAGTTGGGCATGCTGGTACACTTGATCCTCTTGCAACAGGATTACTGATTCTTTGCACAGGAAAAATGACCAAGCGGATTTCTGAAATTCAGGATGCTGAAAAGGAATACATCGGTTCCTTTATGATTGGCTCCACAACTCCTTCCTATGATTTGGAAACCGAAGTGAGTGAAGTGCAGGACTATTCAACTATCACCGAACAGATAGTCAGGGAAACTGCAAAAAAATTGACTGGAAAAATTCTTCAAACGCCGCCGGCTCATTCTGCAGTTAAAATTGGAGGAGTGAGGGCTTATACAAAAGCAAGAAAAGGAGAATCCGTTGAGTTAAAATCCAAAGAGGTTCATATTAAGGAGTTTGAAATCACCGCTATTGATTTGCCACGAATAGATGTACGTGTCGTGTGCACCAAGGGAACTTATATCCGCTCCCTGGCGAACGATTTTGGAAAAGAGTTAGGTTGTGGAGCGCATCTTTCTGCGCTTTGCAGAACCCGTATCGGCAATTACCTCATAAAAGACTCTTTTTTAATGGAAGACTTTATATCCCAATATCAATCAGAAAATAATCTTTCAAGGGAAGTAGTCTCTTAAACATTTTTATTTTATAAAATACTTTACAAGGGCTTTTTGTTGTATTATATTTGCGCCCCTCAATTTGACTATTGCCATTTTTTTATACTAAATCCTAAGAAATGAAATTATCCCAGTTCAAAATCCATGTTCCTGATACTTTAATTGCTACTCATCCTGCAAAAATTCGCGGAGAATCGCGCTTAATGGTTCTTGATAGAAAAACAGGAAAGATTGAACATAAAATATTTAAAGACATCCTCGGCTACTTTGGTGATGGTGATACAATGGTCGTGAACAACACCCGTGTTTTTCCTGCCCGTTTATATGGCAACAAGGAAAAAACGGGAGCTAAGATTGAAGTATTCCTGTTGCGCGAACTCAACCGCGAAAGCCGTCTTTGGGATGTGTTGGTTGATCCTGCACGTAAAATTCGTATTGGCAATAAACTTTATTTCGGAGACGATGATTTACTCGTTGCGGAAGTAATCGACAACACCACGTCACGTGGCAGAACGCTTCGTTTTTTGTTTGATGGTACGTACGATGAATTCAAAAAGGCAATCACGGTGCTTGGTCACACACCTATTCCTAAATATATCAAACGCAAAGCAGAACCTGAGGATGTGGAACGTTACCAGACTGTTTTTGCAAAGCATGAGGGAGCAGTCGCTGCTCCTACGGCAGGTTTGCACTTCAGTAACGAACTCATGAAGCGCCTCGAATTAAAGGGAGTTAATTTTGCAGAGTTGACATTGCATATCGGTCTCGGAACTTTTCGTCCGGTGGAGGTAGAGGATCTTACCAAACACAAAATGGATTCGGAACAGGTAATTATTTCGTCAGAATGTTGCGATATTGTGAATAAAGCAAAAGCAAAGAAGAAGAAAATTTGTGCAGTGGGAACTACATCCATGCGTGCAATTGAAACTTCTGTTTCCACGCAAGGTGAAATAAAACCATACGATGGATGGACTAACAAATTTATTTTTCCGCCTTACGATTTCAACGTTGCCAATTGCATGATTACTAATTTCCACATGCCGGAATCTACGTTGCTTATGATGGTAGCTGCTTTCGGTGGCTATGAACATGTGATGCATGCGTACAAAGTTGCTGTCAAAGAGAAATACAAATTTTACAGTTACGGTGACGCGATGATGATCATTTGAGTTTAATATTTCAAGTTATTGAAGTATTCGACAGCCTTAAACTTTGAACCTTTATCCATAAACTATTTTGAAGAAGTATGTCATCATTGTAGCCGGAGGAAGCGGGAACAGGATGAATGCCGGTGTTCCAAAACAATTCTTGTTGCTGTCGGGCAGACCGGTTTTAATGCATACCATTCAACGCTTCTTCGAAGCAGATCCTTCTGCAAATAGTATTGTTGCTCTTCCCCAAAATGAAATCAGCACGTGGAAAGAATTGTGTGCGCAACATTCGTTTACAATTTCTCATCAAATAGCTGAAGGCGGAGAAACCCGTTTTCATTCTGTGAAAAATGCGTTGACGATGGTGAAAGAAAAATCAATCGTAGCCATTCATGATGGAGTGCGACCTTTTGTAAGTGTAGATTTAATCAATCGAAGTTTTTCAGAAGCCGAAAAATTCGGGAATGCAGTTCCTGCAGTTCCCGTGAATGACTCCCTGCGGAAAGTTGAAGGAGAGCATAATGAAATTGCTGACCGTAGTTCTTTTGTCACCATACAAACACCCCAATGTTTTGGCTCCGAAATTCTGAAAGAAGCTTATACCGCTGACTACAGGGATATTTTTACCGATGATGCAAACGTTGTTGAGTTTCACGGACAACCAATTCATCTGATGGAAGGTGAAAGAGAGAATATTAAAATCACCTTTCCGGTTGATTTAATAATTGGCGAAGAAATTTTGAAAAAAAATTTTCCCGGAAAATAAAAAGAGTGTCAGAAAATTTTCCCAACACTATTTCATTTTTAATTTTTCCCGGACTAAGATTGTCCGCCTTCTTCTTTTCTTCTTAAGATTGGCATTACACCGGCCATCTCACCAATCACATTGATCAGTTCTTTATCAGAAGGTACAATAATTTTTGAATTGTTGGAAAGGGCTTTTTCCAATGCTTCCAACTTGCGAAGAGTTTGTGCATTGCCGATGAAATATTTTTCAGCAGCTTCATTCACCAATGCGATGGCCTGCGCTTCTCCTTCTGCACGCAATATGTTCGCAATCTTGATCCCTTCAGCTTTTTTTATTTCTGCACGCTTCTCACCATCAGCGCGGGTTTCTACAGCCGTTGCAAAATCAATGGCAGCCATTTTCTCATTCTCAGCTTTCACAATTTTATTCATCGTTTCCTGTACATCTTTTGGAGGATCAATTTCTTTCAATTCAGTTCGTACAATTTCCACTCCCCAAAGAACAGTTTCTTCCAACAAGGTCGTATAAAGACTTTTGTTGATCTTACCACGCTCACTGTTGGCAGATTTCAATGTCATCGTTCCAATGATATTCCGCAACGTAGTGCGCGCAAGATTTACGATCTGGTAATTGATGTTATTCACGTTGTACTGCGAATTTTTCACATCGTCTTCCATCGGCTTTATTTTAAAATAGACCTGCGCATCCACACTTGCATTCAGGTTATCATACGTGATTATTTCCTGCTTCTCTGCATTGATCATCTGCTCCGTGGTATTGATCTGGTACATGCGATCAATGAAAGGAATGATCCAGTGAAAACCTGGTTCTGCAAAGTGATGGTATTTACCGAGTCGTTCGATCATCCCGCGGTGTGTCGGGCGCACAATGCGAACGCCAAGAAAGAATAGAACAATTACACCAATGACAATAGGTGTAAGACCAAGAGTTGTAGATGCATCCATGATACTGAAATTTTGAGTAAATGTATAAAAATTAATGGCGGATATTTTTTGAATGTTTTTATCAAAACGAGTTTCAAATAGTGTCTCAATTTGAAAAATGATTCCTCGCTTCGCTCGGAATGACATCTTGTAGAGGTGGTAATAGGCGGGCTTAAGCCCGCCTCCCGGCCTTAATTTGCATTGTCATTCCGAGCGAAGCGAGGAATCAAAAAATAATTCAAACCGAGACACTACCGAGTTTTAAAATCGCTACATTGTTTCGGTTAAAAATTTATCTTTGCTTGCTCACCACAGTACAATGGAAAAGTTTATCGTTTCAGCAAGAAAATACAGGCCTGTCACATTTGACACGGTTGTCGGGCAACCGAATATAACCAATACGCTTAAGAACGCCATTAAGAATCAGCATTTGGCGCAGGCATTTCTTTTCACCGGTCCGCGCGGAGTTGGTAAAACAACAACTGCACGGATTCTTGCCAAGACCATCAATTGTGAAAATATTTCGGGGAATGTTGAAGCATGCAATCAATGTGAATCATGTTTATCCTTTGAAAGAGGAAATTCGCTAAATATTTTTGAATTAGATGCAGCTTCAAACAATAGCGTTGACGACATCAGAAATTTAAATGAACAGGTGCGTTATCCACCGCAAGGCGGAAAATACAAAGTGTATATCGTAGATGAAGTCCACATGCTCGGTCAAGGCGCATTCAATGCTTTTCTGAAAACACTCGAGGAGCCACCTTCGTACGCGGTGTTTATCCTTGCGACAACGGAAAGACATAAAATCATCCCAACGATTCTTTCCCGCTGCCAGATTTTTGATTTCAACCGGATCGGAGTGGAGGACATTGCAAATCATCTGAAAAGTATTGCGGAGAAAGAAAATGTAAGCGCAGAAGAAGATGCATTACACGTAATTGCGCAGAAGGCTGACGGGGCCTTGCGTGATGCACTTTCCATGTTCGATCAGCTGGTAAGTTTTGCCGGAAATAATCTTACGTACAAAGCCGTCATCGAAAACCTGAACATTCTGGATTACGATTATTATTTTAAAATCACCGATGATGTGTTAGCCGGAAATATTTCATCCGTGTTGCTTACGTTCAATGAAATTATCAATAACGGTTTTGATTCTCATAATTTTATCAGCGGATTGGCTTCTCACTTTCGTGATTTGTTAGTTTGCAAAGACGAGGTTACATTAAAACTTCTCGAAGTAAGTCCGAATGTCCGGGAGAAATATAAAATACAATCAAAGTCCTGTTCATCTTCTTTGCTGCTTGAGTTGCTCGACCTTTCAAACAAGTGTGACAGTGGTTACAAAGTCGCCAAGAACCAACGATTGCATGTGGAATTGGCTTTGTTGAAAATGTGTTCGTTGAATTCCTCTTCGGACCCCTTCAAAAAAAAAGTTGAGTCAGTAGTTGCTCCAAAACCTGTAAGCACTCCAACCGTTTCCTCTCCGGCTATAGTAACACCGCAAGTGGCAACTGTTGCGAACGAACCCAAACCTTCTTTTTCACCAAAGGAAAAATCACAACAGGAACCGACGAACAGAAAAACCATTTCGATTACTGGAAATCTGAATTCAAAAAATTCAGTGAAAGGGGAAATAAAAAAGTCGGAAGAAACTCCCGAAGTTCCTGTAATAAATATTTTTGGCCAGGTTGAATTAGAAAATAGCTGGAATGAATATTCTGATCGTTTGCAGCAAGAGGGAAGGTTGTCATTGCATGCAGCCCTGGTAAAACGCAAACCGGAATTGAAAGAAAACTTCCAGGTGCTTTTTGTGCTGGATAATACTTCTTTGGAAAAAGATGTGAATGACATCAAGATGGAGCTCATCACATTCTTAAGAAAGAAACTCAACAACAACCAGGTTCAGCTTTCAACAGTAATTGATAAATCCGGAATAGATACCATGAAGGTTCCGTATACACCAAAAGAGAAGTTCGATCACATGGCAACAAAAAATCCTATGCTGAATGAATTGAGGAAGCAATTGGATCTGGAGATTGATTAATTTTTAGAAGCCATTTCATGATGACCCATTTCTCTCCTTTCGGAGCTTGATTTTTTCCTTCAAAATACCTTAAAAAATGTTCAATTTTTTAGAAGATTTTTTGCAAAAGTTCGGCTTAGTTTTACTATATTTACGTTCTATTGAAAGCTGATTTAAGGTTAGCTTTTTTCTTGGTGATGCGAACTTTTTCGCACATCAAAAGCGGGGCGGGGGTAAATAAATTAAAATTTTAATGGACGAATTATTGAAAGCAGAGGACGCAAAATCCACGCAAAAATCTCAGGAGTATTCAGCGGATAGTATCCAGGTACTCGAAGGTCTCGAAGCGGTGCGCAAGCGACCTGCCATGTACATTGGCGACATCGGTTTCAAAGGACTTCATCATTTAGTATATGAAGTGGTCGACAACTCCATTGATGAAGCGCTTGCCGGATATTGCAAGAACATCAATGTCTTTATTAATCCTGACAATTCCATCACTGTAAAAGATGACGGTCGCGGTATTCCGACCGGAATGATGGCGAAGGAAAAGAAGAGCGCCCTGGAAGTGGTCATGACCGTGCTTCACGCAGGAGGAAAGTTTGATAAAGACTCGTACAAAGTTTCCGGTGGATTGCATGGAGTGGGAGTAAGTTGTGTGAACGCTTTGTCTACTCATTTGAAAGTGGACGTGTACCGCGAAGGAAAAATTTTTACGCAGGAATACGAAAAAGGAAAACCCCTCTACGATGTAAAAGTAACGGGTGAAACTACTCGTACCGGAACGGAGACTACGTTCCTTCCTGATGCAACAATTTTTATTACTGCCAATTACCATTTCGATACATTGTCTTCACGGTTGCGTGAACTTTCTTTTCTTAACAAAGGAATCCGTCTTAATATTACTGACCTGCGTGAAGTAGACGCTGAAGGAAAGCATCCTTCAGAAGCTTTTTACAGTGAAGGAGGATTACGTGAATTTGTTGCATACCTTGATGAAACACGTGAGAGGCTCATCGCTGAACCGATTTACATGGAAGGTGAACGTGGAGGAATTCCCGTTGAAGTAGCTATGCAATACAATACTTCCTTCAATGAAAATGTGCATTCGTATGTGAACAACATCAACACGCATGAGGGAGGAACTCATCTTGCCGGTTTTCGCAGAGCATTAACCCGTACACTTAAAACGTATGCTGAGAAATCAGGCATGCTTGATAAAGTAAAGTTTGAAATCAGCGGAGACGATTTTCGTGAAGGACTGACTGCAGTTATTTCTGTGAAAGTTCAGGAGCCGCAGTTTGAAGGTCAGACGAAAACAAAGCTTGGTAACAACGAAGCGATGGGTGCTGTTGACCAGGCCGTGAGTGAAATGCTTGCGAATTACCTGGAAGAACATCCGAGAGAATCAAAAATCATTGTTGACAAAGTGATTCTTGCTGCGACTGCACGACACGCTGCGCGTAAAGCAAGAGAACTTGTACAACGAAAAAATGTATTACAGGGAACAGGTCTTCCCGGAAAACTTTCTGATTGTTCAGATAGTGATCCTTCCGTTTGTGAACTTTATTTAGTCGAGGGAGATTCAGCCGGCGGTACAGCCAAACAAGGTCGCAACCGTGCTTTTCAAGCCATCCTTCCTTTGCGGGGAAAAATTCTGAATGTGGAGAAGGCAATGGAGTACAGAATTTATGAGAACGAAGAAATTCGAAATATCTATACTGCTCTCGGTGTTTACCGTGACGATAAAGTAGAAGGAAGACCATTGAACATGGTAAAACTTAGGTACCATAAAATCGTGATCATGACCGATGCTGATGTGGACGGAAGTCACATCACCACGTTAATCCTTACTTTCTTTTTCAGGCATCTCCGTGAATTGATTGATGGAGGCTTTCTTTACATTGCAACTCCTCCGCTTTATCTGGTGAAGAAGGGAAAAGAGCAGCGTTATGCATGGACGGATGAACAGCGTTTAGCTGCGATCAAAGAATTAGCGAAAGATGGCAAGGAAGAAAATGTTGGAGTGCAGCGTTACAAAGGTCTTGGAGAAATGAACGCAGAACAATTGTGGGAAACAACCATGAATCCTGAAACACGCACGTTGCGTAAAGTTACCATTGACAGTGCAGCGGAAGCCGATAAGATATTTTCGATGCTGATGGGTGATGATGTTCCGCCTCGCAGAGAATTCATTGAGAAGAATTCCAAGTATGCGAAGATTGATGTGTAATTAAAGGTAATAAATAGAAACTAGTAAAAAGTGCGCTCTGAATTTCAGAGCGCACTTTTGCTTTTAAGAATCCAACTTCTGGTATTTAAAAGAAAGCAGCGTAACAAATAATGTTGATAATCATTTGTTACGCTGCATTATGTGGAGTGTAAAAACGAGTTTATTTCGGATCGTGTGGACCCTTTGGTTCCTCTCTTCTTTCAGGCTGTGGTTCCGGAATTGGTTGAGATGGAACCGGGCTACCTGATCTCATTTCAGGTGGTTGTTGATTTTGTTGACGAGGTTGCCTTACTGGAGTAGGGGCCCGATGCGGCATTCTTTGAGGAGGCTGATTTTCCGGGCGAGGCATCGACTGCTTTTCGGAAGGAGAAATTTTCTGAGGCTGTGATTGCTGATGATTTTTTCCCACCGGTTGTGACGTTCGATCTGAAGGCTGTGTGTTTTGCTTTGCAGGTTTGACCGGAGTATATTTTTCAGTCGGAACTCTATTTATATTTTTTGAATTATTTTTAGGAGCAGGTTGAGGAACATTTTGAACCTTATGATTTGAAGGAGCCTCTTTATTTGTTTTTCCGTTTTCTTTTCCTGATTTTATATTTTCAATCGGTGTTACCTTGGATGGCTTTGCAGAATTTCTGTCACTTGCATTTACTTTCGGACGATAAATCTGTAATGCACTTCCATTCAGTTCTGACTTTCCGGGCTTAGTAATTTCCCGTATGGCTACCGGTTGAATGGACATTTTTGCACCATGTTCAAAATTCTCACGAGAAGGTCCGGCATTGAATTGCTGACTGCCGTACTTATTCGTATTGTTTACTATTGTGATGTTGTTCACATTGGTAATCGGAGTATTTGATCCGATGCTGATACGACGATTGGTTGCTACAATGTAGTTTGTTGCAAAGGCACCGGTTACGATGTAGTGCGGTTGAGCAAAGCACCAGTAATCCATGGGTGGGTGATAACCAATTGAGATCGAAAATCCGGGGGCACAAGGAGCCCATCCGTAATAATCATTATAGGTTCCCCACACGACCCAGGCAGGAGCCCAGTCGTAACCCGGAACCCATAACCATCCGTAACCGGGATCATACAACCATGACCCATAATGAAACGGTGCCCAACCCCAATCATAATTGGAAACCCATGTCCAACCGAGATCGGTATAAACCCAGCGCCCGTTACTAACGTACGGTCTGAAACCAGCATGAATACCCGGAGACCATGCATAACCATAATCGGGATAAGAAACCCAACTGCCGTATGGAGAAAGATCATTGTAAAAAGTCTGGAAACTTACTGATACTTGTGCTCTTGCTTTGGTTGGTAAAATATTTTCTGAAATAAAAAGCAGAAATGCCGAAACTAAAATCATTTTTATCTTTTTCATAGTTCTTAGTTTTTAGATAGGATAAATATGAAAGCACAAGAATGGCGCCAGCAGCAGGTGGAATTTTATACCCCAAATGAAGATCAATAAAAATAAAACGGGCAATCGGAATCTAATTACGAAACCACTTCTTCGTAATGTTCAATAGGAGGACAAACACACATGAGGTTTCTGTCACCGTATGCATTATCAACTCTGCTAACAGGAGTCCAGAATTTATTTTCTCTGAGATAGGGAAGGGGAAAAGCGGCTTTCGCCCTGGTATAAGAATGTTTCCATGTATCGCTCATCACTTCAAACATGGTGTGAGGAGCATTCTTCAGCACGTTGTCTTTTTTATCAGCAATACTTTTTTCTATTTCATCAATCTCGTTACGTATTGCAATGAGTGCATCACAAAAACGATCCATCTCTGTCTTTGATTCGCTTTCAGTCGGCTCAATCATCATCGTTCCCGGAACAGGAAAAGAAATGGTAGGTGCATGAAAGCCGTAATCCATCAATCGTTTGGCAATGTCTTCCACTTCTACTCCGGCTGAAATTTTAAACGGTCGGCAATCTAAAATCATTTCATGTGCGCATCGTCCTTTCGATCCCTGGTATAAAACAGGATAATGACTTTCCAACCGTGACTTCATATAATTTGCATTCAGAATAGCTGCCACTGTTGAATCGGTGACTCCTTTGTTACCTAGCATCTTTATATATGCGTATGAAATAAGAAGAATGCTTGCACTTCCCCAGGGCGCTGCTGATACAGAATGAAAAGCAGCAGTGGCAGTAGGCAGTATGCCGGAATGGATACTGGTGCTACTTACTGCTACCATAAATGGATGAGAAGGCAAAAAGGGAATAAGATGTTTTGCCACACCAATCGGTCCCATGCCCGGACCTCCACCACCGTGAGGACTTGCAAATGTTTTATGAAGGTTGAGGTGACACACATCTGCACCAATCGTGGCGGGATTTGTCAATCCAACCTGTGCATTCATGTTCGCACCATCCATGTAAACCTGTCCGCCGTTGTCATGAATAATTTTTGTGATCTCTTTTATCCCTTCTTCAAATACTCCATGAGTAGAAGGATAAGTAACCATCAAACAGGAGAGCGAATCTTTGTGTTGCTCGGCCTTCATTCTCAGATCCGAAATATCAATGTTCCCATGATCATCGCATTTTACTACAACCACTTTCATTCCCGCCATGACAGCGCTTGCAGGATTAGTTCCGTGTGCAGACTGTGGAATCAACACCACATCGCGGTGATGATTTCCCATGCTGAGGTGATATTGACGGATGACCATCAAGCCGGCATATTCTCCTTGCGCACCTGAATTCGGCTGAAGGGATACTCCGGCAAATCCTGTGATTGCACATAAATAGTTTTCAAGTTCCCTGATAATTTGCGCGTATCCTCCGGCTTGTTCAACAGGAACAAACGGGTGAATGGAACTGAACAAAGGCCAGCTCAACGGAATCATCTCAGACGTTGCATTCAGTTTCATGGTACACGATCCCAAAGCAATCATCGAATGATTCAGCGATAAATCTTTGTGCTCAAGCGAAGTGATGTAACGCAACATTTCCGTTTCTGAACGATGCGTATTGAAAACAGGATGCGTAAGAAATTCAGATGTACGGTTCATCTCACCGAAGGATGTTGCTTTCGCTTTTACCACAGAAACATTTTTACCCTGTGAAAAAATACTGAGAAGATTTTCAATGTCGCTATCGTCGGTGGTTTCATCAATACTGATTGAAATGTATTGCTCACCCACGTAATTCAAATTGATGTTTGCTTCAAGTGCTTTGGTGCGAATGGCTTCACGGTTTTCATTGGCATCAACTAATAAGGTATCGAAATAAATTTTGTTTAGCTGATTGAAACCGAGATTTTTTAATCCCACATCAAGAGAAGATGCATGATCATGAATGATTGTGGCAATGTTTTTTAATCCGTCAGGGCCGTGGTACACCGCATACATGCTTGCCATTACTGCCAGCAACACTTGCGCAGTGCAGATATTGCTCGTTGCTTTATCTCTGCGGATGTGCTGTTCCCTTGTCTGCAAAGCCATGCGCAATGCGTGGTTACCATGAACATCCACCGATACACCGATGATTCGTCCGGGCATTTCACGCTTGAAATTTTCTTTTGCTGCAAAGTAAGCAGCATGAGGTCCGCCATAACCAAGTGGAACACCGAAGCGTTGCGTATTACCGACCACCACATCAGCGCCCCATTCTCCGGGAGGAGTCAGCAGAACCAACGACATTAAATCTGCCGCTACTGCAACCAGTATGTTATTTGAATGTGCCGTTTCAACCCAGCTTTTGTAATTGAAAACTTCTCCGGTGCATGAGGGATACTGAAGCAATGCTCCGAAAAAAGTGTCATCTAATTTTTCTTTTTGATGATCACCAATCACCAACTCAATGTTGAGCGGTGCAGAGCGCGTTTTCAACACATCAATGGTTTGAGGAAAACAATCTTTCGAAACAAAAAATTTATTCACGTTCTTTTGCTGTGCTTCCCTTGACCTTGCCGCGAAGAACATGTGCATCGCTTCAGCAGCAGCAGTAGCTTCATCAAGTAATGAAGCATTTGCGATTTCCATCCCGGTAAGGTCAATCACCATCGTCTGGAAGTTCAGCAATGCTTCCAGGCGGCCTTGAGCAATTTCTGCCTGGTAAGGTGTATAGGCAGTGTACCAGCCCGGACTTTCAAGAATATTTCGCTGAATAACTCCGGGAGTGATGCAATTATAGTAGCCTAAACCGATGTACGATTTGAAAACTTTATTGTGCTGTGCGGTTTTTCGCAACTCTTTCAGAAATGCATATTCGCTTAGTGCATCCGGGATGCTAAGTTTATTTTTAAGACGGATAGAAGCCGGAATCGTTTCATCAATCAATTGATCAACGGACTGACAACCGATGTGTTTCAGCATTTCTTTTACTTCTTCTTCATTCACACCAATATGGCGTGATGCAAAATCAAATGGTGGCATTCAATGGGAAGGATTAGAATTGGGATGCAAATTTAATGATTAAAGCATCGCCTAGTAACATGGTGAATAATTTGGTAAATGGTCTCTCCGAAAGCCATTTTCATCCGATTTATTTATTGTAGTTTTGGAAAAAACCGTTGAGCATGATCTTAAGATTGAAATTGTTTCTATTCTTTCTGCTGAATTTCAGTTTTTATTCAAAAGCCCAGGATACATTGGTGCTGATGAGCGGTAAAACCATTGTGGCAAAAAATGTAGAGCTTGGCGGCTATTATCTTTCTTACTATACCATGAAAGAAAAAAGCAAACAAAAACGCTTCGATCTTCAAAATGTATTTTCAATAAAATATGCCGGCAAACCGGAACGCATCATGTATGAACCGGATAGTCTCGAACAGGATGATTACAATGTTGATCAAATGCGGATGTATATTAAAGGAGAACAGGATGCCATCAAGTATTACAAGAATAATCTGAATAAAGTGGGAGCTTTTGTTTTTGGAGGAGCGTCTGCGTATTTTTCTTTCTATGGAATTATTGGTCCGGCTGTTTACTCGACTGTTATCGGTTCATTTATCCCGGATATACAAAAACAAAAAGTTTCTGATCCTGCGTTGCTTCGTGTGGATGAATACCGCGCCGGTTACGAAAAGAAAATACGCGAGAACAAAACGAAGAATGCAATCTTATACGGGCTTGCCGGATTCGCTGCAGGCGTAGCTACCTTTGTAATTGTTAAAAACAATTAGTGAGATTCCTAAATGTTCGTTCAATTTTTTGATGAATCGGGTCAGAAAGATTGTTGACTTTCTCCTGTCAACCTATTTGTTTATTGCCAGCGCTTCTGCATGTCTTGTCTGGACAACTTACATGCTGACAGGACAAAAACTTCAGCTTACGGCTATTTCTATCCTTGTTTTTTTTTCTACGTTATTAATTTATAATTTCCATAAAGTATCAACGCTGCTGGTCAGGATTTCCTTTTCTCCTAATGTTGTGCTTAAACAATTTGAAAAAATCTCTTCGCTGACAAAAGTGATGATTGCCATTTCAGTTGTTGGGATTCTTGTTTCAGCATTTTTCCTGGCAACCAAAACCCTTTTATTTCTCCTTCCTATTGCAGCGATCACATTTGCTTATTCTGTTCCTGTACTCAAAGTAAGAGGAACAAAAAAAAGACTCCGCGAAATTGTGATTATTAAAGTGACGACACTTGCGTTGATCTGGAGTTTAACAACGGCTACGTTGCCCATGCTTGATCGAGGGCTCAATATTTTTACTGCATCATCCGTTTTGATTTTTGCAGAACGATTTTTATTCATGTTTGCTATTTGCATTCCTTTTGAAATACGCGATATGAAGCAAGAGAAATTAAGAGGCAATCTCACGTTGCCGCAAGTGGTTGGCGAACAGACTTCAAAAACAGGTGGAATTATATTGTTGCTTCTCTTTGCCGTGCTGGTTTATTTTCAATTTGGAAATGCAATGCAGCAGTCCATTGCTTTTCCGCTTTATCTTTCAGCTTTCGTTGCTTCCATACTGATTCTTTTCTCCAATGAAAGCAGAAGCAATTATTATTTTCGAATTTTCATTGACGGTACCATGCAGCTTCAGTTTCTTTTATTAATTTTATTCAGAAACTTTTTATGAACCAATACGATTCTTCAGCATTATTGAAATTGTGCGCACTCATACGCGGAGAAGAGGAAGCGCAGGAATGGCTCGTTGATAATGGTTACCGTGAGCTTTCTGAATTTTGGGATGCCTATGAAGATGTTGAAAAATCTTTTAAATGGTTACTGGAAAATAACCACAGGGAACTTGCAGCAGTGATAGATGCTTTCCGGGAAAATGACAATGCAAAACTTTGGCTGATTAAAAACGGACATCGTGAATTGGCGGCATTGATTGATGCTTCCGATGGAAACAAAACAGCCGTTGACTGGTTGCTGAAATCAGGAAACAAAGATTGGCTTGCTGTTGCACGCGAAATTTATTTATGGAATAAAAAAAATCAGAAAAAAGGTTTTTGGAAGTTATTTGACTTTGGCAACCCGTTCAATTGACTTTGAAAAAACAACATCAAGACTTTCGCAAACAGCTTGTGCTGCTTTCTTTAGATCTTCTTTTGAATGAGCGCTTGAAATAAATCCTACTTCATAACCGGAAGGTCCGAGATAAATTCCCCGCTCAAGAAGTTCGTGATGAAAATTTTTGAAGTGATCCATACTCCCGGAATCTATTTCATCGGCGCGTTGGATTTTTTCTTTGTCAGTAAATGCAAACCAGAAGATTGAACTAATGGAGAACAGTCGACAGTTGACAGTCGACGGTTGACAATGCTGATTTATCAAGTCAACAAAAAAATCTGTTTTATCTTTTAAGTCAGCATAGAAGTTTTCTTTTATACATTCTTTCAACTGCGCAATTCCGGCAGCCATGGCAACAGGATTTCCGGAAAGTGTTCCTGCCTGGTATACATTTCCATCAGGAGAAATGTGCGACATGATTTTTTCACTTGCGCCGTACGCACCGACAGGCATTCCTCCGCCGATGATTTTCCCATACGTGATGATGTCCGGTTGAATGTTGTAATAACCGGCTGCACCTTCAAAGCCAAGCCGGAAGCCGGAAATCACTTCGTCAAAAATCAACAGGATATTATTTTTTAGTGTAATCTCTCTCAGGAATTCGAGGTAGGATTTATCTTGAAGTAACAAACCATTGTTAGCAGGAACAGGTTCGATGATGATGGCGGCAATGTCGTGTGCATAATCTGCAACAGCAACTTCAACGGCTCTGCGATCATTCAGTGGTAACACGATTGTATCTTTTGCAACAGCTTCTGTAACTCCTTCAGACGATGAAATACCAAATGTGGAAAGTCCGCTTCCGGCTTTTACAAGCATGGAATCAACATGACCGTGATAACAACCCTCGAACTTGATGACTACAGGTTTATTCGTGTATCCTCTTGCCAAACGAAGTGCGCTCATCACAGCTTCTGTTCCTGAACTCACAAAACGAATTTTTTCAATGAAGCGGTTGTTGGAAAGAATCAATTCAGCCAGTTCATTTTCTTTTTGTGTGGGCGCTCCAAAGGAAGTTCCGTTCGAAACCGACTGGAAAATTTTTTCTCTGACAGCAGGATGATTGTGTCCGAGAATTAACGGTCCCCACGATCCACAGAAATCAATAAACTCATTGCCATCCGCATCCCAAATTCTACAGCCGTCTCCACGTTCGATAAACAACGGTGTTCCGCCAACAGAACGAAATGCCCGAACCGGAGAATTCACTCCACCGGGGAAATATTCTTTCGCTTTTTCAAAAAGTGCTTCTGATTTTTGTCGTTTCATTTTGAATTTATAGACATGCTTACTTGTGTGATGCAAAGTTCGAAATAAATTTAGAATTGTTCTTGTCAAATTATACCTTTGCTTGGTAAAGAGCATTCACAATGACATTACGAACTCAACTTATTAACGATTTAAAAACTTTCGATTCAGAAATGCTATCTCATGCACAAGATTTTATTGAGCAGTTAAAGAAAAAAACTTTTCGAAAAAAAAATCCGTTGCTGAAATATGCCGGAAAACTTTCTGATAGAGATGCTAAAGAAATCCAGACAGTCATTCAACAAGAGTTTAATTCAATCGAAGGAGAATGGTGAGTAATAAACTTGTTGCGATTGATACAAATGTCGCAATTGCTGTTCTGAATGGGGATAGAAAAATATTGAGCTCTTTGAAGAAATTTGATTCGATAACCCTTCCATTTACTGTTTGCGGAGAATTGCTTTTTGGCGCGTACAACAGTTCACGCACAAAATCGAATCTTTTTCTTTTTAGAAAATTTATTCAGGATTGTTTAATTTTAGATTCTGGTCTTCAGGTTGCAGAAAACTATGCAGTGATCAGAAAGGAATTAAAAGACAAGGGCAAACCGATTCCTGAAAATGATATATGGATCGCAGCTACATGTATGTTTCATGATGTACCCATCGCTACTTTTGATAAACATTTCCATTTTATCAAAGGAATAAAATTCGTTCGAATTTAATTTTATGGATTATAGTTTTTCACACGACTTCGCTCGTAAACTTGATGAATCAGATCCGTTAAGGAAATTTCGTGAGCGCTTTTATTTTCCACTCATGAATGGAAAAGAAGTAATTTATTTCACCGGGAATTCGCTTGGCCTGCAACCGAAATCAACACAGGATTATGTAGTACGCGAATTGGAAGATTGGGCAACGTACGGTGTAGAAGGACATTTTCATGCACGCAATCCGTGGTACAATTACAAAGAGTTTCTGAAAGATGCTGTAGCTCGGTTGCTTGGAGCAAAACCGGAAGAAGTGGTAGTGATGAATTCACTCACCGTGAATTTACATTTGCTCTTGGTTTCTTTTTATCGACCAACCAAAGACCGGTATAAAATTATTTGTGAATACGATGCTTTCCCTTCCGACCTGTATGCCGTGCAATCCCAGGCTGCGTTTCATAATTTCAATCCGGATGATGCCGTCATTTATCTGAAGGCACGCGAAGGAGAATACTGTTTGCGAACGGAAGATATTTTGAAAGCCATTGAAGAGGCCGGTGATTCACTGGCAACGGTGATGCTTGGAGCGGTGAATTATTACACCGGACAATATCTTGATTTGGAAAAAATCTCCGTTGCCGCACATAAAGCAGGTGCAACATGTGGTTTTAATCTAGCACATGCTGCCGGAAATGTATTGATGAAATTACATGACTGGAATGTTGATTACGCATGTTTTTGTTCTTATAAATACCTGAATGCCGGACCGGGAAGTGTGTCGGGAATATTTGTTCACGAAAAATACCTGGGAAAAAATCTTCCGCAGTTTGCCGGATGGTGGGGCAACGATCCGGAAACACGATTTAAAATTCCAAGAACATTTGAACCGGTAAAAGCGGCATCAGCGTGGGCGTTGAGCAATGATCCTGTTTTATCAATGGCTGCACTCAAGGCTTCTCTTGATATGTTTGATGAAGCAGGCTTAAGTAATTTAAGAGAGAAGAGTGAAAAACTGACCGGTTATCTTGAATTTGTTGTCGGAGAAATAAATAAGTCGACGGTCAACAGTCGACAGTCGACCGTGGACAGTATTCAAATTATTACTCCGATGGAAATTAATCAGCGAGGATGCCAGTTGTCGTTGGTGTTTGCGAAGAATGGAAAAGAGATTTATAAAAGATTAACTCAGCAAGGTATTATCACGGATTGGCGTGAGCCGGATGTAATTCGTGTGGCTCCCGTTCCGATGTATAATTCGTTTGAAGATGTATTCAGGTTTGGAGAAATTTTGAAAAAGGAGATTTAAACTAGAAACTTTTTATAGTCAGCGATGCAAAAGAATATCACCATACTCGGAGCCGGATTAGTTGGCAGCTTGCTTTCAATCTATCTCGCGAAGCGCGGACATAAAGTAACGATCTATGAGCGCAGACCTGATATGCGCAAAGAAAAAATGTCAACCGGAAAGAGTATCAACCTTGCGTTGAGCGATCGGGGTTGGAAAGGTTTGGAAGGAACCGGTATTGCGGAAGAAATCAGGAAGGTTGCCATTCCAATGTATGGACGAACAATCCATCATATCAGCGGAGAAATAAATTTTCAGCCGTATGGAGAAAAAGATCAGGCCATCTGGTCGGTGTCTCGTGGCGGATTAAATATTGAGTTAATGAATCTTGCCGAGCGAAATCAGCAAGTAAGAATATTTTTCAATGAACGATGCACCGGTGTAGACCTTGAACAGGCAGCGGCTAAATTTGAAAACCAGGAAACAAAAAAATCTTCTTCGATAGAAAGTGATTTGATCTTTGGAGCAGATGGTGCATTCTCCGCTGCCCGTTTGCAATTGCAGCTTTCAACCGATCGTTTTCAATATTCACAACAGTACATCGAGCATGGATATAAAGAGTTGAATATTCCCGCAGGAAAAGGCGGTGAATGGCTGATGGAGAAAAATGCGCTGCACATCTGGCCGCGAGGTGGATATATGCTTATCGCGCTTCCTAATATTGATGGAAGTTTTACGTGTACCTTGTTCTTTTCTTTTGAGGGCGCCGAATCATTTAGCAAGTTGCAAAGTGAAAAAGAGTTGCTTGATTTTTTTAATCGTGTTTTTCCGGATGCTGTCCCGTTGATGCCGACCCTTGTTTATGATTTTTTTGCCAACCCAACAGGATCACTCGTTACCGTAAGATGTTTTCCATGGAGTTATAAGGATAAAGTTTGCCTGATCGGAGATGCAGCTCATGCCATTGTACCTTTCTTCGGACAAGGAATGAATTGTGGGTTTGAAGATTGCACGATTCTACAGGAGTTGATGAATGACAATGAGGATGATTGGGAAAAACTTTTCAAAGATTTTGAGGAATCACGTAAACCAAACGCAGATGCAATTGCAGAACTTGCTTTGCAAAATTTTATCGAGATGCGTGATCTTGTCGGAGACAAAAAATTTCTTCTCCGAAAAAAAATTGAAGCGTGGTTTCATCAGAAGCATCCCGGTAAATGGTTATCGCTTTATTCGCAGGTTACATTCAGTGCTCACATCCCTTATTCTGTAGCGCTGGCGAATGGCAAACGCCAGGATGTGATTATGGATAAAATCATGTCCATGGAAAATATAGATGAGAAATGGAATGATTCGGAAGTTGAGAGCATGATGCTTGAAATGATCGGTTGATTTTTATTGTTCGGCTGAACATGACTATATTTGCAGTGAGAAATTTTTTTTTTGTTGGCTAAGTCTAAAGCGAATACTCTTTCTTTTTTTGCCGTTGTAAAACTTAACTGGCTTGCATCGTGGAAGCAGCCTTTGTTTCTCATTCAGTTTATCATATCGCTTGGTATCATTGCTTCCTTTGGTTTTTTCTTCCCCTTTTTTTTCGATTTCATTGAAGCACGTAACGGGCAAACACTAAATGATTTTATAGTAGCCAGTATTCCACCCAAAGACGTATCACGGATGATATTCCTTCTTCTGTATCTCGGAATACTGATCGGAATGCTTTGCAATTTGTTGAAGCCGAAAAACTTTTTGATTGCGTTGGAGATTTACTGCCTTGTCACCTTCCTTAGAATTATATCTATTTCACTCCTTCCATTAAATCCTCCTTTTGGATACATCCCTTTGAAGGAGCCTTTTGTAGCGCTATTTATAAACGGCACACGGACCATTTCAAAAGATCTTTTTTTCTCAGGCCATGCATCCACGATTTTTGCAATCTATTTTTCAGTTGAACAGAAGCATTTTAAAAGCATCCTCCTGCTTTTTTCAATCACGGTCGGAGGTCTCCTGCTGATGCAACATGTACATTACACCATGGATGTACTCGCTTCCCCGCTGGCGGTTTTTTTCTGTCACCGTCTTTCAAAAAAAGTTTTCACAAAGAACATTTTATAAGCCTGCGGTTACAGGGGAAAGTTTCTTCATTACGAAGATTGAGTTAAAGGATATTATATTTTCTTCTCCTCTTTTATTCCCGCTCATATAAAAACCTGCTTTTATTAGGTTGTGTGTTAGATTGGGAGCGGATTCAGGGAGTGTGTGTGATTCACTTACATCAGTTCAAAGTTTGGAAGTTCAAAGTTCAACGTTAGAAGTGTATCCGAATCCTTCACAAGGAATTTTTTCTTTGAAGCTAAAGGATGTAAATGACAGAATTGTTTCTGTAAGCGTAGAAGATATTTTAGGAAGCCTCACCCTAACCCTCTCCAAAGGAGAGGGAATTACAGCCAGTGTAGACATTGGCAATCAAGCGGCTGGAATTTATTTTGTGCATGTGACCACGCAGAAGAAGAAAATGTTTGCTGCGAAGATTGTGAAGGATTAGTGTAATAAATCCGCTAATCTATTAATCCTATAAATCATAGTTCAGACAATCACTTTCCGTCATGTAGAAACACCTGACGGCACGGGAAAGTTTTCACAAAGAACATTTTACAAAAACGGATTATTCTCTTTTTCAAACCCAATCGTTGTTTCCGGACCATGGCCAGAGTAAACTTTGTAATCATCACCCAGCGGAAATAATTTTTCTTTGATGCTGCGAATCAGTATTTCAAAATTTCCTCCCGGAAGATCCGTTCTACCAATGCTTCCGTAAAACAATACATCTCCTGCAATCACAAAATTATCTGATCGATTGTAAAATGAAATGCTTCCTTCGCTGTGGCCCGGAGTAAATAAAACTTCAAGCTTCGAATTACCAAACAGTATAACAGCACCTTCTTCAAGTAATATTTTCGGCTCCGGAGAAGGTTCAGCATTGATGCCCCAAAGTTGTCCGTACGTTGAAGCTGCTTTTAACAATTTCACATCGTGCCGGTTCATTTCAAGATCGAGATGATATTTTCCCGATACAAAATTATTTCCAAGTATATGATCAATGTGTGCATGTGTGTTGAGCAGTTTCACTGGCGTTAGCCCGGCAGACTCAATAAAATCAGCAAGCTCACGTTTTTCGTTCGTGTCATAACATCCGGGATCAATGATGACGCATTGTTTGGAATCATCATATAAGATGTATGTGTTCTCCTCAAACGGACCGAATGTAAAACTCTTGATGGAAATCATTTTTACGATGTAAGTGTGTAAAATTAAACAATGCTTTCGTAGATAAAGAAGATATGAATCTTGGGCAGTGTCTCAGTTTAAAACCAACCCTAGTCATCGAACTTTGAATCAGTACGAAACCGGGAACAAAGCAATATTCGTAGTTTCGTACTGATTCGAAATTCGGTAGTGGTTCATTTTGGTTTCACGCAGAGATAAACAGAGAAGCAGAGGTCGCAGAGGGTGTCAATTTTATCATTTCTCAGCGTTCTCTGCAACTCATCATTCTCTGCGTGAAATTTTTTATGAAACTGTACCACTACCCGAAATTCGATGGAATCATCATAAAACTCAAATTGAGGTACTATCGATTCCTGTGCAGAAAAATAACTAAATTCGCATAACCATTTCAAGCTAAAATTTGTGTTTCACCAGTTGGAATTTATTAAGAGAGCAGGAAGATTTTCGATCTTATTTTCACTGCTGATTTTTTTATCGCAAAAAAATTTCGCCCAGTTTTACAACGGTTACCAGATGACCTTTGGAAAAAATCGTGTTCAGTATGACGATCGTTTCTGGACGTTTATGAAATGGAAAAGTTTTGACACGTATTATTATCTCGGTGGACTGGAACTCGCTTCTTACACCGGACGTACTGCCGATAAAGACCTGGATGAAATTGAGAAACTTTTTGATTACAAATTGGACGGACGCATCCAGTTTATCATTTACAATAAATTGAGTGACGCGAAGCAAAGTAACATTGGCCTGGAAACCGAGGACAATACCAATAATACCGGCGGAGTTACAAGAATTGTCGGCAACAAAGTGTTTTTGTATTTCACCGGAGATCATGAGAAGTTGCACCAACAAATTCGTGCAGGCATTGCAAAGGTTTTGATTGACCAGATCATGTATGGTGGCGATGTGAAAGACAGGATTCAAAATTCTGCGCTCCTCGCACTACCTGACTGGTATTTGAACGGATTGATTTCTTACATCGCCCGCAAATGGGATGTCGAACTTGACAACCGTGTTCGTGACGGAATCATCAGCAAAAAATATCTGAAGTTTAATCATCTAACGGGAACTGACGCATTGTATGCCGGTCAGTCAATCTGGAAATATATTATTGATACATACAGTGAAGCCACCGTGGCGAATTTGCTGTACATGACACGTATCAACCGGAATATTGAAAGCGGATTTTTATATGTGCTTGGAGTTTCGGTGAACCAGCTTTCTGATAACTGGCGCGATGCGATGGAGAAGATGTATGCTAATTCCGATGCGAACAGGGATTCACTCTCCCAAACTTCGCTCATCAAAAAACCCAAACCTTTTCTTATCTACAATCAGTTAAAGACCAGTCCTGACGGGCGATACATTGCCTATGCAACAAATGATCTTGGCAGGTACAAAGTGTTTTTATACGATGTGGATAAGAAGAAAAGGAAAAAAATCCTGCGCGGAGGATACCGTTCTTACAACCTGGAAACGGATGAAACTTTTCCATTGATTGCATGGCATCCCACAGGGCATTTGCTTGCCATGATTCGCGAACGTAGAGGAAAAACTTGGCTCGACTACTATACGCCAGAAACAAAAAAGTTTGAAGAGAATCAATTATTCAATTTTGAAAAAGTACTTGATTTTTCTTATTCCGATGATGGTCAGTCCATCGTTTTGTCCGCCATTCGAAAAGGACAAAGCGATATTTTCGTTTTCAATCTTCGCACGCGAACCTTCGAACAAATTACAAAAGATATTTACGATGATTTTAATCCGCACTTTGTAAATAAGTCAAGCGCAATCGTATTTAGTTCAAATCGTGAAAACGACACACTCAATACAGACAAAAAAAATCAGTTACCATCATTGCCAACGTTTGACGTTTTTTATTACAGTTATAAAAATAAAAACAAAGTCCTCAAAAGGATTACAAACACGCCGTCTTTTAATGAGCTTCAGCCGATGCAATATGATTCGTCCAACATTGCATACCTGAGTGACGAGAATGGAATTGTAAATCGGTATGTCGCGCATCTCGATAGTGCGATCAGCTTTGTCGACACCACTGAACACTACCGGTTGATTGTGCAAACCTATCCTCAAACAAATTATTCAAGAAATATTTTATCGCAGGACGTGAACTACAGCCGAAACCAGCTGAGTGAGATTTTTTATTCGAAGGGTCGTATTCGTATGTATGTGAAACCGATTTCGAACGTAACGTTTTCTGAAAGCGCTCCTTCAAACACGTTGTTCAGAAGTGAATCATATGGCAACGGAGCCACAACTCATTCGCAAGGGCAACTGCAGGAGAATAATATAGGCAGGAAAGAAGCAGGTGCCGGAGAAGAGCAAAAGGTTGTACCTGACTCCAACCAGGTCGACATTGACAATTACGTTTTCCAGACTGATTTTCCGAAATCAAAAAATAAAAAATCTGAGAAGAACAAAGAAAGAGAAAATCAACCGGCAGTTTCTCCATCCGGAATCGCTTCAACAACGCAAACCGGAAGTGATACAACGTCATTCATGCTCCCGAAACAACGCAATTACGATCCTGCGTTTTCGTCAACTTATTTTCAGAGCCAACTTGATAACAGTTTTTTAAATCAAACATATCAATTATATTCCGGTGGAGGATCGTTGTCTTTTTATAACCCGGGATTATCAGGCTTCTTTAAATTAGGAATCAAAGATTTATTGGAGGACTACCGGATTACCGGAGGTGTTAAGATAGAAGGAAGCCTGAACAGCATCGGATATTTCCTCAGTTATGAAAATCTTAAGAGAAGGCTGGACAAGCAAGTTACCTTTTACCGAGAATCTATTCTGATTACAGATGGCATTGAAGCAGGAAGACTGATCACTCATGAACTTAAATATATAAATAAGTGGCCCTTTAGCGAGGTATCAAGTTTACGTTGGTCTTTAGCCTGCAGAAACGACAGGGTAATTTTTCTTGCTACAGATTTGTTCTCACTTACCTTTCCTTCTGTAAATTCATATAGAGCAAATGCGCATCTCGAATATGTTTTCGATAATACATTAAATACCGGACTGAATTTATACAACGGAACACGGCTGAAAGTTTTTGGAGAATATTATAAACAGTTGGATTACGCAAAGAGTAATGTGTATGTTCTTGGTGTTGATGTGAGAAATTACCTGAAGATTCACCGGGAAATTATCTGGGCAAATCGTTTTGCTTCAGGAACTTCTTTTGGGGATCAAAAAATTGTATACTTCCTCGGAGGAACTGATAACTGGCTGGCACCGAAGTTCGATCAGAGTACCGTGATTGATCAGACCCAACATTATTTATTTGAAACTTCTGCAACAAATCTTCGTGGCTTCAATCAGAATGTGCGTAACGGAAACACATTTGCCTTGATCAACAGCGAAATCCGGATCCCTGTTTTTCGTTATTTACTTAATCGCCCAATCAAATCAGATTTCATCCGCAATTTCCAGGTCGTTGGTTTTGGGGATGTAGGTACTGCATGGACAGGTCGCTCTCCGTATGATACAACGAGCGCGCTGAACAAACAGGTTATTTCCAATGTTACCTATACTGTGACACTCATCAGTCAGCATGAACCCATTGTTGCAGGCTATGGTTTTGGTTTGCGCAGCAGGTTACTCGGTTATTTTATTCGCGCCGACTGGGCCTGGGGAATTGAAGATGCTGTGGTGCTTCCTTCCGTTTTTTACCTTTCGCTGAGCCTGGATTTTTAGGAAAGGATTAAAACGATTATTTGTTGATTCCACCGATTTTTTTGAAACGGAATTTGAGCGGTTATAAATCGATTACACTCGTTACAGAATATACGTATTGTTCGTGATCTCTTTATCCCGAATAACTTTCTAATCATTCGTATATTCGTACCCATTCGTAATTCGTACCATGAAAGAGAAAGTAAAATCGCTGGCGAAAAAATTTCTTCCTGAAATTATTTCCTGCCGCAGGCACCTTCATCAACATCCGGAATTGTCATTTCATGAATTCAACACACAAAAATTTGTTGAAGAGAAACTGGATGAGTTTGGTATTACCGATGTAAAACGTATGGCAAATACCGGAGTTGTAGCGCTCTTAAAAGGCACCAAAACTCCCTCTTCTTTGGAGAGGGTTGGGGAGAGGCATATTGCGCTTCGCGGTGACATGGATGCATTGCCGATCCTGGAAACGAATAAGGTGGAGTATAAATCGAAAAATGATGGAGTGATGCACGCTTGCGGTCACGATGTTCATACTTCTTCACTGCTGGGGGTTGCCAAAATTTTGTCGGAACTGAAAAATGAATTTGAAGGAACTGTGAAATTTATTTTTCAGCCCGGAGAAGAAAAACTTCCCGGTGGAGCATCGTTGATGATCAAAGAAGGTGTGTTGGAAAATCCAAAGCCGGATGCGGTGCTTGGTCAGCATGTGATGCCGCAGATTGATGCCGGAAAAGTTGGCTTTCGAAAAGGGTTGTACATGGCAAGTACGGACGAAATCTATGTGACCGTCCGTGGCAAAGGCGGACATGGCGCCATGCCGCATCTTACCATTGATCCTGTCTTGATTACCTCACACATGATTGTGGCTTTGCAACAGATCGTAAGCAGGAATGCGAAACCATCGCTTCCTTCCGTGCTTTCTTTCGGAAAAGTAATTGCAAACGGAGCCACCAATGTCATTCCTGATTCTGTTTATCTCGAAGGAACCTTTCGCACGTTGAATGAAGAATGGCGTGATGAAGCGCATATAAAAATGAAGAAGATGGCCGAAGGTATTGCGGAGAGTATGGGCGGAACATGTGAGTTTAAAATTGTTCGCGGTTACCCGTTTCTCGTTAATGATGAAGAACTGACAGAGCGTTCACGAAAATATGCGGAAGATTTTCTTGGAAAGGAAAATGTGGAAGAGTTGGAAATATGGATGGCAGCAGAAGACTTTTCTTTTTTCACACAGCAGTCTGTTGCCTGCTTTTACCGGCTGGGAGTTCGCAATGAAAAAAGAGGAATCACATCATCTGTTCATACATCCACTTTTGATATTGATGAAACTGCGCTTGAAACAGGAATGGGCTTGATGGCGTGGATGACGTTGAAGGAATTGGAAAACAAAAAATAATTACACATAATTTAGTATGCCGGGAAAATTATTTCTTGTTCCAACCCCGATTGGAAACCTGGAGGACATTACCCTTCGCGCACTTCGCATTTTAAAAGAAGTGGATTACGTGCTTGCGGAAGACACGCGAACAAGCCGCGTATTATTGAACCATTTTTCTATTGACAAACAGGTTCGCTCGTATCACCAGCATAACGAACACAAAGTGGTGGTTGATATGGTCGAACGTATTTCCAGCGGAGAAAAAATTGCATTGATCACCGATGCAGGCACTCCCGGAATTTCTGACCCCGGATTTTTAATTGTGCGCGAATGCATCAAGCAAGGAGTGGAAGTGGAATGTTTGCCGGGAGCTACGGCTTTTGTTCCTGCTCTTGTTAATTCAGGGTTGCCAAGCGAGCGTTTTTGTTTCGAAGGATTCCTTCCTCAAAAAAAAGGACGTGCCACACGATTGCAGGAACTGAAAGAAGAAGAACGCACGATGGTATTTTATGAATCACCTTTTCGCCTGGTAAAAACGCTGGAACAGTTTTCTGAAGTCTTTGGAAGCGACCGTCCGGCAAGTGTTTCCAGGGAGCTGACAAAAATGTTTGAGGAAACAAAAAGAGGAACACTCACGGAAGTGTGTGACTATTTTAAATTGAAGACGGTAAAGGGAGAAGTGGTAATTGTGGTTGCCGGGAAAAAATGATTCCGCTGCTGCCGGGTAGAAACAGCCTACAGCATTACAAACAGTCGAAATTTTTCCTTAACTTAGTTTATAACTGCTGTCGATGATACTTTTGATGGCCTCAAAACCTTTTTGATTTTTGATGACATAATCGGAAGCACCTTTTTCTTTTGCAAGTTTGATTATGTCCTCGTCATCAACGGAGGTGAACATGATGACACGCGTTTCCGGACTAATCTCTTTGATTTTCACCAGGGTGTCAAGCCCGTGGTATTTGGCAGCGAGAGACGCCTCCAAAAAATAATCCATCAAAATCAGGTCAGGATGCATTTGACTGTGCACTATTTCACCGATGCAGGCTTCGCCGGTGATGAATCCTTTCAGTTTAACATCTTTATATTGCCCTAAGAAATCCAGCATCATCGTTCTTGCTGCTGCATCGTCTTCGACTACATAAATTGAATTTAACTTTTTCATACACGTTAGGTTTTACTTTTTCTGGCTCGTAAAAGTATTAATTTTCGGCAAATCAATTGATAGGTATTTTTTACGGACCTCTGGTAGAAGAATTTTTATTAGGATTATTTTATTTGATAACTTATTCCGGCAGTAAAACAAAGCAAAGCGATGTTTTTATTCAAGGAAGAAGAAATTACTTTTTCACTTTGCGTATGTGCAGCAGCAGGTGCCCTTTCAACATAATCCGTAATATAATCTATGCTGTTATCAAAGAACATTTTTTCAGTAAATAAGAAGTCAGCAGAAATAATAGCGTTGATACGATTCTTTAGAGGAACTGTAAAATCAAGCCCTGAACCCAAACACAAACCATATCTGATTTTTCGGACTGAGTTATTTTACGCACATAAGTATAAGACGGATAGTGTAATATTCCTCCTGTAGTATATCCGGTTTCATCAATCTGAATTTCAGGTGATCGGGTCTGCTGGTATCCGCCTGACAATCTTAAATTGAAAGTCACAAAATCGGCATTGAATGACATTGTGCAACCCAACAAGATACCTGATGAATACCAATTTTTAGCATTGTATAAATATGAAGTAGCATAGGACTGAGGGGCACCCAAACCCGGATAGGGATATTGAGGAAATAGAGAATCTTTAGATAAATGCTCCGTTGGATTACTTGCAGAATATAAAATACATGTTACTCCAAATTTTTTTGAAATAAAATAGCTGCCTTGAACTTTTCCAATTATTCGAATTTCTGCGCTACCTGCAATATTAGTTGGTGACGAGTAAGGTGTATTCTTTTCAGCATAAGTTGAAAAATTGCCGGTTGGTATAGCTACTCCTCCACCGAGGGATAAAACAATTTGATGATGCACAAGGGAATCTTTTTGAGCATAAAGCAAGTTTGAAGTCATCAGAAAAAGGAGTACGATGAATTTTTCCACTTGTCGGGTTTCCATGTTGTCGCAGAAAGATAGAAAAAATTAAAATGCTTTTCCGACAGGTTGAAACACGTGGCGGTATTATAAGTTTAAGAATGAAACAATTCCATCGCGATTTTATCAGCGAAAAATTTCCCTTTTCTTGTTAATACATAAGTACCTTCTTTTTTTTCAATCCAACCGTTGGTAATAAATTGAGCAACACATTTTAAAAAATATTCAGCAAGATTTTTTTCAAAATTTTCCGCGATTAATTCAATGTTGCTTCCCCACATCGTTCGCAGTGAAGTAAGGATGTATTCATTGTATCGTTGTATTGTCGTTAGCTCTTCGATTTCAGAAGGGATTTTATTTTCATCCAGCGATTTTATGTAGACTGAATTATTTGCGATATTCCATTGACGTGAAACACCATTGTAAGAATGTGCAGAAGGTCCTAAGCCGAGGTATTTTTCATTTCGCCAGTAGTTTGTATTGTGTTGTGAATACCTATTGTCTTTAGCGAAGTTGGAAATCTCGTATTGTTCAAAACCGTGATCTGTTGCAGCCTGTATCAGCAATTCAAATTGCTCCGCAGATTTTGCTTCTTCTACAGCAGGAACTTTTCCTTTTTTGATAAACTGTGCCAACGCTGTTTTTGGTTCCACGGTTAAAGCATAACAGGAAAGATGTGGAATATCCAACCCAAAAGCAGTTTCAAGATTTTTCAGCCATTGTTCATTTGAAAGTGTCGGTGTTCCGTAAATTAAATCAATGGTGATGTTGGTGAATCCTGCATCCTGAGCAGCTTTTACAGATTCATGAGCTTGCATGGAATTGTGAGCGCGATTCATAAATTTTAAATCGTCATCAAAAAAACTTTGGATGCCGATACTAAGTCGGTTGATGCCGGCTTCCTTCAGGGCGATTAATTTTTCTTTTGTAAGATCATCAGGATTTGCTTCCAGCGTGATCTCCATGTTTTTTTTTAATTCGTGATGTTTAGAAATCTCACTAAGTATTTTTTTTATTTCATCTCCTGAAAGCAAGGATGGAGTTCCACCGCCGAAGTAAATAGTCGACAGTTGGCAGTCAGCAGTTGGCAGTGGTTGAAAATAATATTTTTGTAATTTTATTTCTTCCAGAAGAGCTTTAATAAATGCATCTTTTTTATTCAGCGATACAGAAAAGTGAAAGTCGCAATAGTGGCAGGCTTGTTTACAGAAAGGAATGTGAATATAAATGCCACTCATTATTTTTTTAAAACGATTCTGAAAGTAGAACCTTTATTAGTCTCTGAATTTTTTACAAAAATTTGCCCGTCATGATAATCTTCAATAATGCGCTTGCTCAACGAAAGCCCAAGTCCCCACCCACGTTTTTTTGTCGTGTAGCCGGGTTTGAAAATAGTTTTATGGGAGCTCTTCGCGATTCCTTTTCCCGTATCGGAAATATCAATATAGACAAATTGGTGCTGGTCGGTGATGGTCATTTTAATTTCTCCTAAACCATTCATCGCATCAATGGAATTCTTTAAAATGTTTTCAATCACCCATTCAAACAACGGAATATTCATCGGTGCGAGTACAATATTTTTTTCGGTATCTGTAATGGAAAAAATAACTTTATCCGAAGTTCTTGTTTTAATATAGTCAACGGAATGTTGTAAAACCTGTTGAACATTTTCTTTTTGCAAAGCAGGAGCGGAGCCTATTTTTGAAAAGCGTTCGGTGATGGTTTGTAACCGCAAAATGTCTTTTTCAATTTCACTGGTGTACGATGGATCGGTTCCTTTCAACTTTAAAAATTCAAGCCAGGCAATCAATGATGAAAGCGGAGTTCCAAGTTGATGCGCGGTTTCCTTTGCCATTCCAACCCACACCTGGTTTTGTTCCGCTTTGCGTGAGCTGCTGAAAGCGAGATACGAGACGATCAAAAAAAGCGCGATGACTGCTAGCTGGAAATATGGATAATAACGTAGCTTGGTTAAAAGAATCGAGTCTTTATACAGAATTTGATTTTTATTTCCTCCTGTTAAAAAAATTTCAATCGGTTCGTGTTGCGATTGCATTAACACAATTTGTTCTTTGATATATTCCGGTTGAAGAGCTTTGAGCGAATCAAGATTACGATAAGAAATCATCCCACCTTTGCTGTCAGCAAGAATGACAGGAATGGTCGTGTTGTTGCCGATCACGTTGGAAAGAAAATTCAAATCAGTCGTGATATCGTTGATGTCAGCAAGTTTTTTAGTTGCCTCCGCCCAGAGTTCAATTTTTTTGCGCTCTTCTTCGGCTAAACTTTTGACCAGCTTGTTGGTGTACCAAAGCGAGGCCGCGCAGATCAAAAGAGCGGCGATGAGCAATAAAATTTTCCAGCGTTGTTTTTGCGTATAAATATTCAAGCAGAATCCTCCTGTGAAAGAAAACGCTAAGGTGTTAAAAAAATTCTAATGAAAGGGAGATCATCGAATTACAAATAAGTACGAAACTACGAATATCGGCTAATTCGTAGTTTCGTACTTATTCGTAATTAGTTGGAACTTCTGTGGTATTCAAAATGAGATACTACCGTCACATATTATTTCTCGTTCCAGTCAACCTGCATCTCATCCTTCTTCTTTTTCTGAACCTGGGAAGATGGAGAATCTTTTTTCTTAGAACCGAATTCAGCGCTTAAAAGGTTTTTCAAATTTTGCTTTTCGGTTTTTATTTCAGTTTTTATTTTTTCGGCCACACCTTTCTTATCGTAACTGAATTTCGGATCATCCACAATTCCTTTCATGGTGAGGTACAATTTTGTTCTTCCCAGTCCATCATCTTCAACTTGTCCGAATTCCGTATTCTGATCTTTCATTTTTTTACCAAGCATGTCGCTGAGTAACAGTTGTAACTTGTAATCGATCATGTTGTCGAAATCATGCGTACCAGATCCTGTAAGGTTAAGCGCACTTGATTTGATTTCCATATCCGGAATAAAAATTTTCCGGTTGGAGATTTTGATTTGATTTTTCAGTGTCGAAAAGTTGATGTGTTTTAAATCGGCAAGCTTTAAATATTTTGAAAGCGCAAGGATGGGTTTGAAATCATTCAGTTCGCCGTTATCGATGGTAATGTCGCATGTGGAAACAACACTTTTTGAATTGATGTCCAAATCAGTTGTCCACGATGATTTGAATTGAAGATTCGCGCTGATTTTCCCTTTCACATTTTTGTCGGTCAGGGTCGACTGATCAAAATTTTCCATCTCATAAAACAGTTGTGTAATGTCAAGCTTTGAACAGGCTGCATTACAAGAAATAATCACACTGTCCTTTCGCGAAGCATTGATGGAAGCATCCATCATGACTGTTCCGTTCATCGAAGAAAAACTGAGATCTTTTCCTGCAATAACCTGGTTGGATAAATGAATTGCACCCTTCATTTGCGTAGCTGCAAATTTCCTGAAGTGAAGTTTCCCGATTTCAACATTCAGCCTGCACACCAGCCTCGGATTGAATTTCAACTTGTAAGTTGTATCGTTTTCAGCAGTTACAGATTTGTTGGTAAGTAACTCATCGAGATCAATAACAGAAGAAGTCAGTTTTGCATCCACCTCTGCTTCCTGACCGGCAATTAGCAGGTAGGTGAGAAAATTCCTAAACACTCCATTTAGTTGAAAATCACTGGAAGAGACACTTCCTTTCAATGAAGAAACATGTACGTTGTTATCATGTAAAGAAAAATTTCCGTTGATGTTTTTAAACTCCAACGGATTTCGTTTCAGCTTGAATGCAACATCTTTCAACACAATATCTCCGGATGCTTTTACCTTGTAAAGTGTATTGGAATTGTATCGTGGCAGGTCTTTTATTTTTCCTGCGAACGAAACATTCAGCCCAAGATCACCGGAAAGTGTTTCAAGTGTGTCGAGTTTCATGAAATGGTTCAGGTGACTCAGGTCAAGGTCCGTCACAGCATGAAGTGTAAGAAAAGGGTTGGTGAAATCTTCTATTTTAAGTTCAGCATGAATCGTTCTTCCGCCAAGTACCGCGCTGAGAGATGGAATTTCGAGGACATTTGTTTTTGCCGATGAATGATTGCGGAATGTTCCGGTCGCTACTAATTTTTCCAGCGTAACATCATTTGTTTTCGGAGAAATTTTTCCGTCTTTGATGGAGAAATTGATGGCAACATCCGGAATATGGGTTGCATCTTCATTGCCTTTAATGTTGATGGTGAGCGATACTTTTCCTTTCGTTACAAAATTCGTTGCAAAAGATTTTCTGTAGACAACTGGTAACGCAGTCATGAACGATTCGATCTTCGCTTCATGGGCATCAATCGTTAAGCCGAGACGGGTTGTTTTTGGTAATGAAATCACATTTCCTTTTATTTCAAATGCAAGATCATTCATTCGAACCTGGCTCTTGTCGAATGTATATTCGTTGGTTTTGTTATTGACTTTTAACTCAGAGTTAACCCGGATTTCTTTTTCAGAAACATAGTTGGTAGGTCCCACTAAGAAATGGTTAACCAATAAGTTCGCTTTTGTCTTCAAAACAAATTCATCTCCTGAAAATTTTCCTGACAACTCTGCATCTTTTGCGTTGAGAAGATAATCCTGGTCGTTGCGCAGATCAACATAGCTCACTTGTACATGATCCAATACAATTTTTTTCAGGTCGATAACAGAAGCAGAACCTGAATCAGCAGTTGATTTCCAGAAATGATAATTGTTTTTTCCGGAGGCATCAATTCTCACATTCAGTTTTCCGTCTTTCACAACAATTTTCCGTACAGCAATGTCTTTGTCAAAAATGGTTGTTATGTTGAAGAGCAATGAAACATGTTCAGCATACAGCAAGGTGTCTTTTTCTTTTTTATCAGTTACCTCTTTTGCGGTTACGTATTTCATATCCACGGATGCATACGGAAAATGACGAAGCACTGAAAAATTGAATTGGCTGATGTTGATTTCTGTATTTACATTTTTATTGATCTCGTCAAGCATCATGCGTTTTATTTCGTCTCCGTAAAATGCACTGATGATGACTCCAAGCAACAAAAAAGATAAAACAACAATGCCTGAAATTTTCAGCATACGTTTCAGTAAATTGATAACCGACTTGCTCATTTGATGTGTTTAACGAAACCCCGGAGATGGAAATTTTGTTTGGGTAAGAAAATGTATGAGATTGATACGGCAAAAAGGAATATTTGTTAGCGGGTGAATAGAATTTTTGCCGGCTATTTTGGGAGCAACTCATCCTTGAAAAACAATTCCTACTATTGCCTTGAAATGAAACGTCTGAAGGAGTTGATCCAATATCTTTACCGGAATTATAAAGACTATTTCCCGGCAGATTTATGGGCTTTACTCATCATGATTCTCATGTTTATCCTTGCTTTTATCTTTCTTACCTGAACGATATTTCTGCAGGTTCGTGTTTTGGTGTGCAAAGCAGTTTTACTTTGGTAAATGGATTCCTCACTTTGTTCGGAATGACAATATTTGCTAATGCAGAAATGGAGAGAAAAGAAGGGCGCAAAGCGCCCTTCTTTTCTCTCCCACTCAAACCCAAAACTATCTCTGTCATTCCGAACGAAGTGAGGAATCTTACACAGCTTATTTCAGGATGACAATTGGTCGGGCACCAATATAAAGGAGATCAAAAAAAACATTTTCACAAAAAAACCTCGCCGGAAAGCGAGGTTTTAAGATAAAAGTGCTGAATTATTATTTCGCAGCGGAAAATCTTTTTCCAACTTCATCCCAGTTTACAACATTCCACCAGGCTGTAATGTAATCAGGTCTGCGGTTCTGGTAGTTTAAGTAGTAAGCATGTTCCCATACATCAAGACCAAGCAGCGGAGTTCCTTTTACATCAGAAATATCCATTAACGGATTGTCCTGGTTCGGGGTCGAACCAATGGCAAGTTTGCCGTCATTCATCACCAACCAGGCCCATCCGCTGCCGAAGCGTGTGGTTCCTGCTGCAGCAAATTTACTTTTGAACTCATCGAAATTTCCAAACGAAGAGGAGATGGCATCGGCAAGAACTCCTGCCGGGGCTTTGCTTCCTCCCGGCGTCATTAGTGTCCAGAATAAAGAATGGTTGTAATGGCCGCCGCCGTTGTTGCGAACCGGTGGACCGTACTTTGAAATGTTCTTGCAAAGATCTTCGATGCTCATTTTATCAGCATCGGTAGTTGCAATGGCTGCATTGAGGTTGGTTACGTATGCAGTATGATGTTTCCCATGATGAATTTCCATGGTGCGTGCATCAATATGAGGTTCCAATGCATTGAATGCATACGGAAGTGGAGGAAGTTGAAATGCCATGATGTTAGTAGATTAAGAAGTTAGAGAATGATTATAAGTGACAACAAAATTACAAATTAAATAGTTGCTGCTTACTTCGATGCCACTTCGTGCCGGCCAATCATCAGCAGTGCTTTTTTTAATGTAACATCCGCCTGGTGAATGACAGGGTAGAAGCCATCGTTTTTCCAGATCTGTCGTGCGATCAGCGCTTTCAATTGGATGCGAATGATGGATGAAGAAATTTTTTCACCCTTTTCATCTTTCGCAACTCCATTCTTCAGCGTATAGTTTTCGAACTCACGATAGAGCTCATCGTTTACTGAAAATTTTTTGTTAAACTCTTCAAATGATTTATATTTTTCAAATGATTTACGGTTCTGGTCGAGGTAGCTGTATGCAAACTCCGTCACCAATCCTTTGCTGCTGGCATTTGTATAGAATTGCGAACCTCCTGTTGTATCAAGCGGTACAAACACATCGGGCATAATGCCTCCACCACCATAAACAATTTTTCCGGCGGGAGTTTTATATTTCAATGAATCCGTAAAGTGAATGCTGTCGGTATTTTCAAACTCACCTTTTTTCATCCGGTCCATCAATTCATTCTGGTATTCTTCAAAGCCATCGAGATAAGGTTTCTGAATACATCTTCCCGTTGGTGTATAATAGCGCGCAATTGTCAGGCGAATAGCAGAACCATCAGGAAAATTACTTTGCTCTTGTACGAGCCCTTTGCCGAACGATCTTCTTCCGATAATGGTTGCCCGGTCCTGGTCCTGCAAAGCACCGGCAACAATTTCACTGGCGGACGCGCTGCCTTCATCAACCAACACCACCAAAGCTCCTTCTTCAAAAAATCCGCGTGAGGTTGCATTGTAGGTTTCACGCGGACGCGAACGACCTTCCGTGTACACAATCAATTTTTTATCAGGAAGAAATTCATCGGCGATCTGGATGGCTGTTCGCAAATAACCACCGGGATTTCCACGGAGATCAAGGACGAGATTTTTCATGCCGAGTTTTTTCAGCTTCATGAATCCATCGATGTACTCATCGTAGGTACGTTCGGCGAAATGACTGACCTTGATGTAACCTGTGTTGGCGTCGAGCATGTACGACACATCCACGCTGTAAATCGGAATTTTACCACGCGTGATCGTGTAGTCAATGAGCTTTTCATTCCCTCTTCTTAAAATGCTCACGTTTACTTTGCTTCCGCTTGCTCCGCGAAGCGATTGAGTAACCTGCAGGTTCGTGATGTTGATGCCCGCGACATTTTTTCCATCCACTTTTACAATACGATCACCGGAACGGATGCCGAGCTGTTCCGACGGTCCGCCCGCAATTGCAGATACAACCATGATGGTATCACTCTGCACATGAAATTCAATGCCGATGCCTTCAAAGTTTCCTTCCAGCGGTTCGTTCATCGCCTGGAGCTCGTCGGCAGGAATGTAAGCAGAATGCGGATCGAGGGTATGCAGCATCCCTTCAATGGTATTTTCCACCAGCTTCTTTTGATTCACCGTATCAACATATTCCTGGTTGATGTAATTCACCACATCGTTGATCTTGTTGAACTGGTTTGTCCTGAGAGAGAAAATATTGCCCGCGTTATTGAACGGGGCTTTCATTTTCATACCGACATAAATTCCGACAACAAGCACGCTTGCAAAAAGAAACGGCAACCAGGCTTTATATTTATTCACCAGATTTTTTTTTGATTATCTATGTACTAAGGAAGCAGGAAAAGGTTTCCCGGATTCAAAACAATCTACAGAACGGCTGCTTCTTTGTTAAATTGGAATTGTTCGACATCAACTCCGAATTTTTTTAAGAAGTCAACACCTTCATCGGCAGGAATACCTTTGTACTGTGCGTATGAATTGAGGTAATACACTTTTTTAATACCTAATGTGTAGATCACGCGGGCGCAGGCAAGACACGGAGAGAGCGTCACATACAGTGTACATCCCTCAATGGCTACATTGTTTTTAGATGCATACAAGATTGCATTCTGTTCTGCATGAAGCGCAAGCGAACAACTTCCTTTGCTGTCGCGCGGACAACCTGTTTGCGGCCACTCTTCATCGCAATTATTGGTACCTGCGGGAGGACCGTTGTAGCCCAATGAAACAATGCGGGTATCCTTGGTAAGTACTGCTCCCACTTTTATTTTTACGCAATGCGATTTTGGAGCAAGATTTTGCGCCAGTTCCATATATATTTCATCAAAACTCGGACGGTGCATACAGTTAATTTGCGTGCAAAGATACTATGATAAAAGGAATCATAGGTGGAGGATAAAAGGAAAGATGATGGTTTGGAAAATTCGAAGCCTGTTTGAACAGGCTGAAAAAAATAGTTGCTTTTTGAATTAAGAAAGCTTTCTGAATACGTCAATCACAATGTTGTAATAAGCGGCAAACGTAGCCACGCACCAAATCTTTAATAATCGTTTTTCATCCTTCTTTAAAAATCGTACGGCTTTGGTAAGTTCTTTTCTGAAAAGGGTTTTATCAAAACTAACCTTGGTAAGAATCTGCTTAGTGTATTCGAACATATTTTTAAGGTTTTAGTTTTTGGAAGTGCTAAAGTAACATTCCTCCAAACGCGTGTCAAGAGAAATTATTGCATGCCTTACATCCTTTTTCAACCGTTTAATTTTCAATCCCTTTATTTTTCATTCCAGCGAAAAGAATCCTGTTTCAGCCCTGCCAGGTCAATGACACGGTCAACAACGGTTGCTGCAAGTTGCTCAATGGTGGCTGGTTTTGAATAGTAGGAGGGTGAAGCAGGACAAATAATTCCACCGGCTTCGCTCACTGTTTTCATGTTGTTGATATGAATGAGACTCAGTGGTGTATCACGCAAAACAAGGATGAGTTTTCGCCTCTCTTTGAGAACTACATCAGCAGCCCGTGAAATGAGATCGTTTGAAATTCCTGAAGCAATACGCGCGAGGGTTCCCATGGAGCAGGGGCAAATAATCATGGTATTGTATCGCGCAGAGCCGGAGGCAAAGGGAGCAAAGAAATCGTCCCGTTTGTATATGCGAAAAGGAATTTTTTCGTAATCAGAATTGCTTAACTCATATTTCCAGACAGCTTGTGCATTGTCGGACATCACGATTCCAACATCGTCTATTTGCTCGCTAAGAAGGGTAAGTTTTTCAACGAGGAGTTTCGCATAGATGGCACCGCTCGCACCAGTAATTCCTACAATAATTTTGTGCTTCATAAGTATCGAAAGTTAGCAAGAAAAATTTAAGTCGAGGAGGAGTCTCTAACGGTACTTTTTTTTCGGATAAAATAAAAACTCCACATCCCGATAAAAGCGCCCAGTGAATTTGCGAGTGCGTCAAACACATCACCGTTGCGGTCGATGAAAATATATTCCTGCAAAAACTCTATCAAAATTCCATAGCAGATACTGAAAATAATCGCCCATAGTTTTGGACTGGCCTTGAAAAAAGTGACGGATTCCTGTTTCGTAAATCCGCGGATGAGCAGGAAACACAATGTTGCATACACAAAAAGATGCACCAGTTTATCGGGTTTCAACCACTGCAAAAAATCTACACGAGGAAGCCGGTGACCCGGAATTCCGCAAATGATCAGGATGAAAAGCGCCCAAAGAAAAGCGGGGAGCAGGGATTTGAAAAACATTTTTTGGAACGGGTTACACGCCAACCATCTTCCGGTAGTCAGCCGCAGAAAGAAGCGAATCAATGGCTGATACATCAGCAGGTTCAATACGTATCATCCAGCCTTCTCCGTAAGGATCTTTATTTACTACAGCAGGGTTGGTGACAAGATTTTTATTCACGGAAAGAACTTTCGCTGCGACAGGCATAAAAAGATCGGACACTGTTTTTACGGCTTCCACAGTTCCGAACACCGCTTCTGCTTCCAATGTTTCGCCGGCTGTTTCAATGTCAACATACACGATGTCGCCCAATTCACTTTGAGCGAATTCCGTGATGCCGATCACTGCTTCGTTGCCTTCGACTTTAACCCATTCATGGTCTTTTGTATACCGGAGATTATCAGGAAAATTCATACGATTAAATTTTGGTTCAAATATACATGATTCAATGAAACACAAACGACCTGTTGTTTATTGCGCAATGGGTTCGTTTGAATTATTGAGATTCCTCGCTTCGTTCATTCCGAGCGAAGCGAGGAATCTCAATAATTTAAAATGAACTAGTACGGATTATTGAGCTAATGTAAACCGCAAGCTGAATCCGGCATTTACATTTGAGTTCGGGTAGGAAGAGGAAACAAACGGCTCGTTACCTGTGTAATCGTAAAAGGCTTTTATGTTGAAGCGTTCGTTGATGGCGTAATCAGCAGAAAATTTATAGGAAAGCGTTTTTGTTCCTGCACTTGGCTGATTTGTTCTTTCAATTAATTTACGAAGAATGGTTCGGCTATCGCGTAAGCTGAAATCCGCTCTCAGGTTTAAATCGTTTGATAACTTTTTCTTTCCTCCGGCAGTTCGGACAAACGGTAAAGTGAATTTTTTGATTTTATAACCGAGGCCGATCGTATATTCAGTTCCCCTGATTTCTGTGACCTGGATGTTTGAATAAGCAAAGGATAACGTACGGTCGCGTTTGTATTCAAAGCGTGTCTGCAAACTGTTTTTCCAGACCATTTCAATTCCCAGCAAAGGCGCGAATTGCTCGGTGATGGTAACTTGTGAAATGGTGTATTGAGGAATAAAGTTATGAATGGTGTCTGCCGTGGCTGAGAAGTTACTATTCCTACTGTAATCCTGGTTCAGCAGAAATGAATTCACATTGTAAGAAGAACGGTAGCCGTGCGTAAGACTAACCGATTGAAAATATTTTTGCGCCCATTTCATTTTGGAAAGACCTTTATAATCTAATCTCCAATTTGGCAACGGAGTTTTTGGGAACGTATTGGTGAGTGATGCAGATGGTGTTTTGCCGGAATATGCAGCAAGAAAAGCATACGTCAACACTTCCTGTTGTGTAGCGCCGTATCCTATATTGTAACCGGCCGAATCCAATGGTCCGTTTGCATAATTATAATTGGGAACTAGATTAGGATTTTGTGCAGCCAAAATATGCGAGAATTCTTTTCTGTAAGCACTGAAATTTTTAAAGTTTGCATTGCTGTAGTCAGGCTGGTCAGGGACAAAAGCTGTATTGATTGTAAGGTAAGACATGCTGAAGTTTCCTGTTTCAGTCGGGCTAAAACTTACAAAGTCATGATTCGGTACACTATACCTGTAATATTCACTGTGCGAAATTGAGTAATTCCTCGTTGCTGTTACTTCAATTTTGAAATCTTTAAACGGCTCAATGGTCGCTCTTCCACTAAAGTTTCGTAACAATGTGTTCGTGAATTGTGTATTCAGTGTCGTGTCCGTTGTCAGCCATTGGTTATTTGCTGCCGTAGTTAAAATGGTAACCCGATCCTGTTGCAGACCCGAAACATATCCCCAGCCCGGCGCAGTGGAATTCGGAGAACCGACTCCGCTATTCGGAAAATGATAGTTGAAATCATTTCCGAGAAAATCAGGTCTTCCATAAAAACCGGGAAGTGATGTACCTTCCGTTTCAGTGTACGAGAATGAAACCGTTTTTAAACTCATCAACACATTCGCGAAACCTTTAAAGATGGGTTCAAACGCATTGGGCGTTTTTTTTATGGTTGAATCTTTTACAGCGCCCGGAGCCGGTTTGGGCTGTTTTGATTTGTCGGGTTTCGGTTTGTTTGCTTCCTGGTTTATCTTTTTGAAATAAGGAATCTTATTGTACAACGTAATCATGTTGAAACTAGGATTGATGGTTATGCTCCGCGAATTCTGAATGTTATTTCCAACGCCCGGATTCACAACGGACTGATGTGTAATTGAGTCGATACTCAATGGTCCCGCCACCCAAGTATAATCACCCATGTAAGAAACATTCGCAGTAATCCAGTCTGTAATCGGAAGTTTACTCAGCGGAACATTGTATGTCACTCGTGCGCCGTGATGATAAGTTTTCAGGCGGCCCAGCTCTAATATATGTCGAATGATCGTATCACCTTTGTCACCATCAATTTTGCCAAGCGGTTCATCAATGGCAGCTTCTGCAAGGGCATCAAAATCAAACTTGAGTGATTTTGTGAAATCATATTTCAACCCGTACTTACGCCTCATCATGTATGTTTTTGCATAGGTTGTTTCAACCGGAAATCCAAGTCCGCTGTTATCACGAACAGTAGTTTCAGAGTAGGTTCGGTCAAGGCTTGCGAGAAACGATAACTGATTCGGAGAAGTATAAAAATTAAAATCCTTCACCAACTTCAGCAAGGGCGAATTGAGCGACTTCACTTTTGCAAAAGGTGTAACGGGTTTAGGAGATGCGTTAAAGTTATAACCCAAAGAAGCCTGGTGTGTTTTTGCAAAACTTCTTGAGACATCCTGGTTGCGTTGGTATTGTTCGGTGTAGGCATACGAGAAGTTCAGGTTCTCTACATCGTACACATGCGATTTTCTGTTCGCCCCGACCTTGCTCTTTTTTACATTGGTGAAATTGATGCTTTTTCGTTCGGTGTAATCTTGCGCGTTCTTTTTTATCACATCTTGTGCTGTAGCATCTGGAGCAGCATTTAAAGCCTGTGTCAGCAATACATCAGGATCTAACGGGTTGTATTGAGGTGTGATGACTGTTTCAGAATACCCGAAGAACATCGGAATTTTAATACCGGTTTTTTCCGGAAGAAATTTTCCCAACTCCAACGAGGTGGAAAAATCGTAGGAGCTTTTATCAAATTTATCCCGCTCGCTTACTCTCTTTTCAATACTTCCCCATCCGGCAGTGCTATGAAATCCTGCCAACGTCATGGTTCCGAGATCTGCAAGTTTGGTTGTCATACGTGCTGTTGCAGCCCATCCTCCCTGCTCATCAAAATCGGACAAACGCAATTCGTTTACCCAAATTTCGCCGCATCGTTTCGGTCCTGAACCGGGTGTTGCTGATTGCGGATTTCGGATACCGATCATAATCGCGCGCACATTACTCAGGTTGGGAGTTCCTTTGATAGTAATTCGTGTTCCGGGAACATGGTAATCAGCAACTAAGGAAGTAACTCCTGCAGCGATTGCATTGTTTCGCGTAAGCTTTGCATTTACGAGATCATCCAGTGAAATCTCCATGTTGTTTGCTTCCGGCCAAATCACACTTGGATCTGTTGTTCCGAAAGGTGTGATGGTTAACGGAATCTCGTATTCGTAATAATTATCGTTGAAGTCGCTTCCTAATCTTAAAAAGCAAGTGAGGTCTCCATTCTGCAATGCATCGCTTCCTTCGAGTGATTCTGCATGGATGTACATTTTGAGTTTCTTGTATGCTCGAACATCCACCTGCGTGGTTTTATATGCTGCCCGTGCATCTCCATCATGCAGGTTGCAAACTTTCAGCGATAATGATTGCTCATTCAAAGTGGATAATTGCGTGGTAGAAATATCACGCTCTTTTTCAATGCCGGGAGGAAGCACATACGGAATGGGTTCACGGCTGCCGTTTTCTTCAATGCTTACAGAAGCAATATCAAAATGTGTGTCACCCGGAAATTCAGGTATCGGGCTGTATTCTCCGGGTTGAAGAAGTGATGCGTTGTATTTTCTCCATTCACCTCTCAGCAATTCAAGTTTTGCAAACCGGCAAATGATAGGGGAATCAAATCCTTTCATAAACATGCGGATGAATTCGATGTTGTTAAAATTTTCTATTCCGTTAATGACCTGTGTAGGCTCCTGGATGGGAATTTTAAACTGGTACCATTTCACATGTCCGGATGTTCCGTTTGTATAATTGACAGAAGATTCAATCATATCGGTCACGTAATTTTGACCAACAATCATATCAGGCCTCAGGTGAACTTTGTACTGGAAATACTCTTCACCGGTACGCATGTTATTGTCTTTGTTGATGTCCTCTGCATCAGGAAGGTTGGTGCCTGTGGCATTGTAACCATCCACCACGGGAGGAGCCGGAGAATTTCCTTCGGTACCGTTGTATTTTTTATAACGGTCCAATGGTTTTGCGTTTGCGTTATTGTACGTGTTCGATTGATAATATGAGTAATCATCAGCAGAGGGATCCCCCAAAGCATTTTGATACGGAACAGAGCCTGTTCCCCCGAAAGTCGCGGCAAGTCTTGACAAATATGGAGTATCAAAAAATGTACGTTCATCATTATCACCCAATCCATCCAATCCAACATCCTGCTGTGCACGACTGTTTGGGTCGTTGTCAAATGCATTTGTAACAGATGTATTGATTGGATATCTCCCCCACTGTGAAGTACCTGTTGGAGCAGTTGTATTCACGTTTGAAGGCAACCCATTTTCATAACTTTTTTGTCCGTCGCGTAGAATATCTTCCGACATGGAGCCAAGATCAAAATATAAATCTCCGCCTGTTCCATCGTTCGGTGTTCCATTCGTAAAAGGATCCATCACCCAAAATTGAATGTACTCAATGTTGGACGCTTCAAAATCATTCGTCTCCAGTTTTCGCATGATACCTCCCCAGCGACTTGCAGGATTTCTCAGATGTCCTGTAGCCGTGTCCAATCCTGATGAGTATGTAGATGGCCCAACATCGTAATTATACGGACCGCGTTCTTCAGGATAATAGGCCACGTTCATACAGGTAATTGTAGTAGGTCCGTTCGGTTGTGATTTATTCGGAAAAATTTCGGTCTGCGGAACTTCACGCACAAAATTATTACTCATATCATCATCCGTAATATTTGCCGGAGTCGAGTTTGTAATTGTATGTTGAAAAAGCGGATCAATATAATACCAAGCCACCTTGGCGCGGTTGTAACCCAATGGAAGGCTGTCATTCAGGCTGGCTTCTGGAAATAAGTTACCCTGGCCTTGAGGAATACTGGCGAGGTACCATTGTCCCGGGTTTTTAATATCAAGTGGTGTAACAGCTCCTTCAAAGTCATCGATGTACGAAGTACCGGCAGATCCGATGGCGCTTGAATGCCCGGGAATTAATTGTGCAAACTCACCGGTTAGCGTAATGTTGGAAATTTCTTTTGTATTGTATAGAGGTAAATAATCCAACGCTTTTGTAAGCACGCGCGAATCGGTGCGATAGGTTCCGTCAACACCCCAAACCGTATTTGAAATCGGTTCATCACCGATGTTTACTTTTTGTGTGAGCGGCCGTTCGCTGAGATGCAAAATGGTTCCGCCGACACTGAAATCTTTGTTGATATAATAATCAAAACGGCTTCCGATCATCGTCTTGGTTTGCAAATTGAAAAGCGAGTTGCTTTCAAGACTGATCGAGATTGGCGTGTTGGAACTTAATATTCCCGTGTTGATAATTTTTACGCGGCCAAGATTGTAGTCAACTGTATAGTCTACATTTTCCACGAGCGTTGCTCCGCCTGCTGTAACCTTCACCGATCCTTGCGGAACATTCACTGCATTCAAAGGAATATCAGAACCGGAAGCAGACTGATACTTACCCTTCAGACTGAATTTGTTTTTTTCAGGTTGCTGTTGCGCTTTTGTTTTTGTTGAATCATAAAGCGCATCGTAGACATAGTGATCGGCCGTGGCTTGGTCACTGCCGAATTTCAACCTGAGATAATCACCGAATGGTTCACGAACAGGAAAAATAACTTTTCCGCTTTGCAGATTTATGGTTACTCCTCGAACGATATCAAACAAACCATCCGGCTGGGGATCGTTATTTGTATTCAGCTGATCGAGGTTAAGGAGTTTGATCAACGGAATTCCTTTCACTGTTGGAGGACCGGCAGGAATGAAATTAATGTTTGTTCCGATCTGGTCGTCCTGGTAAACTACATCCAGGCGAAAATCTTTTGTGTCAATGTTATAACCACCCAATGAATACACATTTTTCATCATCAGGTTCCACGTATAAGAATGCGGATTGAAGTCGGTGCTCTTAATCAGCTTGGCAAAGAGTGCTTTGTTTCCCTGGATAATTCCATCCGTTGAAAGATCTCCTACATGATACGTTGTTCCGCTAACCGAATATTCAAAAGCAACAGCAAGCACCTGGTTTGCATTCAGCGCTACATTCAGAGATATGAAACCGAGTAACGGATTGAAATAATATTCGTTCGGTGAAAGAAGTTTTGCCTGCGTAACGGTTTCATAATTTTTCTTTTCCCTGAATTCATTTGTAATTGCCAATGGACCCAATAAAGCATTTACGTTTGCAATCGTCCTTAAACTGTCAGGAGTTGAGGTAAGTATTCCCGGGTTTAGTAAGTTATTGGATGCATTCTGCGGAAGTGTACCCGGGTTCCCAATGATCAGAGTCTGCGTGGGATCAGGAATATTTTCTCCAAGGTCAGAAAAGGCAAGGATATTCCTGTTGGTTTGCGTGGCAGAGCCAATGTTGGTCACCCAAACTTCAAGTCGTGTAATGTTAACGCCTGAAGAAATGTGATTGAGATCATGAAGCGCATTGTCATAATTGTTGTAGAAATATTGTGACAGGAAATAATGTTTGTTTGCTTCATACTGATCTGCTTTGATGTCGAACGTTTGTGTTTGCGCTCCGCCTTGTACATTGATGGTGGATGATTTTCCTTTTTGCTGGGAGAATACGCTCGTCACCATTAATCGTCCGAACTGCAATTGTGTTTTGATACCGAACAAACTTTGGCTTCCCTGGATTAACTGGCTGTTTAGAGGAAGTGTTACGTTTCCGGCTTCAATCTTCCGGATGATATCATCTTCGTAGCCGATGTATTCGAGTTTCATTTTATTTTCGAACTCAAACGTAGCTCCCGTGTTGTAGTTTGCCTGGAGTTTAAGTTTGTCCCCGATGTTCGCGATCACATTCATCTGGATAATTTCATTGAAGTCGAATGTGGTGACCTTACGCTGTGTTTCAGGCAATGCTGGATTCTGTGTATTCGCAACGTTCACAGCAAATTTTAATTCCGCTGATCCTTGCGGCCGAATGTCAATGGTATTTCCACCGAAGATGCGATCGAAAATAACACTGTTCACGGTGATCTTTGGCGCGAATAATTTTTTATTCAGCTTGTCGTCTTCACCTGCTCGCTGCCGCCAGTAGTTCTTTGTTGATTCTTTGAATTCATGATCCACAAATTCATCAAAGCTCATGTAAGAAGGATTCCGGTAAAAAAGATTCCCGATGTTTTGATTGATGTTGTATTGATTGTTGGAAGGATCGTATTCAACATTTGTTTTCACGTTCGAAGGATCCTGCCCGTACAACGGGTTATCATGGTAGGAGCCGGAATACGGATCGGCATGATGATCATGAAAAGGATAACGCAGGCTGTCGGAATCAACTACTGCTGCTGTGGTTTCAGCCATGTTGTTTGCAGGTTTTCCCATTCCCCAGGGAGCAATGAGCACCGACAGACTAATTCCAATCCCGAAAAAGTATTTGATAAAATTTTTCAAGCGTCAATTTTTTTTACCGGGAAATAAATTCGGGAAACTACTTCGTTTTTCTCTCCACCACATATTTTTCAAAGGCACTAAAATAGTTTTTTACTTGATACTGATTGTTCACGGTCAAAGAGATTTTAATGCCTGCCTGATGATTTCTTCTACCGTTAATTCAGCTGCCTGGGATCTTAAAATCGTTTCCAATGTTTTATCTACTGCATTCTTTGTAAATCCCAATGTAAGCAATGCGCTCATGGCCTCATTTTTTATTTTCAGGTGCGATGTGACAGCAGGTGTAATACCGTCTTTCTTTAATTTGTTCTTCAATTCCAGGATCGCACGTAAAGCCGTCTTTTCACCGATGCCTTTTATTGCCTGTAGTTTTTTTGCATCTTCATTTACGATGCATTCCTGTATTTCAACGGATGACATGGATGACAACATCATGCGTGCTGTGTTGCATCCGATCCCTGAAACTGAAATAAGATTGCGGAAGAGTTTGCGTTCATCCTCGTCAACGAAGCCGTATAACGTATGAGCATCCTCTGTTATTTGAAGAAAAGTGAAAATTTTGCAGGCTTCCTTATCTGATATCTTTGAATAGGTCTGGAGCGATATATTTACAAAATATCCCACTCCGCCACATTCAATAATAATGTAAGCCGGATTTTTTTCAATCAAACGACCCGATAAATGATTGTACATGATCCCGATTTTTCGATTGCGAATGTACGAATCCGCAAAGAATATGTATCGCGCCCTGAAAACCAGTATCTCAAAGATGCCAACGAATTACGAATCAGTACGAAACTACGAACAAAGCCATATTCGTAGTTTCGTACTGATTCGTATTTCGTTGGCTAATACATTCATTGCTTTTTAAAAAGCCCTGACGGAATCAAAAATATTTACCTTTAGACAATTCTTCAAAATAAAACCTTTTCGATTACATTTTGAAGTTAACCACATTAATTTTTACTTTGCACCCTTAAAAATTAAATTTAACCACAACAAAACAGTTTACAAACATGTCAGACATCGCTACAAAAGTGAAAGCCATCATCATTGACAAATTAGGTGTTGATGAAAAAGAAGTTACCAACGAAGCAAGTTTCACCAACGATTTAGGTGCGGATTCGCTTGACACCGTTGAATTGATCATGGAATTTGAAAAGGAATTTAACATTGCCATTCCTGATGACCAGGCAGAAAAGATTGCGACTGTTGGTCAGGCTGTTGAATACATTGAAAAGAACGCGAAGTAAACTTTCTTGCGATGCAGTTAAAGAGGGTTGTAGTTACAGGGCTTGGTGCGCTTACTCCACTGGGAAATTCGGTACAGGAATACTGGAACGGATTAATCAATGGTGTGAGTGGTGCTGATGCGATCACCCTTTTCGACGCTTCCAAATTCAAAACCCGTTTTGCGTGTGAAGTAAAAGGTTTTGATGTTACCAAATACTTTGACCGAAAGGAAGCCCGCAAACTCGACCGCTTTTCTCATTTTGCATTGGCTGTAGCCGATGAAGCCATCATCGATTCAGGAATCAATCTTGAAAAGGCAAACCACGATCGGATTGGTGTAATCTGGGGTTCCGGGATCGGCGGATTAAGAACATTTCAGGAAGAAGTGCTCGAATTCGGTAAAGGTGATGGGACTCCGCGCTTCAATCCTTTCTTTATTCCTAAAATTATTTCAGACATCGCTTCGGGACACATTTCCATCAAGTATGGATTGCGCGGTCCGAACTTCACGACTGTTTCTGCTTGTGCATCAGCAACCAATGCGTTGATTGATGCATTCAATTACATCCGTCTCGGAAAAGCAGATATGATAGTAGGCGGAGGCTCTGAAGCATCTGTCACCGAAGCCGGAGTTGGCGGGTTCAATGCATTGCAGGCGTTGAGCATGCGAAATGATTCTCCTAAAACTGCCTCACGTCCTTTTGATGTTGACCGCGATGGGTTTGTTCTTGGTGAAGGTGCCGGCTGTGTCATTCTTGAAGAGTATGAACATGCAAAAGCGCGCGGAGCAAAAATTTATGCGGAGATGAAAGGCGGAGGTATGTCTGCAGATGCACATCACATCACGGCTCCGCACCCGGAAGGTTTGGGCGCACTGAATGTGATGCGTGCTGTTTTGCAGGATGCAGAATTGAAACCTTCTGATGTTGATTACATCAATGTGCATGGAACTTCAACGCCGTTGGGCGATGTAAGTGAAACAAAAGCAATACTAAGTGTGTTCGGTGAAGATGCTTACAAGCTCAACATCAGTTCCACAAAATCAATGACCGGGCATTTGCTCGGAGCTGCCGGTGCCATTGAAGCCATTGCTTCCATCATGTCGGTGATGCATGATATTGTTCCACCAACCATTAATCACTTTACAGATGATCCTGCTTTTGATCCGAAACTTAATTTCACTTTTAACAAAGCACACAAACGGACTGTGCGTAATGCATTGAGCAACACGTTTGGATTCGGCGGACATAATGCTTCCGTGATTTTCGGCAAGTACAACGGATAAAGTTTACAGTTTTTCGGTTTACAGTTTCAAGGAAGATTTTTTCGTCGGTAAATTTTTGAATTTTCTTTTCAAAGCGATTTTTGAGTAGTGGTTCATTTTGGTTTCACGCAGAGATAATAGAGAAGCAGAGGTCGCTGAGGGTATCAATTTTATCATTTCTCAGCGTTCTCTGCAACTCAGCG